>NZ_KE387084.1:213251-217989 GCF_000430445.1 Saccharomonospora iraqiensis subsp. iraqiensis
CGAGTGTGCGGGGGGATCTGCTGGCCCGGCTCGGGCGGCACGACGAGGCGCGCGGTGAGTTCGCCCGTGCGGCCGACCTCGCCGGCAACGACCGGGAACGCGCGCTGCTGCGGCGGCGGGCCGAGGATGCGTGAGAACCACCGGGGAGGCCGACGCGGTCCTACCGCACCCGGGAGCCGCTGCGGGTGCTCGACGAGGTCACCGACTGGGAGCCGCACCCTCCCGAGGTGGTCCGGACGATGCGGGCCGATTTCGCCGAGCTCGAACGGCGCGGCGTCGAGGCGGACGACTGACCCGGCCCCCGGCGGATCCGCACCCGGTCGGGTGGGCGGTGGGGCCGCTACTCGCTGGCCGGGGTGCCCGGGTCCGGATCCGTCGGTGTGTCGTCGGTCCCGACCGGCCGGGCCGCGTCGTCCGGTGTGGGGTCGGGGCGCGGGGTCCAGGCGACGGCGAGCGCGCCGCCCACGAGGCTGGTCAGCATGCCGATGCCGAATCCGCCGAGGTTGCTGTAGACGAACGAGGCCAGCGCCAGCATGACGATGGTCACCCCCGCCACGCCGCGGTGCTCCGGTTGTGCCCAGCACAGCAGGCCGAGCGCGGCGATGAGTCCGCCGAGCAGGAACCCGGCGAACCCGGCGGTGCCGGGCAGGGTGAGCACGGTGAACCGCCCGGCGGGCAGGAACAGGATGGTCAGCCCGCCGGCCAGGGCGAACGCGCCGCCCCAGAACGGGCGGGACCGGCGCCACCGGGTGAAGGCCATCCACCCCCGGCGTGCGGGGGACCGGCCGGTGTCCCGGGGGGACGGGTGGGTCGTCGTAGTGGGGGTTTCGGGCATCAGAAGCACTCCTCGGTGTCGCGGCCGAGGGTGAGGTCGACGCCGGAGAGGTCGAGGTCGGCGGCGGTCACCCAGCGCACGTCGGCGTGGATGCCGATCATCAGGGCGCGGGCGTTGATCGGCAGGGTGCCCTCCGGGCCGCTGTCGCGGGGGGTGCCGTCGGGGGCGGTGTCGGCGCGGTTGAGCGACAGCGTCTGCCCGGCCACGTCCACACCGTCGATGCTCTCCAGGGCCATGCGCAGGTCGCCCGCGTGCAGGGGCGGGGCGTCCGGGGCGGTCTCCAGTCGCAGCACGTACCGGCCCAGCGGGGTGTCCACCGCGCCCGAGGTGCACAGGCCGCGGGCCTCGACGTCGGAGAGTCCGACGGCCACGACGGTGCGGTCCTCGCCGTCGCGGGTGCGGAAGAACCGGGGGAAGCCCCCGTGCCCGACCGCGGAGATCTCGTCGACGGAGACCTTGAGGCGTTGCTGGCCCTGCACGGCGGCCGAGACGGGCAACACGCCCTGCACCACCCCGGCGAGCATCAGCCCGACCGCCCCGAGGGCGGGCAGCAGGACGGCGGCGAAGCGGCGCCACCGGGTGCGGCCGGGGGTGCGGGGGGAGTGCGACATGATGGACCGGACCTCTCCACGAAACGAGACTTTCAGTCTTGGAACGAGACGGATAGTCTCACAGTTGTGCCGGGTGGCGGGAGGGGATCTCGGCTACCGCTGTCGGTGACCGCGGATGACCACCAGTGATCGGAGGCGCATGTCGGAGTCCCGTGCCGCGACACCGCCGGACCCGCCCGAGGAGGGCGGCCGGGACCGCGACCCCCGGGTCGTGCGCTCGCGCAACCGGCTGGTGCAGGCCGCCAGCGGGCTGCTGGCCGAGGGCGGGGTGCAGGCCGTCACCATCGACGCCGTCACCCGCACCGCGGGCGTGGCCCGCGCCACGCTGTACCGGCACTTCGCCACCGGCACCGACCTGCTCGCCACCGCCTTCGAACAGCTCCTGCCCCCGGTGGCGCCCGCCCCGGACAGCGGGCCGCTGCGGGACCGGCTGGTCACCCTGCTCACCGGGCAGGCCCGGCTGCTGGAGGACGCCCCCCTCTACGCGACCGTGCTGTCCTGGCTGGGCATGGACACCGTCCCGGCCGCCGACGACGAACGCCCCGGGCGGCGCAGGCTGCGCCGCCGCATCGTCGACCAGTACCGGCAGCCGTTCGACGCCGTGCTCACCAGCCCGGACGCCGCCGCCGAACTCGGGGACGACCTCGACGTGGCCACGGCCCTGGCCCAACTCGTCGGGCCGCTGATCTTCAACCGGCTGGTCACCCACGAGCCCGTCGGCGCCGACTTCTGCGCCCGCATCGTCGACGACTTCCTCACCGCCCGCGCACACCACCGCTGATCCGCACCCGTGGGCGGCTGGGTAGGCTCCGCGGATCGTGGAACGAAACGGCACCCCCGAGCCCCGGCGCAGCATCGTGGTCGTGGCGCACAACATCCGCTCGGCGCACAACGTCGGGTCGCTGTTGCGCACCGGCGAGTTCTTCGGCCTCGACCGGGTGTGGGTCACCGGGTTCTCCCCATACCCCACCTACGCCGACGACCCGCGGGACCCGCGGCTGCGCGACCTGCAGACCCGCAGGCTGGCCAAGGCCGCCGCCGGAGCCGAACGCACCATGCCGTTCGACCGGCACGACGACGTGCAGGCCCTGCTGGAATCGCTGCGTGCCGACGGCTACACCGTCGTCGGTCTCGAACTCGACCCGACCGCCGTGCCGCTGACCGACTACGCCCCACCGGAGCGGGTCGCGCTCGTGCTCGGCGACGAGGTCGCCGGCATCACCCCGGAGATCCGGGACGCCTGCGACCGGCTGGTGGAGATCCGGTCCCACGGCCGCAAGGACACCCTCAACGTCAGCGTCGCCGCCGGCATCGCCCTGCACCACCTCCGCGTCGCCTGAAGCAGCCTCACTCCCGCGAGTCGTCCCTCCCCGCCCGCGAGTCGACACTCCCGGACGGCGAGTCGACGCTCTCCGACGGGGCGCTCTCCTCCTCGTCGGTGAACCCGGGCGCGGCGGGTGCCGCGGGCGGGGCGGTGCTGCCGCGGGTACGCACCCAGCTGGCCACGATCGCGCCGGTCAACACCGCGGCCACCACCGACAGCGACAACCACGTGGGAATGTGCACGACGTCGAGCAGCAGCATCTTCACGCCCACCCACACCAGCACGACCGCGAGGCCCGCCTTGAGGTAGACGAAGCGGTGCATCACCTCGGCCAGCAGGAAGTACATCGCGCGCAACCCGAGGATCGCGAACGCGTTCGAGGTGAACACCAGGAACGGTTCCTGCGTCACCGCGAAGATCGCCGGGATCGAGTCGACGGCGAACACGATGTCGCTGACCTCGACCAGCACCAGCACCGCCAGCAGCGGAGTCGCCACCCACCGGCCGGCCTGCCGCACGAAGAACCGTTGCCCGTGGAAGGTGTCGGTCATCGGCACGACGCGGCGGAAGGCGCGCAGCACGATGCTGCGGTCCGGGTCGACCGTGTCGTCGTCGCCCTGACGCGCCATCTTGATGCCCGTGTAGACGAGGAACGCGCCGAACAGGTACAGGATCCAGGAGAAGCTGGCGATCAAAAACGACCCGGCGGCGATGAACGCGGCGCGGAACACCAGCGCCCCCAGCACGCCGTAGAACAGCACCCGGTGCTGGTACTTCCGCGGCACACCGAAGTAGCTGAAGATGATCGCGAAGACGAAGACGTTGTCCACCGCCAGCGACTTCTCGATCACGTACCCGGCGAAGTACTGGCCCGCGAACTCGGCGCCCCAGAACCACCACACGACGAGCCCGAACGTCACGCCGAGGGCGACCCACACGCCCGACCAGGCCAGCGCTTCCCGGACCCCCACGACATGCGCCGTGCGGTGGGCGATCAGGTCGACCGCCAGCATCACCAGAATGACCGCCAGCACACCGGCCCAGGCCCACCACGCGACTGTCACCACGACCTCCGGTTCCACGAAAACGGGACCGGAGGTCTCCCCTCCATCACGGTGTCGCGTGTGATGCGCCGGGACCGGGCTGCCACTTCGGGCTGCCGTAATGACGACCCCGGCGGGGCGGGTACTCCCCTCCGTGAGGTCCAGCCTGGCGGAGTCCCCGTCGGGTGTCAAAGCGACCGAGGTCACCCTGCGCCCGGCCGCCGGATACGTCGGCCCGGCGCACTGCTATCCTCCGACCATGGGGACCTTGTTCTGCGCCGTCTTCTTCGCGCGGCTGCGCCGCGCCTGACGGCGGCCCGACCTCTCTCCGGCTCGGCCGCACCCGACTCGGCCATACCGGTGCGGCGATCCGACGCTGCCCGGTCCCACTTCTCTCCGTGACCGGAGTATCCCCATGTCTTCTGCCCTTCCGGGCGGTCCGCACGAGCTCGGCCAGAACTTCCTCGTCGACCGGTCGGTGATCAACGCGGTCACCACCCTCGCGGCCCGCGTCCCACACCCGATCGTCGAGATCGCCGCCGGCGACGGCGCACTGACCCGACCACTCGGCCGGCTGGGTCGTCCGCTGACCGCCGTGGAGGTCGACCCGTGCCGTGCCCGGCGACTCGAGCGCCGCACCCCGGACCACGTCGACGTCGTCCACGCCGACCTGTTGCGCTACCGCCTGCCCCGCCATCCGCACGTGCTCGTGGGCAATGTGCCGTTCCACCTCACCACCGCGGTGCTGAAACGGCTGCTGGCCGCGCCGCACTGGCACACCGCGATCCTGCTCGTGCAGTGGGAGGTCGCCCGCCGCCGCGCCGGGATCGGCGGCGCCACGCTGCTCACCGCGCGGTGGTGGCCCTGGTTCGAGTTCACCGTCGACCGCCGGGTGCCCGCCCGGGCGTTCCGCCCGGCACCGTCG
>NZ_AICW01000442.1 GCF_000430445.1 Saccharomonospora iraqiensis subsp. iraqiensis
CCCCGTGTCGTGGGACCGGTCGTCGGCGAGCGCGTCCCGCAGCGCGGCGGTGAACGCCTCGGCGGCGCAGAGTTCCTCGCGCAGTTCGGCACAGCGGCGTTCGGCGATCTCGGCGAACTCGCGCAGCCGCCGCCGGTCCCGCTCGGTGCGTCCACCCCCGTCCGTGCCGGGGTCCGGCGGGGTCAGCAGCGCGAGCAGTTCCCGCATCTCGTCCAGCGCGAAGCCCAGCGGTTTCATCCGGGTGACGAGATCGAGCCGTTCGACGTCCGGCTCGGTGTACAGGCGGAAGCCGCCCCGGGTACGACTGCTCGGGGGGACGAGCCCGACCTCCTCGTAGTAGCGGATGGTGCGCAACGACAGCCCGGTACGGGCGGACACCTCGCCGATGCGCATGTGCTCACGCACGCTCGCGGACCTCACTTCCCTCCGGCCGTCGTCGCCCACCGTACCGTTTTCGTGACCATGCGTGCACACACATCGTGTCGGCCTTCACCGCAGTGCCGTGCCACGGGCGGTGGGGGAAGGAGCGCGGGAGGCGATCACCGGTGCACGAGATACACCAGCTCGTTGTCCGTCTCGAAGCTCTCGACGCGCCACGGGCGCTCGGCCGCGAACTGTTCGAACGCGGCCGAGTGGGTCTGGAACATGCCCTTCGAGCGCCGGCCGAGCGACTTGGTGGGGAAGGTGACCACCAGGGTCGGCGAGTTCACCGCGTCGAGCAGCTCCCACCCCGCCCCGGCGCGCTGCTTCTCCAAGCACGGCACGGTCTTGAGCAGCAGTGTCAGGTCGGCCGGTGCGGACACCGGCTCGTCGAGCAGGTCGGCCACGGCGGTCTCGTGCCGCACGCCGAGCAGGTCCAGGGCGCGGTCCAGGAACGCCATCTGCGGGGCGTCGATGTCCGAGGCCCGGTACACGGTGGAGGCGGGCAGTCCCATCCACGGCACGGCCAGCGGGTTGAGCCCGCAGGCGAGGTCCCGCACGGTCGCGGGCACCGGGACGCGCTCGAAGACTTCGCGGTAGAACCGCTCCAGCGACGGCAGCCGCTCCCGCGTGCTGGCGTGCGCGCGCATCGCCCCGACCAGCACCTCCCGCGTGCGCTCATCGGCCCCGCCGGAGGCGGCGTCGTCGGCACTGCCGGGTACGGCGTCGTCGGCGCTGCCGGACACGGCGT
>NZ_AICW01000419.1 GCF_000430445.1 Saccharomonospora iraqiensis subsp. iraqiensis
GCCGGGCTGGCCGCGCAGCGCAGGGAGTCCCGGGTGAGGCGGCCGCCCTCGTCGGCCAGCTCCGTGCGGCTCACGGTGTCGACGGCGCCGTCCCCGGCGCGCAGTCTGCCGGTCGTGCCCGCACGGTCGGCCAGCAGCTCCACGGACATACCGTTGACGACGGTGGTCGCGAGCACCCGGCACGGCTCTCCGCCGCAGTCCGGCATGGGCGGGTGCTCCCGCTCGCCCGGCGTGTCGGTGCCCAGCACCGCGGCCGCGACCTGCGCGGCCACGGCGACCATGCAGGCGACCACCACCGTGGCGACCACCGGACGCGGCGGCGACGTCCGAGCCACGAGGACCTCCTCCCTTCACCGACCACGCGACAGGGTAGGCGAGACGGGAGCGCGCGCCCCGGGCTCGAGACCGTTCCCGCACTGGTGACGGCGTTCGAGGGAGCCACGGACGTGAGCCTTCTCTCGTCTGACTGAACGTGGCGGATCCGTAAACTCTCGCAGAGCAGCGAACAAGGAGGTAAGCGTGCCCCAACCAGCCGCCGTTTCCAAGGTGCTCGTCGCCAACCGCGGGGAGATCGCCGTGCGGGTGATCCGGGCCGCGGCAGACGCGGGGCTGGCCAGCGTGGCCGTGTACGCCGACCCGGACCGGGACGCGCCGCACGTGCGCATGGCCGACGAGGCGTTCGCACTGAACGGCTCCACCGCCGCCGACACCTACCTGGTCACCGAGAAACTCCTCGACGTCGCCGCGCGGTCGGGCGCCGACTCGGTGCACCCCGGCTACGGCTTCCTCTCCGAGAACGCCGACTTCGCCCAGGCGGTTATCGACGCGGGCCTGACCTGGATCGGCCCGTCCCCGCAGGCCATCCGCGACCTCGGGGACAAGGTCACCGCCCGGCACCTCGCGCTGAAGGCGGGCGCCCCGCTCGTGCCCGGGACGAAGGACCCGGCCGCCGACGCGGACGAGATCGTGGCCTTCGCCGACGAGCACGGACTGCCCGTGGCGATCAAGGCCGCCTTCGGTGGTGGTGGTCGGGGGCTGAAGGTCGCCCGCACCCGGGAGGAGATCCCGGAGCTGTTCGAGTCGGCCACCCGGGAGGCCGTGGGCGCGTTCGGCCGCGGCGAGTGCTTCGTGGAGCGCTACCTGGACCGCCCCCGGCACGTGGAGGCGCAGGTGCTGGCCGACCAGCACGGCAACGTCGTGGTCGTCGGCACCCGGGACTGCTCGCTGCAGCGCCGCCACCAGAAGCTGGTGGAGGAGGCCCCCGCACCGTTCCTGTCCGACAAGCAGCGCGAGACCATCCACACCTCGGCGAAGGCGATCTGCCGGGAGGCGGGCTACCACGGCGCGGGCACGGTCGAGTACCTCGTCGGCGACGACGGCACGATCTCCTTCCTGGAGGTCAACACCCGGCTGCAGGTGGAGCACCCGGTCTCCGAGGAGACCACCGGCCTCGACCTCGTCCGCGAGCAGTTCCGCATCGCCGAGGGCTCCCCGCTGCCGTTCACCGAGGACCCCGCCCCGCGCGGCCACTCGATCGAGTTCCGCATCAACGGCGAGGACGCGGGCCGCAACTTCCTGCCCGCCCCCGGCACCGTCACCCGGTTGGAACTGCCGCAGGGCCCCGGCGTCCGCAACGACGCGGGCCTGGAGAGCGGCAGCGTGATCGGCGGGCAGTTCGACTCCATGCTCGCGAAGGTCATCGTGACCGGGGCCGACCGGCGGCAGGCGATCGAGCGCAGCAGGCGGGCGCTGGACGAGATGGTGGTCGAGGGCCTGCCGACGGTGCTGCCGTTCCACCGCACCATCCTGCGGGACCCGGCGTTCGTCGGCGACGACACCGGGTTCTCCGTGCACACGCGCTGGATCGAGACCGAGTTCGACAACACGATCGAACCGTTCACCGGTGAGCCGGACACCGGGGAGGACCAACCGGCCCGCAACACCGTCGTCGTCGAGGTCGGGGGGCGCAGGCTGGAGGTCTCGCTGCCCGGCGACCTCGCACCCGGCGGGGGTGCGCCCGC
>NZ_KE387085.1:0-1661 GCF_000430445.1 Saccharomonospora iraqiensis subsp. iraqiensis
CGCCCGGGCCGCCGCGGACCGCCCGGGGGCGGGCACCCGGTGGTCCCGCTTCGTGCTGCGCCGCCCGGTGCTGGTGCTGCTGTTCTCCGTCGTCGGCCTCGGGGTCCTCGCGGTCCCCGCGACGGACCTGCGCCTCGGCCTGCCGGACGACGGCTCCAAGCCCACCGACACCACCGAGCGCCGTGCCTACGATCTGATCGCCGAGGGCTTCGGGCCCGGCACCAACGGACCGCTGATCGTGACCGTGGACGCCGCGGACAGCGGTGACCCGCAGGGGGCCGCGAAGCACACCGCGAACACCCTGCGCGGACTGGACGGGATCGCCGCGGTGACCCCGCCGCGGTTCAACCCGGCGGGCGACACGGCCATGATCAACGTGGTCCCGGCGTCGGCACCGAGCAGCCCCGCGACCGAGGACCTGGTGCACTCGATGCGCGACCGGGCCGACGGCATCACCGCGGACACCGGCGCGAACGTCCTCGTCACCGGCCAGACCGCGATGGGCATCGACGTCTCCGACAAGCTGGACGCCGCGTTGCTGCCCTACCTGGCCCTGGTGGTGGGACTCGCGTTCCTGCTGCTGATGGTGGTGTTCCGGTCGATCCTGGTGCCGCTCAAGGCCGCACTCGGGTTCCTGCTGTCCGTCGTCGCCGCGCTGGGTGCCGTGGTGGCGGTCTTCCAGTGGGGCTGGCTCGCCGACGTGTTCGGCGTGCAGCAGACCGGGCCGGTGATGAGCCTGATGCCGATCTTCCTGGTCGGTCTGGTGTTCGGCCTCGCGATGGACTACGAGGTCTTCCTGGTGACCCGGATGCGGGAGGCCTTCGTGCACGGGGAGAGCCCGCACGAGTCGATCGTCACCGGCTTCTCCCACGGGGCCCGGGTGGTCACCGCCGCCGCGCTCATCATGATCAGCGTGTTCGCCGGCTTCATCGGCTCGGGTGAGGCGATGATCAAGATGATCGGCTTCGGCCTGGCGATCGCCGTCCTGTTCGACGCGTTCGTGGTCCGGATGACGATCGTTCCCGCGGTGCTCGCCCTGCTCGGCCGGTCGGCCTGGTGGCTGCCCCGGCCGCTGGACAAGGCACTGCCCAACGTCGACGTCGAGGGGGAACGCCTCCAGCAGCGGCTCGACGGGGCCGGTGCCGACCACGACCGGGAGCCGGTGCCGAGCGGTTCCTGAATCCCGTGGCGCCGGGGGCCGTCCACGCGGTGTGGGCGGCCCCCGGTCGCGTGTCGGGACCCTCCCGCTCAGGGTGCGGGTTCGAGATGGACAACCTTGGTCACGGTCATCTCGTCGAGCAGTTCGGGGCCGTAACCGAAACCCTGTCCGCTCGCGCCGCGCGGATGGGCCGCCCCGCCGGGGGCACCGCCGAACACGGCGTTCACCTTGACCGATCCGACCGGCAGCTCCCGGCAGGCCCGCTGGGCATGCGCGAACGAACGGGTGAGCACGGTCGCGGCGAGTCCGTGGCGGTCGTCCCGGGCCAGCGCGAGGCCGTGGTCGAAGTCGTCGACCACCCGCACCGGTGCCACCGGGCCGAACGTCTCCTCACGCATGATCCGCAGGTCGTCGGTGCAGTCCGCGAGCACGGTCGCCGGGTAGCCGGCGCCCGGGCCGTCCGGCACGGCCCCACCCGCGCACACCCGCGCCCCGGCCGCGA
>NZ_KE387085.1:1761-6766 GCF_000430445.1 Saccharomonospora iraqiensis subsp. iraqiensis
GATGCCGTTGCCGCCGCCGGTGACGACGACCCCCGCCCCGGCCGGGTCGAAGCCCGCGGCCGTCACAGGCCGCCGCCCAGCGTGACGCCGCCGTCGAGCACCAGGGTCTGCCCGGTGATCCACCCGGCCTGCCCGGAGAGCAGGAAGGACACCGCGCCGGCCACGTCCTCGGGGACGCCGAGCCGCTTGAGCGGGTAGGCGGAGGCCACCTCCTCCTCCCGGTCGGCGTAGAGGGCCGTGGCGAACTGGGTCTTGACCACGGCGGGGGCCACCGCGTTCACCCGGATCGCCGGGGCCAGCTCGTGCGCCAGCTCGGTCGTCAGCCGGATCAACGCGGCCTTGCTCACGCCGTACATCCCGATGCCCGGCGAGGTGCGCAGCCCCGCGATCGAGGCCACGTTCACGATCGACCCGCCGTGCTCGCCCATCCAGGCGTCGCGGACCTTGCGGGTCCAGGACAGCGGGGAGAGCACGTTCACCCCGAAGATCTTGGCCGCCGCGTCCGTGTCGGTGTCCAGGACCGGCCCGTACGTCGGGTTGATCCCGGTGTTGTTGACCAGGTGGTCGACACGGCCGAACGCCTCCATCGTGCGGGCGACGGCCTCGTCCTGGTGCTCCGGGTCGTCGGCCTTGCCGGGGACGCCGATCGCCACCGCGCCGCCGCCCAGTTCCTCGACGGCCTCGGCCAGCGGCTCGGGCTTGCGGGCGGTGATACACACCCGCGCGCCCGCCTCGACGAGCGACCGGGCCACACCCAGGCCGATCCCCCGGCTGGCACCTGTCACAATGGCGACACGGCCGTTGAGCGAGTTCTCCCCCGACGGGGTCTGCTCGGTCGAAGTCACTGCCGTTCTCCTCTCCACACTAAGCGTGCGCTTACAATTCGGGTATGACGATGTCGCTGTCCGCCGAGCTGTGGCCGGACGTCCAACCGGAGGCCGCCCGCAGACTGATGCTGGCCGGGGTCGAGTCGTTCGCCCGGCGCGGCTACCACGCCACCACCACCCGCGACATCGCAGGCAACGCGGGCATGAGCCCGGCCGCGCTGTACGTGCACTTCCCGTCCAAGGCGGCGCTGCTGTTCGCCATCAGCCGCAGCGGCCACGAGCAGTCCCTCGCGCTGGTCCGGCGCGCCGCCGAGAGCGCCGACACGCCCGTGGAGAGCATGCGGTCGATCGTGGAGCGGTTCGTCGCCTGGCACGCACGCAGGCACACCGTGGCCCGTGTGGTGCAGTACGAGCTGGAGGCGCTGCCCGAGCAGGAGTACGAGGTGGTCGCCGACCTGCGCCGGGAGATCGAGCGCATCGTGCGCGACCTCGTGGCCGCGGGGGTCGCCTCGGGGGACTTCACCGTCACCGACCCCACGACCGCGGCCCGTGCGGTGCTGTCGTTGGCCATCGACGTGGCCCGGTGGTACAGCGAGCGCGCGCGCAAGTCCCCCACCGACCTCGGTGCGGAGTACGCCGCGCTGGCCCTGCGGATGCTCGGCGCCACGCCGGACTGACCACGCAGGCGACGCCGCTCACGACCCACGCACGCACCTCCCGCTCGGCCGAGGGATCCGGGCTTCTCCGCGACCCCGGTGCCGCGCCCTCGCGCGTCCACCGACGGGTGCCATACTAAGCGCTCGCTCACCTCGTCCGCCACCCACCCCGAGCTCGCCCGCCACCCACTGCGCACCTCGCCCGCCACCCACCCCGCAGCGGGGCCGGACGGCCGCTCAGTCCCCGGCCCCGCCCACCACCGGTTCGAGGAAGGTGGCCCACTGCCGGGCCAGCCGCTCCCGGCGGCGGGTGTCGTCGGTGAGCAGGCTCGCCAGCCCCAGCCCACGGGCCAGGTCGAGGGTGGCCTGCACGGTCTCGCGGACCCCGGGTCGGGACTCGTCGGCGCCGAGCAGTTCCAGGGCGACCCGGTGCGCCTCCCTCCCGACCCGCGTCTCCAGTGGCGCGAGGACCCCGCGCAGCGCCTCGTCCGTGGAGGCCGCCACCCACAGGTGCAGGGCGGCGCGGAACTTCGGCCCGGTGTAGAGGTCCAGCAGCATCCGCGCCACCGGATAGGCCCGGGACGGCCCCTGCGGCAGTTCGGCGGCCCGCCGGCGCAGTTCGGCGATCTGCTCGTCGGCGAGGAACTCCACCGCCGCGACCACGAGCTCCTCGCGGGTCGGGAAGTGATGCTGGGCCGCGCCCCGCGAGACCCCCGCCCGCTCGGCGATCACCCCGACCGTGGTCCCGGTCCAGCCGAGCTCCCCCAGGCACGCGACGGCGGCGTCCACCAGCCGCCGCCGCGTGGTCCGGCTGCGTTCCTGCCGGGGCTCACGCACCATCGACCGGATCGACCCAGAAGTCGAGCTGCAGGTCGGCCTCGCTCGGGGCGAGCCGGTACCCGGACAGGTCGGTGATCCCCTCGGCGGCGAGCACCTCGTCGTCGATGAAGAACTGTCCGGTGGTCTCCGCCGCGGGCCGGGTCAGGACCGCGTGCGCGGCGTCGGCCATGATCTCCGGGGTCCGGGACCGGCTGGACAGCTCGGCACCGACGACGTTGCGGATCGCGGCGGTGTCGATGGTGGTGCGCGGCCACAGCGAGTTCGCCGCGATCCCGTCGGAACGCAGTTCCGCGGCCAGGCCGACGGTGACCAGACTCATCGAGTACTTCGCGATGCTGTAGGCGAGGTGGCCCGCGGTGAACCACTCCTCCTCCAGCCGGATCGGCGGGGACAGCGTGAGGATGTGCGGGTTGGCCGCCTTCCGCAGCTCGGGGATCGCGGTGCGGGAGAGCAGGAACGACCCGCGCGCGTTGATGTCCTGCATCAGGTCGTAGCGCTTCATCGGGATCGACTCCGACGGCGTCAGGTCGATCGCACTGGCGTTGTTCACCACGATGTCCACACCGCCGAACTGCTCGGCCGTGCGCCGCACCGCGTCCTCGACGACCTCGTCGTCCCGGACGTCGCCCACGATCGGCAGGGCGTGTCCGCCCGCGGCCTCCACGGCCTCGGCGGCGGTGTGCACGGTGCCGGGCAGTTTCGGGTGCGGTTCGGCAGTCTTGGCCAGCAGGGCCACGTTCGCCCCGTCCCGCGCCGCGCGCACGGCGATCGCCTCGCCGATGCCGCGGCTGCCGCCGGACATGATCAGGGTCTTCCCGGACAGTGTGCTCACGCTCGTGCTCCTCGTTCGTCGACGGATGCCGGGCCCACGCCGTCGCGGGCCCGGCGGGCCGGGGCCCGGGGTGCTCCCGACGGTGCTCAGTACGACTTGGGCAGGCCGAGGCTGTGCTGGGCCACGAAGTTGAGCACCATCTCCCGGCTCACCGGCGCGATGCGGCCCACCCGCACCGCGCCGAGCAGGGTACCCAGGCCGTACTCGGAGGCCAGGCCGTTCCCCCCGTGCACCTGCACCGCCTGGTCGACGGAGCGGATGGCGACCTCGGCGGCGGCGTACTTGGCCATGTTCGCCGCCTCGCCCGCACCGAAGTCGTCCCCGGCGTCGTAGAGCGCCGCGGCCTTCTGGGTCATCAGCCGGGCCATCTCCAGCTCGATCTTGATCTGCGCGAGCGGGTGCGACAGCCCCTGGTACGCGCCGATCGGGGAGCCGAAGACATCCCGCTCCTTGGCGTAGGCGACGGCCTTGTCCAGCGCGTAGCGGGCCACCCCCGCCGAGAACGCCGCGCCCATGATGCGCTCCGGGTTGAGACCGGCGAACAGCTGGGCGATCGCGGCGTCCTCGGAGCCGACGAGCGCGTCCGCGGGCAGCCGCACGTCGTCCAGGGTGAGTTCGAACTGCTTGTCCGCCGACACCAGGTCCATCGGGATCGCCCGGTACTCCAGGCCGGGGGCGTCGGTGGGCACGACGAACAGCGCGGGCTTGAGCTTGCCGGTCCGCGCGTCGGTGGTGCGGCCGACCACGAGCACCGCGTCCGCCTCGTCCACGCCGGAGATGAACACCTTGCGCCCGGAGAGCACCCAGTCGTCCCCGTCGCGCCGGGCGGTGGTGGTCAACCGGTGGGCGTTCGAGCCCGCGTCCGGCTCGGTGATGGCGAACGACATCCGCACCGAG
The DNA here is from genome assembly GCF_000430445.1 of Saccharomonospora iraqiensis subsp. iraqiensis. Classification (GTDB taxonomy): domain Bacteria; phylum Actinomycetota; class Actinomycetes; order Mycobacteriales; family Pseudonocardiaceae; genus Saccharomonospora; species Saccharomonospora iraqiensis. The sequence continues at coordinate 5,814 of NZ_KE387085.1, forward strand.
CCCTCGGCGAAGCCCGGCAGCCAGCGCTTCTTCTGCTCGTCGGTGCCGAACCGGGCGATCACGGTCGCGCAGATCGCGGGCGAGACCACCATCAGCAGCATGGGTGTGCCCGCCGCGCAGACCTCCTCGCACACCGCGGCGAGGTCACCGATGCCCGCACCGCCACCGCCGTACTCCTCGGGCACCGCCACGCCCAGGTAGCCCAGCCTGCCCGCCTCGTCCCACAGTTCCGTGGTGTGTCCGCCCGCGCGCGCCTTCTCGGCGTAGTACTCGTGTCCGTAGCTCGTCGCCAACCGCGCCACGGCCGCGCGCAGCTCCTGCCGTTCGGTCGACTCGGTGAAGTTCACGCCCGTGTCGCTCATACCCGCTCCTCCGTGTCCGTGTCGCTGTCCCTGCCGGTCTCGGTGTCCGTGCCGGTCTCGGTGTCCGTGTCGGTGTCGGTTCCGGTGTCGGTGGGGGTGACCACGGCGAGCAGCGTGCCGACCCGCACCTGCTCGCCGGCCGTGACGGGGAGTTCGGTGACCACACCGTCGGCCGGGGCCGCGACCCGGTGCTCCATCTTCATCGCCTCCAGCCACAGCAGCGGCGCTCCGGCGCGTACCCGGTCCCCACGGGCGACCGCGATCCGGGTCACCGTGCCCGGCATGGGTGCGGGCAGCGACCCGGCCGCGAGGTCCTCGCCGGGTTCGGTGAACCTGGGCACCGGCCGCAGTGTCACCGTCCCGAGTGGAGAGTCGACGACGGTCTCCTCCGGGTACCGCGCCACCTCGAAGACCCGCCGCACACCCGCGTCGGCGAGCACGACCCGGTGCGGACCGGCGTCGAGCACCGCCACGTCCGGGTGGTCCTCGACGACCGGGCCGGATCGCGTGGCCCGGTAGCGCACCTCGTGCTCGACCTCGCCCGCGCGGTAGCGCTTGCGCTGCGGCGCGGAGGGCACGTTGCGCCACCCG
>NZ_KE387085.1:6866-14499 GCF_000430445.1 Saccharomonospora iraqiensis subsp. iraqiensis
GGGCCACGCCGGTGCGCTCGCGCCGCCGGGACAGCAGCTCGCGGCACTGCCGCTCGCACAACGCCGCGGTGTGGTCGTTCGCCTGCGGCATCCGGCGGTCGAGCAACCGCCGCGGGAGCCGCATCCGTTCCCGGCCGGGTTCGGAGCCCGGACGGATCCCGAGGAGCTCGGACATCAGGGTGCGGCTCGCCGCGACGTCCCGGGCGAGCAGGAACGGCCGGACGTCGGCGGGCACGGCGTCGGCGTGCCAGTCCAGGTACACCCGGTCGCCGTCCACCCGCAGCTCGGGCACGCAGAAGACGTAGGTGAGCTCGACGTAGCGCAGGGCGAGACGGATCGCGTCGCCCACGGTCGGGGAACTGGTGACCGCGAAACCCCAGATCCCGTAGGCGGTGGCGTGATAACGCCGTCCCACCCGCTCGCCGAGCTCGGCCGCGTCCCCGGCGCACCCGGCGAGGAGGTTGCGCACCACCGCGAGTTCCTGCTGCGCCTCGACCTGCGCCAGCGGGTCGGCGACCGTGGCGGGGTCGAGACCGGTCCCGGCCAGCACCCGTTCCGCCGGAACGCCACGCTCGACCGCGAAGTCGACCAGGAGCGCGACACTGGCCACGCCCCGCGGGAAGTCCCAGTCCACCACGTGTCCGAAAATATCAACAACGTGTCCCCCGGGTCGCTGTTCCGGCCGGGACGTGGGCCCTAGCGTCCCGGCATGGAGATCATCAGCACGACCGCACTCGTCGTCGGAGCGGGCTTCGGCGGCGTGGCCGCGGCGATCGAACTGCGCCGGGCCGGGATCCACGACTTCGTCGTGCTGGAGTCCGCGGACTCGCCCGGCGGTGTCTGGCGGGACAACACCTATCCCGGCGCGGGCTGCGACGTCCCGTCGCCGCTGTACTCGTTCTCGTTCGCCCGCAACACCCCCTGGCCGCGCCGGTACGCGGAACAGCCCGACATCCTCGCCTACCTCGAACGGGTCGCCCGGCGCTACGGCGTCCTGAACCACGTCCGGTTCGGCACCGAGGTCGACTCGGCCGAGTTCGACGCCGCCACCGGCCGGTGGACGGTGACCGCCACGGACGGGACCACCTTCGCCACGCGCGTGTTCGTCCCCGCCACCGGCCAGCTCTCCCGGCCGGCCTATCCGTCCGTTCCCGGCCTCGGGACGTTCCGCGGCCCGTCCTTCCACTCCGCGCGGTGGGACCACGAGGTGGACCTGCGGGGCAGGCGGGTCGCCGTGATCGGGACCGGGGCGAGCGCGGTGCAGTTCGTGCCGCGCATCCAGCCCGAGGTCGCCGGACTGACGGTGTTCCAGCGCTCGGCGCAGTACCTCATGCCCAAGCGCGACCGGGTCTACACCGGGTGGCGGCGCAGGCTCCTGCGGGCGGCGCCGTGGCTGCAGACCGCCGACCGGCTCTCCTTCTGGCTCTACGCCGAGTTCGCCCAGGTCTGTCTGTCCCGCTGGCAGGCGTTCACCCCGCTGTTCGAGTGGCAGACCCGCAGGCACCTGCGCAGGCAGGTGCCCGACCCGGAGTTGCGGCGCCGCCTCACCCCCGACTACGCCCTCGGCTGCAAACGGGTGCTGTTCAGCAACGACTACCTCCCCGCCCTGGCCGAGCCCGATGTGGAGCTGGTCACCGACCCGGTCGCCGAGGTGACACCGACCGGTGTCACCACCCGCGGCGGCGTCCACCACGAGGCGGACGTCCTCATCTACGGCACCGGGTTCGCCGCCACGGACATGCTCGGCCCGATGACCGTGCGCGGGCTCGGCGGGCGCACACTCGGGCAGGCCTGGTCCGGGGGCGCGCGGGCGCACCTGGGCATCACCGTCCCCGGGTTCCCGAACATGTTCCTGATGTACGGGCCGAACACCAACCTCGGCGGGGGCTCGGTCATCCACATGTTGGAGAGTCAGGCGCGCTACATCGCCGACGCGGTGCGCACGCTCGCGCGGCGGCCGGGTGTCGCCCTCGACGTCCGGCCGGAGGTCGAGCAGCGCTGGGACGACGAGATCCAGGGCCGTCTGCGGGGTTCGGTGTGGACCAGGTGCGAGAGCTGGTACCGCGACGAGCACGGGCGGGTGGTCACCAACTGGCCCGGCCGGACGGGCGAGTACCGCCGCCGCACGCGGCGGGTGACGCTGTCCGACTTCCGGATCCTGCACGCCTCCCGGGGCGGAACGGGAACCGCGCCGGATCCCGTCGGGAACGACACGGTGTCCCCGACGCAGGCCGCCGCGTCACCGCCTCAGGGTATTGTCACTGCGCCAACAAGGCGGGAGAGTGGGGAGCGGCCGGCTCGACGAGGAGGTGGATCGCGGTGACCACGACCCTGGACCGCGTGGCGGACACGGTGCGGCAACGGATGCCGCCGTTGACGGCGTTGCCGTTGCCGGGGGCGGTGGACCGGTACCTGCGCGACCGGCGGTGGCCCGTGCGGGAGCTCGCGCCCGCACCGGCGGGCAGCGGCCTGTCCCCCGTGCTCGGGGACGACGGACCCCCGGTGCTCGGGCACTCCCTGATGATGATGCGCTACGGCGTCGACTACAGCCTGCGCCGGTACGAACGGTTCGGCCCGGTGTACTTCTCCGGCGCCTTCGGGCGCCGGATCGTCGCCGTCACCGGCGCCGAGGCGACCCAGGCCGTACTGGTGAACAAGGACAAGGCGTTCTCCCAGGAGGGATGGCGCTTCCTCATCGACCGGTTCTTCCACCGGGGTCTGATGCTGCTCGACTTCGACGAGCACATGCAGCACCGGCGCATCATGCAGCAGGCGTTCACCCGCGACCGGATCGTCGGCTACGTCGACCAGCTCGCCCCGACCGTGCGGGAGGGGGTCGCCGCCTGGGGGCGCGGCGACCGGCGCCTGTACGACGGCCTGAAGCAGCTCACCCTGGACGTGGCCACCCGGGTGTTCATGGGCATGCGCACCGGCCCGGAGGCACACGCCCTCAACCGCGCGTTCGTGGCCACGGTGCGTGCGGCCACCGCGCTGGTCCGGCGACCGGTGCCGGGCGGCCGGTACAAGGCGGGGCTGGACGGGCGGAAGGTCCTCGAGGACTACTTCGCCACGCATCTGCCGGGCAAGCGCGCCGAGGACACCGGCGACCTGTTCTCCGCGCTGGCACACGCGACGACGCCGGACGGCGAACGGTTCACCGACGCCGACGTCATCAACCACATGATCTTCCTCATGATGGCCGCGCACGACACGTCGACGATCACCACGACCGCCGCCGCCTACTACCTCGCCCGGCATCCCGAGTGGCAGGAACGGGTGCGGCAGGAGTCCCGGGAACTCGGCGACGACCTGCCCGACACCGACGCGCTCGACCGGCTGCACTCGCTCGACCTGGTCATCCGGGAGGCACTGCGGCTGGTGGCCCCGGTCCCGACCCTGCCCCGCACGGCCGTGACCGACACCGAGATCCTCGGGCACCACATCCCCGAGGGAACGATGGTCAGTGTCGCACCGGCGGTGAACCACTTCGACCCGCAGCGGTGGACCGCGCCGCACACCTTCGACCCGGAACGGTTCGCCGAGTCCCGGCGGGAGGACCGGTCCCACCGCTATTCCTGGATCCCCTTCGGGGGCGGGGCGCACAAGTGCATCGGTCTGCACTTCGGCATGTACGAGGTGAAGGCCCTGCTGCACGAGATGCTGCGCCACTACCGGTGGTCCGTACCCTCCGACTACCGGGCCCGGTGGGACTACGTCTCGCTTCCCGTGCCGGTCGACGGCCTTCCCGTCCACCTGCGACCGCTCTGAACCACGGAGATCACGGAGTGTAGCACCACGGACCACTAAAGAGCGAAGAGATGCCCCGTCCAGGCGCTGGACACCGTGTCTGCGGCATGATGCGGTGGCAACGTCGGCACGGTCCGGACGCGACGCGCCCGGATGTCCGCGGATTGCGGTGGCAGCGGGATTACGGTGGCGGTGGCTTCGTCGGCAGTGGCCTCGTCGGGGGTGGCTTCCGTCGACGGTGCGTCGGCGGTGTCCTCCGAGGGCGGTGTCCTCCGACGGTGACGCGCTCCGACGGTGATGCGTTCTCGGCGGCGGCGCGCCCGACGGCGGAGACACCCTCGATCGGCTGTGGGAACGTGTGAGGTGGAGTGTGGCGCACCCTGGTGAGGCACCAGGTCTGTCCGACATCGCGCGCCGGTGGATGGCGCACCTCGTCGACTCACGCACGCCCACGGATCCGACGAACGCGGGCCCGACGGACGCGGACCCGACGGACGCGGACCCGGACGCGGGCCGGGCCGAGCAGGTGACACTCGACCGGGCCACGCTGGACGAACTGGTGCGCTCGGTGGCCGGCGAGGTCCACGCGCGCGCCCGCACGGAGGCCGACGCCGCCGCCCGCCGGTTCACCGACCTCTTCACCGCGGTCCCGGTGGGGGTCGTGCTGGGCGCCGCGGACGGGACGATCCGGGCGGTCAACCCGGCGTTGACGGACCTGCTCGGATTCCGCAGGGACGACCTGGTGGGCAAGCCGTTGTCGCACCTGGCCGCCACCGGCGGCGACGCGGCCACGCTGACGTCCGCCGTGGACGACCAACTCTCCCTGCCCGCGCGCAGGCCCCGGCAGGAACGCCTCGGGATCACCCACGGGCGGGACGGCACGCTGCGCGCGCGGGTGACCGTCGGCACGCTCTCGGAGGAGACCGACGGCGGCCCGAGCCCGGTGCTGATGATCGAGGACGTCGGGGAGCTCGACCTGCTCGGCGAGCAGCTGCGCAAGCAGAACACGCAGGACCCGCTCACCGGCCTGCCGAACGCGTACCACTTCGACAACCGGGTCGACGCCGCCCTGGGCAGCGGCGGTGGCGGACGCCTCGCACTGATCTACCTGGACATCGACGGCTTCAAGGTGATCAATGACGGACTCGGGCCGGGTGCGGGCGACACGGTGCTCCAGTACGTCGCCCGCACGCTGAAGGAGCAGTTCGTGGCCCACGACGCGGTCGTCGCCCGGCTGTCCGGGGACGGCTTCGCCGTGCTGATGCGGGGTGCGTTCGCGGAGCCGGACGTGATCGACCTCGTCGAGGAGGCGGCCACCGCACTCGCCGAGCCGGTGTGGGTCGAGGGCACCGGTGTCGGGGTGAACGTCAGCGTCGGGATCGTGGTCACCGATCCGGACGGCCGCACGGGGGAGGAACTGCGCCGCGCCGCCGAGATCACCCTGCACCGCGCCAAGGAGAACGGCAAGGCGCAGTGGATGCTGTTCGAGAACGAGCTGGACGAGCGGGACCGCCGCCGCTACGCCCTGGGTGCGGCCGTGGGCGGCGCGCTGGAGAACGGCGAGTTCGGCGTGGACTACGAACCGACCGTCACGCTCGACGGAGGCGACCGGGTGGCCGTGGTCAACGCCGTGCTGCGGTGGGACCATCCCGAGCACGGCGCGCTCGGGCCCTCGGCGTTCTGCGCGCTGGCCGACACCACGGGCATGACCACCGCCCTGGGACACCACCTGCTCGACACGTCGATGTCCGACTCCGCCACCTGGTACCGGGAGTTCCCCGACACCGCACCGGATCTGTGTGTCCGACTGCCGACGAGATTCGCGATCGACCCCAACCTCGTCGGCATGGTCCGGGACGGACTGGACCGGACCGGTCTGCCCGCCCACAAGCTGCGGATCTGCACCGACAGTGTCGCCCTGTCCGACCCGCGCGGCGAGGCGCTGGAGACCCTGTCGGTCCTGTCCGATCTCGACGTCAAGATCACTCTCGCGGTGACCGGGGCCGCCGACCTCGACCTCGTCCGCATCCACCACCTCCCGGTCGGGTTCGTCGTGCTGACCGGGCACCTGATCGAGGCACTCGGCGAGGACGACGCCGCCGCCATCAGGGCACAGGAGCACCTGCGCACCCTGGTGGAACAGGCGCGGCAACTCGGCATCCACCGGATCGGTGCCGAGGGAGTGCACACCGGCGACCGGGCCGCGCGGCTGCGCGATCTGGGTGTCGTCGCCGGGCGCGGCAAGCTGTTCGGTGAGGCCGTCACCGCCGGCGGGGTGCGGGACCTGCTCGCGGGCAGGTCCGGTGATACGCGATCATGAACGGATGAAGCAGGGAGAGCACGCGCCGGACTTCACGCTGCCGGACGAGAACGGCGACCCCCGCAGCCTGTCCGGGTTCCTCGCGACGGGCCCCGTGGTGCTGTTCTTCTACCCGGCGGCCCTGACCCCGGGCTGTACGGCCGAGACCTGCCACTTCCGGGACCTGGGCGCGGAGTTCGCCGAGGTCGGTGCGCAGCGGGTCGGGGTCAGTGCCGACCCCGTCGACACCCAGCACGAGTTCGCGCGCACCCACGGGTTCGACTTCCCACTGCTGTCGGACCCGGAGGGCGAGGTCGCGTCCGTGTTCGGGGTGCGCCGCCCGCTGGGCGGGCCGTTGCGCACGCGGCGGCACACGTTCGTGCTGGACACCGACCGCACCGTGCTCGCGGTGATCCGCAGCGAGCTCCGGATGGCGATCCACGCCGACCGGGCACTGCAGGTCCTCCGGACCCGGACCGCCGGCTGAGCCACCACCCGCTGAGGCGCACCCGGGTCACCGCTCCCGCGGTCACCGCACCCCGGTCGCCGTGCGGCGATCACTCGCTGAGCGCGCTCTCCGGGATCGCCGTGTCCGTCCGCAGCGCGTCGAACAGTGCCTCGGCCTTGCTCTCGTCCCAGTTCTCGGCCGAGGCCGAGGTGACCGGCACGGTCGTGGTGACCACGCCGTCGCCGCCGATGCCGCGCATCGCCCACGCCAGGGCGAGCAGATGGTGCACGTGGTCGTCCTCGTCCAGGATCAGCGCGTCCGCCCCGCTCCCGAGCAACGGGACCACGGCGAACGGGTTGAGCAGGGTCGCGGGACTGGCGATCTCCCCGGCCAGCGCGCCGATGAACTTCCGCTGGTTGGCCACCCGGTCCAGGTCCGACCGTGGGGTGGCGGGGCTGTAGCGCATCCGCACGAACCCGAGCGCCTCGACCCCGTCGAGGGTCTGCCGTCCCGCGGGGATCGTGATCCCGGTCTTCGGGTCGTGCATCTCCTCCGGGATGTCCATCTCGACGCCCCCGACCGCGTCGACGACGCTCGCGAAACCCCCGAACCCGATCTCGGCGTAGTGGTCGATCCGCAGCCCGGTGGCCTGTTCCACCGTCTGCGCCAGCAGGGAGGGACCCCCGAACGCGAAGGCCGCGTTGATCTTGTTGACGCCGTGGCCGGGGATCGGGACCCGCGAGTCCCGCGGCAGGCTGAGCAGGGTCGCCGGGGTGTCGTTGTCCGGCAGGTGCGCGATCATGATCGTGTCGGTCCGGTCGCCGCCCGCGTCCCCGGTGGACAGCTCCGCGCGCTGGTCGGCGTCGAGCCCCTCCCGGGAGTCCGACCCGACGATCAGCCAGTTGGTGCCCTCCCCCGCGGCCGGCCTGCCGTCGTAGTCGCCGGGCAGCGCGTCCTCACGGGCGATGGAGTATTCGAGGTAGGCCCACATGCCCGCCAGCGAGAGGACCAGCACCAGCAGCAGGCTCAGCACCACCCGCCCGAACGACCGGCGTCTCCGCGGCGGCCGCTGCGGGGTACGCCCCGGTGGCGGTCCCTGCCGGGGAGGACGCGGCTCCTGCCGGGTCGGCCGGGGCGGC
>NZ_KE387085.1:14599-23759 GCF_000430445.1 Saccharomonospora iraqiensis subsp. iraqiensis
CCGGCGGGCGAAGCGTTGCTGCGACCAGCCGCCCGCCGCGCTGCGGCCCTGCACCAGGTGCCGGTCGGTGCGGGAGACGGTGACGTGGCCGTTCTCGGCCACCCCGACACTGTGCGCCCCGAGCCGCACCAGCAGCAGTCCGACCCGCCGGGGCCGCTGCGCGTGGTCCACCAGCGGGTCGACGGCGAGCCCGTCCCGGACCCGCCCCGTCCCGTCCGCTTCGTCCGTCCCGTCCGGCCCGTCCGTCCCCAACGGCCCGAACGGGACCGAGACCGTGGCGGTGGTGCCGTCGCCCGCGGTCACGACCACCTCGCGCGGGCCGAGCGCGGTCTCCACGACGCCGTCGTTGCGCTCGGCGAACCGCGCGAACCAGCGGCGCAGCCGTTCCGGCTCCACCTCGACGACCCGGCCTCCGCCGGGGGCCTGTCTGGTCCGCGCCATACCGCCGTCCCTCCACTCGGTGCGGCCCCTCCACTCGGCCCGCCGCCCGCACCCACGGGCCGCGCGGGATCACAACACCGACGGCTCCGACCAGGGCTGCGCGGTCCGGCCGGTGATCGCGTCGAGCATCCCCTGGGCCTGGCTGTCGGTCAACGACGCCACGAAATCGATCACGGCGCGGCCCCGGGCCAGGCCCCGGATCGCGTCGGTGCCCCGGACCGGTTCCCCCGTCGCGCCCACCAGCAGCTCCGGGGCGGTCCGCGCGAGCGCGGCGTACTGCTCCTCCGCCAGCTCCACCAGGTCGTGCAACCGGCGGGGAAGCCGGGCCGACTCGTCCCGGTCGGCCAGCCACCCGTCCAGCGCGTCCACCAGACTCGCCACCAGACTGGCCTGGCCCCGTTGATGCAGCGCGAGATCCGCACGCTGCAACACGAACCGACGGTGCACGAACTTGAGCACCTGCACCTCGTGCCACTGCGCGGGCCGGAGCGTGACGTGCCCGGTCCGCGCCGACGGCGACGACGTGACCAGCACCCCGTGCACCAGCCGGGAGGTCCAGCGCGCCGAGAACGTCGCCGTGGCCTGTTCGGCCTCCACCGAACCGTCGAACGGGACACCGAGCAGCTCGTCCACCAATTCCCCGCGTACCCGGGCCACGGCGTCGGCGAAGGCGTCGTCGTCGGTGATCCACGAATCCTTGGCGTGCATCCGGCGCCGCAGGTACTCCAACGACCGGCCCGGCCTCCGGTGCCGCTCCCGCAGCTCCGCGTCCGGCAGCGCGGCGAGCTCACCGGCGGAGTCGAGCCAGCGTCCCAGTTCGGTCGCCACCTCGGCGTGCTGCAACACCCCGATCCGGTGGAAGTCCTGCAGATCGTGGATGGCGTAGGCGATGTCGTCGGCCAGGTCCATCACCGAGGCCTCGACCGTCTGCTGCCACGGTTCGATCCGGTCGGCGAACGGCGCCCGCGCCTGTTCCAGGTCGTCCAGCTCGGTCAGGTAGGTGGAGAACTTCGCCGAGCCGGTCCCCGGCGCCTCGGGAGGCTCGGCGGCGCCGCGCGGCGGCGTCGCCATCGACGAGGGATGGGGATGCGGCCGGTGCAGCCGGGCCCACGGGTACTTGGCGAGCGCCGCGCGCGTCGCCGCGGTGAGGTTGAGTCCCTTCGGCGTGGGGCCACCGGCCTCGGTGGTGGTGACGATGCGGAAGGTCTGGGCGTTGCCCTCGAACCCGTCGGCCAGTCCGTACCGGTTGCGGGCGATCCGGTCGAGCACCTGCTCCCCCAGGTGGCCGAACGGCGGATGACCGAGGTCGTGTCCCAGCGCGGCGGCCTCGGCCACGTCGGGCGCGCACCCGCCGAGCCCCGCGACCAGCTCACCCGACCCGTCGGCGGTGATCCGCTCGGTGATCGACCGGGCGACCTGGGCCACCTTGAGGCTGTGGGTCAGCCGGTTGTGCAACAACGCCGACCCGCTCGCGCTGACCACCTGGGTCACCCCGCCCAGCCGGGCGAAGTACGGCGAGGCGACCAGCCGGTCCCGGTCCGCGCGGAACGGGTCGGTGGCGAGTTCGGCGAACCCGTTCGCCTCGGCCGCCTCGTCCCGCCGTGTACGCCGCTGTCCACCCGATCCCATATCCGCCACCGTACCGACCCCCGCGAGCCGCCACCCCAATCCCGCGAGTCGCCACTCCAGGCCCGCGAGTCGACGCTCCAGGTCCGCGAGTCGCCACCCCAGGTCCGCGAGTCGCCACCCCAGGTCCGTGAGTCGCCGCCCCAGGTCCGCGAGTCGCCGCCCCAGGTCCGCGAACCGACCTTCCCGGATGTCCGGGGCGCGGACCACCCGGCGCACCACGGCGCCGCCGAGTGCCCCGCGGGACACACGCACGCGGGCACGGGAACACCACGACTGTGGCGTCCCGTGCCCGCGTCCGGGTGGCTGGTGTTCGGTTGTGTCAACTCGCCCGCACGGAGCGCCGACTCGCGGGTTCCGAGCGGCGACTCGCGGGGGATCAGACCGTGAAGCCCAGGGCCCTGAGCTGTTCGCGGCCGTCGTCGGTGATCTTCTCCGGGCCCCACGGGGGCATCCAGACCCAGTTGATCCGGAAGTCGTTGACCACACCCGCGCCGCCGGTGAGCACCGACGCCGTCTGGTCCTCGATCACGTCCGTCAGCGGGCACGCCGCCGACGTCAGGGTCATGTCGATCGTGGCGGTGTTGTTCTCGTCGACCTGCACACCGTAGACGAGGCCGAGGTCGACGACGTTGATCCCCAGCTCGGGGTCCACCACGTCGCGCATGGCCTCCTCGACGTCCTCGATCTTCGCGACGTCGGCACCCTGCGGCGCCTGCTCGGGCAGGTCCGCCGCGGTGCGGCCCTCGCGGTGCTCGGGCGCGGCCGCCGTGTCGGCGGTGTCGGTCTCGCTCATGATGCTTCCACCTCACTCGTCGACGTCTTGCCCACAGCGTCCTTGAACGCCATCCAGCCGAGCAACGCGCACTTCACCCGTGCGGGGTACTTCGCCACGCCGGCGAAGGCGACGCCGTCCTCCAGTACGTCCTCGTCCGGTTCCACCTCGCCACGACCCTGCATCAACTCCGTGAAGGCGTCCAGCCGCGCGAACGCCTCCGGGAGTTCCCGGCCGATCACCAGGTCGGTCAGGACCGAGGTCGAGGCCTGGCTGATCGAGCAGCCCTGCCCCTCGTACGACACGTCCGCGACCGTGTCGCCGTCCAGCCGCACCCGGAGGGTCACCTCGTCCCCGCAGGTCGGGTTGACCTGGAAGGACTCCCCGTCGTACGGCTCACGCAGGCCGCGGGCGTGCGGATTCTTGTAGTGGTCCAGGATGATCTCCTGGTACATGGAGTCCAGGTTCACCGCCGATCCCCCTCCGGGCCGTGGACACCGAAGAACCGCTGTGCCTCGCGGATCCCGTCGGCCAGCGCGTCCACCTCGGACAGCTCGTTGTAGAGGTAGAAGCTGGCACGCACGGTCGCCGGGACGCCGAAGGCACGGTGCAGCGGCCACGCGCAGTGGTGGCCGACCCGCACGGCGATCCCCAGGCTGTCCAGCACCTGGCTCGCGTCGTGCGGGTGCACCCCGTCGATCACGAAGGACACGGCCGCTCCCCGCGACTCCGTGTCGGGCGGTCCGATGATGCGCACCCCGGGGATCGCGGACAGCTCGGACAGCGCCCTGGCGGTCAGGGCGTGCTCGTGCTCGGCGACCCGGTCCATCCCGATCGCGGACAGGTAGTCCACGGCGGCGCCCAGGCCGACGGCCTGCGACGTCATCGGCACCCCCGCCTCGAACCGCTGCGGCGGCTCGGCGAAGGTCGAGCTCTCCATCCGCACCAGCTCGATCATCGACCCGCCGGTGAGGAACGGGGGCATGGCCTCCAACAGCTCCCGGCGCCCGTAGAGCACGCCGATCCCGGACGGACCCAGCATCTTGTGCCCGGAGAACACGGCGAAGTCGACATCGAGCGCACGGAAGTCCACCGGCAGGTGCGGGACCGACTGGCAGGCGTCCAGCACCGTCAGCGCACCGACCTCGCGGGCCCGCCGCACCAGCGGCGCGACATCGTTGACCGTGCCGAGCACGTTCGACTGGTGGGCGAAGGCCACCACCTTCGTGCGCTCGGTGATCAGCTCGTCGAGGTTCGACAGGTCGAGCCTGCCCTCGTCGGTGACGCCGAACCAGCGCAGGCTCGCCCCGGTCCGTTGGCACACCTGCTGCCACGGCACCAGGTTGGCGTGGTGCTCCATCTCGGTGACCACGACCTCGTCCCCGGGGCCGAGCGCGAACCGCGCCGACTCGGGACCGGCCGTGGCGGAGTTGCTCATCGCGTAGGCGACGAGGTTGACCCCCTCGGTGGCGTTCTTGGTGAACACCACCTCACCGGAGTCGACACCGACGAACCGCGCGATCGTGGCGCGGGCGCCCTCGTAGGCGTCCGTGGCCTCCTCGGAGAGCTGGTGCGCGCCCCGGTGCACCGCCGCGTTGGCGGTCTCGACGTAGTGCCGTTCGGCGTCGAGGACCGGCGCGGGCCGTTGCGAGGTCGCCCCGGAGTCCAGGTAGACCAGCGGCTTACCGTCCCGGACGGTGCGCGACAGGATCGGGAAATCCGCGCGCACCGCCGGGACGTCCACCGGACGCGGTTGGGCCGTCGTGCTCATCGTCTCTTCCGTTCCGCCCGACTCAGACGCTCGCGGACTCGGCCTTGTCGAGGTACTTGACGTAGCCGGTCTCCTCGAGCTCGTCGGCGAGCTCCTTGCCGCCCGACTCGGCGACCCTACCGCCCGCGAACACGTGCACGTAGTCCGGATTGATGTGCTTGAGGATCCGGGTGTAGTGGGTGATCAGCATGACGCCGACGTCGTTGTTCGCCTTGTGCTCGTTGACGGCCTCGGAGACCACCCGCAGCGCGTCCACGTCCAGGCCGGAGTCCGTCTCGTCCAGCACCGCGATCTTCGGCTTGAGCAGGGCGAGCTGCAGGATCTCGTGGCGCTTCTTCTCCCCGCCGGAGAAGCCCTCGTTCACGCTGCGCTCGGCGAACTCGGACGGGATCTCCAGTTTGCCCATCTCGTCCTTGACTTCCTTCACCCAGTGGCGCAGCTTCGGCGCCTCGCCGCGCACCGAGGTCGCCGCCGAGCGCAGGAAGTTCGACATCGACACGCCGGGGACCTCGACCGGGTACTGCATCGCGAGGAACAGCCCGGCACGGGCGCGCTCGTCCACGCTCATCTCGAGCACGTTCTCGCCGTCGAGCAGCACCTCGCCGGAGGTGACCTGGTACTTCGGGTGCCCGGCGATCGCGTAGGACAGGGTCGACTTGCCCGAGCCGTTCGGGCCCATGATCGCGTGGGTCTCGCCCGACCGGATGGTCAGGTTGACGCCGGTGAGGATCTCCTTGCTGCCCTCGTCGGTGACGACGTCGGCACGCAGATCCTTGATTTCCAGTGTGGCCATGCCTCTTCGTTTCTCTCGTTCGCGTGTGTGTCGGGTGGGTGTGCGTGCCGGGTCAGACGCCGATGGCCTGCAGCTCGTCCTCGATCGCCGCTTCGAGGCGCTCGCGCACCTCGGGGATGTCGATCTTCATGAGGATCTCGTGGAAGAACCCCCGCACCACCAGTCTGCGCGCCTGGTCCTCGGGGATGCCACGGGACTGCAGGTAGAACAACTGCTCGTCGTCGAACCTGCCCGTCGCGCTGGCGTGCCCGGCACCGGTGATCTCGCCGGTCTCGATCTCCAGGTTGGGCACCGAGTCCGCGCGGGCGCCCTCGGTGAGCACCAGGTTGCGGTTCAGCTCGAAGGTCTCGGTGGCCTCGGCCGCGGCCCGGATCAGCACGTCGCCGATCCACACCGCGTGCGCGCTGTCGCCCTGCAGCGCACCCTTGTAGAGCACGTTGGACTTGCAGTGCGGCACGGCGTGGTCCACGAACAGCCGGTGCTCCTGGTGCTGGCCCGCGTCGGCGAAGTGCAGCCCGAGCATGTCGACGTCCCCGCCGGGGCCGGCGAACGTCGCGGTCGGGCTGACCCGCACCAGGTCACCGCCGAGCGTGACGACGATGTGCCGCAGGGTGGCGTCCCGGCCGAGCCGCAGGTGCTGTTCGGAGACGTGCACCGCGTCGTCGGCCCAGTCCTGCACGCTCACCACGGTGAGGTGGGCACCGTCGCCGATGACGAACTCGACGTTGTCGGCGTAGGTGCCCGAGCCGACGTGGTCGAGCACGAGGGCGGCCTCGGCGAACGCCTCCGCCCGGATCTGCACGTGCCCGTAGGCGGTCTCGCCCTCGCCCGGCCCGGTCAGCCGGACCGTGGACGGCGCGGACGCCTTCGTGTCGCCCGGCACGGTGACGAGCGTGGCCTTCTCGAACGACGAGTACGCCTGGGCGGCGATGCGGTCGCTGGGCGTTCCGGCGGCACCGAGCCGCTCGTCGTCCCGGCCGACCGTCTCCACCCGGACCTCCGGCGCGGTCTCGGCGTCCACCGTGACCTGGCCGGTGGCGGCCGCGGAGCCGTCGTGCAGGCCCCGCAGCCGCTTCATCGGGGTGAACCGCCAGTTCTCCTCGCGCCCGCTCGGGACCTCGAAGGCCTCGACGTCGTAGGAGGTGAACCGCTCCCCACGGGAGACGGCGGGCACCACCGCCTCCGCGGCGGAGGCGGTGGTGTCGGCGCCCGGGGCGGGTGCGCCGCCGGGCGCGGTGTTGTTCTCGGCGACCGTCATGTCAGCCGACGGCTCCTTCCATCTGCAGTTCGATCAGGCG
This sequence comes from Saccharomonospora iraqiensis subsp. iraqiensis, assembly GCF_000430445.1. Taxonomy (GTDB): domain Bacteria; phylum Actinomycetota; class Actinomycetes; order Mycobacteriales; family Pseudonocardiaceae; genus Saccharomonospora; species Saccharomonospora iraqiensis. The sequence goes on from NZ_KE387085.1 coordinate 21,304, forward strand.
GTTCAGCTCCAGCGCGTACTCCATGGGCAGCTCGCGGGCGATCGGCTCGACGAAGCCGCGGACCACCATGGCCATCGCCTCGTCCTCGGTCAGCCCGCGGGACATCAGGTAGAACAGCTGGTCCTCGCTGACCTTGGACACGGTGGCCTCGTGGCCCATCGACACGTCGTCGTTGCGGATGTCCACGTACGGGTACGTGTCCGACCGGGAGACGGTGTCGACCAGCAGCGCGTCACACTTCACCGTCGAGCTCGAGTGGTGCGCCCGCTTGTTGACCTTCACCAGCCCGCGGTAGGAGGTGCGGCCGCCGCTGCGCGCCACCGACTTGGACACGATCGTCGACGACGTGTGCGGCGCCATGTGCACCATCTTCGCGCCCGCGTCCTGGTGCTGGTCCTCGCCCGCGAAGGCGACCGAGAGCACCTCACCCTTGGCGTGCTCGCCGGTGAGGAACACCGACGGGTACTTCATCGTCACCTTGGAGCCGATATTGCCGTCGATCCACTCCATGGTGGCGCCCTCTTCGGCCTTGGCGCGCTTGGTGACCAGGTTGTACACGTTGCCCGACCAGTTCTGGATCGTGGTGTAGCGGCACCGGCCGCCCTTCTTCACCACGATCTCCACCACGGCCGAGTGCAGCGAGTCCGACTGGTAGATCGGCGCGGTGCAGCCCTCGACGTAGTGCACGTAGGCACCCTCGTCGACCACGATCAGCGTCCGCTCGAACTGGCCCATGTTCTCGGTGTTGATCCGGAAGTAGGCCTGCAGCGGGATGTCCACGTGCACGCCCGGCGGCACGTAGATGAACGAGCCTCCCGACCACACGGCGGTGTTCAGCGCGGAGAACTTGTTGTCCCCGGCCGGGATGACGGAGCCGAAGTACTCCTTGAACAGCTCCGGGTGCTCCCGCAGACCCGTGTCGGTGTCCATGAAGATGACACCCTGGGCCTCCAGGTCCTCCCGGATCTGGTGGTAGACCACCTCGGACTCGTACTGGGCGGCGACACCGGCGACCAGGCGCTGCTTCTCCGCCTCCGGGATACCGAGCTTGTCGTAGGTGTTCTTGATGTCCTCGGGCAGGTCGTCCCAGCTGGTGGCCTGCTCCTCGGTGGAGCGGACGAAGTACTTGATGTTGTCGAAGTCGATCCCCGACAGGTCCGCGCCCCAGTTCGGCATCGGCTTGCGCTCGAACAGGTTCAGCGCCTTCAGGCGCGCGTCGCGCATCCACTCCGGTTCGGACTTCTTCTCGGAGATGTCGGCGACGACCTCCTCGTTGAGCCCGCGGCGGGCGCTCGCGCCCGCCGTGTCCGGATCGGCCCAGCCGAACGCGTAGTTGCCCAGGGAGTCGATCGTCTCTTCCTGGCTCAACGGCGCGGTGGGATTGCGCTGCTCGGCAGCGGCAGTCATGCGGTTGTCCCTCCGTTCGGAGTTCGGCTGTCAACATCTGCACCGGCTGCGCCACCGGCACCGGACGGGCCGGCGACACCGGATGTGCCGTCGGCGCCGTCGAGGCCGTCCGCGCCCGTCCGCGGCAGGTGCTGACGTCTCCCTTCGCTACCCACCGGCTCGGCGGGTACGTGTGTGGTGCACGCGGCGTCGCCGCGTGCGATCGTCGCCAGTCGCTGCACGTGTGTGCCGAGCAACTCGGCGAATGCCTCGGTCTCCGCCTCGCACAGCTGCGGGAACTCAGCCGCCACGTGCGCGACCGGGCAATGGTGCTGGCACAGTTGCGCCCCGGTCGACTCGTCCGATGTTCCCACCTGACGGGTCGACGCAGCGTAGCCCTCCCTGGTCAGCGCCGTCGCCAGGGCCTCGGCCCGGGCGGTGGCGCCGCCGTGCCGGGTCACCGCCTCACGGTGTGGCCCCACCAGCGCCGACACCCGGCGCTCGGCGAAGGCCCGGACCGCCTCCTCCCCCGCGTGCTCGGCGAGGAACCGGATGGCGGACACCGCCAGATCGTCGTAGGCGTGCCCGAACCGCGCCCGCCCCTGCTCGGTGAGCAGGAACAGCTTGGCGGGACGACCCCGCCCCCGACGTTGCCTGCGGGAGGACTGCCTCGTCTCCGCCTCGTGGTCGGCAACCAGCGCGTCGAGGTGCCTGCGGACCGCGGTGGTGCTGATCCCCATCTGCTCGGCGACGGCGACCGCGGACAGCGGCCCCTGTTCCAGCAGTAGTCTGGCCACCTCGTGCCTGGTTCTCCCCTCGGCGGTCGTGTGGGCAGGACCGTCCCCACCGGTGGCGGTGTCGCCACCGCGCCGGTCGGACGTCCCGTCGTTTTTCACAACATGATTGTGTCGTATTTCGGCGCGGCGGGCAAAGTCGGCCACGAAGTCGAGTGACCCGATTCACCGGGCGGGCGGGTCGATACGCTCACGGCGTGGTTTTCGGCAACGGCGGGCCCGCGGCCCGCACGGGGGGCGCCCGGGGCGACACCGGCGCGCGCGAGGGCACCGGCG
>NZ_KE387085.1:23859-31773 GCF_000430445.1 Saccharomonospora iraqiensis subsp. iraqiensis
CCGCCCGCCGGTCGCGGGCGGGCCCGTCCCGTGCGCACCCGACGGGCGGGCGGGGTCACTGCGGGGTGTCGACCGCCACGACCTCGGCGACGATCACGACGGCCTCGTCGACCTGCGCGGGACCGCTGTCGGCCTCGGAGATCTCCCCGGCCGGGACGACCATCAGGCGCCTGCCGCGCTCCTTGATGTCGACCAGCGCCTCCTCCCAGGCGTCGAACTGCTGCTGCTCCTGACCGAACTCGACGGTCTCCGTCGCGGGCTCACCGAAGGTGCTGCGGAGGACCTCGCCACCCGACCAGCTGACCATCGTGTAGTCGAACTCGACGATGCCGCCCGGTTCGGCACCCGGCCCGACCCCCTCGTCGAGCTCGCGGGTCACCAGTTCGGTGGGTACGGCACAGCCTTCGGGGATGGTGACCTGCGGCCCCTCCCCACCGGCCTCGCCCTCCTCGGTGACGGTGATGTCCTCCGCCGTGCACTCCTCCTGCGGCTCCTGCTCCCCCGGCGAACCGGTCGGCTGCTCCGGAGCTCCGGCCCCCGGCGACGCTCCGGTGTCCGGCGGCACGTCCGAGGGCTGCTCGCTCGGCGGGGAGCAGGCCGCGAGCGCGGCGGCGCAGACCGCCGCGGTCATGATCTTGCCAGCATTGCGCATGGGATTACCCTAGCCGGACCCCGGTTCCGCGCTCCCGTCGCCTGACAACGCGGGCAACGGCTCACCCGTGTGTAGGACACCGAGCCGTCGTGTCGCCCGTGTGAGCGCGACGTACAGGTCGTTCGCCCCGCGCACGGACTCGGCGACGATCTCGTCCGGCGCCACGACGATCACCCCGTCGAACTCGAGCCCCTTGGCGCGCTCCACGGTCAGCACCGACACCCGGGGCGTCTGCACCGGGTCGTCCGGCGCGGCTTCCCCCGCACGGGCGAGTTCGGCCGAAAGCTCGCCCTCGACGGCCGCCGGGCACAGCACCCCCAGCGTGCCGTCCCCGAGCCGCGCACGTTCGTCCTCCACCAGCTCCGGCAGACGCGCCGCCAGCTCGGTGCGGGGCAGGCGCCGCTGCCACGGCGGCACGCCGGTCTCGCGCACCGACACCGGCGCCGACAGCGCCGGGTCGATCTCGGCGAGCACCCGGGCGGCGACCTCCATGATCTCGGCGGGTGTGCGGTAGTTCACGGTGAGCTCCCGCAGCCGCCAGCGGTCGGCGACGTACGGGGCCAGCACGTCCGACCAGCTCGACGTGCCCGCGGCCGACCCGGTCTGGGACACGTCCCCGACGACGGTCATCGACCGGCTCGGGCTCCGGCGCATGAGCAGCCGCCAGTCCATCTCCGAGAGTTCCTGCGCCTCGTCCACGATGACGTGCCCGAAGGTCCAGGACCGGTCCCGCGCGGCGCGCTGGGCGGCGGTGAGGCCACTGCCCTCCTCCTGCCGCTGGGCGAGCAGTTCGGCGTCGAGCACGTCGCGCACCCGCACGACCTCCTCGTCGATGATCTCCTCGTCCTGTTCGAGAACGTGCAGCACACCCTCGGCGTAGGCCTTCTCCTCCCGCTCCCGGCGGGCCCGGCGCCTGCGTGCCTCGGTGTCGTCCTCCCCGAGGAGTTCGGCCAGCTCGTCGAGCAGCGGCACGTCCCCGGGCGTCCACAGCGCGCCGGGGTCGCGCCGCAGGGCGCGGCACTCGTCGTCGGTGAGATGTCCCCGCGCGGCGGAGGCCAGCCGTTCCGGGGTGGTCAGCAGGTCGTTGAGCAGCTCCTGCGGCGACAGCTTCGGCCACAGCGACTGCAACGCGTCGGCCACGGCCGCGTCCTCGGCCAGCTCCGCCCGGATGGTGGCGTGGTCGCGGGCGTCCAGCAGGGGTGTGTCGTCCACCTCGTCGTCCGCGAGCGGGATGTCCGGGACGTCGTCGAGCACGTCGGACTCCAGCCGGGCGGCCGACTGCGCCGCCAGCGCGTCCAGCACGTCGTCGACGAACACCCGGCGGGCGAGGTTGTGCGGTTTGAGCGTCTCGCGCGCCCTGGCCCGCGCCTTCTCGCAGGTCCCGCGGTCGAGGGTGAGCACCTCCCCCTCGGCGGGGATCTCCAGGACGTCGTCGGGCACGGTCTGCCGGTCGCGCACCGCCGCGGCCAGCACCTCGGTCATGGCGATCCGGCCCTTGATCTCCGCGGCCTCCGGGGTGTCCAGGCCGGTCGCGGTCAGTCCGGGGTACAGCTCGCCGATCGTGGCCAGCAGCACGCCGGTCTCCCCCAGCGACGGCAGCACCTGGCCGATGTAGCGCAGGAAGGTGCTGTTCGGCCCGACCACGAGCACCCCGCGGCTGGTGAGCTGGTGCCGGTAGGTGTACAGCAGGTAGGCCGCACGGTGCAGCGCGACCGCGGTCTTGCCGGTGCCGGGTCCGCCCTGCACGACCAGCACCCCGCCCGGGTCGGCGCGGATGATGCGGTCCTGCTCGGCCTGGATGGTGGCGACGATGTCGGACATCTCACCGGTGCGCCCGCGCTCCAGCGCGGCCAGCAGCGCCGCCTCGCCCGCGAGCCCGAGATGGTCGCTGCCCTCGCCGGAGCCGAGGTCGAGCACCTCGTCGTCCACGCCGACCACGCGCCGGGACAGGGTGCGCAGGTGCCTGCGCCTGCGGACACCGTCCGGCGAGGCGGCCGTGGCGAGATAGAACGGACGTGCCGCCGGTGCGCGCCAGTCCACCAGCAGGGGGCGGTAGTCGTCCTGCTCGTCGAACAGGCCGAGCCTGCCGATGTAGATCGGGGAGTCGGTGTCGCGGTCGGGCGCGAAGTCGAGCCTGCCGAAGGCCAGCCCCTGCTCCACCGAGTTCAGCTGCGCCAGCCGGTCGCTGTAGGTCGCGGTGGCGGCCTCCCGCTCGGCCTGTGCCTGCGGTGGGCCGCCGGTCGCGGCCAGCGCCTCGGTGAGCCGCTGGTCGGCGAGTTCACGTTCTGCGTCGAGCCGCTCGTAGAGCATCGTCACGTAGCGCTGCTCGGCGGCCACCTCGTCCCCGTCCGGGGTGGCGGCCTCGTCCGGAACGGCGGTGCGGTCGGGTTCCCGGTGTTGCGGGGACACGGACACGGTGGTTCACCTTCGCGGGTCGGGGGAACAGCCTGGCCGAATCCGTAACGAACGCCGTCCGCGGGTCATTCCCGGTACTCCCCGACCGGGTGGCCCCGCGGCACCGGAGCCGCGGGTCAGAACGGCAGGCCGAGGACCGGCAGTCCGATGGCGGAGTCGACCGCCAGCGCACAGAAGACGATCATCAGGTAGGTGTTCGACCGGTGGAACAGCGCCATCGGCCTGGTCGTCTCGCCCCGGCCGACGGCCGCGTACAGGCGGTGCGCGTAGAACAGGAACCAGGCGCCCGCCAGTCCGGCGAAGGTGGCGTAGAGCCAGCTCGTCGCCGGAGCCAGCAGCAGCGTCCAGCCGACCATCACCCAGGAGTAGATCACGATCTGCCGGGCGACGTGCCGGGGCGGCGCCACGACCGGCAGCATCGGCACCCCGGCCCGCTCGTAGTCGTCGCGGTACTTCATCGCCAGTGCCCAGGTGTGCGGCGGGGTCCAGAAGAAGATGACCCCGAACATCACGAAGGCGGGCCAGGACACGGTGCCCTCCACCGCGGCCCAGCCGATGACGACGGGCATACAGCCGGCCGCGCCGCCCCACACGACGTTCTGCGGCGTGCGCCGCTTGAGCACGAGGGTGTACACGAAGATGTAGAACAGGATCGTGCCGACGGCGAGCGCGGCGGCCAGCAGGTTCACCGCCAGGTACAGCACGGTGAACGACCCCGCGGCGAGCGCGAGACCGAAGATCAGGGCGTTGCGCCGGGGCACCGAGTCCCGCACCAGCGGACGCCGCTTCGTCCGGTTCATCACCTTGTCGATGTCGGCGTCGATCACGCAGTTCAGCGCGTTCGCGCTGCCCGCGGCCATCGTGCCGCCGAGCAGGGTGACCAGTACCAGCCACGGCGACGGGATCGCCCGTCCCGCCAGGAACATCGCCGGGATCGTGGTGACCAGCAACAGCTCGATGACCCTGGGCTTGGCCAGCGCGGCGTACGCGCCGACGACGTCCCGCATACCTCGCCGGCCACCGGCTGGGGACTCGCCAGTGGGATGCACGGCGCTGGTGTGCTCACTGCGCCCGTGCGCAGCGTTCACCAACGACATCTCGCTCCCTGTCTCGGACTCCGTGAGGACGCGCGCCCCGGGGACGCGGCATCTTGACGGATCGTAGTAGAGCGGGATGCACCCCCGCCGGGCGGCACCCACGGCGGCAAGCCACGTCACACCGGCGGGATCCGGCACGGGTGCGCGGCACCATCCCCGCCCGCCCGGTGCCCACGATCACTGACTCTGCGCAGCCGGGTCGTCTAGGCTGACGACCGACCGGTCCGGCTGACCGGAACATCTTTCCCGTGTCGTCGACGAGATCGCTTCCCCCACTGTTCGGGATCGATTAAGATCGTCCGGGACACGCCCACGGCCGGGCAACCGGGGTAGCCAGCAACAGCCAACGTGCGAAGAATCAGGGAGCCGAGTTCGTGTCGGAGATCGCCGCTACGGAGAACAACCCACTGCTGCGCCGGAGGTATCCGGCCGACTGGACGGAGACGGACACCCGCGCCGTGGACACCGTCCGCGTCCTGGCGGCGGACGCCGTCGAACACTGCGGGAGCGGCCACCCCGGCACCGCGATGAGCCTCGCCCCGGCCGCCTACTCGCTGTTCCAGCGGATCATGCGGCACGACCCGGCCGACCCCGAGTGGCCCGCGCGCGACCGCTTCGTGCTGTCCGCGGGGCACAGCAGCCTCACCCTCTACATCCAGCTCTACCTCGCCGGGTACGGCCTGGAGATGGAGGATCTGAAGCAACTGCGCCGGTGGGGGTCGAAGACCCCGGGGCACCCCGAGTACCGGCACACACCCGGGGTGGAGACGACCACCGGCCCGCTGGGCCAGGGCCTGGCCAACGCGGTCGGCATGGCGATGGCGGCCCGTCGCGAGCGGGGCCTGCTCGACCCGGAGACGCCCGAGGGCGAGAGCCCGTTCGACCACCACATCTACGTGATCGCCTCGGACGGCGACATCGAGGAGGGCGTCACCTCGGAGGCGTCCTCCCTGGCGGGCAGGCAGGAACTGGGCAACCTCGTCGTCGTCTACGACGACAACAGGATCTCCATCGAGGACGACACCACCGTCGCGCTGTCCGAGGACACCGCGAAGCGGTACGAGAGCTACGGCTGGCACGTGCAGGTCGTGGAGGGCGGTGAGGACGTCGTCGCCTTCGAGGAGGCGGTCGCCGCCGCCAGGGCCGAGACCACCCGGCCGTCGTTCATCCTGCTGCGCACGGTGATCGGCTACCCGGCCCCGACCAAGATGGACACCGGCAAGGCGCACGGCGCCGCACTCGGCGCGGACGAGGTCGCCGCCGTGAAGGAGGCGCTGGGCTTCGACCCGGCGACCAGCTTCGCCATCGACGACGACGTGCTCGCCCACACCCGCCGGATCGGCGACCGCGCCGCCGCCGACCGGGCGCGCTGGCAGGAACGGTTCGACGCCTGGGCCGCGGCCAACCCCGAACGCGCGGAGCTGGCCGGGCGGCTGCGCACCCGGGAGCTGCCCGAGGGCTGGGCGCAGAAGCTGCCGAGCTGGGAGCCCGACGCGAAGGGCATCGCCACCCGGAAGGCCTCCGGCGAGGTGCTCAACGCCGTCGCGGACGTGCTGCCGGAGCTGTGGGGCGGGTCGGCGGACCTCGCCGAGAGCAACAACACCGTCATCAAGGGCGCGTCCTCGTTCGGCCCGGCGGCGGCGTCGACGGAGATGTTCGCCACCGAGCCCTACGGCCGGAACCTGCACTTCGGGGTGCGGGAGCACGCCATGGGTGCGATCCTCAACGGAATCGCCCTGCACGGCGGCACCCGTCCGTACGGGGCGACCTTCCTGATCTTCAGCGACTACATGCGGCCCGCGGTGCGGCTGGCGGCGCTGATGAAGGCCCCGGTGGTCTACGTGTGGACGCACGACTCCATCGGCCTCGGTGAGGACGGCCCCACCCACCAGCCGATCGAACACCTGGCCTCGCTGCGCGCCATCCCGGGCCTCAACGTGGTGCGGCCCGCCGACGCCAACGAGACCGCGGCGGCCTGGAAGGCGGCGCTGGAGGACGTGCACACCCCGACCGGCCTGGCCCTGACCCGGCAGAACGTGCCGGTGCTGGAGGGCACCGACCCGGAGGGCGTGGCCCGGGGCGGGTACGTGCTCGCCGAGGCCGCGAACGGTGCGCCGGAGGTGCTGCTGCTGGCCACCGGCTCCGAGGTGCAGCTCGCGCTGGCCGCGCGGGCGACGCTGGAGGCCGACGGCGTGCCCACGAGCGTGGTGTCGATGCCCTGCGTCGAGTGGTTCGACCGCCAGGACGCCGCCTACCGGGACGCGGTGCTGCCACCGTCGGTGACCGCCCGGGTCGCCGTCGAGGCCGGGGTGGCCCAGTCGTGGCACCGCTTCGTCGGTGACCGCGGCGAGACCGTCTCCCTGGAGCACTTCGGCGCCTCCGCCGACTTCGGCACGCTCTACGAGAAGTTCGGGCTGACCGCCGACGCCGTCGTGGCCGCGGCCCGCCGGACGTTGGCCCGGCGCTGACTCCGGGCACCCGGACGGGTGGGCCACCGGGTGGGCCGCGCGGTGACACCGCGGCCCACCCGGCCCGGCCAACGACGAGCGCGACAACAGAAAGGGATGAGATCATGGCCAACACCGACCGGCTGGCGGAGCTCTCGCGGGCGGGAGTGTCCATCTGGCTCGACGACCTGTCCCGGCAACGGCTCCGGTCCGGCAACCTGGCCGAGCTGATCCGCGACCGGCACGTCGTCGGCGTCACGACCAATCCCACCATCTTCGCGGGCGCCGTCGCGCAGGGCGAGGATTACGACGAGCAGGTGCGCTCGCTCGCCGAACGGGGTGCGGACGTCCACGCGGCGGTGCGCGAGCTGACCACCGGTGACGTCCGGGAGGCCGCCGACGTCCTGCGGGAGACCTGGGTCGCCACCGACGGCAAGGACGGCCGCGTGTCGATCGAGGTCGACCCCGGACTCGCCCGGGACACCGACCGCACCGTCGCCGAGGCCGCCGAACTCTGGAAGACGGTGGACCGGCCGAACATCTTCGTCAAGATCCCGGCCACCGAACAGGGGCTGCCCGCGATCACCCGGAGCCTCGCCGACGGCATCAGTGTCAACGTCACGCTCATCTTCTCGGTCGAGCGCTACCGGGCCGTGATCGACGCGTTCTTCGCGGGCCTGGAACAGGCCCGGGCCAACGGGCACGACCTGTCCCGGATCCGCTCGGTCGCCTCGTTCTTCGTCTCCCGCGTCGACGCCGAGGTGGACAAGCGGCTCGAGGCGATCGGCACCGGGGAGGCCCTGGCCCTGCGGGGCGAGGCGGCCATCGCCAACGCCCGCCTGGCCTACGCCGCCTACCAGGAGAAGTTCGCCGATCAGCGGTGGGCCGCCCTCGCCGGGGCGGGGGCACACCCGCAGCGTCCGCTGTGGGCCTCGACCGGGGTGAAGAACCCGGAGTACTCCGACACCCGCTACGTCGACCGGCTCGTCGTGGCCGACACGGTGAACACGATGCCGGAGAAGACGCTGCACGCCGCCGCCGACCACGCCGAGATCACCGGCGACACGGTCACCGGCACCGCCGGGGAGGCGCAGCAGGTGTTCGACCGGCTCTCCGCGGTCGGCATCGACATCCCCGACGTGTTCCGCACGCTGGAGGACGAGGGCGTCGAGAAGTTCGACACGTCCTGGAACGAACTGCTCGACACCGTGCGCGGGCAGCTCGACGGGGCCGGGGCGCGCTCCTGATGGCGGCCGGGCACACCGAGGTGACCGTCGCCGACCCCGCGCTCGCCGGCGCGGCC
>NZ_KE387085.1:31873-35655 GCF_000430445.1 Saccharomonospora iraqiensis subsp. iraqiensis
ACGCGACGCCGGACCCGGTGTCGCCGGACCCGGTGTCGCCGGACCGGGCGCCGGAACCCGCGCCCCCACCCCGCGGTCCGGTGCGGCGACTGGTGGACCAGCTCGTCGGCACCGACCCGGACACCCAACGCCGCCCCGCCGTACCGGGATGGGTGGCCGACATCGCGTTCGTCGTGGTCGCACTCCTCGACGTCTGGCTGGTGGTGCCGGACGAGGCACCCCCGTACACGGTGTGGCTGTCCGCCGCGAGCTGCGCGGCGCTGCTGCTGCGCCGACCGCTGCCGTTCCTGGCGCTGGTGTTGGCGGTGCCGGGGTTCTTCGCGGGCTGGGCGCAACTCGCGGTGATGTTCGCCCTCGGCTCCCTGGCCACGCGCAAGCAGTGTCACTGGCACGTGTGGGTGGGGGCGGCACTGGTGTGGTGCTGCCGGTTCGTGCTCTGGCCGTGGTCGGAGATGCTGGCGTTGAGCTGGCGGATGCACGTGCTCGACGCGATCTACGGCGTCATCGTCGCGGGAATGCCGGTGGCGATCGGGCTGCTGATCGGTGCCCGGACGGAGCTGGCCACCCGGCTGGCCGAGCTCGCGGCGAGCCGGGACCGCGAACGGCAGCTGCACGCCCAGGCGGTACGCGCGGAGGAACGGGCCCGGTTGGCCCGGGAGATGCACGACGGGGTCTCGCACGACATCACCCTCATCGCGATGCAGGCCTCGGCCCTCTCGGCGGCCAGTGCCGACGACGAGACCCGGCGCACGGCGGCCACGATCCGCACCCTGAGCACCCGCACGCTGGAGGAACTGCGCACCCTGCTCGGGGTCCTGCGCTCGGACGCGGAGGACGGACCGTCACCGGACCTGCGGGACCTGGACGACCTCGTGCGGAACGCGGGGGTACCGGTGCGGCTCACGGCCGACGACCTGCCGGACACGCTGTCCGCGCAGGTGTCGGCGGCGGCCTACCGCACGGTCCAGGAGTGCCTGACCAACGTCCGCAAACACGCCCCGGGCGCCACCGCGCACGTCGACGTGACCACCTCGCCGGAGCAGGTGCGGGTGGAGGTGCGCAACGGGGCACCGTGCGCCTCGGCGGACACCCCGCTGCCCTCCGGCGGCGGGTATGGTCTCGCGGGCCTGGCCGAACGCGCCCGCCTGCTGGGCGGCGACGTCGACACCGGCACGACCCCGGACGGCGGCTTCCGCGTCCGCGCCCACTACCCCGTCACCTGACCCGGCGGGGTGTGCCGTGCAGGACCCCTTCCCCGCCCCGGACGCCGTGAAGGACTCCTTCGCCGCAGCACACGCAGCGAAGGAGTCCTTCACGGCACCACCGGTGCGTCAGGGCTCGCGGCGGCGCCGGATGCGGTCGAGGGCCTCGGCGAGGATCGCCTCGCCGTCGGCGTCGCTGCGGCGTTCCTTCACGTACGCGAGGTGCGACTTGTACGGCTCCGTGCGCGGAGCCGCCGGCGGGTTCTGCTCGTCCCGCCCCGCGGGGAGCCCGCAGCGCGGGCACTCCCACTCCCCCGGCGTCTCCGCGTCCACCGCGAACGACGGCCGGGATTCGTGCCCGTTGGCACACCAGTAGGAGATCCGGCGACGCGGGGCGGCCTCCCCCCGCTCCGCCTCGCCGGACGGACCCGCACCGATGCGCGTGCCCCGTATCGCGTGACCGCCAACCATGATCTCGTCACCCCACCAGTCAGTTGACGTACCCGCGCCGGGCACGCCGCATCGATCAGAGTTTCACGAGCAGGCCGAGTCCCACGATGGCGATCATCCAGACCGCCCCGAGCCCGAGTGTCATGCGGTCCAGGTTCTTCTCCGCCATGCTCGACCCGGACAGACTCGACTGCATCCCGCCACCGAACAGCGACGAGAGCCCGCCGCCACGGCCCCGGTGCAGCAGCACCGCGACGATCAGCAACACGCTGGAGACGATCAACAGGATTTGCAGGAACAGCTTCATGTCATCCTCTGTGTACTGCGGGTGGCGGAACTCCAGGGTAACGCAGGCGGCGCCCCCGTCAGGGTAGTGGGCCGCCCGCGGCGAGCGCGCACAGCTTCGTGAACTCGTCGCCGTCGAGGCTGGCCCCGCCGACGAGCGCACCGTCCACGTTGTCGCACTTGATCAGCTCGGCGATGTTGTTCGACTTGACCGAGCCACCGTAGAGCACGCGCACCTGCTCGGCGAGCTCGGCGCCGTACTTGCTCTCCAGGGCCGACCGCAGCGCCGCGCAGACCTCCTCGGCGTCCGAGGGGGTGGCGACCCGCCCGGTGCCGATCGCCCACACCGGCTCGTAGGCCACCACGACGTCGCGCACCTGCTCGGCCTTCAGCCCCTTGAGGCCCTCGATCAGCTGGCCGGTGGTGTGCGCGATGTGCTCACCCGCCTCGCGGACGTCGAGGGACTCCCCGACGCACAGGATGGGCGTCAGCTCGTGCTTGAACGCCGCGCGCACCTTGGAGTTCACGACGGCGTCGGTCTCGCCGTGGTGTTCCCGGCGTTCGGAGTGGCCCACGACCACCCAGGAGCAACCCAGCTTGGCCAGCATCGGCCCGGACACGTCCCCGGTGTGCGCGCCGGAGTCGTGCGGCGAGAGGTCCTGCGCGCCGTAGGTCAGCAGCAGCTTGTCCCCGTCCACCAGCGTCTGCACGCTGCGCAGGTCGGTGAACGGCGGCAGCACGGCCACGTCGACCTTCGAGTAGTACTTCTCCGGCAACGAGAAGGCGATCTTCTGCACCAGGGCGATGGCCTCGAGGTGGTTGAGATGCATCTTCCAGTTGCCGGCGATCAGCGGCTTGCGGCTCATCACTGCTCCTCACTCAGCACGGCGACGCCGGGCAGCTCGCGTCCCTCCAGGTACTCCAGCGAGGCGCCCCCGCCGGTGGAGATGTGCGAGAACCGCTGTTCGTCGAGCCCGAGCACCCGGACCGCGGCGGCGGAGTCCCCGCCGCCGACCACGCTGAACGCGTCCGCGTCCGCGATCGCCCGGGCCACACCCCGGGTGCCCTCGGCGAACGGTGCCATCTCGAACACCCCCATGGGGCCGTTCCAGAACAGCGTCCGCGCCGACGCGATCGCCGCGGAGAACTCGGCCACGGTCTCGGGGCCGATGTCGAGCCCCATCCAGCCTTCCTCCAGCGCCGTGGTGGCCACGGTGCGGGTGTTCGCCTCGGCCGAGAACGCGTCCGCGGCCACCACGTCGACCGGCAGCACGAGCTTGCCGCCCGCCTCGGCCAGCAGCCGCTCACAGGTGCCGACCATGTCCTGCTCCAGCAGCGACGAGCCGACCCCGTGGCCCTGCGCGGCGAGGAAGGTGAAGCACATACCGCCGCCGATGAGCAGCCGGTCCACCTTCGGCAGCAGCGCCTCGATCACCGCGAGCTTGTCGGAGACCTTGGAGCCGCCGAGCACCACGGTGTAGGGCCGCTCCGGATCGCCGGTCAGCGTCCGCAGCACCTCCAGCTCGGACAGCACGAGGCCGCCCGCGTAGGCGGGCAGTTCACGCGCCACCTCGTACACCGACGCCTGTTCGCGGTGCACCACGCCGAAGCCGTCGGAGACGAACGCGCCACCGGGGCCGGTCAGCGTGGCGAACTCGCGGGCGAGCTCGCCACGTTCGTCGGCGGACTTACTCGTCTCGCGGGGATCGAACCGCACGTTCTCCAGCAGGGCGACCTGCCCGTCGCCGAGCCCGTCGGCCACCGACCGCGCACCCGGGCCGACGACGTCGCCCGCGAGCGGGACGTCGGCCCCGAGCAGTTCGCCGAGCCGGTCCGCGACCGGGC
>NZ_KE387085.1:35755-38594 GCF_000430445.1 Saccharomonospora iraqiensis subsp. iraqiensis
CAGGCGGCCTCGGCGTCGGCGAGGCCGCCGGAGACCACCGCCGCCGGCAACCCCCGCACCGGCCGCCCACGCTGGTCGATCAGCCCGGTCTGCCGGGCCAGCCCCTCGCCGTCGTTGACCACGCGCACCACGTACCGGGTGCCCTTGCGCAGCCCGCCCGAGGTGATCATGTGCACGTCGGAATGGTGCCCGTAGAGGTCGTACACCTCGCGCCGCAGGCGCCGTGCCACCGACCCGGTGTCCACCTCGGCCTCGACCACGACCCGGCCGGCCACGATGTGCAGCCCGCCCGCGAACCGCAGCATCGCCGACACCTCCGACCGCCGCGGGCCGGGCTTGGTGACGCTGAGTCGGCTCAGCTCGTCCTTGACCGCCGCCGTCATGGCCATGACTGACCCTCCTCCGTGCTCCCGGTGCGCCCGAGAGCCTCTCGCACACAGCTCGCCAGAGCATCCGGATCATGCCGCCCGGCCCCGCCCGGCGCCGCCACCGACGCGAGATGGGCCCGGCCGCCGAGCGCCTCGGCACCGCGGCGCAGCCGCGCGGGGGTGGGCACCGAGTCCCGGTCCGCGATCACGGCGTCCACGGTCAGTTCCGGAGCATGCTCGGAGAGTACGTCCAGATGCCGCTCGGGGGAGAATCCCGCCGTTTCCCCCGGTTGGGGGATGAGGTTGAGGATGACGACCTTGGTCGCCCTGGTGCTCACCAGCGCCTCGTGCAGGCCGGGCACCAGCAGGTGCGGCAGGACGCTGGTGAACCAGGACCCGGGGCCGAGGAAGACCGTGTCGGCGCTCAGCACCGCGTCAACGGCGTCCGCGCAGGCCACGGGGGGCCGGTCCGGACGGCCGGGATTGTGCAGGCGTACCCGGCGTACCTGCCCCGGTGTGCTGGCCACGGCGACCTGCCCGCGGATCCGGCTGAGGGCCCCGTTCTCCAGCCCGGTGACCTCCGCCTCGATCTCCAGCGGCTCGGCCGACATCGGCAGCACCCGCCCGGAGATCCCCAGCAGTGCGGCCGCCTCGTCGAGACCGGCGACCGGATCGCCGAGCACCTCGAACAGGCCGGCCAGCAGCAGGTTCCCCACGGCGTGCCCGGTCAGCGCACCCGATCCGCCGAAGCGGTGCTGGAACACCTCGGCCCACAGCGTGCCCCCGTCCTCCGCGGCGGCGAGCGCCGCCAGTGCCTGCCGGAGGTCGCCCGGCGGCAGCAGGCCGAGCTCCTGCCGCAGCCTGCCCGACGAACCCCCGTCGTCGGCGACGGTGACGACGGCGGTCAGGTCCGCGGTGAGCCGTCGCAGTGCGGAAAGCGCCGCGTGCAGACCGTGTCCTCCCCCGAGCGCGACGGCGCGCATCCCCGGCTCACTCCCTGCCCAGATCGCGGTGCACCACCTTGACCGCCATGCCGTCCTCCTTGGACAGCCGGTTCGCCAGCTCCTCGGCGATGGACACGCTGCGGTGCTTGCCGCCGGTGCAGCCGACGGCCAGGGTGAGGTAGCGCTTGCCCTCCCGCTTGTACCCGGCCCCGACCAGGCGCAGCAACTCGTGGTACTGGGTGAGGAACTCCTCGGCACCCTCCTGGCCGAGCACGTAGTTGCGCACGTCGCCGTCCAGGCCGCTCTGGTCCCGCAGCTCCGGGATCCAGAACGGGTTCGGCAGGAACCGCACGTCCATCACGAGGTCGGAGTCCATCGGCAGACCGTACTTGTAGCCGAACGACAGCACGGTGACCCGCGTGCGCGTGCCGGTCTCGGTGCCGAAGGCGTCCTCGATCTTGGCCCGGAGGTCGTGGACCGACAGCGCGGAGGTGTCCAGCACCAGGTCGGCCTCCTCCCGCAGCGGCGCGAGGAGGGCCCGTTCGGCGGTGATGCCGTCCACGAGCCTGCCCTCGGCCTGCATGGGGTGGCCCCGGCGCACCTGCTCGAACCGGCGCACCAGCACCGGGTCGGTCGCCTCCAGGAACACCACCCGCGGTTTGTAGCCGCGCGCGTCCAGCTCCTTGATGACCGAGGAGAGGTCGTCGGTGAAGGCCCGCGACCGCACGTCCATGACCACGGCCACCCTGGTGATCGCCCCGCGCGCCTGGGCGCCGAGCTCGACCATCGTGGAGATCAGCTCGGGTGGCAGGTTGTCGACGACGAACCAGCCCAGATCCTCCAGACATTTCGCCGCGGTGCTGCGGCCCGCACCGGACAGACCGGTCACCACCGCGACCTCCATCCCGGAGGCTCTGGCCTCGTCGTTGCTCATGCCTGCGACTCCCCTCGTGTCTCGGTACTGTCCCCTGCCAGCGCGGCGTGCACGGTCTCGGCGGTACGCCGCCCGATGCCCGGTACCTCCGCGAGCTCGGCGACCCCGGCCCGCCGCAGCTTCTTCACCGAGCCGAAGTGCTTGATCAGCGCAGCCTTCCGGGTCTGCCCGAGGCCGGGAATGTTGTCCAGCGCCGACGTCTGCACCCGTTTCGACCGCTTCTGCCGCTGGTACCGGAGCGCGAACCGGTGTGCCTCGTCGCGCACCCGCTGGAGAAGGTACAGCGCCTCCGACGTCCGCGGCAGGACGACCGGTTCCGGGTCGGCGGGCAGCCACACCTCCTCCAGGCGCTTGGCCAGCCCGACCACGGCGACGTCGGTGACACCGAGTTCGGCCAGCACGTCGGCCGCGGCCGTGGCCTGCGGCCCGGCGCCGTCGACCACCAGCAGGTTCGGCGGGTAGGCGAACTTGCGTGGTCTGCCGGTGTCCGGGTCGATCCCGGGGGTCGTGCCGTGCGGCGGGTCGCCGGTGTCGGCGGTGTCGGTCACGACACCGTCGGTCGCGGCGCCGTCGGCCGCGGCGGCGTCGGTCGC
>NZ_AICW01000716.1 GCF_000430445.1 Saccharomonospora iraqiensis subsp. iraqiensis
GTGCTCACGCGGGTCACCCTGCCCGGTGGTGAGCGGGACACCACCGAGGTCCGTGGCGGGCCCTCGGGTGCGGTCGTCGACGACGCCGGGCGCACCCTCGTGGCGCTGCGGAACCGTGCGGCGGTGGCCGTCCTGTCCGACGGCCGGGTCACCGACACCGTGGAGGGCGGCCTCTACAGCGCCGACGACGTGCTGATCGCCGACGGCGACCCGTACGTGCTGGACCGGGAGCGGACGGCGCTGTTCGGGCTGGACGTCGACGGCGACGAGTTCTCCGGGGGACTGCGCGCGGGCCACGGCGCCACCAACGCCGTCGTCGACGACTTCGGCCGGATCCTGGTCGCCGACACCCGCGGCGGCGGGCTGCTCGCGTTCTCGCCGGATCCGTTCCTGCTGCGCCAGCGGTACCCGGTCCCGGCGGGCCCGCACGGCCTGGCCTACGACCCCGGAACGGACGTGGCCTGGGTGACCCTCCCGCGGCGCAACGAGGTCGTCGGGTTCGACATGCGCGGCGGCGAGCCCGAGGAACGGTACCGCTACCCCACCGTCCGCCAGCCGGATTCGGTTACCGTCGACCCACGGACCTCGCGAGTCGTGGTCGGCTCGGCGACCGGGGAAGGGATCCAGGTGATCGACCCATGACGAGCACGGAAGCGGTGGTCGACGGGGACTGGGAGTACCGCCGGGTGCAGCTGCCCCCGGGGGTGTCGCGGATCTCGACGACCGTGCAGCTGTCCATCCAGGCGGAGTTCTCCGGCTGGGAACTGTCCAGCGTGCGGCTCTACTCGGACGGCACCCGCCGGGTATGGCTGCGCAGACGCCGGTCCCTGGCCACACCGGCCGGGCTGCCGGGGCTGATGGTCTGAGACGGGCGGTCGGCCGCCGGCCGCCGACCGCCCGTGCGGTGTCCCCGCCCCCGGGTCAGGGTTTGCGGGCGACGCCGCTGAGCAAGACGCGGTCCATCGACGTCAGCGGGGTCAGGCGGGGGCCGTCGGGCCACCATTCGTGCAGCCGCACCAGGCCGGGCTCGACCGGTTCGAGGCCCTCCAGGTAGGCGGCGATCTCGTCCCGGGTGCGGAACCGGCCGGAGCCCATCGAACTGCCGGTGAGGCGCTGTTCCATGTCCTTGGCGAACGTGCTCGACTCCGGGTCCTCGTCCTGCGGGTCCCAGAAGTGGCACAGCGCGACGTACGAGCCGGACGGCAGGGCGTCGATGTAGCGGCGCATGATCCCGTGCGGGTCCTCGTCGTCCATCAGGTGGTGCAGGGTGTTGCACTGCATCAGCACGTAGGGCCGGTCCAGGTCGAGGTTGCGGGTCACGTCGGGGTGTCCCAGCAGGGCGTCCGGGTCCGCCAGGTCGGCCTCGACGAAGTGGGTGAACGGGTTCTCCTCCAGCAGCGCCCGGCCGTGCGCCCCGACGACGGGGTCGTTGTCGACGTAGACGACCCGCGCCTCGGGGTTGAGCCGCTGCGCCGCCTCGTGGGTGTTCTCCTGGGTGGGCAGGCCGGAGCCGCAGTCGAGGAACTGGTCCATGCCCGCCGGGCCCGCGAGCCAGCGCACGACGCGGACCAGCCACTCGCGGATCGCGACGGCCGTGGCGGGGGCCTGCGGGTCGGACTCCAGCACCGACCGGTAGACCACCCGGTCGACCTCGTAGTTGTCCTTGCCGCCCAGCAGGGCGTCGTACACCCGGGCCACGCTCGCCTTCGTGGTATCGATCGTGGTCTCGCCACCGGACATCGTCACACCCCCGACCTGTCGTGCCTGCAAGATCACCGCAAAAGGTAGTACAGAAGTTCCGGTCAGTGAACACCGGTACCGGCGGCCCCGTGTTCCGGGTGACACCGGGCGGCGCCCGCCTTGACACTCCGCCGTTCGGTCGAACTATTGTTCGATTCGAGGGAGTTGTGAGGGAGTGCCGATGGAGCAACCGGACCGGCGACGGACGGAGCAACGGGCGGAACACCGGCCGGAACCGTCCCCGCGTTCACCACTGCCGTGGTGGCGCCGGGACGCGAGTTCGACCCCGACCCGACCGGTGTGGGCCCCGGCCGGGGACGCACCGCCCACGTTCCGGCCGGTGGACCCGCCGCAGTGGGTGTGGGTCGACCCGCGCGCGGCGCTGCGCAAGAACGCGTTCGAGATCTCCGGGGACGACGAGGAGGGCATCCAGTACCGGTACGAGGCCAAGGGACTGCTGCGCGGGTGGATGCCGTCGGTCGACGGGGCCGCGCTGGGCGTGGTCACCTACCAGCTGCTCACCGCGGACCTCGCGTGGCGCACGATCGTCACGACGTTCGTGCCCGCCCACCAGATCCGGTTCCGCGCCCGCACCGGCAGGGAGAAGAGCTGACCGGCTCAGGTGAACCGGGCGGGGTCCCCCGCGCCGACGCGCACCACCTCCGGCTCGTCGTCGGAGAAGTCGACCACGGTGGTCGGCTCGGTGCCGCAGTCGCCGGAGTCGAGCACCACGTCCACCAGGTGACCGAGCCGTTCCCGGATCTCCCACCCGTCCGTCATCGGCTCCTCGTCCCCGGGCAGCAGCAGCGTGCTCGACACCAGCGGCTCCCCCAGTTCGGTGACCAGGGCCCGGGCGGTGACGTGGTCCGGGATCCGCGCCCCCACCGTCCTCTTCTTCGGGTGCGCCAGCTGCCGCGGCACCTCGCGCGTCGCGGGCAGGATGAACGTGTACGGGCCGGGCACCGACGCCCGCACGGCCCGGAACACCGTGTTGCTCAGATGCACGAACTGGCCGAGCTGGGCGAAGTCCCGGCACACCAGCGTGAAGTGGTGCCGGGAGTCCAGGTCGCGCAGTGCCCGGATGCGTTCCATGCCGCGCTTGTTGCCCAGGGTGCAGCCGAGCGCGAAACCCGAGTCCGTCGGGTACGCGATCAGGCCGCCGGACCGCAGCACGTCGACGACCTGCCGGATCGACCGGGGCTGCGGATTGCGCGGATGCACGTCGTAGTACCTCGCCACGCGCCGAGCCTAGGGGCTGGGCCCCGGCGACGGCCAGCACCGCAGGGGGCGCGTCCCCCGG
>NZ_KE387086.1:0-4071 GCF_000430445.1 Saccharomonospora iraqiensis subsp. iraqiensis
AACGCTCGCCGGCGCCGCGGCCGCCGTCCTCGGTCGGCGACCCCGCACCCGTCCCTGACGCGACGGCCGCCACCGCTCATCACCCCGCCGGGTCGTCGCGGTGGCCGGACTCCGCCCGATGGATCGCCCAGGCCGCGTTCACCAGGCCGATATGACTGAATGCCTGCGGGAAGTTGCCGAGCTGGGCGCCGCTGACCGGGTCGACCTCCTCGGCCAGCAGACCGACGTCGTTGACCAGGCCCGCCGCACGGTCGAAGACCTCCCGTGCCCGCTGGGTCCGCCCGGCCAGGGCGAGGGCGTGGGCGAGCCAGAAGGTGCACAGCACGAAGGCACCCTCGTCCCCGGGGAGCCCGTCGACCCCGGTGTCGGTGCGGTACCGGTACACGAGCCCGCGTTCGTCGGTGAGTCGCTCCGCGATCGCGTCCACGGTGGCGACGACGCGCGCGTCGGTTCCCGGCAGGAACCCCACGATCGGCAGCATCAGCGCGGAGGCGTCCAGTTCCGCGGAACCGAAGGACTGGGTGAACGCACCGACCTCGGCGTTGAACCCCCGGGTGAGCACGGCCTCGGCGATCTCCTCCGCCGAGGCACGCCAGGCCGGCACACGGTCGGCGGCCCGCAGCTGGTCGGCCATCGCCGCCGCGCGGTCCAACGCGACCCAGCACATCAGTTTCGAGTACAGGAAGTGCCGGGGCTCGCCGCGGACCTCCCAGATGCCGTTGTCGGGCCTGCGCCACTGGTCCGCCGCGGCGTCGGCGAGTCCGGCGAGGAACGTGCGGGTCTGCGGGTCGAGCTCGCCGAGTTGCGCGCGCAACCGGAACGCGGCGTCGAGCAGTTCCCCGTAGACGTCGAGCTGGGGTTGCGTCCACGCGCCGTTGCCGACGCGGACCGGACTGCTGTCGCACCAGCCGGACAGGTGGCCCAGCACCCGTTCGGACAGGTCGTGTTCGCCGCCGATACCGAACATGATCTGCAGAGGGCGTCGCGGGCGGGTGTGCGCGGCGGCCGCGGTCATGAACCCGAAGAACTCGTGCGCCTCGTCCGGACAGGCCGCCACCCACAGGGCCCGCATGGTGAAGCTGGCGTCACGCACCCAGGAGTAGCGGTAGTCCCAGTTCCGCGTGCCGCCGACCCGCTCGGGCAGTGACGTGGTGGGGGCGGCCACGACGGCGCCGGTGGGCTGGTAGCTCAGCGCCTGCAACACCCGGCCGGAGTGGTGCACCAGTGACCGCCAGGGGCCCTCGTAGTGCTGGTGCAGCGCGGACCACGCCCGCCACGCGGCGATCGTGTCGTCCAAGGCGTCGGCGATCTCCCACTGCCCGAGGGGGCGGGGCTCCGGGTCGCCGAGCCCGGCCCGCTGCACCGCGAAGTGGCTGGACTGACCGGATTCGAGGGCGAAGCAGGCGTGTGCCTCCCCGTCGTGGACGGTGTGCCACTGCGGGCTGGACAGCAGCAGCCGGTCCGGTCCCCCGCTCGCCCGGATGCCGCCGTGGACACCGGTGAGCACGGGGACGACCACCCCGTACTCCGGGCGTGGTCGCAGGCACGTCTCGACCGTGACCCGCCCCGCGGTGCACCGCACGGACCGCACCAACCGGTGCGGCGCGTGCGCACCGAGCCGGTGCGGGTCGCCGACCTCGCCGAGCACCAGCGCGTCCCGCAGCTCCAGTGTGCCGGTGGCGGTGTGGAAGGTGGTGCGCAGCACCATGCTGCCCGCGACGTAGTCCCGCTCGACCTCGGCGGGACCCACCGGGCGGACGGACCAGTGGCCCGCGTCGTCGTCGAGCAGCGCACCGAACACCGACGGGCTGTCGAACCGCGGGAAACACAACCAGTCGACGGACCCATCCCGGGTCACCAGCGCGGCCGAATGCCGGTCCGAGAGCAGCGCGTGATCGCTGATCGGGTGCCGGCTCACACGACCTCCTCGGGATCGCCGCCGCCGCTCCCCGCCCCACGCCCCACGGGGTGCCCGGCGTCCAGGACCGACCGACTGCGGACGGGATTCCCGGGGCGGCCCGGAATACTCGGCACACGGGCGTGGTGCGGTACGGTCTCCGGCGTGGCGTGGTCGCCACCGCGTCCGGAAAGGGGGACCGGGTGGGTCGACGAACCGCGCGAGGAGCGGCGGGAGCCGCGGGGGCCGTGTCGACACTGATGCTGGTGTCGTGCGTCTCCGTGACCACGACCGGTCCGACCGACAGTGGCGCCTCCCCCGACAGTGACCCCCCGCGCGGGGACGACGTCGTCCACGGCCGGGAGGTCCCGGACGGTTACTACGCCGGAACCGAGGGGCTCACCGGGGGGTCGCTGAAGACGGCGCTGCACGACATCGTCAGCGACCACACCGTGCTCACCTACGACGAGGTGTGGGAGGCCCTGCGGGTCACCGACGAGGCCCCGGGGGACCCGGCCGACGTGGTGCTCCTCTACAGCGGGACGACCCGGGACGCCGACGACAACGGCGGCGGTTCCGGGGACTGGAACCGCGAGCACGTCTGGCCGAAGTCCCGCGGCGACCTCGGGACGCACGGGCCGGGCAGCGACCTGCACCACCTGCGACCGACGGACGTGCGGGTGAACAGCATCCGGGACAGCAAGGACTTCGACCTCGGCGGCGAACCGGTCGACGGGGCACCGGGCACCACCACCGACGACGACTCCTTCGCACCCCGCGACGAGGTCAGGGGCGATGTCGCCCGCATGGTGCTCTACATGGCCGTGCGGTACGAGGGAGACGGTGCCGAACCGGACCTCGAACTCGACGACCGCACCGGCACCGGATCCGTTCCCCGGCTCGGCAGACTCCCGGTGCTGCTCGACTGGCACGCGGCCGACCCGCCCGACGCCTTCGAACGCAGGCGGAACGCGCTGATCCACGAACAGTTCCAGCACAACCGCAACCCGTTCATCGACCATCCGGAATGGGCCGCCGCCATCTGGCGCTGAGCGTCGGTCCGCCCCCGGACCGGCAATGCCTACGCGGAGCCGCGTTCGGCCTCCAGCAACCGCAGCCACACCTCGCTCATCGTGGGGAACGCGGGAACGGCGTGCCACAACGTGTCCAGCGGCACCTCACCCACGATCGCGATGGTGGCGGCGTGCACCAGCTCACCGACCCCGGGGCCGACGAACACCGCGCCGACGAGCACCCGGCGCCGACGGTCGACAACGAGCTGGGCGGTGCCGCCGACTCCCCGACCGTGCAGCACACCGCCCGCGACGCTGCCGATGTCGTAGCGCACGGTCCGCACGTCCACCCCCGCGTCGCGGGCCTGCCGCTCGGTGTGGCCGACGGCGGCGACCTGCGGATCGGTGAAGGCCACCCGGGGCACCGCCCGGTGATCGGCCCACGCCGTCTGCTCCCGACCCGCGACGAGGTCGCCGACCGTGCGGGCCTGGTACTTGCCCTGGTGGGTGAGCAGCGCGCGACCGTTCACGTCGCCCACGGCGTAGAGCCAGTCACCGTCCACCCCACGCACCCGGAGCCGGTCGTCCACCTCGAGGAACCCCCCGGGCTCCAGACCGACCGTGTCCAGGCCGAGGTCGTCGGTGCGCGCCCGGCGTCCGGTCGCGACCAGCAGTTCGTCCCCGACCAGGTCGGTGCCGTCGTCGAGGGTGAGGGTGACCGGCCCGTCGGCCGCCTCCCGCGCGGCCCGGGCGGCCCCGGCCCCGGTGAGCACCCGGATGCCCTCGGCGTCGAACGCCTCCGCGAGTTCCGCACCGACGAACGGCTCCTCGGTGGACAGCAGCCGGTCGGCCCGTTCCACGATCGTCACCTCGTCGGCGCCCAGCCTCCGGTAGGCCTGCGCCATCTCCGCGCCAACCACCCCACCGCCGAGTACCAGCAGCCGGGACGGGATCCGCTTCGCGCTGGTGGCGTCCCGGTTGTCCCAGGTGGTGATCTCCCGCAGCCCCTCGACGGGCGGGATCGCGGGGATCGACCCGGTCGCCACGACCACCGCCTTCCGCGCGGTCACCGTCACCGGGGCCCCCGCACCGGTGTCCACCTCGACGGTCCGTTCCCCCGCCAGCCGGCCCCGCCCGCGCACCACGTCGACCCCGGCACCG
>NZ_KE387086.1:4171-8068 GCF_000430445.1 Saccharomonospora iraqiensis subsp. iraqiensis
GACCTCGGCCAGCCCGGGGACGACGGGCCCCGCGGCCACCCGGGCACGCACCCCGGGACGCAGGTGGGCCAACACCGCCCCGACCGCACGCCCCTCCAGTGCGATCAGCCCGACCAGCGTCTGCTCCCTCGGCGCCCACACCGACCGCACCCCGTGCGCGGCGAGCACGTCGTGCGGCATCGCGAGACCGGGGGTGCCGTCCGCCGCCGAGTCGGCGACCACCACCACGTACGAGCCTTCCGCGGGCAGGCCGAGCTCGGCCGCGGCCCGTCCGGCGAAGCCGGGGTCCCGCGTCCCCCGCCCGCGGAGCAGGTCACCGACGAGCGCGTGCCTGCGGTGTTCGTCGGCCCGTTGCAGCTGCAGCTCCCGTGTCCGGAACGCCTGCGCCACCTGCGAGGAGACCTCGTCGACCACCGTCCAGACCGTGGTGGCGACCTCGAGCAACCGGTCGCGGTCCAGCCGGTCGTCCTCCCGTGCCGTGCGCACCATGCCCCGCCAGATCACCCGGCCGCCGAGGCGGAAGGACCGCAGCACCGCGTCCAGCGGCACCCGCTGTTCCGCCCTCCGTGTGCCGGTCTGCGCCGCCGCGTCGTACGGGTCCTGCCCGGACGGCACCTCGTCGCCGAGGATCTGCAGCACCCGGTCGAGATTGGTGCGGCAGGACCGCCGCAACTCCCGTAGCGGGATCAGCGCCGCGTCGTGGTAACCCGGGTTGTCCGCGAGGATGTCGGCCACGAGCTCGTCGGTGAGTTCGTCGAGCCGCCCGCTCAGCGACCGGACGATCTCGTGACGCGGACCGGACACGCCGTCTCCTTCCCACGCACACCACCACCCGCCCACCCCGCCCCGGCCCGGGGGGCCGTCAAGGGTGGGGCGTCGACGCTACTGGACGCCGCACGGCTCCCGGAGTCCCGTGTCCACACCGGCACATCTCCCGTCGGGATCGGGCGGTGTTCCTCCCTTCGGGTCACATCGATGTGTCGGGCACGCCGGGATGCGGCACCCTGAAATCGGTCCGTCGCCCACCGTGACGGACCGTCCCCGCGGACGACCACAACCCAGGCGGAGCAGGCGGAAACCCAGGCGGGGACACAGCGGCCGGGACCCCGACGATCCCGGCGGGCCACTCGACGGGGAGGACATCACCAGCCGTGCCGCAGCACTCCCCACCGTCCGCAACGGGTGACCCACCGGTGACCAACGGGCGGCGGATGCTGATGCTCGTGCTGGCCACCGTCGGATTCGCGCTCAACTTCTGGGCGTGGTCGCTGCTCAGTCCGCTCGGCCCGCTGTTCAAGAACAGGCTCGGGCTGGGCGCGTTCGAACAGGGACTGGTGGTCGCCGTGCCCGTGATGGTCGGCTCCGTCGGGCGCATCCCGGTCGGGGCGCTGACCGACCGGTTCGGCGGGCGGGTGATGTTCCCGGCCCTGTCCGCACTGACGATCGTGCCGGTCCTGTTCCTCGGACTGTTCGGGAACGAGTCACTGATCGCGCTGCTGATCGGCGGATTCTTCCTCGGCCTCGGCGGGACGGTGTTCGCGGTGGGGGTGCCGTTCGTCAACGCGTGGTTCCCGCCCCACAGGCGCGGGCTGGCCATCGGGATCTTCGGCGCGGGCATGGGCGGCACCGCGCTCAGCGCGCTGACCGCCGTGCAACTGGTGGACGCGGGCGGCATCGCCACCCCGTTCGTGGTCACCGCACTCGTGTTGGCGCTCTACGCCGTCGTCTCGGCGATCCTGCTGCGCAACGCCCCCGGACGGTCCGTGCCCACCGGGTCGCTGGCCCGCCGACTGGGCGACACCGCGCGGCTGTCCGCGACGTGGGAGGCGTCCTGGCTCTACACGATCGCCTTCGGCGGCTACGTCGCGTTCTCCGTCTACCTGCCCGCCTACCTGGAGACCGCCTACGGGCTCGCCCCCGCCGACGCGGCCAACCGGATGGCCGGGTTCGTGCTGCTCGCGGTGCTGATGCGCCCCGTCGGTGGCTGGCTGTCCGACCAGGTGGGCCCGCTGTGGGTGCTGGCCGGGTCCTACGCGGTGGTCACGGTCACCGCGGCCGCCCAGGCGTTCACCCCGGACCTGATGCCCGTGGGCACGATCGCGTTCCTCGCCATGGCCGTCGCCCTGGGCGCGGGCAGCGGCGCGGTGTTCGCGCTCGTCGCGCTGCTCTCCCCACCGACGATGGTCGGGTCGGTCACCGGCGTGGTCGGCGCCGCGGGCGGCCTGGGCGGCTTCCTCCCACCGTTGATCATGGGCGCGGTCTACGGCGCCTTCGACTCCTACGCACTCGGGCTCGCCGCGCTGGCCGTGGTCGCCGCGGCCACCCTCGCCGTCACCCTGACCACCGTGCGGCACTCCCTGCGCGCCCACGAAGAAGGCCACGACCGGCTCACCGACGCCCCGGCGGGGCCGCATGCCTGAACTCCTGCGGCCACACCGGTCCACCACTACGGTCAGAGATCACCCGGCCGATCACCCCGCTGTCCGCGATCGCCAGGAGGAGCCGTCACCGTGTGCGCCGACACCGATCCCCACGCCGCCCCCGGCCGCACCGACCCCGCCCGACCGGGCCTGGACACCGAACTCACCGACGCGCTGATCCGGACCCGCCGGTTCTTCACGCGCGCCGACGTCACCGAGGACCTGCGGACACTGCACAAGATCGGCGGACGCCGGGCCGACGCGTTCTACCGGGACCGGTGGAGCCACGACAAGGTCGTGCGCTCCACCCACGGGGTGAACTGCACGGGGTCGTGCTCGTGGAAGGTGTACGTCAAGGACGGGATCATCACCTGGGAGGCGCAGCAGACCGACTACCCCTCCGTCGGCCCGGACCGGCCCGAGTACGAACCGCGCGGCTGCCCGCGCGGCGCGGCGTTCTCCTGGTACACCTACTCCCCCACCCGCGTGCGCTACCCCTACGTCCGCGGGGTGCTGCTGGAGATGTACCGGGAGGCCAAGGCCCGCACCGGTGACCCGGTACTCGCCTGGGCGGACATCGTCGAAGACCCCGACCGCGCCCGGCGGTACAAGGCCGCGCGCGGCAAGGGCGGCCTCGTGCGGGCCTCGTGGGACGAGGCGACCGAACTCGTCGCGGCGGCGCACGTGCACACGATCAAGCGGTACGGCCCGGACCGGATCGCCGGGTTCTCCCCGATCCCCGCGATGTCGATGGTCTCGCACGCCTCCGGGGCCCGGTTCGTGTCCCTGCTCGGCGGGGCGATGCTGTCGTTCTACGACTGGTACGCCGACCTCCCGGTGGCGTCCCCGCAGGTGTTCGGCGACCAGACCGACGTGCCCGAGTCGGGCGACTGGTGGGACGCCGGGTATCTCATCATGTGGGGTTCGAACCTGCCGGTCACCCGCACACCGGACGCGCACTGGATGGCCGAGGCCCGCTACCGGGGCCAGAAGGTGATCGCGGTCGCCCCGGACTACGCGGACAACGTGAAGTTCGCCGACGAGTGGCTCGCCGCCCGGCCGGGCACCGACGGCGCACTGGCCATGGCGATGGGGCACGTGATCCTGCGGGAGTTCTTCGTGCAGCGGCAGGTGCCGTACTTCGCCGACTACGTGAAGCGCTACACCGACCTCCCGTTCCTGATCCAACTGGAGGCCCGCGACGGTGCCCACGTGCCGGGCAAGTTCCTCACCGCGGCCGACCTCGACGACCACCGCGACGCCGAGCACGCCGCGTTCAAAACCGTCCTGCTGGACGCGGCCACCGGCGCCCCGGTGGTGCCCGGCGGGTCGCTCGGCTTCCGGTACGGCGACGACGGCGCCGGGCACTGGAACCTCGACCTCGGCGACACCGACCCGCTGCTGTCGGTGGCCACCGGCGCCCCGGCGGACGAGGCGGTCGAGGTGGACCTCCCCCGGTTCGACGCCGCCGAGCCCG
>NZ_KE387086.1:8168-16607 GCF_000430445.1 Saccharomonospora iraqiensis subsp. iraqiensis
CCCGGCCCCGCGTCGCCCGGTGGCGCGTCGTCCAGCGGCGCATCGTCCCCACCGGGGACGAGCACCTCGCGCAGGCCGCCCCCGGCACGCCACCGCCGCAGCAGCTCGTGGAAGGCCACCGGTCCGTCACCGTACTGCTGGCTCTGCGGCCGTGGTCTGCCCTCGTTGTTGTAGTAGCCCGGGGTGCACTCGGCCAGGAACGCGTGCTGGTCCGGCGCCTTCTCCCGGATGGTCTCACCCCAGGCCCGTTCCGCCTCGGCGCTCCGCTCGACCCGGCGGGCGCCGCGGCCGCGGGCCTCGCCGATCACCGCGGCGACGTGGGTGGCCTGCTCGTCCAGGATGTGCACGAAGTTGACCGAGCTGGCGTTCTGCATCGGGCCGAGGTGGAACAGGTTCGGGAAGTGCGTGCTGTAGAAGCCGTGCAGCGTGCGCGGCCCGGAACCGAAGTAGCCGGTGAGGGTGCGCCCACCCCGCCCGTACACCGGCAGCAGACCGGAGAGCACCCCCGAGATGCCGACCTCGAACCCGGTGGCGAAGATCAGGCAGTCCACCTCGTACTCGCGGTCGCCGACCACGACCGCGTCGGCGGTGATGCGCTCCACCCCGCCGTGATCGGCGGTGTCCACCAGCGTGACGTTCGGCCGGTTGAAGGTGTCCAGATACGTGTCGCTGAACGTCGGCCGCTTGCACATGTAGCGGTACCAGGGTTTGAGCGCCTCGGCCGTGTCCGGATCGGCGACCACCTCGTCCACCCGGGCACGGATCTCGTTCATCCGTTGGAAGTCGGCGAGCTCGTCCCACGCCTCCCGTTCCCCGGGGGCGAGTCCGCTGTCCGCGTCGTTCGGCAGCAGGGCGCTCAGCAACCGGGCGCTGCGGGTCCAACCGTCGGCGACCAGGTCCTGCTCGGCGGATCCCCCGCTGACGAGCCGCAGGAAGTTGTCCCGGCGACGCCGGTGCCAGCCCGGGGTCAGCGACGCCGCCCACGCGGGGTCGGTCGGCCGGTTGTCCCGGACGTCCACCGTGGAGGGCGTGCGCTGGAACACGTACAGCTCGCGGGCGTCGCGTCCCAGGTGCGGCACCACCTGGATGGCGCTCGCGCCGGTGCCGATGAGCCCGACGCGCTTGTCGGCGAGCCCGGTCAGGCCGCCGTCGGCGTCCCCGCCGGTGTAGTCGTAGTCCCACCTGCTGGTGTGGAAGGTGTGCCCGGTGAACGTCTCGACGCCGGGGATCCCCGGCAGTTTCGGGCGGCTCAGGGTGCCCGTCGCCGAGACGACGAAGCGCGCCCGCATCCGGTCGTCCCGGTCGGTGCGCACCAGCCATTCCTCCGCCTCGTCGTCCCAGCGCAGTTCGGTCACCCGGGTCTGGAAGCACACGTCGCGGTACAGGTCGAAGTGCCGGCCGATGGCCCGGGTGTGCTGCCGGATCTCCTCGCCCGGGGAGTACTTCCACCCGGGCACGTACCCGAGTTCCTCCAGCAGCGGCAGGTAGACGTAGGACTCGATGTCGCACTGGATCCCGGGATAACGGTTCCAGTGCCAGGTACCCCCGAAGTCGGCGCCCTCCTCGACGAGGCGGACGTCGCCCACGCCCGCCTGCCGCAGCCGCGCACCGGTGAGCAGGCCGCCGAACCCGCCGCCGATGATCAGGACCTCGACCCGGTCGGACAACGGCTCCCGGGTGAACGCCGGGTCGGCGTACGGGTCGGCGGCGTAGTCGGCGAATTCGTCCTCGGTACGCCGGTACTGGGCGGGCCCGTCCGGCCGGATCCGGCGGTCACGCTCGGCCCGGTACCGGGCGCGCAGCGCCTCGGGATCGAAGCCCAGCTCCTGCGGGCCCGGCAGCCGGGACCGTGGGGAGGTGTTCGGGACGGTCATGAATTCCCTCCGGACACACGTCGACCGGGGAACGGCTCGCCTCCCGTACGAGGCGGTCGGACGCACGGCCCCCCGACCGTGGTCACCGGCTGTACCGAACCGTTCCTGCTCCGTGTCCAGCAAACCGAACACCCCGGCCAGCGGTCAAGCGGTTGACTTAGACAGAGCTGATGCCGGAATCAGCGACGGCCCACGAAAGGCCAACCACGGCGGCGCCAGCCGAGCGGAAGTGAGCGGACGAAGTAGTGAGCGCTGTCGTCGCCTGTCCCGCGCACGGCGAGGTCACGCTCGGCCTCGCGACGGTCGGCGAAGACGCCGACAGCAATCGGATCTGCCGCTTCCGGACCGCTGTCACCTCCAGCTGCCAGGAACACGATGTGTACGTCGTCGCCGACCTGACCTACCACCTCGTGCGTTTCCCACACCACTCGCGTCTCGGGTTCACCATCCACCACCTCGGCTTCGATGGTTCGCGCTTCGTCTTCGGTCGACACGACAGCGATCAGCGGTTCCGCCTGCCCCGGGCCACGACGTGCGTACAGAAGGTTGATCACGTTTCCCGCCGCCGCGCAAAGACCGTGTCAGTCACGACCTCACACATCGCCTTCCGGTACGGGCGCTTCAGCCGCACCCTCCGTCAATCGGCCGGTGGGAGCGCTGGGAAGCGAAACGTTGCCCGCCTCGAGGGGGGCGTAGCGCCGCTGTTGCAGCTCCTCGCGTTCGACGTCCGGGATCGTCATCGACTCGGCGAGCACGGCGGCGAGGGCGTCCACGTGAGTGTTGTCGATGTCCGGGTGGAACGCCCAGCGGATGTTCTCCTCGCGCGTGATGAGGTCGATCGCCGAGCGCCCACCGCTGTCCTGTGTGGTCGCTGCCCGGACGTAACGTACCCGGTCGATCGGGATGTCCTGACCGATCTCGCCCTGCGCGAGGAATGCGCTCGCCCTGGTCATGACGATGCGGCGATCCGTGACGGCGACCAGTGTCTTCGCCGCCGCCTTGTCGATCGCCGCCGCCAACTTCCCCTTCGCTCCGCTGAAGAACGCAGGAACGGCGTCGTGGGCCTCGAGTTGGTCGGGGAAGCCGAGGACACGGAGGGTCTCACCGTCCTCGAGGAACCATCGCAGGATGCGGAGGTACGGCTCGAGGTCCAGCGATTCGGGTGCGCAGACGACGCCCGGAGCCTCGATCGGGGGCACCGGCCGGTGGAGAGTGTCGGCAAGAGGCTCGAGCGCCTCCAGAAGGCGGGCGGAGATCTCGCGGGCCGCCTTCGCGTCCCTCCGCCTCCCCGGCAACGGCAGTGTGCCGGAACCGGGAAGCTCGGCGACGATCCGCAACTCCCGCGTCAGCGAGTCGACGAGGCTCGTCGTCTCCGCGAGCGCGGAGTCGAACTCCTCGCGAGTCTCGCGCGCCATGACGTCGACGAGCCGTGCCTCACCGGCGTCCTCGGGTCCGGCGGCTCTCGCCCGCGCGGCGTGCAGAGCCTGATAACCGGTCCATGCCTTGAGGGAGGACAGGAGGGCGTTGGCGTCGAAGAAGATCGCCGAGGCGTTCGTCTGGAGATACTCACGGCGGCCGTGCAGGTCGAGCTCGCGCATCTGTTCGATGTGGTGGTGGACGTTCAGTCGGTACTGTTCACGCTGCTTACGCAGGGACGCTTCACTCCCCGCGATGCTGTCCCACAGCGAGGCGGGGACCGACCCGATCTCTTGCGCCCGGTCGACCGCGCGCTCGACGGTGGCCACGAGGCCCGTCAGTTCGGCCCACTGCTCGTTGCGGATGGTTGTGAGTACCTGGCTCGTCAGTGCGATGTTGGTCCGGACAAGACCCCTGATCTCGCTCAGCTGCATCTGCAGGCCGACCATGGCCAGTGCCGGCCCGATCGCGGCCGCGGTCTGCGCCGCGCTCACCGTACTCACGGGGATGAAGCGGGCCTGAGCGGCTATCTTGCCGTCGGCGAGCACTGTTCCGAGGTTCGCGCCATCCTTGACGGCGAGCGTTCCACCGGAGCTCAGCAGTGCCCGTGTCGCGTTATCGATTCTGTAGAGCCCCTGCACGCTGGCGAAAGCGTTCCCGAGGTTGCCGGCCACGGTCGCCGTGTTCCCGATCGCGGCGAGGGCTGTGGCGATCTGCTCGCGGTCGGCGGCCGGCACGAGCCCGAAGTCGATCAGGCCGGGCTCGAGTTCCGCCGGGACCTTTTCACCGAAGACGACAGCGATCCCCGGGAGCACCTCCGCCAGGACCGTCGGTGCCGTCGATTCGATGTCCGAGTTGGACGGCGACCGGTCCCCGATAGCGGAATCGGCGGTATCGCTGCGGCCGCTGTTCTCCCTGGGCTCGGCGATCTCCATCGAATCCGAAGGGTCCTGCATGCGATATCCTCCCCGTGCGGGCGCGCACCGACCGGGCGTCGGCCACGTTGGCGGCCGGAGTTTACGGCTCGACGCCCTGCGGTGCGGTGGCAACCCGACGTGTCGTCCCGTCGCTCTTCCCCGGGGTCGCCGACGGCATCGAGTCGAGCGCGCGGACCAGGGCGTGTTCGTCCACGATCGGAACACCCAGTGCGTGGGCCCGGCGGGCCTTGGTGGACTGCGAGTCCGGGTCCGCCGCGACGAGCACGCGTGTCCTCCCGCTGACGGATCCGGTCACCCGCAGCCCGCACGCCTCGGCCCGCTCGGTGAGGACGTGGCGACCGTGCCGCATCTCCCCGGTGAGCACGATGCGATCGCCCGGGCGCAGGTTCAGTCCGCCCACGGTCACCTCGGCACGTGCGTCGGACCCACCGGCACCGGTCGGGCGCTCCTCGTCGAGGACAGTGGCCGCGACACGGTCGTTCAGCCCGAGGAGGGTGGCCACCGTGTCGAGATCGCTGCGCTCGGCGTCGGTGACGGTACCGTCGGCCCACGCGGCCCGCGCCAGTTCACGCAGGTAGCTGTGGTGCACGGCGACCACATCGCCCTTGTCCATACCCAGGGAGCAGGCGAGCTCGACGAGCGCGTCGGCCTCGCTTCCGGAGATCCGCCGGTCCAGCAGTGCCTCGTCGAGCAGGGAGAAGTAGGCGTCCACCCGGGGCTCCTCGTCCCGCGGCAGACGCTCGACCAGCCGGGCCAGGAAGTGCGGCTCCTTCCGCCCCACCGGGGTGCGCCGCACCGGCGCGACAACGCCCAGCGGCAGGCGGGGCCAGGACCGGCTCACGAAGCGGTACTGGTCGGGGGTGGGCTGCACGACCTCCGGCGCACGGGCGATCAGGTGGGCGAGCAGTCCGGCGGCGGCGAGGGCGTCGTCGCGGGCGGAGTGCCAGTCCCGCTCGGGCAATCCCGCCGCGGCACAGCACTCCCGCAGGGAGCGGGGTGCCCACGGCATCGCCGCACCGGCGGCCCGCATCGTGCACAGTCCCGCCTCGGGCAGAACCGGGGCGTCGATCCCGATCCGGTCGAACTCGGCGCGCACGTGTCCGGCGTCGAACGGCCAGTTGTGCGCCGCCACGAGCCGGCCGCGCAGTCGTTCGACGAGATCTCCGGCGATCTGGTCGAACCGGGGCGCGTGCCGCACGTCCGCGGCGCGGATGCCGTGGATGTCCTGGCGTCCGAGGTCCCGGCCGGGGTTGAGCAGCGTGCACCACTCGTCGGTGACCGTGCCGTCGGGATCGAGGTGGATCACTGCGATCTCGACGACGCGATGGTGCCATCCGGTCGCGAGCCCGGTCGTCTCGGTGTCGATGACGGCATAGCCACGTGGCGAGATCATCGGCGGCTCCCCGCCCCGGCAGCGGATCGGACGGTGGTCCGCCAGGACGGCGGGAGCGGCTCGGGCGCGCCGGGTCCGGCGGTGGTGGTGGACTGATCCAGAACGGCAGCAAGACGGTCGGGATCGGCGGCGTTGCCGATCGCCCAGCTCTCCCCTTCGGGACGGGCGAGCTCATCGTCGGCCACGGGTGCTTCTGTCACGGGTCCGGTCCTTTCCTCCCACATCCGGGGAGACGTCGGATCCCGCACGGCCCGGTGTTACACGGTCACGCCCGCTCGCCGTTCGGTGGTGGCCCAGGCCCGCCACACCACCCGGTTCTCCGGCCCGACGACGCCGATCCGGTGGCGCGCTCAGGGCCTCAGGTAGCGGTCCAGCAGGAGCGTGAGTTCGTCGTCCAGCGCGTCGTAGGAGTCGTCCGGGACGAGGACCGGTCCGGTGAGGGTGAACGACCACGCGGTGAGCAGCACCGACCGCGCGAGCATCGCCGGTTCGCCCGCGCGGACGGAGCCGTCCCGCAGGCCACGGCGCAGACCGTCCTCGATCATCGCGAGCTGGGCGTCCGAGGTCGCCCCGGTGCGGTGCAGCAGATACGGGATGAGGAACTCCGGATCCACCTCGACGATCTTGCGCACCAGCGGGTGCACCCGCAGTGTCCCGACCAGGTGCGTCACCGCGGACACGACGGCCTCCCGCCCGGTGCCGCCCACGTCCGGCGCCTGCGCGGCGAGGGCGGCGAACTCACGGGTGACCAGGGCGGCCACCACGGCGCGGACGTGGGGCCAGCGGCGGTAGAGGGAGGCGCGGGAGATGCCGGCGCGCCGGGCGATGTCGGTCATGCTCATCCGCCGCATCCCGACGGCCAGCAACAGGTCGTGGGCCGCGTCCAGGAGGGAGTCCTCGGGGATCGCGTTGGCGGCGCGGGGCGCCCCGGACTCCCCCGGTGCGGGGTCCGGACCGGCACCGAGCTCTTTGCGCCGCTGCGACACCATGTGTCACAGTGTAACAGCGACCAGTTGGAGGTGCCCGCGAGTGACCGAGTACGACCTGCCCGCCGTCGACCGCCACCCGTATCTGTGGGGCAACGTCGACGCACCCGGCCACCTCCCGGAGGCCGCCGCCGACGCGATGACCGCACTGGGGGCCGTCCCACCCGGACCACCCGTGGACCCGGCCGACGCCCGCCTGCCGGAAACCGCCCTGCCCGCCGGGTTCCTCGACGCGCTCGGCGCCGCGGTGGGCAGCGGCCACGTCGACACCGGGCACGACGCCCGTGTCCGGCACACCCGCGGCTTCTCCGCACCGGACCTGTTGAAGCTGCGCGCGGGCGACGCCTCCGACGCGCCGGACGCCGTGGTCTCCCCCGGCTCGCACGACGAGATCGTGCGGGTGCTGGAGATCTGCACCGAGCACCGGGTCGCGGTCGTCCCGTTCTCCGGGGGCACCTCGGTCGTCGGCGGCCTCGCGCCCACCCGATCGGGCTTCCACGGGCTCGTCGCCCTCGACATGCACCGGCTCGACCGGTTGGTGGAGCTCGACGAGACCTCGCGCACCGCCGTCCTCCAGGCCGGCCTGCGCGGGGTCACCGCGGAACGGCTGCTGGCCGGACACGGCTACACCCTCGGCCACTTCCCCCAGTCCTACGAGATGGCCACCATCGGCGGCTACGCCGGTGCCCGATCCGCCGGCCAGTCGTCCACCGGCTACGGGCGGTTCGACGAGATGGTCGTCGGCCTCACCGTCGCCACCCCGCGCGGCACACTCACCCTCGGCACGGCGCCGAAATCGGCCGCCGGACCGGACCTGCGCCAACTGGTCCTCGGGTCGGAGGGCGCGTTCGGCGTCATCACCTCGGTCACCGTGCGGATCCGACCCACCCCGGCCGCCCGGGTCTTCGAGGGCTGGCGGTTCGACTCGTTCGACGCGGGCACCACCGCCCTGCGGACCCTGATGCAGGACGGACCCCGCCCGACCGTGCTCCGGCTGTCCGACGAGACCGAGACCGCGGTCAACCTCGCCGACCCGGACGCCGCGCTGGACGGCTCCGGATCCGGGGGCTGCCTGATGATCGTCGGATACGAGGGCACCGCAAACGACGTGGAGACCCTCCGCGCCGCCACCGCCGAACGGCTGCGCGCCCACAGCGGCCACTGCGACGGCACCGACCCCGGCGAACGGTGGCGCGAGGGCCGGTTCCGCGGGCCCTACCTGCGGGACCCGCTGTTCGACTCCGGCGCACTCGTGGAGACCCTGGAGACCGCGACGTTCTGGTCGAACATCGACACACTGCGCACCGCCGTCACCGAGGCCGTGCAGGGGGCGTTGACCGAACAGGGGTGCGCCAACCTGGTCATGTGCCACATCAGCCACGTCTACGAGACCGGGGCCTCGCTGTACTTCACCGTCGTCACCCGGCAGCTCGACGACCCCGTGGCGCAGTGGGCACGGGCGAAGGAGGCCGCCAACGCCGCGATCCGCGCGCACGGCGCCGCGATCTCGCACCACCACGGCGTCGGCACGGACCACCGCGAGGCCCTCGCCGCCGAACTCGGTCCGGTCGGCGTGGACATGCTCCGGGCGGTCAAGTCCCGGGTGGACCCGGAGGGCATCCTCAACCCCGGCATCCTGATCGGCTGACACGATGCCCGGTTACACGGCTCTGCTGAATCCCGTCGCCGGTGGTGGCCGGGCGGTGCGGATCTGGCGCCCGATCGCCCGGGCGCTCGCCGCACGCGGCATCGACTGCACCGAGGTCACCACCCACGGCCGGGAACACGCCGTCCGGGCCGCCGCCGACCACGCCCGGCGCGGCGACACGGTC
>NZ_KE387086.1:16707-51070 GCF_000430445.1 Saccharomonospora iraqiensis subsp. iraqiensis
CGGTCGTCGCCGTCGGCGGCGACGGACTGGTCCGCGACGTCGCCGCGGGCGTGTACGGGACCGGGGCGGGCATGGCGATCGTCCCCGCCGGACGCGGCAACGACCTCGCCCGCGGGCTGGACCTGCCCACCGGCGCCGAGGACCTCGCCGCGATGCTCGTCCGCGGCGCCACCCGCACCGTCGACGTCCTCGACGCGGCGGGTCACATCGTCCTCGGCAACGTCTACGTCGGCGTCGACTCCGTGGCCACCGAGGCGATCAACCGCAACCGGTGGCTGCCCGGACACCTCGTCTACCGGCTCGCCCCGCTCGGCGTGATCCTGCGGTGGTCGGCGCCCGAGTTCACCCTGACCACCGACACAGGCACGACGACGGCACGGCGGCACCAGGTGGTCGTGGCCAACTCCGGCCGGTACGGCCACGGGCTGCACATCGTGCCCTCCGCGCGGCTGGACAGCGGCACCCTGGAGGTACTCACCGTCGCCGACGCGCCCCGGCACCGGATCATCCGCTTCCTCGGCCAGGCGAGGACCGGGACGCACGTCCACTCGGACGCGGTCACGGTCCGCACGGCCACCGGGATCACCCTCGACGCCGACCGCGCCGTCCCGGTCCACGCCGACGGCGACTACCTGTGCGAACTGCCGGTCACCATCCGCGTCCGGCCCGCCGCACTCGACCTCGTCGTCCCGTAGTCCCGTGGCGACACACACCGGGCCCCGGGGGCCTGTGGGCTTGTCAGCTCACGGCCGCGAAGGGATCGATGGAGTCCAGGGTGGCGCCGATCCGGTCCTTGGTGACCTCACGATCGTAATCCTCCTGGAGCCCGGTCCAGAAGGCCTCGGACATGCCGAGGAAACGGGACAGTCGGAGACCTGTGTCGGCCGTGATGCGGCGCTGACCGTGCGTGATCGCGCTGATCCGGGTCTGCGGGACGCCGATGGCCTTGGCGAGCTGGTAGTCGGTGATATCCATCGGTTCGAGGAATTCCTCGCGCAGGATGACGCCGGGGTGGGTCGGCGCCATCACCTTGTCCTCACTCATGGCGTTCCTCCTACTAGTGGTAGTCGGTGATCTCGACCTGTTCCGGACCTGCACCAGTCCAGCGAAAGCAGATGCGCCATTGGCGGTTGATCCGGATGCTGTACTGGCCCGCCCGATCACCGCGGAGTCGCTCGAGTCGGTTGCCGGGCGGCACGCGCAGATCGTCAAGCGACGCCGCACGGTTGAGCATCGCGAGCTTGTTCCACGCGAGCCGCTGTGTATCGGGATGAAGTCTGGTGCGGCGTCGTTCCCAGACCTGGAGCGTGTGCTTGTCCGCGAACGACTGGATCACAACCTGATGCTACCGGATCACGTTAGTAACGGCAAACGGCAGCAATCGCTGCCGCAGTCCCGGTCCACGCCGACGGCGACTACCTGTGCGAACTGCCGGTCACCGTCCGCGTCCGGCCCACCGCACCCGACCTCGTCGTCCCGTAGTCCCCGGTGCCGTCCCGGCCGGCGAATCCGTCACCCGCGTTCGTCGGCGACCGCTGCGCGCACCGCCGGAGCGATCTCCTCGGCGAAGAGACGGATCTGGGCGAGGTCGTCACCCTCCGTTCCGAGCACGAAACTGTCCATCCCGTACTCCAGCACGAGTTCGGTGATCTGGTCGATCCACTGGTCGGTGGGCCCGCGGAGGAATCCCCGGGAGGGTCCGTCCGTGACGGTGCCGAACACGTTGTAGACGCGTGCGATCTCAGCCGGGTCGCGACCGGACCGTTGTGCGGTCGCGTCGATGCGGGCATGTTTGGCGGGAAGATCGTGCGGTGGGACGTAGCTCGAAGTGGGCACCCACCCGCAGGCGGAGCGCCCGACCTCAGCCAGCAGCCTCGGGCCGGACACACCCAGCCACAGACCGATCCGGTGCGCGGGCACAGGACCGGGCCGCACACCGTCCACCGGATAGTACGTGCCGTCGATCCGGACGGACGGCACATCCGACCACAGAGCCCGGATGACGGCGACAGCCTCGATCAACGCGTCGGCGGCCTCAGCCGGGCTCCGCACCGGCCCACCCATGGCACGGATGGGCTTCGTGAACGCACCGGCACCGAGGCCGAGTTCCGCGCGCCCACCGGAGAGCAGGTCCAGGCCGGCCACGGTTTTGGCGAGCACGGCCGGGGGCCGCAGGGGGAGATTGGCGACGTCCGGGAAGACGTGGACCCGCTCCGTCCGGGCCAGGACGGTGGCCATGAGGGCGAAGGCATCCAGGAACCCCGGTTGATACGGGTGGTCCTGGATGCCGATCAGGTCGAGCCCGTGCCGGTCGGCGGTCGTCGCCACGGTCAGGACATGCTCCACCGCCCCGGCATCCGGAGTGAGGAACACACCGAACCGCAACGGTCTCCCGTAATCACCCACAGGGTGGCCATCCGCCGCCGGTGTCATCGATTTCTTCACCGCTCAGCTCCGCGACCGCGTCAGCTCTGCTTGATGGCGGAGACCTCGAACTCGAGCACGACCTTGTCGCCGACGAGCACACCGCCGGTTTCCAGCGGGGCGTTCCACCGCACCCCGAAGTCCTGGCGGTTGATCGTGGTCGAGCCCTCGAAGCCGATCCGGCTGTTGCCGAACGGGTCGACGGCCTGCCCCTCGAAGGTGAACGGGATGGTCACCCGCTGGGTCACACCCCGGACGGTGAGGTCACCGGTGACGTCGAAGGTGTCCTCGCCCGTCCGGGCGATGTCGGTGGACCGGAACGTGATTTCCGGATAGTCCTCCATCGCCAGGAAGTCGTTGCTGCGCAGGTGGCCGTCCCGGTCGGCGTTGCGGGTGTCGATGCTCGCGGCCCGGATGGTGAGTTCGGCGGACGAGTCGGCGGGGTTCTCGCCGTCCACGTGGACGGTGCCCTCGAACTCGGTGAACGAGCCCCGCACCTTGGTGATCATCGCGTGCCGGGCGACGAACCCGATGCGGGTGTGCTCGGGATCGATCGTGTAGTCGCCGGTCAACTGCGCCTGGTCGGACGAACTGGTCATGCGGCACCTCCGGGCTGTGGATGCTCCTGCCGGTGGGGACCTGTGCGGCTTCCTCCCACGACACCAGGATGCCCGAGCCCGGTCCGATCCGCCGAGGGCCACGATCGACGGACAGGTGCCTCCGGAACGGTCCCCGGGGCCGGTTCCCCGGATCGTCCCGGCCGATTTCCGCCAGCGCCGGGACGAGCGCACGTCGGATGATCACCGCATGATCCACCCGATCGTCGGTCGACCCGCATGAGCGCGGACATGCTCCCCGCACTGCTGGTGTTCCTGTTCCCCCTCGCCTACAGCCCCGGTCCGGGGAACACGTTCTTCGCCGCGATCGGCGCCGCCAGGGGGCCCCGGGCCGCGGTCCCGGCGCTCGTGGGCTACCACGTCGCCACGTTCCTGGTCACCCTGCTGATCGGACTGGGCCTGGGAGCGACGCTTCTCGAACACCCCGTTCTCCCGACGGTGCTCAGCGCCGCCGGCAGCGTCTACGTCCTCTGGCTGGCATTCGGTTTCCTGAA
The DNA here is from genome assembly GCF_000430445.1 of Saccharomonospora iraqiensis subsp. iraqiensis. Lineage (GTDB taxonomy): Bacteria > Actinomycetota > Actinomycetes > Mycobacteriales > Pseudonocardiaceae > Saccharomonospora > Saccharomonospora iraqiensis. The sequence continues at coordinate 20,243 of NZ_KE387086.1, forward strand.
GACCGCACGCGACAACACGGATCCGGGCACTCACCCGACGTCGGACGGGAAACCCGGCATCGGGTTCCGGGCCGGGGCGGTCGTGCTGCTGCTGAACCCGAAGGCGTACTCGATCATCGCCGTGATGTTCGGCCAGGCGCTGTATCCCCCGGAGAACGACGGCGCACTGCCGATCCTGCTCGTCACCCTGGTGTTCACGGCGAACAACCTCGTCGCCTTCCTCGTCTGGACGTTCGGCGGCCGCACGCTCACCGCGCTGTTCCGGAGCCCGCGGTCGCGCCGGCTGATCGACCGGCTGTTCGCCGGGACGCTGGTCGGCGTCGCGATCTGGATGGCGCTCCCGCTGCTCGACTGACATCCACCTCGTGCATCCGTGCCATGCACAGTATTCACTTGTGTCATGGCCCGGGGGGCCGTTGAATGTGGCCAGCGGTGCACGGCGTGCCGACACGGTCCGGCCACGGATTCCGCCCCGCGCCGCGCCCGCCACCCGATCAGCGTTCCGCGACGGTGCGACGCGGCACCGTCGCGAGCCCGACCAGCATGTGAGGTGCCCCGATGGCTGTGGACACACGGGCCTCGTCCGATCTCGACCTGTTCGCCGACGAGGTCCTGCGGGACCCGTACCCGTACTTCGCGGACCTGCGGGACCAGAGCCCGGTCGTCCGGCTCGACACGGTCGGGGTGTACGCCGTGACCCGGTACGAGGCGATCCGGGAGGTGCTGGCCGACTGGGAGAGCTTCTCCTCGGACACCGTCGCCTTCAACGACCGGATGAACGAGGTCCTCGTCGGCACCACCCTGACCACCGACCCGCCGGACCACCAGAAGTTGCGTGCGGTCCTCACCGAGAACCTCGCGCCCCGCGCGCTGCGCACACTCAAGGGGGACATCGAGGGCAAGGCCGACACCATGGTCGCCGACCTCGTCGCACGCGGGTCGTTCGACGCGATGGACGACCTCGCCCGGGCACTGCCGCTCGCGGTGGTCGCGGACCTCATCGGTGTTCAGGGCACCGCCCGGGAGAATATCCTCCGGTGGGGCGCGGCGGCGTTCGACTGCCTCGGCCCGGACAACGCACGCACCCGGGCGGCCTTCCCGCCGGCCGGTGAGCTCTTCGAGTGGGCACACACCGCCCGCGCGGAGGACCTGACCGAAGGCAGCATGGGCCGGGCCATCTTCGAGGCGGCCGACCGCGGCGAGATCCCGTACGAGAACTGCGGCATGATCATCCACCAGTACATCGCCGCCGGGATGGACACCACCATCGCCGCGATCGGCAACGCCGTCCGGCTGTTCGCCGAGCACCCGGACCAGTTCGACCTGATCCGCGACGACCCGGGCCTGATCCCCGCCGCGTTGAACGAGGTGCTGCGGTACGAGGCGCCGATCCACGCCTTCGGCCGGCGGGCCACCCGGGACGTCGAGATCGCGGGAACACCCGTGCCCGCCGGATCCCAGGTCGCGGTGCTGTTCGGCGCGGGCAACCGGGACCCGCGCCACTACGAGGACCCGGACACCTTCTCCGTCCGGCGCAACCCGGTCGACCACCTCTCGTTCGGCTACGGCGTGCACAGCTGCGCCGGACAGGGCCTCGCCCGGCTGGAGGCGTCCGCCGTCCTCGGTGCGCTCGCCCGGCACGTCCGGCGGTACACGATCGGCGAGCCGGTGCGCCTGCTGGGCAACATGACCCGCAGCCTCGACCGGCTGCCCGTGGTCGGCGTCGAGCCCGCCTGAGACTTGTCGCGCCGACGGCCGCGGTGCCGCTCCGGTTCCGACCGGCGGCACCGCGGCCGGTCGCACTCTTGGCAAGGGCTCGTCGGTACTGGCCCACCCAGGCGATTAACATGGGAGGTTCCATCGGCGTCACACACCGCGATCGGAGAGCCACCGGAGGCGAGACCGGCGCAGACCGACGGGAACATGATATCCTCTGCTATCGGAGGTGGCTCCCTTGACTGACGTACTTATCCGCAACGTACCTGATGACGAGTTGCAATACATTGACGAACGCGCTGCCGCTCTCGGCCTCTCTCGCGGGGAATATCTGCGTCGGCAGATCGCCAAGGACGCCGTCCGTGGGTCTGGTGTGGTGACGCCCGATCAATTCGCCAAGTTCACCGACCTAGCGGACGAAGATCTGATGCGTGGAGCCTGGTCGTGATCGAGACGGCATGGCTGATCGACAAGTCAGCACTCGCGCGCCTCGGCGCGAGCCCGGATGCGGATTTGTGGTCCCGGCGTATCGAACGCGGACTGGTACAGGTCGCGACCCCGACGATCCTTGAGATCGGGTACTCGGCACAGGGCGTTACCGACTGGACTAATCGTGTTGAGATGCCGCCTGTTGCGCTCATGCCTCTCGCGAGCATTACACCCGCCGCAGAGCGGCGCGCTGTCGAAGTACAAAAGCGGCTGGCACACGCGGGGCACCATCGGGCTCCCTCTGTACCGGACATCCTCATAGCCGCGATCGCCGAACTGGATCGCCTTGCCGTTCTCCATGTCGACAAGGATTTCGAAGTCATCGCTGACGTGACTGGGCAGGAAACGCACCGCCTCCAAACGTCCGATTGACGCCCGAGAGATTACACCGCGACCTCGTCGAACCACTCAGCAACGGCTTCAACGTAGCTTTGCCCCGGCTAAGCCGGGGTCAGATGCCGTCCCCGAGGGTGGCGCGGCTCAGTCGGCGCAGTTTCGGCACCGGGTACCGGTAGTTGAGCGCGACCGCGGTGCCCGCACCGTCGTCGCGGGGCCAGCGCAGCAGCGCCCTGCCGGTCGCGGGATCGCCGTCGACGACCTCCGGGACGCCCGGCGCGGGCAGGGTGCCGCAGGCCTTCAGGCTCAGGCCGAACTGTTCGGTCCAGAAGTACGGGTGGAAGTCGACCTCGGCGGCGGCGTCGCCGTGTACGAGCGCGGCGGCCGCGCCCCTGCTCCGCTCGACGGCGCTGGTCCACAGTGGAACGCGCCGGATGCCGTGCCGGGTGGGGAACGCCGCGACGTCGCCCGCGGCGACGATGTCCGGGCGGAGGCGCCCGCGCGTGTCGACCCGCAGCTCGCCGTCGGTGAGCAGCCCGCTGGTGGCCAACCACCCGACGTTCGGGACGTCGCCCACCGCGGAGATCACCAGCTCCGCTTCGAGGTGCGCGCCGTCGTCCAGGACGACGACCGGGTGTCCGCCCGAGCTCGCCACCCCGGCCGACCGGGCGTACGCGAGGCGGAGCCCGTGCTCGCGTGCGGCGGAGGTGAACAGGTCGGACAGGTACGGCCCCAGTTGGTCGGCCAGCGGACGGCCGCGCGAGACCAGGGTGACCTCGCAGCCGGCGGCGAGGCAGCCGGAGGCGATCTCCGTGCCGAGCGGGCCGTCCCCGACCACGGCGACCGACGGTCTGCCCGCCAGCCTGCGCCGCAGCGCGACCGCGTCGTCCAGCTCGCGCAGTGTCACCTCGTCGACGGCACCCTCGGCCTGCCCGTCGCCGTCCCCGGCAGCGAGCCGTCGCGCCCGCGAGCCCGAGGCGATGACGAGTCCGTCGTAGGGCAGGTCGGTCCCGTCGTCGAGGAAGACGCGTCTGCGCTCGACGTCGAGGTGCCTCGCCCGGGTCCCGAACAGCTCCGTCGCGCCGTGCGTCGGGTCGGGCAGCCGGTGCGCGGTCAGCTCGCCGCCGTCGACCAGCGCGGCCTTCGACAACGCGGGGCGGCTGTACGGGGGGTGGTGTTCGGCGCCGACGACGGTGATCTCCCCGTCGAATCCGGAGTCGCGCAGGGAGTCGCACGCGGTGCGCCCCGCGATCCCGTTGCCGACCACGACCACCCGGTCCATCCGGGACACCGTCATTCGAGCCGGAGCGCGGCGACCGGGCACACGCGCACTGCGGCCTTCGCCGCGTCGGCGTCGTCGTCGACCATCTCCCGGTCCAGGATCAGTTCGCCGTCGTCGTCGAGATGCATGAGGTGCGGCGCCGCCTCCTCACACAGGCCGTGGCCCTCACAGCGCGGCCGGTCCAGCACGATCCGCATGATTCCTCCGTGGTCGGGATCGACACCCCGGGTGTGTGCCGCACGGCGGATCGCCGACGGGGTCGGGATCCCGCGGCGGCGGAGGTGTCGGTACCGGGCAGCCTAGGACGGGCGTACGGTTGTGGTCCAATGAATCCCTGGCATCATCGACATGCACGCTGTCGATGACGACGTCGTCAACGGCCCCGCACACCGACTCCCGGGAGACGTGCATGAGCGAGCACGAGACGTCCGCGACCGACCCGGAGCTCGCGCGCCTGGCCTCGATCAATCTCAACCTGCTGGTGCCGCTGCTGGCGCTGCTGGAGGAGCGGTCGGTGACGCGGGCGGCGTCCCGGGTGGGGCTGTCCCAGCCCGCGATGAGCCACGCCCTGCGCCGGATGCGGCGGCTGCTCGGCGACGAACTGCTCGTACGGCGCGGCAACGACACCACGCTCACCCCGCGCGGCGCCGAGCTGGTCGTCCCGCTCCGGCAGGCCCTGCACCGCACCGCGCACCTCGTGGACCCGCCCTCCTTCGACCCGGCCGTCGACCACCGCGTGATCACCGTGACCATGACGACCAGCAAGGCGCTGGTCCTCGGCAGCACCCTCGCGCGGCTGGTGGCCCGCCGCGCGCCGAACGCGACACTCCGGTTGCGGACCGCCACGGCGGTGTCCGAGGACACCTTCACCGACGAGGGCAGCGACGTGCTGCTGCTGTCCGACACCACCGCGTCACCGCACCCCCGGGAACACCTCTACGACGACCGGTGGGTCGTCATCGCCGGCCCGGACGCCCCGGCGGAGGCGAGCGCCACCGACCTGCTGACGAGTCTGCCGCACGTGGTGTTCGACGCGGCGCAGCGCATCTTCCCGTACGACGTGCTGGACGAGCACCGCCTGGCGTACACGGTGCGCGACCGGGTGTCGGACTACCTGCTGATCCCGCACGTCGTCGCCGGGTCCGGAGGGGTGGCGCTGCACCGGCTGCGGGCGGCCTCCGCCCTGCGGGACTCCCTCGGGCTGCGCATCGAGGAGTTCCCGTTCCCCGTCCGCCCCATCGGCATCGACATGATCTGGAACCCGTGGTTGGTGGACGAGAGCTTCCGGAGCTGGCTGCGGGGAATCCTCGTCGAGACCGCCGGGTCCCTGGGTCTGCGGTCACCGGAGACGGCGTAGTCGGCCCGGCCGTGTCACAGACCGCCGGTCCGGCTCGTCTCCGGAGCGGGAGCAGTACCGGATCGGGAGGTGGACGTGATGCGCGTGTTCGTGGCGGGCGGCAGCGGTGTCCTTGGGCGTCGGCTGGTGCCGCGGCTGGTGGCCCGGGGACACCAGGTGACGGCGACGACGACCAACGCCGACCGGCTGCCGATGTTGGAGCAACTGGGCGCCGAGGGTGTCGTGATGGACGGCCTGGACGCGGCCGCGGTCGAGGCGGCGGTGACCGCCGCCCGGCCGGACACGGTGGTGAACCAGATGACGGCCCTGTCCCCGGCACACGCCGGGAAACCCGACTTCCGCAGGCCCGACCGGTTCTTCGCGACGACCAACCGGCTGCGCAGCGAGGGCGTCGACAACCTGCTGGCCGCGGCCGCGACGGCCGGTGTCTCGCACGTCCTCGCGCAGAGCCACGGCAGTATGAACGGGATCCGCCGGGGCGGCTGGGTGAAAACCGAGGACGACCCGTTGGAGGTGCTGGAGGGCACCACGGCGGTCAACCACCTGGAAGACGTGGTGACCGCGGCGGGCGGCGGGGTGCTGCGCTACGGCAGCTTCTACGGGCCCGGCGCCACCGACGACCAGGTGCGGCTGGTGCGCAAACGCCTGTTCCCGCTCGTCGGGGACAGCACCGGACACTTCTCCTGGGTGCACCTCGACGACGCGGCCGAGGCCACCGTCCTCGCCGTCGAACAGCGGGCGACCGGCGTGTTCAACATCGTCGACGACGACCCCGCACCGGTCCGCGAATGGCTACCGCACCTCGCGCGATGCGCCGGGGCGAAACCCCCGCGGCGCATCCCCACGTGGCTGGCCCGGCTGGTGGCCGGGGAAATGCTGGTGGGCATGATGACCGAGGGGCGGGCCTTCTCCAACGCCAAGGCGAAACGCGAACTCGGCTGGCAACCGGGCCACCCGTCGTGGCGACAGGGCTTCGCCGACGAACTCAGCCGTTCAGGGAATACCCCCGCAGGCCCGGCGTGGTGAGAGGAGACGGGCACGGCGAATCACGGAAACAGGGATGTCGTCGCAGGTGTGCGCTAGTGGCCGAACCCGTCCGCCAGCAGCTGGTCAACCCGTTCGGACGTGTCGCGGCGATGTCCCATGGCCGCGCCGAACCACGCCGGTGGCCAAGGCGATTCCCGCGCCGGACGCAGGTGCCGCCGGACAGCTTCCAGTACATGCGGCACTTGCTCGTCAGGCAACTGCCGCACAAGACGCTCGAGCTTCTGCCTCTCCGAGGTCATTTCTCGAGCATACAAAGTCGACCCCGGTCACCAGCGGAGGTGGTCGTGCTGGAGGCGGGCGACGCGGGCCATGAGGGTCTCCGCCTCGGGCTGGCGCACCGCCGGGATGTGGGACTCGGTGAGGGCGACGACGGCGAAGGCACGGCCGTCGGCGTGCTCGACCACCCCGGCCTCGTGGCGGAGGTTGAGCACCGTCCCGGTCTTGGACGCCCAACTCGCCGCATCCGACGTGAAGTCGGGCGCGAGCCGGTGCCGGATCAGGTTGGCCGCCATCAGCTCCCGCACCCGCCCGGCGACCTCGTCGGGGATCGCCGACGCCGTCCACAGTGCCTGGAGCAGGTCCGCGAACGCCCGCGCCGAGCCGGAGTTCGCCCGCGTCACGTCGAGCTGCGGAATGTGGTGACCGCGCCCGGCGGTGGCGGCGCCGATCGCGAGCGAGTGCGCCAGGTGCGCACGGTCCGGTTCGAACCGCTCCTCCGGGGTGCGCGCCAGGTCGTCGACGAGGTGCCGGGCGGTGATCCCCCGCAGTCCCCAGTCGCGCAGCGCCCGGGTCACCTCGGCGGGCGGGGTGAGCCCGAACAGGGTGTCGGCGGCGAGGTTGTCGCTGATCGTCAACGCCAGGGAGAGCAGATCGTCGAGCGCGACCCACGCCGGGTGCCGGAACCGCGTCGTTCCCGTCCCTCCGGGCGTGGAGTCCCGCCCGGGCCGTACCTCCAACACGTCGTCCCCGGAGAGCTCCCCGCGCCGGATGCGGTCCAGGGTCACCGCCGCCAACGGCACCTTGATCAGCGAGGCGAGCGGGAACGCCAGGTCCGGTTCGATGCCGACCTCCCGACCCGTGTGCAGGTCGCGGACCAGGAACGACCCACGCAGTCCGCCCTCGTCGAGCTCGGTGGCCAGGTCGGCCACCAGCCGTGCCGTGTTCACGTCCGCTCGACCCCCACACACCGCGCGATCGGGTTCGACAGCGTGGCGCGGAGCCGCTCCGCCTCGTCGCCGACGTCCGCGCTGATCTCGTATCCGCGGGCCGGATTCGGTCCAGGTGGCCTCGTCCGCGGGCACGGCGACGAGCGCGGCGCGGACGTCGGCGGCACGCAGCAGCTCGGAGCGCCGCCCGGGTGGCGCCGGGCGGAACTCGAGGAACAGTTCCTGCGCACGGGCCTCCCTGTCGAGCTCGGCGAGGTCCCGACTCCGGCAGAGGTCCGGAACCGCCACCGACACCGGGCGGAGCCGGGCCCGGTCGGCGTCCCGCTCCATCGCGTCGGCGAGGTGCACCAGCCGCTGCGCCCACGGCAGCATGTCCCGCCCGAACGGCGTGAGGTGCGCACGCCGGGCGGAACGGTCGAAGAGCCGGTCACCGAGGTGCTCCTCCAGCGCGGCGATCCGCCTGCTGGCCACCGGCTGCGGAATCCCGAGGGCGGCGGCCCCGCGGGGGAAGCCACCGGACTCGCCCACCGCCACGAAGGCACGGCAGCCACTGACCAGGTCCACACCACCATTATGCGGATCCGGTATGGAACCGCCGCTTCGTGTCTTGGACGGCATCACCGCCTCCGGTCGAGACTGCGCAGGTATTCGACAGCACGATCCGGAGAGGAGCGACGATGCGATTCCTGACCAGGTCCGTTCCGGCCCTGCTGCTGGTGACACTGGTGGGCTGTGCGCCGCAGCAGGCCGCACACCCGACACCCGGCCCCCGGGAGTCACCGACGACGCCGGTCGGTGAGCGGGTGGACTCCCCCGCGCGGCCGGACTTCGCGGAGCTGGAGCGCCGCTACTCGGCCCGGCTCGGTGTGTACGCCCTCGACACGGGCAGCGGTACGGAGATCACCCACCGCGCCGACGAGCGCTGGGCGTTCTGCTCCACGATCAAGCCCTTCACCGCCATGGCCGTGCTGCAACGCACCACCCTGGACGGGCTCGACGAGCCGATCACCTACAGCCGCGAGGACCTGATATCCCACTCCCCGGTGACCGAACAGCACGTGGACACCGGGATGACGCTGCGCGCGGTGCTGGAGGCGGCCGTGCGGAACAGCGACAACACCGCCCAGAACCTCCTGCTGGACGAAGTGGGCGGACCCGCCGGGCTGCAACGGGCACTGCGCGAACTCGGCGACACCGTCTCGCACGCCGACCGGTACGAACCCGAGCTGAACGAGACCGCACCGGGCGACATCCGGGACACCAGCACCCCGCGGGCCCTCGCCACCAACCTGCGGAAGCTCGTGCTCGGCGACGTGCTCGCGCCCGGAAAGCGGACGATCCTGCGCGAGGCGATGCGGAACCCGCCGCTGACCGCAGACCTGATCCAGGCGGGCGTGCCGGACGACTGGCAGGTCGAGGACAAGTCCGGCGCGGGCGGATACGCCACCCGCAACGACATCGCGGTGCTGTACCCGCCGGAGCGGGCGCCGATCGTGCTCGTGGTGCTGTCCGACCGCGCCCGGCCGGACGCCGAGTACGACGACACCCTGCTCGCCGAGGCCGCCCGCGTCACCGTGGCGGCACTGCGCTGACCCGCTTGTGCACGGCCACCACCAGGGTGGTGATCACGGCGATCGCCAGGATCCGTAGCCAGACGTCCACCCCGAGGGGCGCGGTGTCGAACACGGCGTTCAGGGCGGGCAGATAGGTGAGGGCGAGCTGCGCCAGCGCCTGCGCGGTGACCCCGACGAGGATCCACCGGTTGGACAACGGTCCGACCCGCCACGCCGGACGGACCAGGGACCGGCAGCTGAACAGGTAGAACGCCGAGACCACGACGAACACGTTCAGCGCGGCGGTGCGGGCCTCGGGCAGGCTCGCACCGCCCTGCGTCAGCTCCCACCGGAACAGCCACCACGAGCCCGCGACCAGCAGGGCACCCACCAGCAGGGTGCGCACCACCAGTGCGCGGGTGAGCAGCGAACGGCCCGGGTCACGGGGCGGCCGGGTCATGATCCCGGTTTCCTTGGGCTCGAAGGCGAGCATCAGCCCCAGCGCGACCGCGGTGGTCATGTTGATCCACAGAATCTGGGTGGGCAGGATCGGCAGCACGGCACCGACGGCGATCGCGGACAGGATGACCAGGCCCTGGCCGACGTTGGTGGGCAGCGTCCAGGCGATGAACTTCGTCAGGTTGTCGAACACGCCCCGGCCCTCCTCGACGGCGGCCTCGATGGTGGCGAAGTCGTCGTCGGTGAGCACCATGTCGGCCGCGTCCTTGGCGACCTCGGTACCGGTCTGCCCCATGGCGATGCCGATGTCGGCCTGCCGCAGTGCGGGCGCGTCGTTGACCCCGTCCCCGGTCATCGCGACCACGTGTCCCCGGGTCTGCATCGCCTCCACCAGCCGCAGTTTCTGTTCCGGCGAGACCCGCGCGAACACACCCGCCCGCTGCACGGCGTCCGGGAACTCCTCGGCCGGCACCGCGTCCAGGTCCGAACCGGTCAACACCGCACGGTCGGTGTGTGGGTGGCCGTCGAACAGGCCGATCCGGTCGGCGATCGCGGTGGCGGTCGCCGCGTGGTCCCCGGTGATCATCTTGACCGTGATGTCGGCGGTGTGGCAGGCGGCCACCGCGTCGATCGCCGCGGCGCGCGGCGGGTCGAGCATGGCCTGGAACCCGGTCAGCACCAGGCTTCCCGGCACGATCTCCGTACCGAGCGTGTCCTCCCCCGCAGCGTCGGCCGCGCGGACCTCGGTGTCGCCGGGACCGCTCTCCCACCGCGCCGCCGTCGCCAGCACCCGCATCCCCCGCCCGGCCCGGTCGTCGGCCGCCCTCCGCACGGCGGAGGTGTCCAGGGGCCGGACCGTCCCGTCGCGGTCCAGCTGCGCGTCGCACAGCTCCAACACCCGCTCCAGCGCCCCCTTGACGAGCACCACGTGCCCGGAAGGCTCGCCCGAGGTGTCGCGGTGCCGGGTCGCCATGTATCGGCGCTCGGAGCTGAACGGGATCGTCGCCACCCGGGGCAGCGACCCGGCGACCCGACGCGGCCCGAGGCCCGCCTTCGCGGCGGCCACCAGCATCGCCCCCTCGGTCGGGTCGCCGGTGGTCTCCCACCGCCCGTCGTGTTCACCGAGGGTGGCGTCGGTGCACGCCGCACCGGCCAGCAGCGACCAGCGCAGCGCCTCGTCGGACTCCACGGGCACCGGTGCGCCCGCGGTGTCCCGCACCGTCCCCTCCGGGGCGGAACCGGAACCGGTCACCTCGTACACCCCGCCGGGGGTCCACAGGGCCCGCACGGTCATCCGGTTCTCGGTGAGGGTGCCGGTCTTGTCCGAGCAGATGACCGTGGTGCCGCCCAGTGTCTCCACCGCGGGCAGGCGCCGGATCACCGCGCGCCGCCGGGCCATCCGGGACACGCCGATGGCCAGCGTGATGGTGACCGCCGCCGGGAGCCCCTCCGGAATGGCCGCGACCGCGAGCGCGATCGCGGCGACGAACGTCTCCACCGCGTCCTGATCCCGCAGCAGCCCCACCCCGAACGTGACGGCGGCCAGGGCGAGGATGCCGACGGTCAGGATCCGGCTGAACCCGGCGAGTTTCGCCGTCAGCGGTGTCCGCAGATCCTCCGCGGCGCCGACCAGCCGGTGGATCGCGCCCAGTTCGGTCTGCGTGCCGGTGGCGACGACGATCCCGGCCCCGCCACCCGTGGTCACCAGGGTGCCCGAGTAGGCCATGTTGCCCCGGTCGGCCACCGGGACGTCGTCGTGCAGCACGACCTCGTCCTTGGCCACCGGGGAGGATTCGCCGGTCAGCGCCGACTCGTTCACCCGCAGTTCCGCCGTGCGGGTCAGCCGCAGGTCGGCGGGCACCTTGTCCCCGGCCTCCAGCAGGACGAGGTCGCCGGGCACGAGGTCGGCCGACGGCACGGTCCGTTCGTGCCCGTCCCGGATCACCCGGGCGTCGGTGCGCACCATCGACCGCAGACCTTCGAGCGCGGCCTCGGCCCGGGACTCCTGGACGAACCCCACCAGCGCGTTGATCACCACCACGCCGAAGATCACCAGCGAGTCGACGTGCTGACCCAGCGCGACAGTGATCACCCCCGCGACGAGCAGTACGTAGATCAGCGGGTGGTGGAACTGGCGCAGGGCACGCCGGAATGGTCCGGTGCGCGCCGCGGAGGGCAGGGTGTTCGGCCCGAACCGCCCGAGCCGGTCGGCGGCCTCCCGGGTGCCCAGGCCCCGGTGCCGGTCGCTGCCCAGCAGGAGCACGACCTCGTGCACCGGCAGTCGGTGGTGCCCGGACGGGGACGGGGATCGCGACCGCGTCACCTCGGCACCCCCTTCGACCCGCACCGGCACTGTCGGGCCCGGTTACCCGATCGGCGCCGGCACATCGCCGTGCTCGGCGGGCGCGCCGGGAAAACTGGCCCGGTCGGGCTACACCGTCTCCCCCGGCGGGGACGGCGACGAACGACCTTCCCCACCCCGGCGGTGGCCGCTCACCGTGCCGCGCGCACCGCGGATCCGGCCCCGGATCCGTCGGCGGGGTCGGAGCCCACTGGGCGGCGCTCCGCGCGCTCCAGTGCGGAGGGCACGAACAACGGCCCCAACGCCACCGCCACGGCCATCCAGAACCGGGTCGTGTCCGCGGCGGATCATCCAGAGGCCGGTCACCAGTCCGGTGCCCACCCAGACGACGATCACGGTGACGAGCAGTGCGGTGTTCATTCCCGGCCAGACTACGCCGACCGTGCACACGGTGGCCGTCCGTCGAGCGCCGCGAGGCCGCCGTCACCGTCCTCCGATCGGGTACCGTGCTCTCGGCCCGGTGGGGAGGGAGGAGCCCATGTACGCACGCTATGTCGCCCTCGGCGACAGCCAGACCGAGGGGATCGGCGACGGCGACGACCGGCACGGGCACCGCGGCTGGGCCGACCGCCTCGCCGAGCGGCTCGCCCCGCACAGCCCCGGCCTGGAGTACGCCAATCTCGCCGTGCGCGGCAAACGCATCGGCCAGATCCACGCCGGACAGCTCGCACCGGCCCTGGCGATGGAACCCGACCTGGCCACCGTCGTCGCCGGACTGAACGACCTCATCCGACCCCGGTGCGACGTCGACACCGTCGCCGACCACCTCGACCGGATGATCGGCGCGCTCACCGCCACGGGAGCCCGGGTCGCCACCCTGACCTACCCCGATGTGGGCGCGATCGCCCCGCTCGCCCGCCGCCTGGCGCCCCGGATCACCGCGTTCAACGCGCGGGTGCGCGACATCGCCGCCCGGCACGGCGCCACGGTGGTGGAGACCGACCGGCACGCGGTGTGCACCGACCGGCGCATCTGGAGCGCCGACCGGCTGCACCTCAACCCACTCGGCCACGCCCGCCTCGGCCACGGATTCGCCCACGCCCTCGGCGTCCCCGACGTCGACGACTCGTGGACCCACCCGCTGCCCGAACACCCGGCACCCGGACCGGTCCGAACCGTCGCGGACGAAGCCCGGTGGGCCGCCGCTTTCCTCGCGCCGTGGCTGTGGCGCAGGATCACCGGGCGCTCCTCCGGCGACGGGCACACCGCGAAACGCCCCCACCCGGAACCGGTGTCCTGAGTGGTGGGTGTGCGGGGGCCCACACGGCCCGACACCGTGCCCAGAGGTTGTTCCGGGCAGGTCTACACTCGCCGGGCATGCGACACCTCAACGCCTCAGCGGCCGCGGTCGCGGCGGTCGCCACGCTGACCCTGGCAGCCTGCGGCGCCGACACCGGCAGCGGGGCGGAGGGGGAAACCGCACCGAGCACGACCGGCACGAGCGCCGACAACGGTCCCGGCGCGAGCCCCGACACCGCCGCGAGCCGGGCCGCGGACCCGACACCCGCCGACGAGATCCCCGACGCGGAGGTCGTCGAGGGCTCGTTCGCGGTGCTGCCGTCCGCGCCGGAGACCGCACCGCAGTCCGTGCGGGGCACCGTGTGGCTGGCCCGGCACGACGACGGCACCACGGTCACCGTCGACGTCACCGGCCTGGAACCGGACACGAAGTACACCTCGCACCTGCACGCCGAATCCTGCGAACCGGACGACGGCGGCCCGCACTTCCGGTTCGACCCCGACGGGCCGGCCCAGCCGCCGAACGAGGTGCACCTGATGTTCACCACCGACTCCGAGGGCAGCGCCTCCACCACCGTCACCAACCCCAACCCGGACAGCGACGGCGCCAACGCGATCCTGCTGCACCTCGACGACGACGCCGGCACCAAGTTCGCCTGCGCGGACCTGTAAGACATCACCCCGGGCGGGGCAGGTCGGTCGAAGACCCGCCCCGCCCGCCGGTCCCTGCGTCATTCGAGCCGGAACTGCAGGAGACGCAGCTCAGCGACCTCAGGAATCTCCACGTCGGCCCACCACACCTGATGACGTCCGGTCGGCAGTTCGACACGGAGCCAATCTCCCGCACCCAGTCTGTCGAAGCCGAGCGCGGAGTCGAAGAGCACGAGAGGCTCGTGCACCACGAACTCCGTCTCCCACTCCCACCGGGCCCCCGCGGCCGCCTCGGGCACCGCTGCCAGTACGTCCTCATCGTCCTCGGCATCCTGGGACAGCGCCCGCACGAACATTCGCATCTCAGGGAGAAACACCGTGTCCACAGGCTCATCCGCGAGGATCAGAGCCGTTCGCCCACCGACGTCGATGGCTCCGACCAACTCCCCGACCGCACACGCCCGCGCGTAATCATCCGTTCCCCCGTCCGCACCGAACACCCCGGACCAATGCTCCAGCACGGACTCCGGGACACCAATGAGCGGACCGCCTTCCGTCTCAACCCAATCGATCACAGCGATACCCGATTACCACGACATTCTGCCACACCCGCGCAATACGACCTCGTTAGCGTTCCCTTCAATTACGCCGCGCACCGGCTACCCACCCCCACTCGCGCAGAGGCCACCAACGGCACATCGACCGGCGACGATCAACCTCACAATTATGACTCCCATGATCTACAGGTATGTCAATCATCATCGAACTCATCACACGACCGAAGACCCTCAATGAATTCATTGAAGGATCGCGCCACCCTTCTCGGTTTACGATCCCTGTCAATATACACCACGGGAGGCTCTTCCAAATCTTCCCCTTGTGTATAATCGAACATCACAGCGTCATGCTCGAACGAAGTCGAGCAAAAAATTACACCAACATGTGGATAACCCCACTCCTCGGCCAAGTAACGACTCCCCAATTCGCTATCAATGCCCCATGGATAGTCTCCGATCCCGAAGACACCTTCAATGCAAAAATGGTCGACTGCCCACGAAGTGGGGAACCTGGTAGGGAAGCATCGATTGCGCGGCTCACCGCCATTACGTTCACGGAGGAGTGACACATAAGCACGCGGCAGTCTCACACCCAGCTGCGCTTCCGCTTGCCGCACCATACCATCGGTCAGAATGGGACCGGTGTAGTACGTGCTGCCCGCAAAAAAATTCGACACCACTCAGTCATCCTCTTCCATCTGGCCGTGATCACCACCAGCAAGTACCTCACCTGAGTCCAACGAACAACTTCTTGAGGGCTCCAGTTGGACCAGTATCATCTCTGCCGCGTCTCCCCACTCTTCCTCTGCAGCTCTCACGCGGTATCGTCCGGGAGAAATATCCACACGGATGAACTCGTCCTCCTCCAACCGCGCGAACTGACCTGCCGAGTCGAATACCACCAAGGGCTCCTGCACCACGATCTCCGGCCCTGACTCCCACCGCGCTTCGGCGACCACGCTCGGCACCAACGCGATGAACTCGTCGTCCTCCGCATCTCCTGCCACCGCCCTGACGAACATTCGCGCCTCCGGCAAGAACGTTGTAACCGCCGGCTGATCAGCGAGAACCAATGCAGATTTCCCACCTACATCGATAACACCAACGTAATCGTCGATCGCACAGGCACGATCATAATCTTCGACATCGGTAGTGCCCCCGAACACTCCGAACCACCGGCCGAGCACCGACTCGGGGATCGCAATAAGAGGACCGCCGCCCGACTCGACCCATTCAATACTCATTTCGCGCCTTCCTCATTGCTCCGAGCTTGTTTCAGCCGCGAGTCGTCGAAACTGCAAATCAAGACTTTCTCGCTCGCCGGCATCATCGCTGATTCCCAGGATTACCGATGTACTGTCATGGACCTCGACGACGACACCTAACGGTTCAAGTTCGCCCAGATCGATATCCAGATACCCGCTTCCCATCAATTGGTTGGCGACTTTGTCGAGAATGGTGCGGATCTCTCGGATCAAGCCGTGTCCACGCTGATCGATTAAGGCCGTGAACGCACGGTCGGAGTCCGATCCGACCACCAGAGCATCGATGGTCTGCGACACGCATCGCGCCAGATCGCCGAGGTCGTGGCCCGACAGTGGAAGACCCGCGGGACTCGTCAACGCCGCTTCCTCCACCGCCGTCAACGGCACTCCCCGCCACGGTCCTCCGAAGGCATCGAACTCCACCAGCCTCCACACCCACCCCTCGGTCGGCAAGATCCTGACAAGTTCCGCGAGTTCCGGGCCACCACCACGGCTCCGCGCCAAATATCTATGCGCGAACCGCACCTCGGCCCCCACCAGCCATGTCTAGGTCATGCTCCGAGTTCCGACGGTCCCGCGACCTGGCGACTTTACGATCCCTACATCCCAACGTGCTGGATGCAACTCTCTTCCACCTCGATCACTTCGTTCGCGCACAAAGGATCGATCTTCTCGTAGAAGAGCTTGTAGGAAACGTGGGGCGGGACATCCACGGCGACGAGCCTGGTGCCCGAAAAGACCTCGTAATCGCATCCGGATTTTTCGAGGAGGTCGCGTACCAACCTCATGTTCTCGTCATCAAATGCTATCACCCGCACTGTCGAGTGACCACCTCTCCCTACGGTTCCGGAGTAGCTGTATACATCGTGTTCGCCTTCTTCGACGCCTCGAAACTCGACCACATCGCCGAAACTGAGATCGGGCACGAAAAAGGGAATGCTTGCCACGACTCCGCGTACCACGGGGTCCGTTTCACGCACCCAGAGCGTCTCGACCGCGAACGGCGGATACCCGTCTTCGTCCTGCGTCAGTTCGAAATTAACCCGAACATGGTCAACGCCTGCACCCCCCGTATCACTACCTCTCAAGGACAACCCCTCACGATCCGATTTCTTGCCACTTCCACCCGGTCACTAGACGCCACTCGTTCAGGTGGGCCTTTCGTAAGCGATCGCCTGGAGGACCCGCGCCAGCCACACGAACCCGTCCCGACCACCTGCCTCAACAAGCGGTCGAACACCCCTCTCAGCTGGCCGACCGGAATATTGACGGTCGCTTCGCTCATCGCCGCAGATCCTGTGGGTCGCACTCATGGACGCGTCTCGGCGTCTCCACGCTGTCGCGGACACATATGATGATCTTGTGGATCACGGCTCCTCCCTCCACGCGCCAACGAACAATGCCAGCCGGTCATCGTCGGTATCCCACGCTCCCGCATCGAAACCGAAAGCGAGAGAATCGTTTCGCTACGCTAGCAGGGGGCTACCCGTCCTCGATGTCTGATGATCAACAAGTATGAATCCTTGACCCGGACGATATCGATTCGTGACACTACTCAGCCATTCGGCCGAGCCGGATCCGGCGTCATTGAAGACGGGGAGCCGGTCCTCGATCATGTCCTCACTCGCGACACCATCGACAGACGGAGTGCCAGTATCGCTTCCAGGTGTCCGCGCGATTTCAGGCGACCATGCGGCCCGCAGGGGTATACCGGAGAGGCCGCCGGTGTGTTGAGGGGAACGCCGTCGATCCCGGCACCGAGCGGTTCGGGGTAGTCCGTGATCCGGGCGGCCAGCGGGACCAACGCCGGACCTACCGGGCCGATCGTCACCTGCGGGTGTGGATCAGTAAGAGCGGGCGGCGGACCTCGAAGAGACCTTGGCGACCTTTCTCGACGAAGACGTCTCCGGCGGGAGCTCCGAGGAGCACTACCGGCCAACCGTCGTCGGCCCAGGTCCCTCAGTCTTCACAGCCGATGCCGTCGCCGTCGGCGTCGAACCGATGGGGATCGCCAGGACGGACCGGGAAGTTACGGTCCGCGATTTCGCCGCAGTCGAGATCCGGTGGAGGCGCCGGAACGACGTAGTCGCCGTCCGATTCCGGTTCCGGCTGATCCCGCGGCTCCGGCTCGTATGGCGGGTCCGGCTGGTATGGCGGGTCCGGGTCCAGCTCAGGGGGCGCCTCGAGCTCGGGCGCCTCGGGCTCCGGCTCCGGCTCCGGCTCCGGCTCCGGAGGCGGCTGAGGAGGCGGCGCCTGTTCCGGTTCACCGGCGGAGGCACACACGCCCCACAGCCCGGCGCCACCGGCCTCGGCGTCCTCCCGGGCGGCGCTCATCTGTCCCCAGTACCGGTCGTTCGGCGGGAACAGCACCGCATCGGCGTGGCCACCCTCGACCATCTCGAGATTGACGAAGGCGCCCTCGTCGTTCCACAGATAGAGCAGATGGCGGCCGTACGGGTCGCGCAACTGTTCGTCGCGCTGGACCCACACCGTGCTCGTGGGCGGTGCGAGTTCCGTCAGCCGTGCGGTCGCCTCGTCCCCGTAACACTGCGCGGGCTCGCCAGGACGCCCCGTCTCCGGAGCATCGATCTCCAACAGGCGCACATCCACCTGCCCGGTGCCGGCGAGAGCGACGCCCGCCGTGAGAGCGGCCAACTCCAGCGTGTCCCCGTCCACGATCCGTCGGACCTCGGCTTCCTGGGCCTCGCCCGGAACGCCGGCCGGTGCCACCGGACTAGGCACTGCCGTGCGGGGCGCGGTCCGGGGCCCCGTCGGCACGGGGCTCCGGGTGCCCGGAGGCTCGCCGGGACTCCGCGGTTCGGACGTGGAGGGCGCCGTCGGCTGCGGGCCGGTGTCGGATCCGCCGCGGTCACCGGCCTCGTCCACCGTGTGGGGACCAAGGCAGTGAGGACGAGCACCACGACCACCCAGGCCGCCACGGACAGCCCCGCCGCGCGCCGGGGATCGTTCCGGCCGGCGTACCAGCGTCGGACCGGGCTGTTCCGGAACAGCGCCGCGATCCCCACCACCAGTGAGGCGGTCAGGAACAGGGCGAGAATCAAGCCCATGCCCCCACCCCAGTCCCCGGCGACACCTCCGGTCAAGTCGCGCGGCGCGCCCACAACACCACCAGCACACGCCGCGGCCCCTCACACGTCCGCGCGCGCCGCTCGGCCGACGCCTGCGGAGCGTCCACGCCGTCAGTGGGCGGCGGGTGCGGACAACGACACGGCCTCCGGTCCGGCCGGGGCACCGCAGCAACCACCGGTGTCCTCGATGTCGCTGTCGGCGTCGGACAGCCCCGACCCGCTGCACACCCCCGTCTCGGGGAGGGCGAGTTCGACCCGCTGCGCGGAGTCACGGTCTCCGGCCAGTTCCGCCGCGATCGAGCGGACCTGCTCGTACCCGGTCAGTGCCAGGAACGTCGGTGCCCGCCCGTAGCTCTTCATCCCGGCGAGGAACACGCCCGGCTCCGGATGCGCCAGCTCGGTGGCGCCGTGCGGGTAGACGGTGCCGCACGAATGCACGTTCGGATCGATCAGCGGGGCCAGCGCGACCGGTGCCTGCAACGTCGCGTCCAGTGCCAGCCGCAGTTCGGACAGCCACGACAGGTCCGGGCGGAACCCGGTCACCGCGACCACCTCGTCGACCGCCTCCACCACCTGCCCGGTCGCCGAACGCAGCCGCAGTCTGCCCGTGTCGTCGCGCTCCACGGCCCCGGTGCGGAACCCGTGCACCACCTCGAGGTGTCCGCTCTCCACGGCGGCCCGCGCGCGCTCGCCCAGCGCGCCACGCGCCGGGAGCTGGTCCGACGCACCCCCGCCGAACGCCGACCCGACGGTCTCCCGGCGCAGCAACCACGTGATCCGTGTCGACGGGTGCCGGGTGGCGACCCCGGCGAGATCGACCAGTGCCGTCAACGCCGAGTGCCCGCTTCCGGCGACGACGACGTGCCGCCCCGCGTACCGCTCGGCCACCGACTCCTCGCCCAGGTCGGGTACCCGGTAGGAGATCCGGTCGGCGGCCGGGGCCTCACCCGGCGCGGGAAGGCCGTCCGCGCCGAGCGGATTGGGTGTGCCCCACGTTCCCGACGCGTCGATCACCGCGCGGGCGGTGAGGAGCTCCGCACCGCCGTCGGACGTGCGGACGTGGACGGTCAGCGGCTCCGAGTCCCGTCCGGCGTCGACCACCCGATCCCGGCCCTGTCGCGCCACACCGACGACCTCGGTGCCGAAGCGCACCCGCTCCCCCAGCGCGCCGGCCAGTGGCCGCAGGTACCGCCGCACCCACTCCGCGCCCGTCGGGTACGTCTCCGCGTCCGGGTGCTGCCAGCCCTGTCCCTCCAGGAGTCGGCGGGCGGCGGGGGCGACGAGTTCACCCCACCAGGAGAACAGCCGCACGTGGCCCCACTCCGACACCGCCGCGCCCGCGTGCGTGTCGCGCTCCACCACCAGCGCGGGCAGACCGCGCTCGGCCACCTCCGCCGCCGCGGCCAGCCCCACCGGCCCCGCCCCGACGATCACTACGGGAAGCTCCGACATCCCACACCCTCTTTCATCGATGTGCCTCGATCGAACAAGGGAGACAGTATCGACCGCGCTCGATGATCGCAACGATCGACCCGACTCGATACACTGGCGGCATGCCGACCGCCCTCCCCCAGATCCCGGTGCTGCCCAGCGGCCAGGCCACCGCCTACGCCGACCAGTTCGCCTGCCTGGCCGAACCCGTGCGGGTCAAGCTCCTGCACGCGGTGGCCACCAGCCCGCAGGGCATCACCGTCGGCGCACTCACCGGGATCCTCGGCACCAGCCAGTCCACCACGTCGCACCACGTGCGCAAGCTCGCCGAGGCCGGGTTCGTGCGCACCCGCAAGGACGGCACGGCCAGTCTGGTCACCATCAACGAGGCCTGCTGTTCCGGGCTCCCGCACGCCGCCGACGCCGTCATGGGTCTGCTCGGGCCGCAACCCTGCTGCCCGGACAACCTCCCCAGCGACGTCACCGTCCGCGCACTGCGGCCCGACGACTGGCCCGCCGTCCGGCGCATCTACCGCGAGGGCCTCGCCACCGGCCTGGCCGGCTTCGAGACCACCGTGCCCACCCGGGCCACCCTCGACGCCGCCTGGCTGCCCGACCACCGGTGGGTCGCCGAGATCGACGGCACCGTCGTCGGCTGGACCGCCGCGAGCCCCGTATCGACCCGGGACTGTTACTCCGGCGTCGCCGAGACCCTCATCCACGTCGCCGAGGAATACCGGAGCCGGGGCGTGGGCAGGTCGCTGCTGCACCGGCAGGTCACCGCGGCCGACGCCGCGGACCTGTGGACCCTCCAGACGTCCGTGTTCACGGAGAACCGGGCCGCCGTCGCGCTGCACCACGCCGCCGGGTACCGCACCGTCGGCATCCGGGAACGCATCGCCCGACGCGACGGCGTCTGGCACGACACCATCCTGCTCGAACGCCGCTCCCCGGTGCGCTAGCACGCCGGTCCGGGAAGGACACCGCGACACCCGGCACGAATCGGCGGTACGGGGCACAGCGGTGGTCCAGACTGGCAGCATGTCGCAGTCGCTGGTCATCCTCGTACTGGACCTGACGGGCACGTTCGCGTTCGGCCTCAACGGCGCTCTCACCGCCGTCCGGGCCGTGCGCCTGGACCTGGTCGGCGTGCTGGTCCTGGGTGTGATGACTGCGCTCGGTGGCGGGATCATCCGCGACGTCCTGCTCAACGTGTCCCCGGCGGCCTTCACCGACGTCCGGTACCTCGCGGTGGCCACAGGCGGGGCACTGCTCGTGTTCCTGCTGAGTGTGGAACTCGAACGGTTCACCCGGCTCATCACCGTCTTCGACGCCGTCGGGCTGAGCGTGTTCTGCGTGACCGGGGCCAGCGCGGCACTCGCCGCCGGCCTGGGCGGCGTGGAGGCGGTGCTGCTCGGCGTGATCGCAGGCGTGGGTGGGGGAACCCTGCGGGACGTGGTCATGCGGCGGATTCCCACGGTGCTGACCAGCGACTTCTACGCCGTTCCCGCCCTGGTCGGCGCGGTCCTCGTCGTTGTGGCCACGAACCTCGGCATCCAGGGGCTCGTCGGCGCGCTCGTCTCGGCGGCCGTGACCTTCGTCCTCCGCATGCTCGGCGTCCGGTACGGCCTGAGCCTCCCCGGCCCCCGGCAAGGCGGCTCCAAAACCGGCGAATCCCGGCCACGACGACACGAACGGCGGTCCCGGGAGACGGACGATGACACCGCGTAGGGATCGTGGTCCCGCGCGGAGCGGCGGTGATCACGGCCGGCCCTCCGCAGACCACCGTCCCGGCCCGTACAGTCTCCTGGTGACCGCCTCGTGGGTGCCCCCGGCGGAGGCACGAACGGTGTCTCGCTCGCCTCCGAGGTGGGCCGTGCCTGGAGCGACAAGCAGGGAGCGGTGCGGAATGAGCCAACCGGAGGGGACCACTTCGAACGCATCGAGCGGGCCCGAGCGCACCGGACCTGTCGGGAAACGACCGGGCTTGACGCCGACGCAACGACTCCTGATCGTCGGAGGGCTCGTCGGAGGATCCGCAGGAATCCTCACCTTCGCGATACACCCCGACCTGATCGGTACCCCGACCGGATCCGCTGTTCAACTGTTGTTGCCGCTATCGGGCTTCGCGATGCTCACAGGACGGTACCTCCGCGAACGAAAGCTCAGGAACGCCGGCTACGAGATGACCCGGCGCGACCTGTGGAGATGAGGCCGAGATCGGCTGAGGCTCGCGGACGACCAGGGCCTGACAGCCGCGGCGCCCATCAGGGATCCTGTGGCTCAGACCGATGCCCCGCGGGCACGGTGTCGGAGGCACCGCCGGACACGCGACGGGGGCCCGGAATGATCAGCGCGATCAGCAACGCGGTCACGACCACCCCGCCCGAGATCAGGTATCCGAGTCGGTACCCGGCCAAGCGGAACGGGCGACCGATCCGCCCGGCCCCGGAGCGAGTGATCCAGCGTCCCTCCTCCGGCGCCGGTGATGAGGCCGGACTCGGCTGTCGCCCGCGGAGGTTCATCGGCTCCGGGACGCCCTCACGACTCGTCGATCGGTGACTTCGCCTTGACTTTCCGAACGTCCGGGTTCGCGGTCTGAAAGCGCGGTGCCAGGTACAGCCCGTCGCGCTTCTCGTACAGCTCAGTCGCACACTCACCGATCTGCCACTCGCATCCCTCGACGTCCACCTCCGCTTCGTCGACGAGCGTGGTGACCACGTCGACCGGAACGTGGTACCCGCCGACCATCGGGTCGTCCTGATCGGCCGACAACAGTTCGCGTACCGTCGCAGCCGTCAACCCCGGCAGATCGACCTCGTAACGGTGCTCTTCGGTCCGCTCGTCGAAGCCGTCCAGTACCCACACACCCATCGGGACCCCCAAGTTCGGAACCCCGACACCCTATCCCACGAAGTCGGCGAAGTCGGCGAAGTCGGCCGTGATCGGCAGGCAGTGATGCGAAGACCGTCCGCAGGCCGAGAGGCGTCAGCGCCGGACGGCCCGCAGCACCCGGTCGACGATCTCCAGGGCCTGTTCGACCGTGTCCGCCAGATTCATCAGCTCCACGAAGACGTGGTCGATACCGGTGCCGGGTCCGGCCGAGGCGACCGCGTCGAGCACGCCGTCCATCGACTCCGTACTCCAGGGGTACACCCGCAGGACGGTCTCCAGCTCCGCCGGGTCCCGCCCCGCCTCCCGGGCGAGCTCCCGGATCCGGGTCATCGGTCCGGTGACCTCGGCGGGATCGAACGGGCCCCATTCTGGGACATGGGCCGGGAGCCAGCCGTCCGCCCGCTGTGCCACACGCTGCATCGCCGCCGGGGCGAAGCCCGCGAGATACACGGGCGGACGGGGCCGTCGGGCGGGTTTGAGGCCGACCCGGCTCGCGGGGACGGTCCAGTGCTTCCCGGAATACTCCACGGGATCGTCCGACCACCAGGCCTGCACCACGTCGAGACACTCGTCCAGCCGGGCGCCACGCTCGTGCATCGGGACACCCGCGGCCCGGTACTCCTCGGGGGACCAGCCGGTGCCGAGACCCACGAGCAACCGGCCGCCGCTGACGCGGTCGATCGTGGTCAATGACCGGGCCAGCATCGGCGGTGCGTACCAGGGTCCGACCAGGACATTCGTCCCGATCTCCACCCGCTCGGTCACCGCCGCCGCCGCGGACATCACGGCGAACGGGTCCAGCACCCGGTGGAAGACCTCCGGTATCGTGTCCCCACCGGCGTAACCGACGGTGGGCTCCACCGGCGTCAGCATCCGGTCGCCGACCCAGAGACTGTCCGCACCGAGACGCTCGGCCTCCGCCGCGAAGTGCATCACCTCCCGCGCCCCCTCCGCGAGCGGACCGAACTGCGGCAGAGTGAAGCCGATTCGCACCCGTACCCCCTGAGCTGTCGGTGCTGATCCTCGGGCCGCGGTGACCGCCCCGAGACGGTCGTCCATCATGGCAGCGGGGCGCGCGGCCCTCAATCACCCTTCCGTGGCGACGAACAGAAGTCCGTCGCTCTGCCCACCGGGGCGCGCAGTGTTCGTGGTCCCGCAATCCTCGAATCGACGTCACCGATTCCCGGGAAGCCGCCCGGACCCTGGTGTCCCGTGCGCCTGTCGGCTCAGTGCGCGAATTGGCCCCCCAGAACCGTTCCGGACCATTCGTTCGGGCGTGGCTCAATTGACAGCCTATTCTGTCGAATGGAGGATAATCTCGTGACCAGCGGGCTCCACCACGAACGCGGTCCAACAGGAAAGGCGCGAGACCATGACGGACGGCACCCTCGGCACCATCGTCGGCTTCGACCTCACGGTGCGGGACGCACCGGCCGTGCGGGACTTCTACGCCGACGTGGTCGGCTGGAAGCCGGAGCCGCTCAGCATGGGCGACTACGACGACTACATGATGCTGACCCCGGACGGCACACCCGTGGCCGGTGTGTGCCACGCGAAGACCGAGAACGCGGACCTCCCCCCGCAGTGGATCACCTACATCGCCGTCGGTGATCTCTCCGCGAGCATGGACCGGGTCACGGCCCGGGGCGGTGAGATACTGCGGGCGCCGAACGGGTTCGGCCCGGGTGGATTCGCGCTCGTCAAGGATCCCGCGGGAGCGGTGCTCGCACTGATGCAGAACCCGTACGACGGCTCGGACGCCGACGACGCGGAGGAGTGACGCGCACGTCGTCAGGCCCGGGTCGGCCCCACCGGTGCCGGAGGCGGTCGACCACCCAGAGGCTGTCCGCACCGAGACCTTCGACCTCCGTGGCGAAGCGGACCACCTCCCGAACTGCCACACGGTGAAGCCGATCGTCATCGCTCCCCTTCCTCGACCGGCGACGCCGAGGTCGGCCCCCGGTCGACGTTCGGTACGGACGCGGTGCTCCTCGCCGACGCCGTCGGGGCCGGCTGCCCGCGGGAGCGGAGAACGGCACCCACGGCGCCGACGACGATCGCCACGACCCACGGCAGCACGGGACGCATGTCCGGCGCGGAGGCCAACCAGAACACCTCGATCGACGCATCGAGGGCCCCCGGCAGACCCGGCACTCCCGCACTGCCCGTGGTCAGCGATTGGACCAGGTACTGCACGGCCGTCATCCCGGATTCGACGAACCACGGGATGAGGACCAGCAGCGGCCACAGCAGCAACCGTCGGGCCGGTCGCCCACCCAGTACGATCAGCGCCATCGCCAGTACCCCGGCGCCGGACCAGCCCCGGACCGGGGTGACCCACGCCAGGTCGTACGGACCCACCGGCAGGATGTGCAGCAGGACCCCGATCAGCCAGGCACTACCGAGGCCCGCGGACACCGCCAACGCGGCACTCACGCCGGTGCCGCCGAGCATGACCGCGGCACCCACGGCCCAGCCCACGACGGTGCAGACGGCGCCCACCAGGCACACCATGCCGAGTACGGCACCCTCAGCCGCCACACCACCGCCCCCGAGCAGGGTCGTCACCGACACGGCGCCCGTCGTCACCGCCGCGAGCACCGTTCCGCTGAAGGTCGCCGTGGTGACCTGCCTCCGTGGTGCGGAACGTGCAAGCAGCCCGAGTGCGCCCGTCAGCAGACCACCGAAGGCGGCACCCTCGACGAGCGAGCCGAGCTCCTCCACCGTCAATGGCACCGGCAGCATGCCCGCGTGGCCCCCGCCACGACCCGGGTGGTCCGAACCGGCCGTCCCGGACAGCAGCCACGGCAGGAACCCCACCACCCACCAGGTCACCGCGGACAACGGCACCAGCGCCGCGACCGGCAGTCCGCGTCGGCGGAGCCCGGGTGCCCCGGTGTCCGGACCGGCTTCGTTCGGATGATCGTGTTCAGTCACACCGGTGATACCACCACACCTCGTCCGCACGCGGGTCCTGTTCGCCGGGATCGGGCCCGTCCGCGTCCCGGACCTCAGCTCCGGAACGCGAAGGACTCGCGGGCGAGCGCACTTCCGTGGGCCGCCCGGTCGAGGAAGCCGTAGGTTCCCCCGGTCCGCAGTTCCCGTGCCGCCTCCGCCAGCGCCTGGTAGGCGGTGAAGGCGAACCCGCCGCCCACGGAGACCCGCCGCACCCCGAGCTCGGCGAGTTCGCCCACCGGAGGAACCCCCGGCCGCGCGAGCACGTTGACCGGGACGTCCACCGACTCCACCAGCGCCCGGATCTCCTCCCGGCCGGTGACCCCCGGCGCGTACACCACGTCCGCACCGGCGTCCCGGAAGGCCCGCAACCGCGCGAGGGTGTCGTCGAGGTCGTCGACGCCCCGGAAGTGGTTCTCCGCCCGCGCGGTCACCACCAACTCCCCCTCGGCCGCCTCCACCGCGGCGCGCACCCGATCGACGGCCCGTCCCCGGTCGTAGAGCGCGGTACCGCTCCAGTCCTCGACCGACACCCCGGCCACCCCGGTGCCCCGCGCGAGCCGGACCGTCTCGGCCACACCCTCCGGGTCGTCGGCGAACCCGTTCTCCAGGTCCGCCGAGACCGGGACGTCCACCGCACCGGCGAGTTCGGCGCAGTGGGCCAACACCTCGTCCCGGCCGAGGGCGCCGTCCGACAGACCCCGCGCCGCCGCGGCCCCGCTGCTGGTGGTGGCCACCGCGCGGAAGCCCAGATGTCGCAGCAGCACCGCCGACCCCACATCCCAGGCGTTCGGCAACAACAGGACGTCCCCGGCGTGGTGCAGCGCGCGGAAATGCTCGACGTCGGACATGGCACGGACGATAGCGGACACCACCGACATCGACGTCGATTCACGCCGATATCGGGCTCCCTCGGCACGGGGCCGACTTTCCTTCCTCCGGATCGTGTGCGAGCCTGCGCCGATGGGGGATACCGTCCGCCGCCCGCTCGGGGTCGCCTACCGGTGGTTGTGGACCTCGTCCGGGTTGTCGAACCTGGCCGACGGGGTCGTGAAGGTCGCGCTGCCGCTGGTCGCGGTCCAGTACACCCGCTCGCCCACGCTGATCGCGGGACTGGCCGTCGCGTTGGTGCTGCCGTGGCTGCTGTTCGCGCTGCCCGCCGGTGCGTTCGCCGACCGGTTCGACCGCCGCCGGATGATGCTCGGCGCCAACACCGTGCGGGTCGTGCTGTCCGCGGCCGGAATCCTGGCGGTCGCGCTCGACGCCGGCTCGATCTGGCTCCTCTACGGGATCGCGTTCGGCCTCGGCACCGCCGAGACGGTGTACGACACCTCCGCGCAGTCGATCATGCCGCGGATCGTGGAGCGTGATCAACTCTCCCGGGCCAACAGTCGCCTGTTCGGGGTCGAGCTGACGACCAACCAGTTCGTCGGCCCGCCGCTGGCCGGTTTCCTGGTGGCGGCCGGGGTGGCCGCCACGTTCGCGGCCCCCACCGCGCTGTGGGGCCTCGCCCTCGTGGCGCTGCTGTTCGTGCGCGGCTCGTTCGGGACGGCGAGGACGGCGGAGACGGGCGGGCGCACCAGCCTACGGACCGACATCGCCGAAGGACTGCGGTTCCTCTGGCGGCACCGGCTGCTCCGGACGCTCGCCGTACTCACCGGGACGGTCAACTTCGCGACGAACGCGGCGTTCACCGTCTTCGTCCTGTTCGCGGTCGGCTCGTCCTCCGCCATGGGGCTCTCCGAGCCCGCCTACGGTGTTCTGTTCGCCACCACCGCGGTCGGCAGCCTGGTCGGCTCGCTCGTCGCCGACCGGGTCGAACGGGTGCTCGGGCGGGCCCGCACATTCCGACTGGCCCTGCTCACCAGCGCGCTGCTGGTCGGCATCCCGGCGGTGACCACCAACCCGGTCCTGATCGGTGCCGCGTTCTTCACCGGGGGCGTCGGGATCATGCTGTGGAATGTCATCGCCGTCTCCCTGCGCCAGCGGATCACGCCGGACCGGCTGCTCGGCCGCCTGAACAGCAGCTACCGTTTGCTCGCCTTCGGTACGCAACCGCTCGGGGCCCTGGCCGGGGGTGCGATCGCCGAACTCGTCGGGCTGCGCTGGGTGTTCGCCACCATGGCGCTGCTGGTCCTGCTCGCCCTGCTGGGCGGCACGAGGGCCCTGACCGACGACGCCATGCACGCGGCCGAACGGGACACCGCTCAGGTCTGAAGACCAGCCGGGACGGCCAGGTTCGCCGGCGCCGAGCGACCCGCTTCCGGGTGGACGGAAACGAAAGGATTTTCCCGTCCCGCATGCGGTCGGTGCGGCTCCGCGCACGTCCCCCGGACAGCGCTCACCGGGCGGCGCGGCGGCAGGGCCCTTACCCTCGGCGACGGGACGCGCTTCGCCTCGCTCTTCCGTACGCGCGCGACCGACGATCCGGACACGTCACGCTTCCGGTTGCCCTCGAAGAAGGGAAGGCATGGACACGACCGCCGCCATCGCGACAGCGGCCGAGCAGCCGCTCACCCTCGCCGAGGTCGAACTCGACGAGCCGCGCGCCGACGAAGTCCGGGTCCGCATGGTCGCCTGCGGGGTGTGCCACACCGACGCCATCGTCCGCGACCAGTGGTATCCCACCCCGCTGCCCGCGGTGCTCGGACACGAGGGGGCCGGTGTCGTCGAGGCGGTCGGCACGGGAGTCGGGGAGATCGAGGTCGGCGACCACGTCCTGTTGAGTTTCGCCCACTGTGGTCACTGTCCCAACTGCGTCGAGGGGTGGCCGGCCTACTGCCACACCTTCTTCGAACGGAACTTCGGCGGGCGCCGCGGCGACGGCACCACCGCGTTCTCCCGTGGCGGGGAACCGGTCTCGTCGCACTTCTTCGGGCAGAGCTCGTTCGCCGGCCGCACCAATGTGCACGTCAACAGTGTGGTGACGGTGCCGGAGTCCGCGCCGTTGGAGACCCTGGCGCCCCTCGGCTGCGGCATCCAGACCGGTGCCGGCGCCGTCCTCAACACACTCGACCCCCAACCGGGCTCCACACTGGTGATCTTCGGTGCCGGGGCGGTGGGGCTGTCCGCGCTGCTCGCCGCCAAGGTGGCCGCGTGCGGCACGATCATCGTCGTCGACCTCGTGCCCCAGCGGCTCGATCTCGCGCGGGAGCTCGGCGCCACACACGTGGTCTCCGGTCAGGACGGCGACCCCGCCGAGAAGATCCGGGAAATCACCGGCGGCGGGGCGGAGTACGCGCTGGAGACGACCGGGGTCCCCGCGGTGTTCGAGACGATGACGCGGTCGCTGCGGGCACTCGGCGTGGGCGGTGTCGTCGGGGCGGCCGCACTGGGCACCCACGCGAGCATGGACATCGGAACGCTGCTGCCGACGGGCATCACGATCCGCATGATCATCGAGGGGGACTCGGTACCCAGCACCTTCATCCCGCGGCTGATCGGACTGTGGGAGGCCGGCCTCTTCCCCTTCGACACGCTGCTCCGGTCGTACCCGCTCGATGCGATCAACCAGGCGTTCACCGACTCCGCCGAAGGGCGGACGCTGAAGCCGGTGGTCGTCTTCTGATCTCCGCCCAGGGGTAGGGGACGCCAAAGCCGGAGGTGGGCACCGCCTCCCGCTCCCGCGCGGGACCGACCGACGGTCAGGACCACGTCCGGCGGTCGCGACGCCAGCGCTGCGGGGTGGTGCCGTACCGCTGCCGGAAGCGCCGGACGAGGTAGCCGGCGTCCCGCAGGCCGGTGCGGGCGGCCACCACGTCGAGCGGCAGGTCGGTCTCCCGGAGCAGGCGCCGGACCTCGGTCAGGCGCCGCTCGGTGATCCACTCCAGCAGCGGACGGCCCGTGCGCTGTCGGACCACGGTCGTGAGATGCCCGGGGGTGTAGCCGAGCGCGTGGGCGACGTCCGCCGCGGAGACCGGCTCGGGAAAGGTGGCCTCGATCCGCGCGAAGACCCGCTCCACCAGCGGGTCCGGCGTGACCGGCGCCGAGGGCGCCAGGCGCGCCGCCGCCACCAGGATCCGGGTGAGCGACGCGGCCACGGCCTCACCGGCCCCGAGACGCCCCGGGTCGGCGAGCTCGGCGTCCAGATCCGCCAGCCACATCGACCAGCGGGCCCGGTCGGGCCCGGCGACACGGCCATGCCCCACGCCCGGGGCGAACAGGGCGAGCAACGGGTGGTGTTCCCAGCTCAGCGGGGAGACCGACGCCAGGGCGGGCACGGCGTCGGGAGTGAACGCGACCGACCACGCCCGGCCCCGGGCCAGCTCCCCCACGCCCGCGGCGTCGACGACCTCCCCGGGCGGCACCGCGTACACCTCGCCGGCACGCAGCGGTCGCTCCCGCCCACCGATCGTGACCGAACCGGCGCCCCGTTCGACGTAGAGCAGGACGAGGAAGTCGTGCGCGTGCCGGTGCTCCGGCGGCAGCCCGCCCGGGGATTCCCCGGAGTCGAACCGGGTCACCGACACCGGAGGCACACCGGGACGCTCCCGCCGACGGTAGACCGGTGTCCCGTCGGGAAGCACCCGACCCAGCACCGACCCCCGATCCGCATCGACCGAAGAATGTCCCATGACAGCCATGCTACGGCCTGCCCGCACACCACAGAACAGCCAACACTGGAAGAAGAGAAGGAACCCGGGGCCCGCCCCGGATACCGAAGCGACATCCACCCTCACCGGGAGCACCGATGACAACGACCGACATCCAGCTGTTCGACCAGCGCACCCCCGACGAGCGGAACCGTCCGTTCCTTCCGGGCATGGGCAGGGCCTGGCTGCTCCCCCTCTACGACAGCTTCACCCGGCTCATCAGGGTCCGGGCCGTGTACGAACGGACGGCCGCACTCGCCGGCGTCGCGCCCGGCGAGTCGGTGGTCGACGTGGGCTGCGGGACGGGCAACCTGACGTTCGCCGTGCTCGCGGCCACCCCGGAGGCCCGGGTGACCGGCCTCGACCCCGACGGCGACGCCCTCCGCC
>NZ_KE387086.1:51170-72374 GCF_000430445.1 Saccharomonospora iraqiensis subsp. iraqiensis
TCGACTCCGGCCCGACGCAGGGCGCAACCACAGCGGCCCCACCGGCGCACACGCACCGCCACGGCCCCGGCCACGTGTTCCGGAACCTGCTCCGGGTCGTGCGGCCCCGGAGCTCACGGGGTCCGGTCGTGGCGCACGAGCAGGGTGACGGCCTCGTCGCCCTGCTGACCGGTGCCGGGTTCACCGACGCCCGCGAGGTCGCCCACCTCGACCACCGGTTCGGCCGGATCGCCGTCGTGCGAGCCAGCCGTTCGGTAGACACTGTGGACAGTTGATTCAACCCCGCGGACGCACCTCTGCGGCGTCCCCGGGAAAGGACACACCCGGCCACGATCCCTTCTCGAACCGGATTCCCACACCGCCCGAACCCGCGCACCGGATGCCGAGCGCGCACGGCGGCACGCGGGCCGGGGTCAGGGTTTGCGACCGACCGCCCCGGCGACCAGCCGCTGCGCCACCCCGACCGGCGTCGTGCGCGGGCCGGACGGCCACCACCGGTAGGTCTCCACGATCCCCGGTTCCAGCAGCTCGAGCCCGTCCAGCATCGCCGCGATCTCCGCGTGCGTGCGCGCCCCGCCGCTGCCGAGGCCACCGGTGCGGGCCGCGTGCTCCAGCGCCCGCATCGCCGCGGACTCCCCCTGCTCCTCCGGGTCGTACAGGTGCGACAGCACGACGTACGAGCCGGACGGCAGCGCGTCGAGGTACTCGCGCATCACCCGCACCGGCAGGTCCCGGTCGTCGCCGGAGTACATGTGCAGCGTCGCCGTGCACAACAGTCCGATCGGCCGTGCGAAGTCCAGCGCGGCCCGCACCTGCGGGTCGTGCAGGATGCCGGACGGATGCCACGCGTCCCCACCGACCATGTGGGTGCGGTCGTTCTCCGCCAGCAGGGCACGGCCGTGGGCCAGCACCACCGGGTCGTGGTCGACGTAGACCACCGTGGCCTCCGGGTCGACCCGCTGCACGACCTCGTGCGTGTTCTCCGCGGTCGGCAGCCCCGAACCGACGTCGAGGTACTGGACGATACCGGCGTGCCGGGCGAGGTAGCGGGCCGCGCGGGTGACGAACGCCCGGTTCTCCCGCGCGATCTCCGCGACGTCCGGAACGGCGGCCTCCAGGGCCCGGGCCTGCTCCCGGTCGACCTCGTAGTTCTCCGTCCCACCGAGCAGGTAGTCGTAGACCCGGGCCTGGCTCACCCGGGTCGGGTCAATCCCCACCGGTGCCGGATCCGGCTCCCCCACCGCGGACACAGGATCAACTCCTCCGAGAGCGGACAGTGACGCCGAGCGTACTTCGTTGATCAAGAATGGACGACCCTGGTCTCGCAGCAGCCCGGGTTCCGGTCCTGACCGGGTGCGGCCCGGGTTCTCCCGCACCGGGCGGCGGTCTGCCCGGCGATCCCGGTCAGCGAGGGCGACCACATCCCTTGTCCCGCCGACCGCCGGGTGCATAGGGTCGCTGATCGGGCGTTAAGGAGGCCGCATGGACTTCCCGCTGCCGGAAGGACTCGTCGCACTGCTCGCCGACCTCGACGGGTTCATCGACGCCGAGATCGTGCCGTTGCAGCAGCAGGACGACAACGACCGGTTCTTCGACCACCGACGGGAGTACGCCCGCACCGACTTCGACGCCGGGGGCACCCCACGGCCGGAGTGGGAGGAACTGCTGGCCGAGATGACCCGCCGCGCCGACCGGGCCGGGTGGCTGCGCTACGGCCTGCCGGAGGAGGTCGGCGGTGGGGGCGGCAGCGAGTTCGAGATGGCCGTGATCCGCGAACACCTCGCCGCGCGGGGACTCGGGCTGCACAACGACCTGCAGAACGAGTCCTCGGTCGTCGGCAACTTCCCCGTGGTGCACATGCTGCTGCAGTTCGGCACACAGCAGCAGCGGGACGAGTTCCTGCAGCCGGTGCTCTCCGGTGACCTCCGGATCGCCTTCGCGCTCACCGAACCCGAGCACGGCAGCGACGCCACCTGGCTGGAGACCACCGCCGTCCGGGACGGCGACGACTGGGTGCTCAACGGCGGCAAACGGTTCAACTCCGGGATGCACACCGCCACCCACGACGTCGTCTTCGCCCGCACCTCCGGCGAACCGGGCGACGCGCGGGGCATCACCGCCTTCCTGGTCCCCACCGACACCCCCGGCTTCTCCGTGGACTCCTACTGGTGGACCTTCAACATGCCCAGCGACCACGCCGAGGTCTCGCTCACCGACGTCCGGGTCCCCTCGTCGGCGATCCTCGGGAAGGAAGGTGCGGGCCTGGAGGCGGCGCAGTGCTTCGTGCACGAGAACCGCATCCGCCAGGCCGCCTCCGGCGTCGGCGCGGCGCAGTACTGCATCGACCGCAGCGTCGAGTACGCCCGCGAGCGCGTCACGTTCGGCGTGCCGCTCGCCCGGCGGCAGGCGATCCAGTGGCCGCTGGTGGAACTGCACACCGAGGCGGAGATGGTGCGCGGACTGGTCCGCAGGACCGCCTGGGAGATGGACCGGCGGCCGCACCGCGAGATCAGCGACCGGGTCTCGATGTGCAACTACCGGGCCAACCGCCTCGTCTGCGACGCGGCCGACCGGGCGATCCAGGTGCACGGCGGGTTCGGCTACACCCGGCACGCCCCGTTCGAGCACATCTACCGGCATCACCGCCGGTACCGGATCACCGAGGGCACCGAAGAGGTGCAGATGCGTAAGGTGGCGGCCCACCTGTTCGGCTTCGCCGGCCCGGACAAGCGCCCGTGAACGCCGGGGAGCTGAGCGAGGCGTTGGCCGCCCGGTTGGGCGAGATCTCCGCGCGCCCGGTCCGGGTGACGCGGCTGGAGCAGGCCACCGGCGGGGCGAGCCGGGAGACCTGGTTCGTCGAACTCGACCACCCGCCGCACCGCCTCGTGCTGCGCCGGGATCCGGTCGGGCGGTCCGATCCCGACGGGATGGCACGCGAGGCGGTGGTCCTCCGCGCCGCCGAAGAGGCCGGGGTCGCGGTACCGCACGTGGTGGACCACAGCGTCGACGAGACGGTGCTGGGCGCACCGTACGTGCTCACCGAACACGTGGACGGCGAGACGATCCCCCGCCGTCTGCTGCGGGACGACGCCTACGCCGGGGCCCGCGCGGGACTGGCCCGCGAACTCGGCAGGTGCGCCGCGCGGATCCACCGGATCCCGATTCCGGACGGCGTGCCGGAACACGACCCGCTGGAACAACTCCGCACCGAGTACGACGACCTCGACGATCCCGTTCCCGCCCTGGAGATCGCGTTCCGGTGGCTGCACGCGAACCGGCCGACCGACTCGCGCAGAACCCTCGTGCACGGGGACTTCCGCAACGGCAACCTGATCGTCGACGAACACGGCCTGCGGGCCGTGCTGGACTGGGAGCTCACCCACGTCGGCGACCCGATCGAGGACCTGGGCTGGTTGTGCACGAAGGCGTGGCGCTTCGGCTCACCGCTGCCGGTCGGCGGATTCGGCGGGCGCGACGAACTCCTCGACGGCTACGCCGAGATCGCCGGGGAACGACCGGACCCGGACGTGCTGCGCTGGTGGGAGATCTACGGCACCGCCAGGTGGGGCGTGCTCTGCCGGTCCCAGGCGGAACGGCACCTCAGCGGGGCGAGCCCGGCGGTGGAGCTCGCGGCGATCGGTCGCCGGGTCTGCGAACAGGAATACGACCTGCTCGTGGCCCTGGGCGTGCCGGAACCGGCGTCCCCACCGGAACAGGTCGCCGACGCCGCCTCGGACCTGCACGGCAGGCCCTCGGCGGCGGAGCTCGTCGCCGCGGTCCGCGATTTCCTGCGGGACGACGTGCGCGCCGAAACGCAGGGGAGAACGCGCTTCCAGGCCCTGGTGGCCGCGAACGCGCTGGCCACCGTGGAACGCGAACTGCGGTTCGGTGCGGACCAGGAGCGCCGCCACCGGGAACGGCTCGACGAACTCGGCCTCCCCGACCGCGCCGCCCTCGCTGCAGCGCTGCGGAGTGGCGAGGCGGACCCGTGGGACCCGGACGTGGCCGCCGCGGTCTGGGCGGAAGTGCTGGACCGGCTGGCGGTGGCCAACCCGCGGCACCGCACCGCCGACGGCGGCGGTGCTGCCTGAGCAGGTCGGGGAGCGTCCCTTCCCGAGCCGCACACCACCGGCCAACGGCGTCCTGATCACAATGCCATTTGCTGCAGGGGATGTTCGCCGTTCTCCCAGCACCGGTACAGATGTAGGGTGCCGTCAGCGCCGTACATGACCCCGGTCGGTTCCTTGGTCTCCTCCCGATCCGCCGGATCCCGGTCGAACTCCTCGATCGGGCACCAACTCACCCCTTCAACATCCCATTCCATGCGAGAAATTCGCAGCAACGGGCGCATCTCGCCCCCACATTCCGTGCACGCCATCTCGTCCGGCGGATCCGTCGCCCCCGGCTCGGGCCAACCACCCAACACCCACCCCGGCACGTTGCTCAACTGGGAGCGGTAGTCGTAGCCGCTGATCTCCTCCCATTCCTCGACCGCCTCGGCGAGATCCTCCGGCAACTCCCACAGATGCGGATACTCGACCAACCGCTCCGGGAACAACACACACGGCTCCGGATAATAATGGTCGAACTGCACCATCGACGGCATCGGATGCGCACCCACCGCACCCACGGAGTCCGTCGACCGCCACCGCACCACCGTCGGCGGCGCCATCCCGTGATCCCACACCGACACTCCCGGCAGATCGAAGTCCGGCTCGTCCAGATGATCCATCGGACACATCAACACCTGCAGCACATCCCGCCCCGCAGGCCACTCCAACCACGGCACATCCCGCGCGAACACCTGCAACAACGGCAACAACGGCACCGGCTGCTCCACCACCACCTCCGACTCCCGCCGGCGGGAATCGAGGAACTCCCGCTCCTCCGAAGTCAGCTCCCGCCCCGACCGGAACCGATCCCGCCTGATCCTCCGCGCAGCCCGCACGTCCGCGACCCGCTCCACATTCTTCTGCACCCCCTGATGCCCCGGACACGTCGGCCACGACTCCCCCACCGGCCACACCAACGGCCCACCCACCGAACTCTCCCACACCCCCGGATCCCCACGCCGCGGATGCAACCGCGTCACCACACGCCCCAACTCCCTGAACTCCGCGAACACCTCCGCCATATCCACCGGAACACGCGTCGTCCGACCCGAACCCAACCGACACACCTCCGTCACACCGGACAACAACGAGAATCAAGAGAGCACCCACCGTACCCTCTGGGAATTAGCCTCCACAATGGACGTTCAAGCCCGCGCGACCGGGGTTTTCGGCGCCACCGCCGGTTCAGTGCGCGTGGCCGAGCACGCGGCGGACGGCCGGGGCGAGGGCGTCCGCCGGATTGGACGGCACCACGGCGGCGATGTGCCCGTCGGGGCGCAGCAGCCACGTCTCACTCGGCCGTGTGTTCAGTGCGGTGGTCAGCGTGCCGTGTTCGTCGATGTCGGCCAGCCGGAGCACCCGCCGGGGTGCGTCGGTGGTCTCCGCCAGCACTCTCCCGACCTCGGCGGTGTCCACGCCCGTGGTGGTGAGCGCGAGCAGGCCGTCGCGGACCAGCTGGCGTAGCCGAGTGAGGCCGGGTCGTTCCGCGACCGCGACCGGCGCGTCGGGGATCAGGACGCCGGGCACCACCGTCGGCATCTCCCCCCGCGGCGGGCGGCCACCGAACGGGCGGTCCGGGTCGGTGGTGGTCAACGGGGAGTCGACATACCAGTACGGTTCGGCGAACCTGCCGGAGTCGACCCGTGCCCGCGCCTCGGCGTCGTCCCGCGCCTGCTCCAACACCCGTTCGCGGGCGCGTCGCTCGTCCTCGGTCCGCGGCACCAGGAAGCGCATGGTGTCGCCGGTGACGGCGAGGTTCTCCCGCGCCGCGGCGGAGCGCTCGTGGTGGTAGCTGTCCAGCAGCTCCTCCGGGGCCCAGCCGTGCAGCACGAAGGCGAGCTTCCACGCCGCGTTCTCGGCGTCGGCGACCCCCGAGTTCAGCCCGCGGGCGCCGAACGGGGCCACCAGGTGCGCACAGTCCCCGGCGAGCAGCACGCGCCCGACCCGCATCCGGTCGACGCAGCGGCTGTGGAACCGGTACACCGACCTCCACACGATCTCGTAGGCACGGTCCCCGATGATCGCCCGGATGCGCGCGTCGAGCCGGCCGTCGGCGTCCTCGGCGTCGAGGTCGAAGTCGGCCGGGACCTGCCAGTCGATCCGGAAGGTCGAATCCGGGCAGGGGTGGATCAGCACCTGGCGCCCCGGGTTCCATTCCGGGTCGAAGTGGAACCGGCGCTCGGTCTCCCACCCGGGAAGGTCGGCGCGGATGTCGCAGATGAGGAACCGGTCGTCGAAGGAGTGCCCGGCGAAGTCCACACCGAGCAGGTCCCGGATGCGGTCCCCCCGCGCCCCGGCCGCCGCCACCGCGTACGCCGCCTCGACCCGCACCTCCCCGGCGGCGGTGGCGCAGGTGAGCAGCACCGTCCGGTCGTCCTGTCCGATCGCCGTGACCTCGTGGCCCCAGCGGACGTCGATGCGCGGCTCGGCCGCGAGGGCCTCGTCGAGGATCTGTTCGGAGCGGCACTGGCTGAGATTCACGAACGGCGGCAGCGGCGAGTGGCCGCGGTCGGTGAACGACCAGGAGAACAGTTCACGGTCCCGGTGGAAGGTGCGCGCGGTGTCCCAGGTGAGGCCCTCCTCGGCGATCCGCCCGGCCCCCACCGCGGCCCAGACGTCGAGGACGTCGCGCTGCTGGCAGATGGCCTTCGACCCGACCGCGTCGCGTTCCGGCCGGGCGTCGAGCAGCACCACCGGGATGCCCCACCGGGCGAGCAGCAGGGCGGTCGTCTGGCCGACGGGACCGTTGCCCACCACCGCCACCGGGGGCCCGCCGTACGCCGGGAACGAGTCCATCACGCTCACCCCTGCAGCTCGGCCCAGACCTCGCGGTCACGCGCGGCGGTCCAGACCCGCGGCCAGTCGATGCCGTCCAGCTCGTCCCAGAGACGCTGGA
Source organism: Saccharomonospora iraqiensis subsp. iraqiensis (assembly GCF_000430445.1). Taxonomy (GTDB): domain Bacteria; phylum Actinomycetota; class Actinomycetes; order Mycobacteriales; family Pseudonocardiaceae; genus Saccharomonospora; species Saccharomonospora iraqiensis. Next base: position 58,179 of record NZ_KE387086.1, read on the forward strand.
CGTTGAACGGCAGGCAGTGCTCGAAGATCGGCCACGCCCCGAACGTCGGGGCGAGCGCGGCGTGGGTGGCGTCGAACGCCTCCCGCAGCGTCCCCCCGCGGGCGTGTACCGCGCCGGTCTGTTCCCGCATGCCGAGCAGGAACGAGCGGGTCTGCTCGATCGCGGCGTCCACGGCCTCCCTGCCGCGCGACACCGCGCCGCGGCCCCCGACCAGCGTCTCGGCGCCGAACTCCTTGACCCGGTCCAGCGTGCCGGTCGACCAGTCCGCGTGGAAGGCGTCCCCGGTGTAGAGCGCGGCCTCCGCCTCGACCAGGTCGCCGGCGAAGAGGATCTTCTGCTGCGGCAGCCAGGCGACGAGGTCGCCCGCGGTGTGCCCACGGCCGCAGTACCGCAGGACCAGCTCGCCCCGGCCGCGGCCGAGGTCGATCCGCATGCCGTCGGTGAAGGTGAGGTCGGGCCGGGTGAGGCCGGGGATCGAGTCGGGATCGCGGAACAGCCGCGGCATCCGGCCGAGCTCGCTCTCCCAGTCCTCGCGGCCGCGCTCCTCGATGAGTTCGCGGGTGGTCTCGTGCGTGATCACCGCGTCCGCGTCGAACGCGGACGCCCCGAGCACGCGGACGGCGTGGTAGTGCGACAGCACGAGGTATTTCACCGGCTTGTCGGTGTACTCGCGCAGCTTCCGCAGCCAGTCCCGCGCGGCGACCGGGGTGGCACGCGCCTCGAAGGCGACCAGGAAATCCTCACCCTCGATCGCGCCCACGTTCGGATCGCCCTCGGCGGTGAGCGCGTAGACGCCGTCCGCGAGGACGTCGAGCGTCTCGGTCTTCTCCCCGAGATCGGCCGAGGAGGCGAAGGGCTTGGCGGCCATGGTGGTTCGTCCCTTTCTCCGTGCGGGGCCGGTGATCACTGCGAGGCCTGGAGCGGTCGCGACAGGTCACGCGGGCGTTTCGTGGATCACTGTGCCAGCCGTCACAGACACAGGAAATGACCCGGAAGTCGGGGACACCGAGACCGACCACCCCCACTGGGCGGTCGTCAGCACGGTCCCGTCAGGTGAACCAGCGCCGCCCCTGCCCGGCCAGCACCCGGCCGAACCGCAGCTCGGGGAAGTGTGCGCCCGCGCCGAACGTCGCCCCGTCCTCCAGTTCGCGGAACAGGCGTTCGCGGACCTGCCGCGCCAGCGTCGGGTCGACGTCGCCGATCGAGTGCCACGTGGGTTCGTCGAGCTGCACCGGGCAGACGATCGCGTCGCCGAGCAGCAGCGCCCGGCTCCCGCGGGAGGAGACGACGACACTGAGGTGCCCCGGTGTGTGCCCGGGCGTCATGGTCAGGTCGACGCCGGGCGCGACGGTGAGGTCGTCGGCGACCGGTCGGAGGCGGTCGCCGCGCCCGGACGCCACCCGGAAGCCGTGCCGGATGTGGTCGAACATCCACACGTCCGGGTCGGCGACGAAGTGGTCCCAGTCGCGCGCACCGAACCAGACGGTGGCGTGCGGGAAGACCGGGGCGGCGTCGCGGTCGAAGAGCCAGCCGCAGTGATCGGCGTGCAGGTGGGTACAGACGACGTCGGTGACGTCGGGCGGGGTCACGCCGACGGCCCGCAGGCCGAGCAGGAGCTGCCCACCGACGAGGAGCCGGTGGGGGCCGTCGTCGCGCAGCTCCGGCCCCATACCCGCGTCGACGAGGACCGTGCGGTCCCCGGTCCGGACGAGGAAACACCCGATCGGCAGCCAGGCCATGCCGTCGCGGGAGAAGAGGTCCTCGTGCCCGTCGGGGCGGGCGTGCTCACCGAAGTAGGCGGGCGAGGCGCGGAACGTCCCGTCGGCGACGGGATGGATGTCGATGTCACCGAGGAGCATCAGGGGTCACTCCCGGAGCCGGTCCAGCCCGCGCACGGCATCGCCGAAGAGGAGTTCGAGAACCGCACCGCTGCGTTGGGCGTCCGCGCCCACCGCGTCGATGGTCCGGACCGCGGGATATCCGCGCAGGCCGACCTCGGTCGGCCGCCCGGCGGAAATGATCGTGTACACCTCCCGGACCGGGTACGTGTGGACGGCCCCGACGCGGCGGGAGAGCGAGTCGGTGGCGAGGTGTCCCGGGAGAGCACGGAGTACTCCCTCGTCCCGCACGACCAGTTCGATCCAGCCGAGGTACGGCGCGTCGCCCGGCCACGCGTGCGGGACATCGGGCGAGCTCATCACCGAACTCTCGTAGGGCGGCAACGGCTCGACGCGCAGACGCAGGACGTCCCGGTGTTCACTCCACGGGCGCGCCACCTGCTCGGTCAGGAAGTGGTGGAACTCTTCGACCGAGACCGTTTCCGACGCGGGAACGAAGCACAACGCGAACGTGGGCGCCGGGACGACGCCCTGCACGGCGGGATCGTCGATCCGGTCGACCAGGGTGCGCCCGCCGTACGGGGGTGACAGCAGCGCGCCGATCCGGCCGAGGAAGGTCTGCGCGTCGTCCGGGATCGCCTGTCTCGGGAGCGGGTTGTCGCCGAACGCGGCCAGATCGGCCCCGGACAGGAAAAGTCCGTGCGGAATACCCTGCGGTTGCGCCGCGGCCGGCACGTCGAACGAGATGCCCCCGACCTCCGGCCAGAGATCGGGGCGATTGGCCCCCAGGCGCAGTTGCCGGTACTGCCACAGGCCCGGAACACGCGCGAACATGATGCCGTGCACGTCGCGCCAGTAGTCCTCGCACACCTCCGGCGGCAGATCCTCGCGCCACCAGCAGAACGACGTCAGGGACAGCTCGGCGGCGTTCTCGCGGTCGACCGTGCTCGCGGGTCCGGAGGGAGACGCATCGTCCACGGAACGAGTCTGCCACGCCGCCCCACCGCACGACACCGACCAAGCAGGGCCGGTCACGACGGCCCAGGGGACGTGGATTGCCCCCGGTGGACACGGCGAGCGGTGTCGCGATGGTCCGGTGAGGGCATGTCGGGCGCAGTGGTGTAGCGCCGGAATGGCCGACCTGTCTTGCGGGTAGTCCCGACAATGCATGTCTCCCTCGTGCTGTTCACCCGGGACTTGCGGGTGCACGACAATCCGGCGCTGCGGGCCGCCGTGGACGGGGCCGACCGGGTGATCCCCCTGTTCGTGGTCGACAGTCGCCTCGTGGCCAGTGGCTACCCCGGGGGCAACCGGGCGGCGTTCCTCGCCCGGTGCCTGGCCGACCTGGACGCCGGGCTGCGGGAACGGGGCGGACGGTTGGTGGTCCGCACCGGGGACCCGGCGCAGGAGGTGCGCAGCCTCGTCGACGAGTACGGCATCCGCGACGTGCACGTCGCCGACGACGTCAGCGGTCACGCGCAGCGCAGGCTCCGTCGGCTGTGCGCCGCGCTCGACGGGACCGCCGCCCGGGTGCACGCGCACCCCGAGTCGACCACCGCGATCGCCCCGGCACGCCTGAGCCCGTCGGGCCGCAAGGACCATTTCGCCGTGTTCACCCCGTACCTGCGCCGGTGGCTGGAGACGCCGCTGCGCCCGCTGCTTCCGCCACCGGACCGGGTGCGCCTGCCCGGTCACCTCTCCCCCGGTGATCTGCCGGGACCGGAGGCGTTCAGCTCGGCCGAGGTCACCGCCGGGACCGTCGACGGCGGGGAACAGGCCGCCCGGGAAGCCCTCGCGGCCTGGGCGGACGGCCCAGTGGACGACTACGCCGAAGGCCACGACGACCTGCCCGCCGACCGCACCTCACACCTGTCACCCCACCTGCACCTGGGCACGCTCTCCGCGATCGAGGTGCTGCACCGGGTCGGCTCCCGCACCCCGGGCGCGCGGGAGTTCACCCGGCAACTCGCCTGGCGGGACTTCCACCACCAGGTGCTGGCCGCCCGCCCGGCGTGCGCGCACGAGGACTACCGACCGCACGCCGACCGGTGGCGCGACGCTCCGGCGGAACTGCGCGCGTGGCAGGAGGGCCGCACCGGCTTCCCGATCGTCGACGCGGGCATGCGCCAGCTGCTGCGGCAGGGCTGGATGCACAACCGCGCCCGGCTGATCACCGCGAGCTTCCTCACCAAGACCCTCTACCTCGACTGGCGCGCCGGGGCCCGCCATTTCCTGCGGTACCTGCTCGACGGCGACCTGGCGAACAACCAGATGAACTGGCAGTGGGTCGCGGGCACCGGCACCGACAGCCGCCCGAACCGGGTACTCAACCCGCTGCGCCAGGCCGAACGCTACGACCCCGACGGCACCTACGTGCGGCACCACCTGCCCGAACTGGGCGAGATCACCGGCCCCGAGGTGCACCGTCCGTGGACCCTGTCGGACACGGTCCGCTCCGGCCTCGACTACCCGGACCCGATGGTCGACCTCGCCGACGCCCGCGCACGCTTCCTCACCGCCCGGGGATGATCCGCCCACCGGGCACCGACCGCCGGATACCGGGCCGACAGCGGTCGTCCGTCAGCGCGCGCCGAACGACCGCATCCGCCACAGATACCGCGCGAGCCCGCGGAACGGGACCGGCCGCGGCCAGGATTCGGCGCGGAAGTAGGCGTCCGACCCGCCGTCCACGAACACGACGCTGCCCACCAGGAAGTTCGCGGAGTCGGAGAGCATGAACACCACCCAGTCGGCGAGCTGGGCGGGTTCGCCGTAGCCGCCGGCGGGCACCGGGAAGGATCTGACCGCCTTCGCCGCCGAGGCGTCGGCCAGCTGCCGCTCCAGCAGCGGGGTCCGGATCGCGCCCGGCGCGAGCGCGTTCAGCCGGATGCCGGAGCCCGCCCAGTCCGGCAACACCGCGGTGCGGCGCACCCAGTGGCTCAGGGCGATCTTGGATCCGGCGTAGACCATCGGGGCGGCGGCCCTGCCGAGCAGCCGGACGCTGCGCACCGCCCTGTCCGGGTCACCGGCCAGCAGTGCCCGCACCGTCCGGCGCGGCACCGCCGGTGTCGTGGTCGTCGAATTGCTGGACAACACCACGACCTTGGCATTGCCCGCCGCGGCCAGTGCGACCCGCCAGGCCCGCAGCAGCTCGACCACACCGAGGTAGTTGACCCGCGCGATCACCGACTCCCGGCCCGGGACCGGCCCCAGTCCGGCCGCCAACACGGCCCCGTCGAGACGCCCATCGGCGAGGTCGAGCACCTGCCCGGCCGCGACGCGGCGTCCCTCCGGAGTGGACAGATCGGCCGTCACCTCGGCGTCGGCCAGATCGACCCCGATGACGGTATGTCCCGCGGCGCGGAGCTTCTCCGCGGCCTCACGTCCCATGCCCGACGCCGACCCGGTGACCGCGTAGGTACCCACTGACCACTCCTCCCGCAGCGTTGCGAGCGGACGGTATCAGCTTTCCTGTCTTTTCCGGGACCGGAAGTCGTCGGCTCGACGTCTGTCGTTGCGGCCGCCGGACACGGCCACCTACACTCAGGGCAGTTGTACAGGGCAGTTGCCCAAATCGTGCGTTGCCCACGACGTGGAGGGAGGGGCATGCCTTCTCCGGCGGCGGCGCGCGGACGGGAGGTGCGGCAGCGGCTGCTGGCCGCCGCGGTCGAACTCATCCCCGAGCGGGGTTGGTCCGCGGTGAGCACGCGGAACCTGGCCGAACGCGCCGGGGTGAACCCGAGCGTGGTGCATTACCACTTCCCGTCGCTGTCCGCGCTGCTCAACGAGGCCGCGGTCGGGGTTCTGCGGCGGGTGCTGGGCGAGGTGGACACGGTCCTGGAGTCCGCGGACACCCCGGCCGAGGCCGTCGAGGCGATCGTCTCGGCCGCACAGCGCTACACCGGGGACGATCCGACCTCGCTGCTCGCCATCGAGGCGTACCTGGCGGCCGCACGGGGAGAACCGCTGCGCGACGAGGTCGGCGGCATGGTCGCCGAGTTCCGGCGCCGGTTCGGCCACTGGCTGGGCGAACACGGCGTGTCCGACCCCGAGCGGACCGCCGGGGTGGTGCTGGCCACGGTCGACGGTCTGCTCCTGCATCGCGGAATGGGCGCCGGGATGGACACCGAGCCGACCGCTGCGGTCCTGCGTCGGCTGGTCAGCTAGCCACCACAGGAGGAACGCCATGAAGGTGGTCGTCTGCGGGGCCGGGCTCACCGGTCTGACCCTGGCGAACCGCGTCTCGACCCTCGGGGGCGAGGTCGTGCTGCTGGAACGCGCACCCGCCCCGCGCCACCAGGGATACATGATCGACTTCTTCGGCCCGGGCCACGAGGCCGTCGAGGCCATGGGGCTGCTTCCGGCGGTCGAGGCGGTCGCCCGTCCCCTGGCGGAGGCGGATTTCGTCGACGAGCGCGGACGGCGCCGCGCGACCGTGCGACCCGGGCAGATCACCCGCGGGCCGTTGCTCAACCTCCTGCGGCCCGACCTGGAGCGGGTGCTGCGGGAGCACCTGCCACCCGCGGTCGACCTGCGCTTCGGCACCGGCCCGGTGGCCGTGGACGAGCACGGCGACGGGGTGCGGGTCACCCTCGACGACGGCACCGTGCTCGACGCCGACCTGCTCGTGGGTGCCGACGGGATCCATTCGACCGTGCGGCGACTGGTGTTCGGCCCCGAGGAACGGTTCCTGCGCCCGCTCGGCTTCCACACCGCGGCGTTCGCGTTCGAGTCCCCGCGGATTCATGCTCAGGTGCGGGGCCGGGCCTGCCTCACCGACACCGTCGACAGGCAGATGGGCTTCTACGCACTCGACGGGGACCGCGTCGTGGCCTTCGGCGTGCACCGCACCCCGGACCCGGACCTGCCGGAAGACCCGCGGACCGCGGTGCGCGACGCCTACCGCGGTCTGGGGTGGGTCGTGCCCGAGGCACTCGACCGATGCCCGCCCCCGTCCGAGATCTACTACGACCGGGTCGCGCAGACCGTGCTGCCCCGCTGGCATCGGGGACGGGTCGTGCTCGCCGGGGACGCCTGCTACGCCGTCTCACTCGTTGCCGGTCAAGGCGCGTCCCTGGGTATCGCCGGCGCCTACCTGCTGGCCGACCAACTCGCACACACGCTCTCGGTCGAGGACGCACTCGCGCGGTACGAACAGCTGTGGCGCCCGGTGGCCGAGGAGAAGCAACGCGTCGGCCGGTCCGGCGCCGGCCGGTTCGTACCCGCCACGAAGCGACAGCTGTGGATCCGGCGGAGCGTGCTGCGGCTGTCACGGCTGCCGCTGATCGACCGCTCCGTGACCGCGGCGCTGACGGGCCACTCCCGTCGCTCCGCGCGACACTCCACCGGGCCGGGAGCAGCCCTACCACCTGACCCGGGGAAGGAGCGCGCCGGGAAAGACCCGTGGAATTGATACCGCTGGAGTCGGGCGGGCGGCTCACGTCGCCGACCCGCGCGCGGTCAGGAGACCAGCAGCCGGTGTTCGTCCGACTCGATCGCCCGGAGCAGTTCCGACCGTGCGATCGTGTGCGGACCGCACTCGCAACTGGCGGGCAGCGCGTCGTCGACCGTCACGTCCGCTTTCGGATCGAGCAGATCCACGATCTCCACCCCGTGCGCGGCGTCATGGTGCGCGGCATCGACGAAATCCCGCGAACCGTGCGCGTGCGGCCCGCTGCGGGCGACGTAGACCAGGCCCTCGTCCGTGTCGTAGACAGTGGCCACGTGATGGCTCTCCGCGCACTGCACCCGGAGCTTCACATGCCGGTTGGGCTGTTCGAGTGCCTGTACGGCGTTGCGAGCCGCCGTACGTCTGATCGCCGGAGTGCCGTAAACCTTCTGTACCACCGTCGACTCCGTCCGCTGTGGGTCACACAAAGCCGCCGAGCCTCGTGCCCGGACACGTTCAGCATCCGCCGCACCCGGCACCCGGTGAAGGGGCCGGAAGTCCCTGTCCCGGGGTCCACGAACGGGCCTGCGGACGGGTCTCCGTCCTGGCGCAGCGTCGGAGGAGGGGAGGCGGCCGCGTCCGTTCAGATCAGCAGTCCGTGCCGCCGGGCCGTGGCGACGGCGTCGTGGCGGGTGTGGACGCCGAGTTTGCGACAGGCGCTGCGCAGGTAGGCCTTGACGGTCTCGGAGCTCAGGCAGAGCCGGTGCGCCGCCTCGGCGTTGGTGCAACCCAGGGCGACGTAGGAGAGCACGTCGACCTCCCGGGAGGACAGCCTGGGCGCCGGAAGGGTTTCACGCGCTCGCTCATCCTGGGCGGCGCGTTCGACGTGGGTGAAGCGCTCGCACGCGCGCCGGAGCCGGTCGCGGATCGCGGCGTCGTCGACGTCGTGGGCGATGCCCCGGAGTTCGGCATGCAGGTCGCGCAGCTCGTCGAGCGTGACCGCGGACGAGGTGTCGTCCCGGCGGGGACGGTGGGCGGCGTCGAGGAGCTGGATCCGGCGGTCGACCTCGTCGCGCACGGCGAGCTCGCCCGCGAGGCGCCGCGAGACCTCCCCCAGCGCGGCGGTCGCGCGGTCGCCGAGCGGGTGGACGTCGCGGACGGCGGCGTAGAGCACCCCACGCACGCCCCCCTGCACGGCCACCGGCGTCGCCACGATGGAACGGATGCCCTCACCCCGCACCGGGTCGTCGTAGTCGTGGGTGATGGTCGTGGCGGGAACGTAATCGGTGACCGCGTGCGGTCGGCCGCGTTCGAGGACGACGCCGCCGAGGCCGCGCCCCCGCTGCACCCGCAGTCCCCGGATCGCGTCGGTGCGGGCGCCCGCGAACTCCGTCAGCCGCAGCCCGTCGGTTCCCACCCGGCCGCCGAAGACCAGGGGCACCCCGGTCTCGCGCCGTGCGAGGCGGACGCACTGCCGGAAGGCGTCCCCGTCGTCGGGGCGCATCGATCGCCGGTGCGGTGCGGGCACGGACCCCTCCCTCCGACGCCGGGACGACAAGTGACCTGGGACACGGCGAGCATACGGCTCAGTCCCACCCGTCGTCACCGGCGGAGGCGAGACCGAGCAGCTCGACGGACCGTTCCCGCATCGCCACCTTGCGCACCTTGCCGGTGACGGTCATCGGGAACTCGTCCACCACGTGCACGTAGCGCGGGATCTTGTAGTGGGCGAGGCGCCCGGCGCAGAACTCGCGCAGTGCCTCCGCCGTCAGGACGGGCGCCGAGTCCCGGAGCTGGACCCAGGCCATGAGCTCCTCGCCGTAGCGCTCGTCGGGCACGCCGATGACCTGCGCGTCGAGGATGTCCGGGTGGGTGTGCAGGAACTCCTCGATCTCCCGGGGGTAGATGTTCTCGCCGCCCCGGATGACCATGTCCTTGCTGCGCCCGGTGACGGCGACGTATCCCTCGTCGTCCATCACGGCGAGATCGCCGGTGTGCATCCACCGCGCGGCGTCGATGACCTCGGCGGTCTGCTCGGGCTGGTCCCAGTAGCCGAGCATCACCGAGTAGCCCCGCGTGCACAGCTCGCCCGTGTGGCCGCGGGGCACGGTCAGCCCGCTGGCCGGGTCGACAATCTTGATCTCGAGGTGCGGCCCGACCCGGCCGACGGTGGACACCCGCCGGTCCAGGGTGTCGTCCCGGCGGGTCTGCACGGACACCGGCGAGGTCTCGGTCATGCCGTAGCAGATGCTCACCTCGGACATGTGCATCCGGTCGATGACCTGCCGCATCACCTCCGCCGGGCACGGCGAGCCGGCCATGATGCCGGTGCGCAGACTGGTGAGGTCGTAGTCGTCGAAGCCGGACAGGGCGAGCTCGGCGATGAACATCGTCGGCACCCCGTACAGCGACGTGCACCGTTCGGCCTCGACGGCGGCCAGCGTGGCCGCGGCGTCGAACGCGGGCGCCGGGATGACCGTCGCCGCGCCGTGGCTGGTCGCCGCGAGATTGCCCATCACCATGCCGAAACAGTGGTAGAAGGGCACGGGGAGGCAGATCCGGTCGGTCTCGTCGTAGCCGCAGAGTTCACCGACGGAGAAGCCGTTGTTGAGGATGTTGTGGTGCGACAGTGTCGCGCCCTTCGGGAACCCCGTGGTGCCCGACGTGTACTGAATGTTGATCGGGTCGTCGGCGGACAGGGTGGCCGCGATGTCGACGAGGCGGGCCCGGTCGGCCGCGCGCCCCCGCCGCCGGAGGTCCTCCCAACCGTGCTCACCGAGCAGCACGACGTCGGTGAGGTCGGGGCAGTCCGGCCGCACCTGCTCGATCATCGCCGCGTAGTCGGACGTCTTGTGGCTCCGGGCGGCGATCAGCGTGCCGATCCCGGCCTGCCGGAGCACGTACTCCAGCTCGTGCACCCGGTAGGCAGGGTTGATGGTGACCAGCACCGCACCGATCCGCGCCGTCGCGTACTGCACGATCGTCCCCTCCGGGCAGTTGGGGCCCAGATTCCCACCCGGTCGCCCTTGGCGACGCCGAGGTCGGCGAGGCCGAGCGCGACCACATCGACCTCGTCGGCGAACTCCCGGTAAGTCCAGCGCCGTCCGGTCGCCACGTCGACCACGGCCTCCCGCCCGCCGTGCACGGCGACCGTGCGGGCGAGGTTGTCGCCGATGGTGTCGCCGAGCAGCGGCACCGCCGACGGCCCGGACGCGTAACTCGGCAGCACGGGTGAGTCCACGGTGACCTCCACGTACGTCGACGGCGACGGCGGCTCGCCGGGTCGTTCGACGCGGCCCGACGACCGCTCGTGAGCACACACCCGTCCCCCTCTCGTGCGCTACCCCCGCGCGGGGGTAGTGGAGGACGGGCCTTCGGTCCGCGGCCGTCGCCCTCGACACGAACGACGGCCTGCGCGACGTTCCCGTGCACGCCGGTGGCGACGCGAGTACGTCCATTCCGCATCGCTACCTCGCGAAGTCCACCGCGGAATCAAACGCCGCACCGACCTGCTCTATAACACCATCTGTTGCATGGGATGCTCTCCGTCCTCCCAGCACCGGTATAAATGCAGCGTGTTCTCACGTCCGTAAACGACTCCGGTGGGTTCCTTGGCCTCCTCCCGATCCGCCGGATCCCGATCGAACTCCTCGATCGGGCACCAACTCATCCTTTTCGCGTCCCATTCCATGGAAGACGCCCGCAGCAACGGAAGCATCTCTCCCCCACATTCCGCGCACGCCATCTCGTCCGGCGGATCCGTCGCCCCCGGTTTGGGCCAACCACCCAACACCCACCCCGGCACGATACTCAACTGGGAGCGGTAGCGATAGCCGCTGGTCTCTTCCCATTCCTCGACCGCCTCGGCGAGATCCTCCGGCAACTCCCACAGATGCGGATACTCGACCAACCGCTCCGGAAACAACACACACGGCTCCGGATAATAATGGTCGAACTGCACCATCGACGGCATCGGATGCGCACCCACCGCACCCACGGAGTCCGTCGACCGCCACCGCACCACCGTCGGCGGCGCATTCCACCGATCCCACACCGACACCCCCGGAAGATCGAAGTCCGGCTCATCCGCATGGTCCATCGGACACATCAACACCTGCAGCACATCCCGCCCCGCAGGCCACTCCAACCACGGCACATCCCGCGCGAACACCTGCAACAACGGCAACAACGGCACCGACTGCTCCACCAGCACCTCCGACCCGTCTTCGACGGAATCGAGGAACTCCCGCTCCTCCCAGGTCAACTCCCGCCCCGACCGGACCCGATCCCGCATGGTCTCCCGATGAGCCCGCACGTCTTCAACCCGGACCGCGCTCTGCACCCCCTGATGCCCCGGACACGTCGGCCACGACTCCCCCACCGGCCACACCAACGGCCCACCCACCGAACTCTCCCACACCCCCGGATCCCCCCGCCGCGGATGCAACCGCGTCACCACACGCCCCAACTCCCCAAACTCCGCGAACACCTCCGCCATATCCACCGGAACACACGTCGTCCGACCCGAACTCAACCGACACCCCCATCAAAAAAGATTACAGCACGCTGTTTCAGAACCCGAACCATATTCGGTCCGGCCACCCGTCCACGGCTCGGACGAAGCATCCACTCGCGACAGGTCGGATTCTGGGCTGTCGATCGCCCGATCAAGACGTCATCCGAGACCGATGAAACCGGACCCCGGACGACGGGAAATCCTGCGGAAAAATACTGCTGCGGTGCAGACCGGATAGCACCGAGTACAAGAACTCGGTTGCCGAACCGTCGAAGTATTCCCAGATAGGACTTCTCCCTTCCTTCACCACAACCTTCCATGAGGCCGGAACATCGACAGGGTCACGAACCCAGAAGCACAAATCACCATTATCGGATACCGCCCACGGGGTGATCCCCGCTTGGCCGTCCGCGATACCATACGGGATCGCCTCATCTGCTTCCTCGAGCGAACGCAGGGACCATATCACTTCCGAGTTGACCGTAGCGAGGTCGATATGCTCGTTACCGGACGGATGCAGTACAGTGATGAAGTCGTCGAAGGAGCCTTCCCCATAGTCCTCGACGAGCCTCTTGTAATCTCCAGGAAGATTACCGATCCGAGTTTCGATCTCCTGCCAATCGATACGACCCGAACGACCATCGGGCGGAGGGACGAGCGATTTCAACCGCTCAACGTACTCGATCACGCGGCACCTCCCGATGAACACACATTCCCCGGCACGACCAGACCGGAAGAATATCGCGGGCACCAGCGACGTTGTCGGTGACGGTCCTCTCTACAGTTCGATACGTCCGGTGGTGTTCCGCAGTCCCTTCCGGGTTGCGCTCGAACGAGCGGAGCGACTGGTCGGGGCCTCGGTGGCTCGGACCTGAGCACGTCCGCGGGGCGTCTCTTCTCCCGGCCGCCGGCGGAACAGCTTCGATACCCACGTGCGCACCACCGTCGTCCGGCGAGTGATCCCACGTGCGGGAGTGCGCTACGGGGGCTAATGTCATCGGTGGAGTCTCGGTCCGGTGAGGGGGCTGCATGGAACTGGGCATTCACGTGCCGGTCTTCGACATCGACGGCGGTGCGGGGGCACTCGCGGGGGAACTGGCCAGGGTCGGCACCGCGGCGGAGGCGGCGGGCGCGACCTGGTTGTCGTTCATGGACCACTTCTTTCAGATCGAGCCGACCGGGCTTCCGGCGGAGTCGCCCATGCTGGAGGGCTACACCACGCTGGGTTACCTGGCCGCGCACACGTCCACGATCGAGCTGGGCCTGCTGGTCACGGGGGTCACCTATCGGAACCCGGGTGTGCTCGCGAAGATCGTCACCACGCTCGACGTCCTGTCCGAGGGCCGGGCGGCCCTCGGGATCGGCGCGGCATGGTTCGAACGTGAGCACCACGGACTGGGCATTCCGTTCCCACCGGTCGCCGAACGGTTCGAGCGGCTGGAGGAGACACTCCGCATCTGCGAACAGATGTGGGATCCGGAGAACGACGGACCGTTCGAGGGCAAACACTACTCACTGACCGAGACGTTGTGCTCACCGCAACCGCTGCACAAACCGCGGGTGCTGATCGGCGGGGGCGGGGAGCGCAAGACCCTGCGGCTGGTCGCGGCGTACGGCGACGCGTGCAACCTGTTCGGTTCCTCCCCCGCCGAGGTGGAGCACAAGCTCGACGTGCTCCGGCGCCACTGCGACGACCTCGGCCGCGACTACGACGCGATCCGCAAGACGATCCTCGCGAACAACCCGAGCCCGGACAACCAGGACGAGTTCGTGCGCGAGATGGCGAAGTACGCCGAACTCGGGGTGCACGCGGTGATGGTCATGCCCACCACCGGGTCACCGGCGACCTGGATCGAGGGAACAGCGCCGACGGTCCGCCGACTCTCCGAGCTCGGCTGAACGCCGCCGAAGGTCCCGGGGGCGCACACCCTCCGAACAGAACACCGGTGATGACCTCTCCGCAGTCCGTGCGGGTCGTAGTCGGGCGGGCCCCGGCCGACGGTGCCGCCGCACAGCTCGACCCGTGCTCGGTTCTTGAGGATCCCGACGTCACCGGCGGGCCCGAGGCGTGCCAGGGTGCGGCGCACCCCGGTGCGTTCCGACCTTCTGCGGCAGGCCCCGGGCAGCCAGCCTGAAGGCATGGCAACGATTCACGGCTTCACAGACCCGGTACTGTCCGCGCTGCGCGCCGCAGCGGACCGTCCCCTGCTCCTCAACGGAGCGACCGTACACACGTTCGATCCGCTCATCGGGACGATGCACCGAGCCGATGTCCTCGTGGGCTCGGGTCTGGTGGTGGGAGTGGGCCCGGGCATCGTCAACGCGGCCGAGGACGACGGCGCTCTCGTCGTCGACGCGACCGGGACGACCATCGTTCCGGCGCGGCCCGCTCTGGTCGCCGAGCTCGGCGGTGCCGGGCCGGACGGGCGGGCCGGAACGCTCGCGCCGGGCGC
>NZ_KE387086.1:72474-161613 GCF_000430445.1 Saccharomonospora iraqiensis subsp. iraqiensis
GGCCGGAACGCTCGCGCCGGGCGCCGACGCGGACCTCGTCGTCGTCGACCGGGACGAGGCGGAACCGGCCGCGGCGGTGCGGACCGCTCTCACCCGACCCGATCACGTGCTCGCCGCGCTGCGTGCCGGATCGCCCGTCACCTGGGCCGGCCACGTGGTCGGCGAGCCCGTTCCCTCGTGGGACCCCGACGCCATCGTCGTGGACGCGCACCGGGTCGGGGTATGGACCGACACGGAGGGTTTCCTGCACCAGGAGCTGACCGCCGATGGCCGGTACGACGAGACCCGCGGTGGTCGCGCGCATGCCTTCCAGGGCCGTTACCGGGTGGACGGTGACCGGATCGACTACCTGGACGACCTCGGTTTCTGGGCATTCGGTCGGTTCGACGGCGAGACCCTGCACCACGCCGGCTACACGATGCGCAGGAGGGACGACTGATGGACCACACCGATCGGACTCTCGACGAGCTGCGACGTACGGCGACCGATCCCGGGCGTCTCGTCCTGCTGACCGGTGCGACGGTCGTGACGATGGATCCGGCGCTCGGGACCATCGCCGGCGGAGACGTCCTGGTCAGAGGAGACCGCATTGTCGACGTCGGACGGGGCCTCCCGGCAGACGGCGCCCTCGTCGTCGACGTAGGGGGCAGCATCGTCGCTCCCGGAATGGTCGACACCCATCGTCATGCGTGGCAGACACAGATGCGGCGCACGATCCCCGACGTCGATGACCTGCCGGGCTACCTGCGGTCCACCCTGATGTCCGTCGCCCCCGCCTACACGCCGGACGACGTCCACCTCGGTACGCGCCTGGCCGCGCTGACCGCGCTGGACAGCGGGATCACGACGATGCTCGACTTCGCACACAACTCCCGCAGCGCCGCGCATTCGGACGCCGCGATCACCGCGCTGATCGACTCGGGGATCCGCGGGGTACACGCGTCCATGGCTCCGCACTTCGGCGAGTGGGACGGCCAGTGGCCCCGGGACCTGGAACGGCTGCGTTCGACCCATGTGCCCGACGACGACCGGCTCGTCACGCTGCGCCTGGCGGCGCTGGCCACCCCGGCCATCGCTGAGCACCTCGCCTACGGCCCGGAGCTGGCGCGGATCGCGGCCGATCTCGACATCGGGGTCAGTCTCGATGTGATGTTCGGGCAGGCGGCATCAACGGCCATCCGCAACTGGGAGAAGGAGGGCCTGCTCGGCCCGCACCTGGAGTCGATCCATTCCACGGCGCTGTCCGCCGATGCGTGGGCCGCGATACGCGAGCACGGGATGACGGTGGCGCTCGCCCCGACCTCGGACGCGCAGATCGGGCTGGAGGACGCCGTTCCCCCGGTGGACGAGGCACTCGCGCACGGCATCCGGCCGGGCTTGTCGGTGGACGTGGAGGTCGCCCTGGCCTCGGACATGTTCACGCAGATGCGGGCGTTGCTGACCGTTCAACGGATGCGGGCGGTCAACGCCGTGCACGGCACCGACGAGACGCCGTCCAGGATGACGACCCGCGACGTCCTCGACTTCGCCACCCTGTCCGGTGCTCGCACGCTACGGCTGGACGACCGCACCGGGTCGGTCACCCCCGGCAAACAAGCCGATCTCATCGTCGTGGACGCCGAGGCGCTCAACACCATGCCGCTGCACGATGCGGTCGGCACCCTTGTGCTCGGCGCCGACCGCTCGAACGTCACCTCGGTCTGGGTGGCCGGCCAGGTCCGCAAGTGGGGCGGCGCGCTCGTCGACGTCGACATCGACTCCCTGCGCGATCGGGTCCACGACTCGGTCGCGGCGATCACCGCCCGCGTCGCGGCCGCCCCGGCGGACGGTCGGTGAGACCGTGGCATCACACCGAATTCGTGATGCCCCGCCGAGGAAACGGCACCCCGCGGCAACCAGGACCTGGCACGGCCTGGTTGCCGCGGGCAGGACGCCTTACCGTCGACGCATGCACACCGACCTCGGCCGCTACCTCAAGGCACGGCGCGGACAGGTACGGCCCGGCGACGTCGGGCTGCCGGCGCACACTCCACGCCGCGTGCCCGGATTGCGACGGGAGGAGGTCTCGATGCTCGCCGGCGTCAGCGTGGACTACTACGCACGCCTGGAACAGGGCAGGGAACGCAACCCCTCGCCGTCGGTCCTGGACGCGCTCTCGGGCGTGCTGTGCCTCGACGGCGACCAGCGCGACTACGTCTTCCGGTTGGCAGGCCTGACCCCGGCCCCCGTGGCGACACCCGTTCCCGTGCCGTCACAATCGTTGCGGGACCTCCTGGACGCATGGGCGCAGACACCGGCCATGGTCATCAACCGCTGTCTGGACGTGGTCGCCTTCAACCGGTTGGCCGGTGCGCTCCACACCGACTTCGAACGCGTCGACAACCTGGTGCGCATGACGTTCCTCGACCCTGCCGGACAGCGCTTCTACGCGGACTGGAACAGCGCTGCCGAAGCGTGCGTGGCCACCCTGCGGCTGGCGCTGCCCTACGTGGCCGAGGCCGACGACGTGCGCAAGCTGGTCGCCGAGACGTCGGACGCCAGCGCATCGTTCCAGCGCCTGTGGGGCCGGCACGACGTGCGCGGCAAGACCCGTGACGACAAGGCGTTCCACCACCGGGAGGTAGGGGACCTGGTCCTCGCCTACCACGCGTTCGACGTCAAGGACGCCCCGGGCCACCAGCTCGTCGTTTACCACGCGGCCCCCGGCTCACCCAGCGCGGAGAAGCTGCAGCTGCTGGCGTCGCTGCATGCCGAGTCGGAGCCTGTCCGCGACTCGCGCACCTAGGACGTCGGTGCCGACGAGCGTCGCGGAGGGCCGCGACACTCAGAGTTCGTCCCGACGGTCCGCTCGGCCGGTGGCCGCGGAACGGAACCGGAACCGCCCGCCGCTCGGTCGGGACTGTTCCGCGGCGAGGAGCTGCAGCGCGTGAGCCGAGGGCGACCCGGGTTCGGTGTCGTAGATCATGACGGTCTGGTCGGGGTCGTCGCTGGGGGCCAGAGCCTGGTACGTGATCGTGAGGTCGCCGACGAGTGGGTGGTGGTAGGCCTTGGTGCCGGTGCTGCGCTGGTGCACACGCTGGCGGGCCCACAGGTGCCGGAACTCGGGACACCGGATGGACAGGTCACCGACGAGACTTCCGAGTCCGGGGTCCTCGGGATGTCTGCCGGCATCCATGCGGAGCATGGCGACGGTGTCCGCGGCCACCCGGTCCCAATCCACGTAGAGCTCACGCGCATGCGGGTCGAGAAACACGAAGCGGGCCTGGTTTCGCTCGGCCGCGGGCATGGCCTCGAAATCCGCGATCAGGAGCGCCGCGAGCCGGTTCTGCCCCAGGATGTCCAGGCGGCGCCCCAGGACGAAAGCCGGTCGGGAGACCGTGTCGAGGTCCTCGAGCAGGCTCCGGGTCGCCGGATGTAGCCGTTGCGGCTTCGCTGCCCGGCGACGGTGGGACGGAGCGGGTCGGGCGAGGGTGTGCAGATGCGCGCGCTCTGCGTCGTCGAGCCGCAGGGCGTCGGCGATGACGTCCAGGACCTGCGTCGAGGCGCTCGTGCTGCGCCCCTGTTCCAGCCGGGTGTAGTAGTCGACGCTCACCCCGGCGAGCATCGCCAGTTCCTCACGGCGAAGTCCCTCGACGCGCCGTGGTCCCTCGTCGGTGATACCTGCTTGGTCCGGGGTGATCCGTGCACGCGCGGCACGCAGGAAATCGGCCAGGCGCGGCTTGAGACGGTCGGACATGTCCGTGATTCTCCCGGCTCGACGGGGCATCCGCGAGGGCGCTGGGGTGCCCAAACCGTCCCAGGAATCCCGGGGCCTTCCCGGCCGTCGCGGGCCGCCACACGATGGGTCCAGTCGCACGAAGCGGCATGTCGACGACGAACACTTCCCGGAAGGAACCCTGACATGTCTGTATGGATGATCACCGGCGCCGGCCGCGGCCTCGGCCTGGAGACCGCGCGCGCCGCCCTGGTCGGAGGTGAACGGGTCGCCGTGGCCGCGCGTCGCCCGGAGAGGTTGCCGGAGGATGTGCGTACTCACCCGAACGCCTTGCCGGTGGGGCTGGATGTGACCGACCAGGCGCAGATCGCCTCAGCTGTCACCCAGGTGGTCGATCGGTTCGGCACCATCGAGGTACTCGTCAACAACGCCGGTCGGGGTCTGCTCGGCGCCCTGGAGGAGATCACCGACGCGGAGACACGCTCGCTGTTCGACGTCAACGTCTTCGGCCTGGTCAACACCACCCGCGCCGTGCTGCCGATCATGCGGGCGGCAGGCACCGGCAAGCTCGTCCACATCGGCTCCCGCTCCGGGTTCGAGGGCGAACCCGGCGTGAGCATGTACTCCGCCTCCAAGTTCGCCGTCGCGGGCGTCAGTGAGGCCCTTGCCGCCGAACTGGAGCCCTTCGGCATCCAGAGCATGGTCGTCGAGCCCGGCGTGTTCCGCACCGACTTCCTCGACGCCTCCTCGGTGCAGCTGCCCGACGATCGCATCGCCGCCTACGACGACACCCCGGCACACCTCACCCTCGACTGGGTGGAGAAGGCCAACCACACCCAACTCGGCGACCCGGTCAAGGGAGCCGCGTTCATCTACCAGGTCGCCTCCGGCGAGAAGCTCCCCCTGCACCTGCCCGTGGGCCGGGACGCCCTCGACCGCCGTGCCGTGATGACCGAGCGTATCGAACGCGAGACCACTCCCCTCCGCGAAGCCTCCGCCGCCACCGCGCACGCCGAGGGCGGGTAGACCCGCGCCGAGAACCTTCCGGCCGTGCCGGCTCCACCTCCTCGCCGGCCCGGCCGCTGGGTCAACGGCCGGACGATCGTCACCAACGGCGGCCTGGCCTGACCGGCCGGGGGAAGAGCGGCCCTCAACCCAGGAACCCGGCCGGCCGGACTACCGCGGTGCCGCCCCGTACCGGCGGGCGCACCCGGTAGCCGGTCGGCGTGGCCGGCGTCAGCTCTGCGGGTACGCCGCCCAGCGCAGGTAGGGCTTGGCCTCCTCGACCTGCTCGAACCGCTGCCGGGCCTCGTCGGTCGCCATCGCGGGGGACACGATCACCTGGTCGCCGGGGGTCCAGTCCGCCGGAGTGGACACCGGGTGCGCGTCGGTCAGCTGCAACGCGTCGATCACCCGCAGGATCTCGTCGAAGTTGCGGCCGACGGACTTCGGGTAGGTCAGCGTGAGCCGCACCTTGTTCTGCGGGTCGATGATGAACACCGAGCGCACGGTCGAGGTGTCCCCCTCGCCCGCGTGGATCATGTCGTAGAGCGCGGAGACCCGGCGGTCCGGGTCGGCGATGATGGGGAAGTTCAGGTCGGTGCCACCGACGTCGCGAATGTCCGGTGCCCAACCCCGATGGTCCTCCACCGGGTCCACCGACACCGCGATCGTCTTGACGTCGCGCTTCTCGAACTCGCTGTTGATCGTCGCCGTGCGGCCCAGCTCGGTGGTGCACACCGGGGTGTAGTCGGCGGGGTGGCTGAACAGCACCGCCCACTTGCCGGCCTTCCACTGGTGGAAGTCGATCGAACCCTCGGTGGTCTCGGCGGTGAAGTCGGGGGCTTCGTCGCCCAGGTGAATGCTCAAGAGTGTTCTCCTTTCAGTTCCGGTACGGGGTACTCGCCCCCAAAGTAGATCAGACGGCCCGGGTCAGGGCGCGGAACGTCCGGCCGTGAACATGGCCCTCCACGACCGGAACACGCGTTTCGATTTTCTCCGAACCACTCCGGCTGCGAGACGGGATACCCGGCGACCGCGGGGGCATGCCACCACGGTTCCCGGTACGCTCGGTTCGCACGCGGACCGGACCGAACCGTTTACGTCGTCGGCCGAAGGAGGACCTCGTGTTCCCGACGCCCGCGCGGCCCTGCGCGGCCGGAGCCGTCCGATGATGCGACGTGTGCCGCCCCGGCGCCATGGGGACAACCTGACCGACCGGCTGGACCGCTGGGTCGCGCACGGGTTGCTCACCCGCGAGCAGGCGGACCGCATCCTCGCAGCGGAGAGAGAGTCCACCGAGACCGCCGAGGAGACGGGCCGGACACCGTCACCGGTCGCCGAGGCACTGGGCTATGTCGGCGGCGTGCTCGTCCTCGTCGCCACCGGGCTCGTCGCCGGCCGCTACTGGTCCGAACTGGGTGTCGCGGGCAGGCTCTCGGTCGCCTTCGGCGCGGCCGCCCTGCTCCTCGCGGCGGGAGCGAGCCTCCGGCCGCGCCTGGGTGAGACCGGGCGGCGGCTACGCGCCGTGTGCTGGCTGCTGTCGGCGGCGGCGGTCGCGCTCGGCACCGCCCTGCTCGGCGAGGACGTGCTTGATTTGCCCGGCGAGGTGACGCCGGTGCTGGCCGCCGCGGTCACGGCGTGTTACGCGGCGGCCCTGTGGCCACTCAGCCGGGAGATTCCCCAGCAGGCGGCTGTCGTCGTCGCGCTCGCGGTGACGGCGGGGACGGCGACGGCGCTGCTGCCCGGGTCGACCACCGCGGTCACGGGCCTGGCGGTCTGGGGCGTCGGCACGGCGTGGGTGCTGCTCGGCTGGGGTGGGCTGGTCACGCCCCGCTCCCCCACGTGGGTGCTCGGGGGCGGCGTCGTGATCGTGGGCTCGCTGCTGATGCTCGACCCCGCATGGGGAACCGGCGTCGCCCTCGGCACGGCGGCGGCGCTCGTCGCCGCCGGAGTGTGGCAACGCGACCTGCTGCTGCTCGCCATCGCGGCGGTCGCGACGTTGGTGGCCGTGCCCGCGACCCTGGACCGGTTCTTCCCGGACACGCTGACCGCGCCGCTCGCGCTGCTCGCGACCGGTGCCCTGCTCATCGTGGGCGCCCTGTACACAGCACGCCGCGGGCGTCCGGCGCCGACCCGGTATTCGCGGCGCCCTGCCGACCCGCGACTGGCCGCGGGCCTGGCGGCGGGAGTCGTGACTGCCGTGGCCACCGCCGTCGTCCTGCTCGGCGTGAGCTGACACCGTCGCCCGCGTCGCGGCGCCCATGTCCCGAATTCCTCGCGTCCTGCGGTGCAATCATCCATTTGTGCGGATAACGGGCGCAGGGCGATTCGTCGCGGAGGGCAGACCGGGTGTCCGTGTCGGTACTGTTCAGGCGCGGATCCCGGCCCCGTAAGCATCGGTCTGCTTGTGCACCACCTCGGCGGCGACCGGAGCCGGCCACACCGACAGCAGATACGTCTCGACCACCTCCTCGGGTGCCAGGTCGACGGCGTTGTCACGCCCCCTGGCATGGACGCGAAGACGGTACGGGCCCGGGCCGTGGAACGACAGGGTGAGCAGGTCCGGTGGCGGGTCGGTCATCAGCGGTGTGGCGATCATCCGCCCGTGCGGCGCTTCGAAGGACACCTCGACGACGTCGTCCCACTCCGTGACATCAACGGGAGGTTCGGTGTGGTGTAGCTGCTCGATGACGTTGACGACGCCGGTGTGGATGCCGGTGAGCACCACCACCGCTCCGGGCGCCGTGCCCACCAGCCCATTCCTCCGACCTACGGTGTCCGTCGGAAACTTGACTGGATCATCCAGAAGGAAGAACTGGTGGTGCGACACATCCAGTTCGCCCGTCGCGGTTCTCGGCGGCTCACTCATCCGCGTTCCGCTTCGTAGCGCAGGAGAACCGAGCCCGACTCGAAGGTGCGGTTCTCCACCAGCTTCATCTTCAGCCATTCGTCCAGAGACGGGAAGAACCGTATGCCGCCACCGATCGCGACCGGGGTGACCAGTACGTGGAATTCGTCCACGAGACCGGCCCTGACCAGGGGGGCGGCGAGCGTGGCTCCGCCCACCTCTATCAGGCCGTCGGTCTCGGCTTTCAGCCTTGTCGCCACCTCGACCACGTCACCCCGCTCCAACGTGGAGTTCCAGTCGACCGACTCCAGGGTCCGCGAGAAGACGACCTTCGGCGTCGCGAGCCACAGCCGGGCATACTCGGCCTCCACCGGGGGCACGCCGGGTGCCTGTCCTGCGGTCGGCCAGTGAGCCGCCATCAGCTCATACAGTTTCCGCCCGTACAGCGACAGCGCGACGTCCCTGGTCCGGTCGTTCCAGTACTGATGCAATTCGTCGTCCGGCACGCTCCAACCGAGGTCGCCGTTCGCGTCGGCGATGTAGCCGTCCACCGAGACGTTCATGCCATAGGTCAGCGTTCCCATTCCGGTGAAGCTACCGGAGCGAGGGAGTCATCGCGCGGCAACACGGTATTGTGGCACTGAGATCAACATGTTTGCAGTACATCCGGACGTGTGGACACTTTCTAGAGGTGCGTGACCCGGGAGAGCCCGTCGACACGACCGGCCACCGGGCCGTCGTGCTCGAGCACCGCAGCCACCCGCTCGCGGACATCGGCCGTGTCCAGCCCCCGCACGGTGAGCGTCGTGCGGCGGCGCAGCACGTCGTCGATCGTACAGGCCCACTCGCGCTCCATGGCATACACGACCTGCGCCCAGATGTCGGGGCCGTCCGGATGCACCCGCTCCAGCAGCGCCGGCTCGTCCAGGCCGAGGGCCAGCACCTCGTGGCTCACCGAGCCGTAGTGGCGGGCCAGGTGCGCGGTGACGTCGTGGGGCAGCTCGGGCGCCGCGTTGCCGAGCACGTACTCGACGGCGTCCGGACTGGCCGCGCCGGGCAGCGGGGCGATGCCGGTGTCGGGTCGTGCCTGCGGGAGCGCCGTGGACAGGTGCGCCAGGACCTTGCGTCCGATGTCGCGGAACGTCGTCCACTTCCCGCCCGCGATGCTGACCATGCCGCCACGGCCGACGCTGACGACGGTTTCCCGCTTGGCGTGTTGGGTGTCGCCGTCGCCACCCGGGAGCACCCGCAGACCGGAGAACGAGTAGACCACGTCGCTGCGGCGGAGGTGTTCCTGCCCGATCGACAGCCCCGCCTCGCCGAGGATCTGGTCGACGTCGGCGTCCGAGGGCCGCAGCGCCGCCGGGTCGCCCGTGTACTCCTCGTCGGTGGTGCCCACCAGCAGCTGGTCCTCCCACGGGATCGCGAACGACACCCGGCCGCCGTCGAGCGGGGTGGTCACGGCCGCGTCCCACCGGTCGTGCCTACGCAGGACGAGGTGCGTGCCCTTCGACAGGCGCGTGCTGGGCCGCGCAGCGGGGTCCTCCATGCGCCGCAGGTGGTCGACCCACGGGCCCGCGGCGTTCACGACCACCGCGGCGTCGATCCCGAACTCCGTGCCGTCCGTGCCGTCCCGGACATCCACACCGGACACGGCACCGTGGACGGTGCGTAGGCCGAGCACCTCGGCGTGATTGAGCAGCACGGCGCCGGATTCGGCGGCGGCCCGCGCGGTGGTGACCGCGAGCCTCGCGTCGTTCATCTGGTGGTCGTGATACAGCCCGCACGCCGAGAGACTCCCGGCCCGCAGCGCCGGAACGTACTCGCGTGCGCGTCCCGGCGGGAGCAGCCTGCCGACACCGTCGGCGAACCCGGACAGGGCGGTGTAGGCGAGCATGCCCGCGCCGATGGTCGCGGGTCCGTGCGGGCCGCCGCGACGCAACGCCACCAGGAAGGGCAGCGGCCGCACGTGGTGCGGTGCGACAGTCGTGCCGAGCGCCCGCCGCTCCCGGTGGTTCTCGCGGACCAGCCTGATGTTGCCCCTCGCCAGGTAGCGCAGCCCGCCGTGCACGAGCTTGGACGACGCGCTCGACGTGGCCGAGGCGAAGTCGCCCTTGTCGACCACCGCGACGCGCAGCCCCGCCCTGGCCGCCTCCCACGCGGTGGAAAGGCCGACGATTCCGCCACCGACGACCAGCACGTCGAAGCGGCCGGTGGTGAGCCGGGCCCGCGTGCGGGCCCGCTGCTCGCTGAGTTGTTCGCGCACAGTTACGTTCCTTCGCTTTCGCTCAGTCGACGTCGATCCAGCCGACGGTCCGGGACACCGCCTTCTGCCACCCCGCGTACCCGGTGGCACGCTGCTCGTCCGTCCAGCCCGGTTCCCACCGCCGGTCCTCCTGCCAGTTCCGTTCCAGCTCGTCGGTGGAGTTCCAGAACCCGACCGACAGGCCGGCGGCGTAGGCAGCGCCCAGCGCCGTGGTTTCGGCGACCACCGGACGCGACACCGGGACGCCGAGGATGTCGGCCTGCAGCTGCATGCACAGCCGGTTGCCGGTGACCCCGCCGTCGACGCGCAGCACCCCGAGCTCCACGCCCGAGTCGGCCGTCATGGCCTCGACCACGTCCCTCGTCTGGTAGCAGATCGCCTCCAGGGTCGCCCGCGCGACGTGGGCGTTGGTGCTGTACCGGGACAGGCCGAGCAGGGCTCCCCGCGCGTCGGACCGCCAGTACGGGGCGAACAGCCCGGAGAACGCCGGGACGAAGTAGACCCCGCCGTTGTCGGACACCTGGCCCGCCAGCGACTCGCTCTGCGCGGCGCCGCCGATGATGCCCAGCTGGTCGCGCAGCCACTGCACGGCCGAGCCGGTCACCGCGATGGACCCTTCCAGCGCGTACACGGGCTTCGCGTCACCGAACTGGTAGGCGAGCGTGGTGAGCAGCCCGTGCTCGGAACGGACGGGCTCGTGCCCGGTGTTGAGCAGCAGGAAGTTCCCGGTGCCGTAGGTGTTCTTGGCCTCGCCGGGACGGAAGCACAGCTGGCCGACGGTGGCGGCCTGCTGATCGCCCAGCACGCCCGCCAGCTTCACCTCGCCCCGGAACGGGCCGTCGGCCCGGGTGACCCCGTGAAGCGCGGGATCCCCCGACGGCCGGATCCGCGGCAGCATCCGCCTCGGGATGTCGAAGAACGACAGCAGTTCGTCGTCCCAGTCCAGGGTCTCGAGGTCCATCAGCATGGTGCGGCACGCGTTGGTGACGTCGGTGACGTGCACCCCGCCGTCGACGCCGCCGGTCAGGTGCCACAGCAGCCAGGTGTCCATGGTGCCGAACACCGCGTCGCCCGCCTCGGCCGCGGCACGGACGCCGTCGACGTTGTCGAGGATCCACTGCAGCTTGCCCGCGGAGAAGTACGTCGCCGGAGGCAGACCCGCCTTGCGGCGGATGACGTCACCACGGCCGTCCGCGTCCAGCGCGGCGGCGATCCGGTCGGTCCGGGTGTCCTGCCAGACGAGGGCGTTGCCGTACGGGCGGCCGGTGTGCCGGTTCCACACGACGGTGGTCTCCCGCTGGTTGGTGATGCCCACCGCGGCCAGGTCGGCGGCCCGCAGGCCCGTCTTCGTGAGCGCGGTCTCGATCACCGCGCGGGTGCGTTCCCAGACCTCGGTCGGGTTGTGCTCGACCCAGCCGGGCCGCGGCATGATCTGCTCGTGTTCGAGCTGATGGCACGCGACCTCGTTGCCGTCGTGGTCGAACACCATGAACCGGGTGCTGGTCGTGCCCTGGTCGATCGCGCCGATGTAGCTGCACATGGTCGTCACCCTTCCTGGTCAGACCCGGGCCGCGACGGCGTCGGGAACGGGGGCCGGCCCGGGTTCCGCCGGGGGCAGGAACCGGCCGATGAGCAGCCGGTAGAGCCCGGCGCCGAGCACGCCACCGATGAGCGGGCCGACGAGGGGCACCCAGAAGTACAGGTGGCCGTGCTGGTCCAGCCACGCGGTGTCGTAGCCGGTGAGGAACGAGGCGAGGCGGGGACCGAAGTCGCGGGCGGGGTTGATCGCGTACCCGGCGTTGGTGCCCCAGGCCATGCCGATACCGACGACACAACCGCCCACGAGCAGCGGTGTCATCCACGGCGGCGGGGTCACGTTGCGCGCGTGGGTGATGGCGCACACGACGAACAGCAGGATCGCGGTGCCGAGGATCTGGTCACGCAGGGCGCCGAGATCGCCCACCGGCAGCTCCCCGTTGCCCGGCAACGTGGAGAACACGCCCTGCGTCTCGATCGTGTGCCCGGGGTCGGCCGCGGCGAGGACCTCCGAGTAGTTCCACCGCACCAGCAACGCGCCCACGAACGCGCCCGCGGTCTGCGCGAGCGCGTAGGGCAGGACCTTGCGCCAGGGGAACTCGCGGAACACCGCCAGCGCCACGGTGACGGCGGGGTTGATGTGGCCGCCGCTGATCCGCACGGACACGAGCACGCCGAGAACCACGCCCAGCCCCCAGGCCCAGGCGATACTGTCGTGGTCACCGATCCCCGCCGCGGCCACCTGCGCCACGACCCCGGCCCCGAACAGGATCAGGATCATGGTTCCGGCGAACTCGGCCGCGAGTTCACCGGCGAGCCCGCGTGCCTTGAGACGCTCCATTGCCACCTCCGGAAAATCCGTCGTCCCGCGCCGTCGCGGAACAGCGGTGACGCTAGGAACCGCATCCGGGACCGACAACGCCGACCATTCGACATGGCCGAACGGCATGCCTTCGCCGGGTGTGGTCCGCGGCGGGACGCGCAGGCAGGCGCGGTTCGGGCCGTTCGACAATGCCGAATATCCGGAGTTCCGAGGAAGGTTCCGACCCTCTAGAGTTCCCCCATGCCCGGGTCCATCCAGTCGATCGAGCGCGCCGCCGCGGTCCTGCGGTTGCTGGCACGCGGCTCCGCCCGGATCGCGCTCGCCGACATCGCGACCGGTCTCGGGCTGGCGAAGGCCACGGCCCACGGCCTCCTGCGCACGCTGCAGGGCGTGGGTTTCGTCGAGCAGGACCCCACCACCGGTAAGTACCAGCTCGCGGAAGCCATGCGCGGCCTCGGCCCCGGTTACCTCGACGCGAACGAGCTGCGCTCACGGGCCAGCAACTGGGCCGACGCGCTGGCCGCCTCCAGCGGTGAGGCGGTCCGCCTCGGCGTTCCCGACGAGGACGCCACCGTGCTGGTGGTGCACCATGTTTTCCGCCCCGACGACACGCAGCAGTCGCTCGAGGTGGGTGCGCACCAGCCGATGCACGCCACGGCGCTGGGCAAGGTGCTGCTCGCCTTCGACGCGGACCTGGCCTCCGCCGTGCTGGCCGGCACACCCGAGGCCTATACCCGGCGGACACTCACCACCGCGCAGGCGCTGGCGCCCGAACTGGCCGGGGTCCGGCGGTCGGGGTGGGCCGCCGAGGCGGAGGAGTTCGTGCCGGGTGAGGCCGGGCTCGCCGCGCCGGTCCGGTCGTTCGGCGGTCTCGTGGTCGGTGCGATCAGCGTCGCGGGGGCCGTCGACCGGATCTGCGACACCCGGCGGCGTCCCCGGGACCGACTGGTGCGCACGCTGCGGGAGGCGGCGCTCGCCGTGAGCCGCGACCTCGAGACCGACCGCTAGGAGTACCGATGCCCGCCCAGTACGTGATGGCGATCGACCAGGGCACCACGTCCACCCGGTGCCTGGTGTTCGACCAGCGGGCCAGACTGGTGGCCGTGGTGCAGCGCGAGCACCGCCAGTACTATCCGAAGCCCGGCTGGGTGGAGCACGACCCCACCGAGATCTGGCGCAACGTGGACCGCATCGTGCCGCAGGCACTGCGCGAGGCCGGTGTCACCGCCGAGCAGGTCGCCGGGCTCGGCATCGCGAACCAGCGGGAGACCACGGTGCTGTGGGATCGCCACACCGGCGCTCCCGTCGGTCACGCACTGGTGTGGCAGGACACCAGGACCGACGACCTCGTACGGGAACTGGGCCGGCGCCCCGACGCCGACCAGGTGCGGAGCAGGAGCGGCCTGCCGCTGGCGACCTACTTCTCGGCCCCGCGCATCCGCTGGCTGCTGGACCACACGCCGGGGCTGCGTGAGCGGGCCGAACGCGGCGACGTCCTGTTCGGCACGATGGAGAGCTGGCTGATCTGGAACCTCACCGGCGGCCCCGACGGCGGCACCCACATCACCGACGTCACCAACGCCAGCAGGACCCTGCTGATGAACCTGTCCACCCTGGACTGGGACGACGGGTTGCTGGCGTTCTTCGGGATACCGCGGGCCATGCTGCCCGAGATCCGGCCCTCGGCCGGGATCCACGGCACCACCCGCAGAGTCGTTCCGGGACTGCGGATCGCCGCCGCGCTCGGCGACCAGCAGGCGGCGCTGCTCGGCCAGACCTGCTTCGATCGCGGCGAGGCCAAGTGCACCTACGGCACCGGCGGCTTCCTGCTCATGAACACCGGGACCGAACCGGTCACCTCGGCGCACGGCCTGCTCAGCACCGTGGCCTTCCAGTTCGGCTCCGAGCCGGCGCACTACGCGCTCGAGGGATCCATCGCGGTCACCGGGTCCCTGGTGCAGTGGTTCCGGGACGCGCTCGGGCTGATCCGGACGGCGCCGGAGATCGAGACCCTCGCACGCACCGTCGACGACAACGGCGGGTGCTACATCGTGCCCGCGTTCGCGGGCCTGTTCGCCCCGCACTGGCGCAGCGAGGCGCGGGGCATCGTGGTCGGACTGACCTCGTATGCGGGTAAGGGGCACCTCGCCAGGGCCGTGCTGGAGGCGACGGCGTGGCAGACCCGCGAGGTCGTCGACGCGATGAACGCCGACGCCGGGCTGACCGCCACAGCGCTCAAGGTGGACGGCGGCATGACCGCCGATCACCTCCTCATGCAGCTCATCGCCGACGTACTGGGCGCGCCGGTGATGCGGCCCATGCACGCCGAAACCGTCTCGGTGGGCGCGGCATACGCGGCCGGCCTCACCGTCGGCCTGTGGCCCGACCTGCAGGGGTTGCGGCGCAACTGGCACCGGGCCGCCCAGTGGCTGCCGCAGATGGCGGCGTCGCAGCGCGAGGCCGAGTACGCGAACTGGCAACACGCCGTGCGGCTCAGCATCGAATGGGGCAACCGTGGGACCGCGCCGGGTGAGCAGACCTAGGGAGCCTTGATCCGGTCGATCGCCCCCCAGAAATCACCCGACGACGCCCATGAAGCGTTGGATCGCGAGCATCTCGGCCTGCCCCCGCGCCACGCCGCTGATACAGCCCAATTCAGCGTAGGCCGGCCGCGAGCCCGTCGAGAACGACGTCGAGCTGCCGTTCGAACCTGCGGTCACCGTCGTCGCGGAGGTGCCCCGCGGCTTTGACCAGTTCGGCGCCGTCGCCCAGCCACGCGTCCCGCTCGGTGAGCGAGTAGCGGTTCGGGTCCGTATCGGTCAACGGGTGCCGTTCCTGTTCCTCGATGACGAAGCCGACCACGAACGCGGTGACCAGGTCGAGGGCGTCGTCCGCCGCGTCGAGCGCGAATCCGGCCGCTGTCAAGCGCGCGAGCCAGGGCTCTTTCGCTTTCACCACGTCCGGATCGGAGATCCGCGTGCCGCTGAAGAGGCGCGCCCCGTCCCGGTAAAGCAAGTACTCCGAGCGCAATACGCGAGCGTAGGCGGCTACGTCGTCACGCCAACTCGCCCCGGGAGGGATCCCGGAGAGCGCGTCGGTGACGCGGCGCATGACGAACGTGCTCATCTCGTCGAGCAGTTCCTGCTTGTTACGGACATGCCAGTACAGCGCGGGAGCTGCTACGTCGAGCCGGGAGGCGAGCGCACGGACGGTGAGAGCGTCCATGCCCCTGTCGTTCAGCAGTTCGAGCGCCGCCGCCACGATGCGTTCCCGCGTGATTCCCTTCGCCACGCTTGACACCTTAACAAAGTTCAGTGAAGGTGGGAGCCACTCGTAATTGAACTTAGTTAAGGAGCCTGTCGTGCGTGCTGCAGTCGTCAACACCGCTGGAGAGGCCCCCGTCTGTGCTGACTTCCCGAACCCGGAACCGCGGCCGGGCCGGCGGCCGCTGCGACTCGTCGGTGCGGGTCTGCACCACGTCGTCCGGGCACTGGCCTCCGGCCACCACTACGGCAGCGAACAGGCCTACCCCCTGATACCGGGTGTGGACGCCGTCGCCCGGAACGACGAGGGACGGTTGGTCTACACCGGTCTCGCCGAATCGCCGTGGGGCACGATGGCCGAATGGCTGGCCACCCCGTTCGAGGTGGAGCTGCCCGCCGGGACCGATCCGCTCGCGGTCGCCGCCGGCATGAACGCCGCCATGTCGGGCTGGATGGCGCTGGCCGCTCGGCGCGAGGAGGTGGGCGATCTGGGCACCGTTCTGGTGCTCGGCGCCACCGGCATGTCGGGCGGCTTGGCCGTGCGGGCGGCGCTGTTCCTCGGCGCGGAACGGGTCATCGCGGCCGGGCGAGACCACGAGACGCTGGAACAGCTGCGTGCCTGCGGCGCTGTCACCGTCGCCCTACCGGCCGCCGCCCCCGATACCTGGGCGGTCGCCCTCGGCACGGCCGTCGCCGGGGCGCAACCCGCTCTGGTGCTCGACTTCGTGTGGGGGCCCGTCGCCGAGGCCGCCTTCGCCGCGCTGGGAACGCCGGGCACGGACACCCACAGAGCGGCCATCGACTACGTGCAGATCGGCTCGCTCGCCGGGACCGAGGTGGCGCTGCCCGCGGCGCTGCTGCGCAGCCGGCGAATCAAGATCAGCGGTAGCGGCGCGGGCTCGGTACCGAAGGCACAGATGATCGCCGAGGTTCCCGAGATCATCGCCCGGTTCGCCGACGGCACCTTCGACGCGCCCTACACCCTCTACCCGCTCAGCCGCGTCGGCGAGGCCTGGGCGCACCAGGGACGCACCCGCGCTGTCGTCGTCCCGGACTGACCGGACCGGATACGAGGGGAACAGGGGTGACGTCGTGCCGAAGCATGCGTTGGTCGTCGGGCTGGGGATCGCGGGTATGTCAGCGGCGATCGGGCTGCGGCAGGCCGGCTGGACGCCGGTGATCGTCGAACGGGCCCCGCAGCGCCGAACGGGTGGATATTTCGTCGGCCTGATGGCGGAGGGAAGACGGGCGACCGTCGCCCTCGGTATCGCCGATCATCTCCACACCCGCAATCCGCCTGACGGTGGGAAGGCGTGGTCGCTGACCCGGCGTGGGGATCGTGAGCCGGGCGTGGGATTTCTGCACCAACCGGGCGATCCCGCGGCAGTGGTCCGCGGCGACATCGAGGCCGCTCTCTGGCGGGGCATCAGTGGGGAGGCGACGGGCGAGCCCGTCGACGTGCGGTTCGCGACGACACCCGTCGAGATCGACGACACCGGCAACGATGTGCGGGTGCTGTTGGAGGACGCCGGTACCGGCGCGCAGTACCGCGAAAGCTTCGACCTGGTCGTCGGCGCCGACGGGCTGCGATCGCGCGTGCGCCGCATGGTCTTCGGCCCGCACGAGGATTACATGACGACGTGGGACGCGATGATCTGCGTGTTCCAACTCCGGGAACAGGTACCGTCCTTCGCCGCGGCGGACAGCATCATCAGTGCCCGCGCGGGCCGTGCGGTGTGGGTGTTCGGGTTCGCCGACCGGCCGCCCACCGTCCTGCTGACTTACCGTACCGATGACACGCGGAGGCAACTCACCGGATCCACGATCCAGCGCCTGCGCACGGTGTTTTCCGGAATGGACGATCCAGCGGTGCGGCACACCCTGGCCGCCCTGGAACAGACACCGGAGTTCCTGTTCGACTCCGTGCATCAAGTCAAGATGCCCCGGTGGAGCAGCGGAAGAGTCGCCCTGTCGGGCGACGCGGCGTGGTGCCCGAACCTCTACTCGGGGATGGGAGCCACGGCCGCCCTACGCGGTGGCGCCGAGCTCGGCAGGGCACTGCTGGAGTGCCCGGACGATCCTGACGCCGCCCTGACCGTCTGGGAGTCGCGGTTGCGCCCGTTCATCAGGAAACACCAGCGCAGCGCACGACTGAAACAGCAGATGTTCGTGCCGTCGAGCCGCCCGGTCGAGGCGGTTCGTTCGGTGGTCCTGCGCCTTGCGTGCACAGCGCGGGAGCGGAGGTTGGCGAAAGCTCGTGCCCGGACATCGACAGGGAACTGAACCACGACAACTCCGGACCTCGAAGGGGTGCGGAGCGCGGTCGGGTCGACGAGGACGAATCGCGCCGTCGGCGACAGCGCGCGCCCACCCGCCACTCGGGCTGTGTGGCGGTGCGGCGATGAACGGGCCGTGCGGCTCCGCCCGGACACGCGGCCTCCATACGATTTCAGAAAGGGCCATGAGCGCTCTATGCACACCCACACTATCGACGACAGTCCGCCCGAATCACCGGACGCCGGCAAACACACCCGCTGGAACGCCCGCCTCCTCAGCCAGTTGGCCGCACTGATCGTGGTCAACGCCCTGGCCGACACGGTCATCCTGGCGCCGACACAGGTCCTTCCTCAGATGCTCGAGCACTTCGGCACCGACCAGGCAGCGTGGCTGACCTCCAGCGCGATGCTTGCGGGAGCGATGTGGGCGCCACTCATCGGCAAGTGCGCCGACATCTACGGCAAACGCCGAATGCTCGTGATCTCGCTGCTCATCGCCTGCGTAGGCTCCCTCGTGTGCCTTGCGGCCCCCAGCATCTGGGTGTTCGTCCTCGGACGCCTGATGCAGGGAGCTGCTGTGGCAGCGATGTTCCTCTCGATGGCCATCGTCCGCGATCTCTGCACGCTCCGTATCGCGATGCCCATCGTCGGCCTCGTGGGGACCGGTGCCGGAATTCTCGGCATGGCCACCCCGTTCCTCTACGAAATGCTGGCCGCGGAGTTCGGCTACCCGGTCGTGTTCGTCGCAGCAGCGCTGATCGCGGTCCTCGCGGTGATCGGCGTGCGAGCCCTCATACCCAGGTCCACGAACAGGACACCGGGCACCGTCGACGTCGCCGGAGCCGTTCTGCTCGGTGGCGGTCTGGCAGCGGTGCTCAGCTACATCAGCCTCGGGCCGGGGTTCGGCTGGCTCTCCGGCGGACCGCTCATGGTTCTCGGCGGCGGCGCCGCGGCACTCGCTCGGTGGTTCCTGGTCTCGAGCCGCAAGCCCGAGCCGGTGATCGACATCAGAAACCTGAACCTACCGCTGATACTCAACCTCCTCGTGCTCGTCCTCGGAGCCGGGGCGGTCCGCGCGATCGACCCGATCGTCAGCATCATCGCGCACGCCTCGCCGGATGAGCAGCTCGGCTACGGGCTCGCCGGCCCGACAGGCACCGTCGGCCTGCTGTTCGCCCTACCGGGGGTCGGGATGATGATCGCGGGGCCGCTGGCCGGATGGATCGCCACTCGCGTGGGACCGCCCGTGACACTGGCGGCCGGCGCAACTCTCGGCACGGTGGGTACGACCGGCATGTTCCTGGGGGCCACCAACCTCTACGCCGCGCTCTTCTTCTCCTTCCTGATGGCCCTCTCGACGGGAGCGCTCATGACGTCCGGGTTCAGCATGGTGGCAATCCATGCACGCGAAGAACAGCAGGCCGTCATGTCCAGCCTGGTGATGGTCATGATGGCGATCAGTTCAGTGGTCATGACGTTCGTGGTCTCGGCGGTGCTCTCCGCTACCGACACGGTCATCGCCGGAGAGAACGTGCAATCGGCGACAGGGGTGCTCGCCAGCATCGGAGTCCTCGCCGGTTTCTCCGTGCTCGCCGCCGTGGCCGCCGGCGTCCTGGTGCGGAGGTTGGGCATCACGTCGGCCCACCACGTCCAATAATAAGGAGCCTTGATCTGGTAAATCGCCCCCGGAAGATCACCCGACGACGCCCATGAACCGTTGGATGGCGAGCATCTCGACCTTGTCACCGGGTCGTCCGTTCTCCGCGGCGCTGCGCCCGGGAGTTGCGCCGCACCACGGCGGTGGCCTTGACCTTCTCCTCCGGGGTGCGGATGTCGTCGGCCGACACCTCGTCCAACAGGCGCCCCAGGCCTCCTCGGCCCGGGTCCAGTAGGACGGTTAAACCCACGCGGTACTGGGCGAGACAGCCGGTCACGTCCGGCAACCACTCTGCCAGCGTCGTCACCGGCCGTTCCGACGAGCCGGTGGTCGACGCGAACAGGTCGGCCGAATTGGGGCCAGCAGCAGCCGCACCAACTCCCCCACCTGTGGAGTTTCATGACCGCATCTTCGCTCTTCAGGCAGCACGGGTGCTCACGAACTGTTGAGTGAGATCTGCCAAAGACTGGTGTCCGAGGGGGGACTTCGGATTCCACGAACAGCAGATCTCCAGAGCGACGAGAGACCATATCTCAGACGATATATGCTCCTCCGCCACGACCGGCTCACCGTCCTCCGCGCGTCGCCAGCGATTCTCATCGACCGACCAGTAGTTTCCAGCCGTTGCGGGTCAGCGGACGGTGGTGATGCGTGAGCAAGGTAGGTTCCGAGAACGCGCTACATCAGCCTCCCGGTATGTTCGCAGTCGGCCAACTGAGCCATGTAGTCGCGCCGGATCGAAGCCCTTGTCGATGTCAGTCCCGGAATCGGAGCTTCGGCCCCCCGCCGGACGTGCTCTCCGCCAGTTCTCCTGACAACAGCATCACCCAGACTTCTACACTGACTCCAGCGCTCTTCAGGGCGGGTATTCTATGCCTCCACGGTGAATGCCGGTTCGTATCCGTCGTCGATCTTGATGTCCTCGTACACGACCGTTTGACAAAGCCGGTTCCACCGGTTGCCCAGTAGAACAGCGAGTCCCATGGGGCAGGCGAGGAAGAGGTGCATGCGCCGGACTCGGCGGGCGGAGCGGCGGAGGTGGTCGCGGATGCCGACGGCCAGGGCATTGGCGGCGGTACCGTCGGGGATAGAGCCATCGTTCGCTGTGCCGCTCGGCGGGGTGAGCACGATAAGTTTGCTGACGGGGAGGTTCTGCTCGCGAAGGTACTCCAGGACATCCTCAGTAGGGTCCGTCGCGATGGCGAGGGCGACAGCGACCTCGTCTCCTTGACTGATCGCGTGCTCGATCACTTTCGGGACCGAGGGAGTGTCAAATGGGTCGTTGGTGGACCAGAGCTGGCTGCCGGCCCTCCCCCGCTGCACTGCAGCAAGGTCGGTGCCGGTGACCATACGAAAAATGGTGCCGACCAAAAAAGCCGGCGCGAGACGGATACTGCCCGTGACAGAGACGGCGGTGGTCCCGGCAGGCAGGTATCCCGGCGCGGCTTCGATGTCTGCCTGTAGTTGGGCCCAGGTGTTCGGCTTCAGGGGGCGACGCTTGGTATAGGGAGAGTCGCCGTCGAAGCGGTCGACCCAGTCGATCGCATGGTCGGCGTCCGACGCCAACGGATCTGGTTGGAGAGCGGCAACCGATAAGACGGCGCGGGCGGGGCCCGCCCTCAGGCCACACTCGGCGATGGCAGCCTCGATCATCACCAGTGTAAGTTCACGGCGGCCCTCGCGGACCATCCTGGCGACCCAGCTGGCTCCCTCCTCAAGCGCCCACTGATCGTGGCGAAGCCCCGTCACGGTCATCAGAAGTAAAAGGTACTCCTGGTACCACGCCATGTCCCGGGCCAGATCGAAGCGCAGCACCGACAAGAGATTGATGAGCTCGGCCTCGGTCAGACCTGCCTCTTGCGCCCACCGGGCACGAGCTTTACCTCGAGCAGACTTGGCTGTTCCGAGGGCAGCTTTGGGCAGCAAAAGTCCTGTTCGGGCGTCACGGCCTGCGATCAGGTCGTCCTCGGGGTCGGCCGCCCGGTTCGTGACAAGGCGCAAGTCGATGCTGCCGCCGTCCGCAGTCAACTCCTTCCACGTGCTTGCGATCTTCCTGAGGAGCGGCGGACCGCCGTTGGCGCCGGACTTGGTCAAGTATTTCTCGTTTACCGGCGTAGCGCTGTCTACCGCGTACTTCACCTGCTTATAGGTGTTCGGAGGAGCGTCGCGCAACAGGACGACGTCGTCGAGGTTTCCCACGCCATCGAGTTC
The DNA here is from genome assembly GCF_000430445.1 of Saccharomonospora iraqiensis subsp. iraqiensis. GTDB lineage: Bacteria > Actinomycetota > Actinomycetes > Mycobacteriales > Pseudonocardiaceae > Saccharomonospora > Saccharomonospora iraqiensis. The sequence continues at coordinate 94,072 of NZ_KE387086.1, forward strand.
GACGCCGACTGCACGCACAGGGTTGCGCGAGCGGGCGGTGGTCTCGCGGAGGAGGGTGAGGCAAGCCTCCCAAACGACGAGCCACTGGTAGTAGTCGCCGGTGGTGCGAACGCTGGTAGGGCCTGGGGCGGGAAGATGGGCCATCAGCTCTCCTCGGCGAAGACGGGGGTGGGCACCAGTTTCTCGGCGACCGCGACGAGGTCGTCGTCGGTGACCGGCCGGTCGGGAAAGGCGCGGAAGACGGCGGCTGGAATCAGGCGCTGGGTGAGGTCGGAGAATGTGTAGCCGGGCCGGTCGCCGGTGGGGCCGGTGAGCTCGACGAGCTTGCGTTCGGTCTCTGGTCGGATGCCGAGCCCATCGAGCGCCTGGGTGAGGACCGCTTGGCGTTGCTCCTCACCGGGACGGGTGAAGGTGAAGGTGGCCGCTGAGCGGCGCATGACGGCCGGGTCGAGGGCACCGCGCCGGTTGGTGCATAGCACGACGATAACGGGGAGCCGGGAACCGGTCAGACTGTCGATGCCGGCTAGGAACGCGTCAACGCCAGCCCGGTCTTCATGGTGCATCTGCTGGGCCTCGCGGGACTGTATCAAGGCATCGGCCTCGTCGACCACGAGGATCTGCACGGCGCGCGCACCTTGAGGACCGGACACGCGCATTCCCATCGTGTGCATGTGGGCGAAGGCGTCGCCGACTAGTGAGGTCATCTCGCCTACCAGGCCGCTGCCGCGAGTGGCGAGTTTCAGTCGGTACAAGTAGACGGGCACACTCAGGAAGTCGGCGAGGTCGCAGCCGAAGGACTCGGCCAGAACGGTCTTGCCGGAGCCGATGTCGCCGGCGAAGACGAACAGCGGCGCCCGATCGGTGAAGAGGGTGAGAGCGGCGACAGCACCGCCGTGGTGGGTGGTGGCCCAAGCGTGAAGCCGGTGCGGGTCCGCGAGGAGCGCGGCTTCCTTGCGGAGGCGGGCTTTTATGTCGTCCAGACCGACCAGGCGGTCGTAGCGGGCACGGTGGGTGGGCTCGGGCAGTTCGATGACGGGGTGGAACAGGTTATCCTGGCTGGTCACGCGTGCGATCCTTTCGACGGGCATGCTGGCTGGCTAGTAGGCGACGTAGATGTCGCGAGAGACACCAGCGCCGTTGCGGGCGTAGCCGTGCCCCGTGTTTATGGTGCCCGCGAGGGCGCTCGGCGCGGTGCCGGTCGTCCGAGAGACCGGGAGGTTCTTCTTGACCGAATCCTGTTCACTGCTGGTCAGGTGCCAGAAAGCGGAGCTGTAGGACAGGAAGCTGTGGAAGCCATAGTCGGTGAGGTCGACCAGGTCCGGGAAGCTGCCCGGTCGTGAATCGGTGAGTTGACCGCCGGCCGTGGCCTTGTAGCGCAGGCGGAACTTCCAGGTGTTGGCTCTCGTGTCGCGGAAGCCGTAGTCGACGGTGTCGAGGAATCCGCGGTTCAGGAGGATCGCGACCTCTTCGGCGTAGTCCTCGATGCTGTCGAGGGCGGGTTTGCCGTAGAGATTGTGCAGGAGGCGCAGGTCGGCGCCGACCCTGCCTCCGACGTAGCGGGCGTCGGTGATGGTGAATGAGGCAGAGGCGGATCTAGTGTACGAGCCGGTCATGGTCATTCTCCCGGGAAGGTGGGACCGAATACCTTGCGCCAAGCGTCGAGCGCCTCGCCCTTGGTGGCTGCATAGGCGGCCAGCGAAATGGTGTCCAGGGTGGTACTGGCGTGGTCCACCAGCCGCTGTCGATCTTGCTCGGTGTAGCCACGCGCGACGTTATTCTCCGGGTTGACCGGGTCCCAGACCTGGATCGGGTCCGCCGCCGCGTTGACCTCCCCGGCCGTGTAGTAGTCGGTGAAGACAATCGGCGTCGTCAGGCCGGTGCGGACGATGTAGGAGAGGACCTGCTCGATCGCGGCCGGGTAGTCGTCTACCTGAAGCGGTTGGCCGTTCCAGCCGACGTCCCACAGGTGGGCCACCAGGAGTTCGAGTAAGAACGACTTGCACCGCAGCTCTGGGTTGACCTCCTTACTTTCGCGGATCCATGCCTTCAGCAGGCGGATAACAGCCCGGTATCCGTCGCCAGCCTCGTGCTTGCGCGTCTTGATGAACTGCAGGTGCAACGTGACCGAAGTGGGCACCTTGGTGCCGTCAGTGGTGACCAGGTACCCCCGGTCGTCCGGTTCGCCGGTATAGAGCACCGGCACAACGTCGATCTTCAGACCACTGCTCCTCATGGTGATACCGACGGCATGATCCGACGGCTGGAAGTCGCCCTCGTCCTTCGTTGCGCCATAGACCTTGATGCAGCAGTCTCGCAGCCACGTCCGCATCGTCGTGACGTCGATGTCCGTGTCCGTGGTGCGCAGGTAGGCGGCAACGTCCGCATCGGACCCCGTGCCGCTCCTGCGTCGGATCGCGGTGTGCTTCGCCGTGCTACCAGACGCGCGGAGCTTCACCAGGTCGAAGTCCGGCTCGGCAGCGATGTAGTCCTCCAGCCGCTCCCTCAGGTAGTTCACCTGTCTGCGGCGTTCTTTCGCCTCCTCCCTCGGCACGTTCACTCTGCTCTGCACGAATGCTTCGAGGACCGTGTGGTCGACGTAGCGCTCTCCCGCCATATACCCGTCCCTCACATGAAAAGTTGTCAGCAGAGGAACAGACATACCACCCACCACTGACAAACTGGTCGGGTCCGGGCAGTTCGGCAGCGTCCTGCGCCGAGCTCGGTGCGGGAACCACTCGCAGTGGTATTTCGGATGATGCTGGCACCAACAATCGTCTACGCCTCCGACCGCGAGACGACGCCAACGACGAAGTAGACCTGGTCTGGGCGATGGCGAGCTCACCTACCGCACACTGGGTCGGAGTGCGCCGCGTCCGCGGCCGGTGGGTCACCGTGGGCGATCCTGACCACGGCGTGGACACGGTGAACACCTAACGCCCACTCCCTACCCGAAAGACACCGTCATGACCGTGATCGACATCTTTACCGACGGTTACGACCACCTCGGAACCGCGGACAAGCACGAGGCCCACCGGTAGGGCCTATGGCACCGCACGTTCTCCGCACTCGGACTGAACCCGGCCCGTCGCACCGTCTACCTACAGAAGAAGACCCCCGGCCGGTACGTATTCGACCGCCTCGACTACGCCGACATCACCGTCGGCGGCCACTACCACGCCGGCGAAGACATCCCCGCCGGGGTCCGCGAGGTCCATGAAGAACTCGGCCTTCACGTCGACTACGCTGACCTGCACCCCCTCGGGATACGCCAAACGGCGATCACCCTCGCCCCGGAGTACCTCGAACGGGAGTTCCAGCATTGGCACCTGCTCCCCTTCGATGCGGACCTTGAGGACATCCCTTTCGCCGACGCCGAAGTCGCCGGACTCGTCGAACTCACTCTCGACGACGCGATCCGGCTCGCCGACGCCGAAACCACCACCACACCCGCCCGCTACGCCACCCGCACCGACGGCGGCCTCCGCTACTCGGACGGCCACCTGTCCCGCCACGAGCTGATCCCCAACTATCTGTCCCTCGACCAGCTCTACCTGCGCCTGTTCACCGCCGCAGACCGCTTCTGCTCGGGACAACGACGTCACCTGTTTTGGTAGCAGGAAGGACTGTCATGCGCACCGCCCTCGTGCTCGGCACTCGCCCGAAGCGACCGCTTCTCGCTGTCACACGATGTTGTCAGCGCTTCGAGCATCTGGTGTCGCCAGCTGATCGACCGGCTACCGGGGAACACTTAGCTCAGCACCGAAGCGTCGCCTGACTGCCAAGTGATGTTCAAGGGCCGGCTGCCGGTTTCGAGGAACTCGGTCAGAGCTTCCGCGATGGTCTCCGCCGGGATTTCGCAGTACGGCGGGAACTCGTCGGTCTCGTAGAGAACCGGTTGTTCGGGGCCGTCACCATGGCTGTAGAGATGGACCGGCTCGGTGCCAAGTCCGTCGTCGCCACGATACGAGAGCGCACCGCGCTCGCCGTGAATACCTGCGATGACCGAGTGATCCGGCATCGTGAGGTAGTGACCAGGGCGTTCGTCATCGGGGATCGCCGTGTCGACACGAGGGCGAGTGGTGTGGGTTAGGATCGCATCGCTCACCGTCTCCGCAGCGAGCGTCGCCACGAACGCGCGGACCTCGTCGCCGGTCGTCAGCTCGGCGACCTTCTCGACCGGCGGTTGGCCGGGTTCGTGGAGCCAGTACTGCACTTGGAGCGTCACGATGTGCGCTTCCCTTCGTATCGGTACGGAGGCCCTGTCGGACCGTAGATGATGAGTGTGGCATCGGGCGGCAGGAAGTGCCTCAAGAACCGGTGACAGCTGACGTTGGTCACCGGGTCGATGCCGCACGGGTCCTTGCCGATCACGATCGTGCGCGTCTCACCAGTGCTCATGGTGGAGGCTTCCTTGACCTCGATGTGACGCGCGATGTCCGGCACGAAACCACCGCGTGCGAGACCGAGCGTGGTGGCCCGTTCCACTGCCGCGGTGTAGGCGGGGTCCGTCTGGCCTGACGCCAGCCGCGTGCCGCTGGACAGTTCCGTGTCGCCGCCCTCTTGTGTGCTCAGTCGCCAACCACGAAGCGGTTTGCCGTAGGGCCACGGGTGGTCGAGCTTGGTGCGGTACCCCGACACGCGCTTCGCGAGGTCGCTTGCACGCTCCGGTGGGGCTGCTGAACCGGTTCTCGGGGAGGGTGGCTCCGGTGCCGCTTCACCATGTTCGGCGAGCCATTCACCGGTGCTCGCTTGGGCAGACTCGAGTAATTGCTCCGCGCGTTTAAGCCTGAGCGAGACAGCTCGCAGCGTCGCTTGTGCGGTGACCAGGTCTTGGCTCGCTGTCCCCTTCGTGAGCTCTTCGAGCGCGGGTATCAACCTGTCGACAAGCCGTGCATGTGCCTCTTGCAACGCGCCTGATGGCAAGCGCTCCAACACACTGCGTATGCGCGCGACGACCTCTCCCAGCGTGGTCATGGCGACCTAAAGCTCACGCATGTACGAGGCGATCCCGACCTGGACTTCTTCGAGACCAGCTGCCGCCTTCTCCAGCTCGTCCAGCGCGGTGCGCACCGCGGCAGGTGCCGCCTCGGCAGCGGAATGCTCGCTCCCGCGCCACGCCTCCACCATGTCGGCCAACGCGGCCTCCATACTCCCGCATGCTCCGCTGATCTCTTCCGTCGGCAAGAGCTCGATGAGGTCCGTCAACCCGGCTCGCAATTCAGCAACTGACATGCCAACAGAGTGCAAGCCACCACCGACAGGAATGATGAGGACACGCTCGGCCGCTGTGGCTCTATCGGTTGCGGACGAGGCATTCGCTGGTGTCATGCAGCGTGCGTCGTACGACTGTCCTGCGGGCCCGCGGGATAGGTCGGTCAGCCGGTCATGGGCGGTCGCTCGTCGACTCCAGGTACCCGGGTGATGTCGACCGACCGCAACACCCGTCGGCGCACCTCGTTGTCGACGGCCGGGCGCACCTGCGGCTGCAGGACGATCTCGGTGGGTACAAGGTTCCAGATCGCGAACGGATTCCATCCGGGCAGAGCGTCGAGCAGCAACAATGTGGCCACATCCGTGGTTCCGCGTTGGGTGAACTCCCCGGCCATCCACACAGCCACATACCACCGGGCCGGACAGCATCCGGTCGTGGTGAACAGCCGCTCGGCCACCGCGAACTGGTGGCGGTTGTGCGCGGCGCTGTACAGCCGCTCGCGCTCGTCCGCGGTCAGTTCCTGCGGGGGACGGTCAGCCAGCTCCTGGTCCCGGCGTTTGAACGGCAGTGCGGCCTGCCCCCAGTAGTGGCCGGGGAGTAGTTCAAACGGGGCGCGGCGCGATCGTTCCGCGATCATCCACGCGAGATGCCTACCGAAGACCGTCCCGACGGGCACACGCGCCGACACGGCGGTGAGGGTCGGCACCGGATCCTCACCACGCCACTCCGCCGGAGCCAGGAGCGCAGCGGTGAAGGGGAGGCGACACTGGTACAGCGTGGTCGGCCGGTCGGCGAAGTCGACCAGGATCCACTCGGCGAGCTGCTGGGCCTCCGTAAAGCGGTCATGCCACCACAACAGCTCGATCGCCGCGGCCGCCGCAGGCCACACCTCATCAGCAGGTCTGTCCCGGCGCTGCGCGACCGTCAGGAGGCTTGTCAACTCAGTCACGACCTGTGGCTTCCTTTCGCCCCGGCCAATAACTCGCCACCCCGGTCAGAGATCCCTTGCAGCCCTTCGCGTCGGTTGAGGTCCGCGTTGGCTTTGCCGACGACTCCCGTCCACGGACGAGGAAACACGCTCGCTTCAACCCACAGCGCTGGCCGTTGTCTACCGCGGCTCGATGTGACCAGCACGAACTGCCTGGCTCCTCCAGTGAACGGTGGCCCTCGCCGCGGCGGACGAGCGCACGCCAGCGCGGAACCGCCCTTACCCGCGCAGGATTCGCCGGGGTTCTGTGATGACGTGCCGGGCGTGTGGCTGGTCGCCGAGTCGGGTAGCCAGCGTGTCCGCGGCGAGCTCGGGCGGCAGGGCTGCGGAGAACTTGAGTCCGCTGACGGCTCCGGCGTTCACCGTGGGGTTCCGTATGGTTGGCTCGTTCAGCGCGGCGCTGATGGCGCTGCTGGTCAGGTCGGGAAGCAGGCGCAGTGAGCGGTCGTTGATGCGTTGGCGTGGATCGATGATTTCCGGGAGTGAGGCGTGCAGGGTCCGGTTGACCGCGCTGCCTGCCCATGTCCACCATCGCAGTTCTCCGCTGTCGGTCTCGCGCAGCAGCAACCTCTCCGGGTCGACGTGGTCGGCGTGGGTGTCGCGGAGATCGTCGAGGGTCTTCTTCGCTCGGTGGGTCAGCGTTACCCCGTCCGGGTCTGTTCCGAGCAGCACCGTGCGCATGCCGCGGGTCACGGCGAAGGACAGTCCCCCGCCACCGCTGCTCCACTTCGCGCGCCCGGACAGCTCACTGGGTTCGACCCAGCAGCGGCGTCGCGCCCAGTCAATGTGGTTGACCTGCCATGCGCGCCCCGCCAACAGCAACACGCGGGGCCCGTCGGTTTCCTCCACCAAGAGCTCGTCGCCGATGGTGCCCACTTCCTCGCGTCCGTGCAGCACGGTGAACTCGGGTGGGGCGCTGAACACCGCGGTGAGGTCGGAGAAGTAGCGGCGTCCGAATCTGCGTTCCGCTTCCGGGCCGAGGAACAGGAAGTCCCCGTCGGTCTCGAAGTAGCCCTCGGCGCGGAGAAAGTTTACGATCTCTGCGGCGTGGTCGTCGAACAGTGGGAGTCCACCCCACCATTCAGGCCAGGTTTGCATGCCGAGGCGGTGTTCCTGCAGGCACAGCGCCAGCAGCTGTTGAGCGGCGATGTGCCGCGGGGACGGTGGCGGGGTGATGGGTTCGACCCACCCCGCTGCCCAGCGTTCCAACAGTCCCGCGGCCTGCAGCAGAGATTCCTCCTCCAGGCACAGGAACAGGCAGTTGCGGTGTGTGCCGGCGCGTCGGCCGGTGCGGCCGAGGCGTTGCAGGAACGACGCCACGGTGCCGGGAGAGTCGAGCTGGATCACTCGGTCCAGGTCACCGACGTCAACGCCGAGTTCGAGGGTGGAGGTCGCCACGATCACGGTGCCGCTGGATTCCGCGAAGGCCGTTTCCGAGCGTCGCCGTTCGGCGGCAGACAGCGAGGAGTGTGACAGGAAGGTGGTCACCCCGAGCGCGCGCAGCGCCGCTCCCAGCTCTTCGGCGCGGCGCCTGCTGTCGACGAATACCAGCCGTTTCTCCCCGTCGTGCAGCGAGGCGATGACCTTCGCAGCGTTGGGCACGCTGCCGACGTAGTCGAGGGTGATCTCGGTGTCGGGTGCCGCTGGGGCCGCGGCCGGCTGCACCACGTGCCGCGGCCGGGACTGCTCGGTGCCTTGTAGCCAGCTGATCAGTTCGTGGGGGTTGCCGACGGTCGCTGACAGTCCGATGCGCTCCAGTGGGCGGCCGACGATTCGGGACAGCCGTTCGCACAGGGCCAGTAGGTGCCAGCCGCGGTCGTCCCCGGCGAAGGCGTGTACCTCGTCGACCACCACGGCCCGCAGTCCGTCGAACAGCACGCGCGGGTCCACCTTGGTCGACACCAGCATGGCCTCGACGGACTCGGGTGTGGTCAGCAGGATGTCGGGGCGGTCCCGCAGCACACGGGCGCGTGCGGACTGGCCGATGTCGCCGTGCCACAGTGCCACGGATCGGCCCAGCCAGGCCGCGTAGGACGACAGGCGGGGGTGCAGGTTGTTCAGTAGGGCGCGCAGCGGGCAGAGGTAGAGCACGGAGGTGCCCTGCCAGTTCTCGTCGGCCATGCGGGTGAGCAGTGGCAAGGCGGCCGCTTCGGTCTTGCCGCCGGCGGTGGGGGCCAGCAGCAGGCAGTCGGCGCCGGACAGCACTGGCTGCACCGCTTCGGCCTGCAGTGGGCGCAGCCCGGGCCACCGCAGTGTGTTGGCCAGGTGGTGTTGCACCACCGGGTGGAGGGCGCTGACGGGGTCGAACGCGGTGTGCTCAGACATCGAGTTCGATGTCGTCGGCTGAGCGGGTGTGGGCGGCTTCGCGTTCGGCGTCGTTGAGTTCCGCGGGAGAGATGGTGATCTCGTAGTCGCTGCGCGGGTCGAAGTCGGGGTGCAGTTCGATGGTGTCGAGCACGTCGACCAGTTTGCGCAGGAACAGCCGGGGTGCGGTGCCGACACGCCCGCCGAGTCCGCCGGCCACCGAGGAGGCGAAGTCGCGCAGGAACGTGTCGTCGGCGGTGCGCAACACCCGTTCGGCGTCGTCCAGGGTGGAGGTGAACAGTTCCCGCACGCGGGTGCCGAGTTCGACGAGTTTGTCCAGGTCGAATCCGGTCAGCCGCAGTTGTGGGGCGCGGGGATTGTCGAACCGGGGGTGGCGGGAGAAGTCGGCGTGCAGCCGGTCGGCCAGCGGGGGCAGCAACTGGATGCCCTGGCGTCCTTCGAAGAACGCGGGCGTTCCGGTGATCAGCAGGTACAGTCCTGGGAAGTGGCCGTTGTGGATCTCGTCGATGAGCTGTCGCAGGGCGTTGAGCGCTTTGGCGCGCGCGTCGCTGCGGACTCGTTGCAGTGTTTCGACTTCGTCGAGCACCAGCAGCAGTCCCGGATGGCCGGCGTCGCGCAGGATGGCCAGGAGTCCTTTGAGGAAGCCCAGTGCCAGGAAGTGGTCGAGGTCGCCCTTGATTCCGGCGGTGCGTTTGACACTCGCGGCGACGTGCGGTTGGCCACCGAGCCAGGCCACCAGCCCGTCGGCGGCGTCATGGTCGCCGGCTTCCGCGAGGCGCCGGTAGGCGCGGATGGCCATCGGGAACACCGGGGCTCGGGCGGCGACGTCGGACAGTCGCTGCTCCAGCAGTGTTTCCACGGCTGCGTCGGATACCTCGCCGTCGTCTCCGGCGGCGTCGGATTCCACGGTGAACAGCCAGGAGTCCAGGATGGGGCGTAGCGCGCTGGGCGGCACGGTGTCGGTGCGCAGCGACTCGATGGTGCGCCGGTAGACCGTTTCGAGCCGGTGCAGCGGTGTGTCGATCTCGTTGATCTGCACCTCGGCGGCCGCGAAGCCCTTCTTCAGGGCCCGTTCCGCCAGCCAACGCGAGAAGAACGTCTTGCCTGCGCCGTATTCGCCGCGCACCGCCTTGAAGACCGCACCGCCTCCGGCGACGGCGGTCAGTTCGGCGTCCAGTTCGCGCTCGAAGGCTTCCAGTCCGACGGCCAACTGGTCGAATCCGTTGGTCGGGACGGTGCCGCGGCGCAGCGCGTCGAGCACCTCCCGCCGCCTCCGCGGGGAGATCGCCGCGCTCATGTGCGGACCCCGAACTGTTCGCGCAACATCGCCTCGTCGAGTATGACGTCGCCGGATTCCTGCTCGTAGCTCAGCACCACGTAGCCCTCGACGTCGAGCACCCGTTTGATCAGCGGCAGCGCACCGCGGAGCCGGTTCGCGGCGATGCCCAGTTCCTCGGCGGCCTGTTGGGCGGAGATCCGCCGGTTCGGGTTGCTCAGCAGCGCGGTGAGCAGGGTGGTGATCTTCTCGTCGGACACGGGCACCCGCCCGGCGATGGCGCGCTGTTGGGTGAAGGTCTTCGAGCTGGTCACGGCCTTGGCGAGCTTGGCCGCGGCGGCTTCGGCCGCGGAACTCGCCGGTGTGGGCTGTGCCGGTTCGGCCTCGGCCGGGGTGTCGAGCTCGAAGAGTCCCTGGCCCATCACGGTCTGATCGCGTTCCGCAGCAGGAGGTTTCGGCGCTTGCTGCGGGGCGGTGCCGGTGGCGGTGCTGCTCGGTTCTTCGGCCGGGGCCGGATGCCACCAGGCGGGTTCGGTGGCGCCGATGACGGTCAGGTCCGCGTTGCCCGGCACGTCACCGGCGTGCAACACCAGCAGGGGCGTCACCACTTCGGCCGGGGATCCCCCACCGTGGTAGCCGGCGTTGAGCGGTCCGTAGCGCACGCGTTCGTTGACCGCGAGCACCGCGGTTCCGTCGCCGGTGAGCACTCTGGGGCTGCGGACGTGCACTTCCTCATCGGTGACCGGGTCGCCGGTGGCACGGGCCCGCGAGCCGTAGGTGGCGTCGTGTTTGCGCAGCTGGCCGTCGCGGCGTTCGATGACATGGCCGTGGTCGGAGGTGATCACGACGGTGCGGCCGGCACGGCGGGCGGCTTCCAGCAACGGGGCGAGGTGCCGGATGGTGTACAGGGTCCAGTCGGTGCCGCCGGGGTCGGTGTGGTGCAGCGTGTCGTCGACGGTGTTGAGTACCGCGGCCACCAGGTGCCGGTTGTGTGTGTCGGCGATGGCGGTTTGGATGTCTGGGGCGAGAGCTTGGCCAGGCGGAGCCGTGTCGAGTTGCTTCTTGTGGAACAGCGGCACCTCGACCTGCCCAGCGACCTCCGCGGGCGCGCCGAGTTGCTGTTTCATCAGCTCGGCAAAACCGCGCCGCTCGGCGTCTTCGGAGCCTTTCCCCAACTGTCCGGACAGCAGCGAGTAGCGGCTGAACTCGGTGAGGGTCGGCAGCACGGCCAGCGCCCCGGCCCGGCCGCGGTGTCCCGGCGCGGCGTATTCGGCCCACCCGGTGCGGGAGGCGTCGCTGACCAGGTCGTTCGCGATCGCGACGCTGAGCCCGTCGAGCACCAGCAGCAGCACCGGCTGCTGTCGGGCCAGGGGGATCACAACCTCGGGCAGTACCTGCTCCACACCGAGGTGGTCGGGGTCGTCGTCGGCGGCGAGCGCGGCACCGAACGCGTGATCGTGCCGGTCGCGACGCAGCCGCACCAGCTCCAGCACCGAGCCCAACACCCCGGCCAGGGCGGGCTCGGCCGAACCGCGCATCACGTCGTTGACGGCCGCGTCCACCCAGGAGTCGGCGGTGACGTGCCGCTCGACGAGGGCGGAGAGCCCGCCCGGTGTGGTCACGTCCCGGGCGAGCCATCGCACGAGGCGGACGGCGGCGGCGAAGGCGCGCACGGTGTCGTCCGTGCCGGCCAGGTGGTGTTCGGTGACCCGCTTCCACGTCGTTTCCACCTCGGCCAACTCGGCGGTGACCAGTGGCTTGTCGAGTGCGGTGGCGTGCTTGCCGGTGCCGGCCACCTCATCACGGTGCGGCAGGATGGTGCGGATCTGCCCAGCCAGGTCGGTAAGCCGGGCGTGCAGCCCTGCCGGCAGCACGTCGGAAGTGGTCGCGAGTTCGCTGATGTCGAGTTCGCCCAGTCGTCGCGTGGCCGTGTCCAGCACGCGCCGCTTCGTCTCCGGGGGCAGCATCTGGGTGGTCATCCCGAATGCTTCGTCGTGCCAGGCGTTGAGGACGTCCGGGTGCAGCCGGCCGAGTCGGTAGGTTCCTTCGAAGTGCCCCACGGCGCGGGCTGCGGCGGGGTCGTCACCCGTGAGGAGACCGGCGATCAGGCCCAGCGGCACGAGGTCGGAGGGGCGTCCCTGCCGCAGCAGCGTCGCCACCGGCCCGGTCACCAGGCCGCACCGGCCGGCCAGCCAGTCGATCATCGAGTCGGTCAGCGGGTCACCGACGGTGGCCCGCAACTCGGCCAGCGCCGAGGGGGCGGAGGGCTGCAGGCTCCATTCCAGCACGGCGGTGATGTCGATCTCGACGCCGTGTTCGACGAGCTGGAGCTGGGCCCGCACCACGGACTCGAGAGCGTGGTCGCGGGTGAGTACCCCGCCGGGCGCGGGTGGCCAGCCGTCCTGGGGCATCGCCGCGAGCAGCCCGGCCGCCACCATGCGGTGCTCGGCGTGCTGGTAGAGCGCGGGGTCGAGGTTGGCGGCGGCGAACCGTTGCTGCACGGCCTGCCAGGGGTCGGGGGTGCGGAGCCGGTTCCACACCAGATGGCTCAGCGCGCCCCCTCCGAGGTCGGCGGCGTCGCAGGGGGTCAGCACCACCAGCCACCCCTCGCCGCCGCGTTCGCGCAACGCTTCCCACACCGCGAGGGTGGACGGGCAGACAGCCACCCGTACCGGTTGTCCGGCGTGGGTGAATAGTTCGGGGCCTTCCCACTTCGCGTCGGCCTGCACACCGAGCACGCCGCCCTCATAGCCTTTGGCCCGGGCCTCGTCCAGCAGGGCGCGCACCACGGGTTGGCTGGCGTGGGTGCGTCTCTCGGTCGTCGCCGTCACTCTACCCACCATTGCACGTGCACGCGGCCGTTGCGGTGCTTGGCCAACAGTCGCTTCAGTTCGCTTTCGACGGTGGACACATCACGGTTCGAGGTCAGGATGACCTGGTCGTGGACGGTTGCGGGGGGCGGCTGCTCGCTACCCTCATCCTCGTCCTTCCCTGTGCCGGTATGCCCGGACGGGGTCTCAGGACCAGGGGTCGGATCCGGTTTGGGGGTGGCATACCTACCGAGCCACTCGAACGTCTCGTCCTCGGCCCGGCTCAGCGCCGCGGGCAGCTCCGCGGCTTGTTCGTTCTTGAAGAGCACCTCGCGGAGGCGGCGCAGAATGTCCCGGGCTTCCTTCGCGCGTTCGTCACCACCGGTCTCGGCCGTCAGCACCGGGTTGAGCCGTTCCCACTGGAACCTGTGCAGTGCGTCACTGACGCGGCGGGCCTCGGCCAGCGAGGACGCCACCACCTGTGGTGAGGCGCTGAAACGCGCCCGGGCGGTACTTTCGATCAACCGCACCCGGTCGGAAGTGCCGGAGACGTCGGTGACGAACCGGGCGGACTCCTCAGCAGTGGTCAGCCGGTCGTCGGTGGCTCGCTCCAGACTGAGCCGCCGGTAGGCCTTGGTCAACTCGGTGACGAGGGACTCCGCCGCGGTAGCACAGTCACCGGCCGCCTGGCGCACCTTCTCGCTGAACTCGCCGACGTTGCCACCGGTCAGGTAGGGGTTCACGGCGATAGCGAACAGATGCCCGGCCTTGTCCAGGGCCGCCTTCCAGTCGTCCTGCGTGGGGAGCGGCTCCGGCCGCAGCTCGTGGTGGTCCTTGAGTTTCCCCAACGCCGGCATCTTGATCGCGGTGTTGGCCTCATACCAGGCTCGTTTGCGCAGCAGGGCCCACGCGCTGATCACGAGGTCGCACACGTCGGTGCGCAATCCCCACCGCGGTTCGAGATCGTCCACGCAACGGCGCAGCTGCTGCACCGTGACCGGCGCGTGCGCCTCGAACCCGGCTTTGGCGATCCCCCGGTCGAGCGACGTGGCCCAGAAGTCGAAGGTGTCGTCACCGAACAGGTAGTGGGTCTCGGTGGCCTTGCCCAGCTTCAGCGGACCGGTGATCCGGCGCAACGTCTGCCGGTCGGCCGGATTCACCGGCACCCGCCCGTCGGGATCGGTGGCGGCCTGCTCCACGTAGGAGCGCACTGTTTCGAGCTGTTTGGTGGTGATCTCGACGTTCGACGGTTCAAAGTCCGGATGCGCGGGGTAGCTGGCGCGGTACGCCTGGTCAATGAGATTGTCAAAGGCTGTGCCCAGGTCCGTTCCCACCGGCTCGGCCGGGTCGAACTCGCGGTTGAGCGAGAACAACACTCGGTTGTGTCCGGCTTCCTGCACGAGGTTGCCCGGCTCGGCAGCCGCCGCGCCGTAGGCTTGTTGCAACACCCGCGTGATCCGGTTCTTCAGGCTCGTGTACTGATTTTCCAGGATGATGCGGGCCTGGGCGCGGTCGTTCTCGGACAGGTGGTCGGCGTTGTTCTGCCAACGCTCGCCCGGGCCGGTGAACAGCCAGTGCAGCTTGACGAGGCGAACGAGGTCGCGCTGTACCTCGTCGGTGAGGAAGTACGGCAACCACACCACGGTGCTGGCATACTTGCCGGCCTGCAGCATCCGTTCGACCCGTTCGATGTCTTCCGCGGCCGAGCGGCCTTCCTCGTCGAACGGATAGTCGATGACGAAACGCCAGGTCCCGGGACGTTCCCGGAAGTGTTCATCGGACAGCCAGGCAGTGTCGCGGACGTTGCCGAAGACCACGTCGACTTCGCGGCGGGATCCCTTCCAGGTCACCGTGCGGGTGGCAGCCGCCCCGAGGTCGCTGCGGTTCAGATCCACCCCGAGTTCCTCGTGCACGATCTCTTTGACGAGCTGGCGACGACGGCCGGGATTGTCCTCGCTCTTGACCCGCTCCACGATCGACTCGTAGTTGACCTCGGCCAGCTGAACCCGGATGACCGGGTTGGTGGCATCCCCGGAGGTCTGAATCTCGGGGACTTCCTTCTGCCAGGTGTTGATCGCCGCCATCACCACCCGGGCCTCGTTGCCGGGCAACGGAGAGAGGATCGAGCCGTGGTTCAGCGAGGCCAGTCGGGAGGCGGTGAGTTCCTTGAGCGCGGGAACTCCGGGGGCGACCGCCGACAACAGCAGCGTCTTGGCCAGCCGTTCCTGGCTGCGGAAACCCTGTGGCACCGACGTCGGATCCTCGTCGAGCCGCTGCTGGGTGATCTTGTGCTCGCGTAGCAGCAGCGGTTTGAGCTTGTCCTCATACAGTCTGGTCGCAGCGCCGAACAGGTTCGCCACGTGGGTGTCCAGGGCCTGTTTGCCATTGACGATGTAGTCGAAGGCATCGCCGACGGGGATGACGTCGTCCACGGTGAGCACGTCACGGCGGTCCACCAGCATCTGCTGCATGACCTTGAGCGCGGTGCGTTCGCGCTGCATCACGCTGGCCAGTGACCGCAGTGTGGACACCAGTGCCGGGGAGAACGGGTAGGTCAGCCGGAACTCGGCCTCCGAGGCACCCCGGTGCTGCTCACTGGTGTTGACCCCGTCCAGCAGCACATCCCAGACCTCAGGGCGGCGGTCCAGCCCGTTGAAGGCGTCGTGGAGCTCATCCGCAGCCCGCTCGTCGACGGGCCGCAGCAGCCGCTGGTGCGCCACCTGCGGCAGGTTGTCGTCGCCGAGCTCGATGGTGCTGAACCGACCGTCCTGGTGGCGGAACGCCCGGTCGAGAGCTTCCTGCTCCGAACCGGAGGCTCCCGCGTCGGCGAACCACTTGCGCAGATCCATCTGGCGGGAGACGAACGAGACGATCGGAGCCTCCCGCACGGCGGCAGAGGACTCGACCAGCTTGGTGATCTTCTGGGTTTCCTTGCGGAAGAACTCGGTGTCCCGCACGGAGAACGCCAGCCAGAGCACCAACTCGTCGAGGAACAGCACGACCCCGTCATAGCCGAGCGCCTTCGCGTGTCGCGAGATCGCCGACAGCCCGGTGTCGAGATCGACGTAGGTGGCGTGCTGGGTGTAGGCGCGGAAGTAGCTCTGCGTCAGCGCGGTGACCAGTTTCTGCCGCTGCTCAGTGTCGGGCCCAGCGGCGCGGGCCGCCTCGTAGGATTCGGTGTTCCACTCGCCCTCCCCCAGCAGCGCCGACCACGCATCACCGGAACCACCGGACTCGCCCCCGTTGAGCCCAGCAAAGAACGCCTCATCCCCGAGTTGACTTCGATACCCCTCCGCGTCGGCGAGCAGCTCGTCGCTGGTGTGCACCGCAGGAATGGGTGCATCGGGGTGCAGCGCGCCGATCTGGCCGAGGTAGCCGCCGAGAATCGCCTCCTCCAGCGAGTTGGCCCCGAGCAAGTGGTAGGTCAACCTCAGGACGTTCTTGTCCCGCAGCACCGCGTCGTGGCGGGCGATGACCGGCTGCAGTTCGGTCACCTCGCGGGCGGCGGGTTCGTGGCCCAGCAGGGCGTGCAGTACGGCCATGAAGTGGCTCTTGCCGGATCCGAACGAGCCGGTTAGGAACGCGCCCTTGCTCTGCTGCTGGTTCAGCGCATCGGAGACCAGGCCCAACGCGGAGTCGAAGTTCGCGGCCAGCGAGTCGGTGACGACGTAGTTCGCCAAGGTCTGGCGGATGTGCGAGGCTTCGGTGCTCTCGGCGAGCCGGAGCACGTAGTCCTCGCTGCCGGCGCGTTCCGGGATACCGATGACATCGCGGAGCAGCGTGCTCATGCTGTCTCCCCCTGAGTGGTCTGCGCCTGCTTGGTGGCCTTCTTCTTGCGCCCGCGGACCGGAGCCTCGGGCCGCCAGGCCGCGAGCTCGTCAAGGGTCTTGCCGGCGCGCTGCCTGCGGGATTCGAGTTCTTCGTCGACGATGGCAGCCAGACTGACACCGTAGGTCGGGTCGATATCGCTGTGCCACTGCCGCACCCATGGCTGCAGCTCGGCCAACCCGGCAATCAGCGGCACCATGCCCTCATCGGACCAGCCTTCCTGCTCCCGCTCGTTCATGATCGTGGCCAAGGCCAAGGCCTGTTGGGCGTAATCCCAGCCCGCCCATCCGAGCAGCGGCGTCGCATCGGTCTCCCGGCCCGCCTCCGGGTAAAGGATGAATCGTTCCTTGGGCACGTCGAGCTTGCCCCGATGCTGCCAATAGTGCGGTTTGGCGAAGTCAACCGAGGTGTACTTGGGCGGCACCGGGATCGGCTTGTCCAGCTTCTCCCCGGCATCCTCCTTGCGCTGCAACCGCCAGGTCCCCTCCCAATCCGCGCGCTTACGCAGGCCGGACTCCTTGTAACGGTAAGCAGCCAGGAACGGCACAGACTGGTCCGCCAACAGTTGCTGCAGGCTGGTGGCCATCGGCACGTCGGGGCTACCTACCCACAGCTCCAGCACGCCGGTGAACTCCTGGTCGCGCCCGAGCGAGTCGGCCAGTTGCACCACGCTCTGTGGACGCGGCCGACCCTGCCGGTCGAACCACAGGGAGCGCTCCTCCAGCTTGTCTAACAGCCAGTCCTTTAATGCTGCCTGGACCCGCTTGTCCCATGAGTCAATTAGCCAACGACGCTTATGCTCAGGCCTTTCCAATAGCCGGATGTTGCGGTCGCCTGCAATCACGTCGAGCCGGCGCTGCACGAGCTTGCGATAGTCCTCCGGCCAGTGCTCGGGAATCTCGGTGATCGGGGTGGAACCGTGCCGATCGAACCAGGCGGTTTCCTCGCCGTCGCGCATCGCCCGGGCCAGCACAATCTCAAAAGCCCGCTCGCCCAACGCCAGACCGGGAAGCTCACCGAAGTAGGTCAGGTCCTCATTGAGGAGCCCGTAGAGCCGATAGACCTCCCAGTCCAACTCCTCTTGCACGGTGATCATACGCGCCCTGATCCGCTCGTGCTCGGCATACGCGGCATCCAGCGCTTCGCGGGTCGGTGCGCCGACCTCGGCTACTGCCTGCGGTGTGTACCGGGTGAGCTCCTGAGCCAGCTCGTCAATCCGGCGAGCGCGGTCGAGCGGACATTCTTCAGGGAGCG
Source organism: Saccharomonospora iraqiensis subsp. iraqiensis (assembly GCF_000430445.1). Taxonomy (GTDB): domain Bacteria; phylum Actinomycetota; class Actinomycetes; order Mycobacteriales; family Pseudonocardiaceae; genus Saccharomonospora; species Saccharomonospora iraqiensis. The sequence goes on from NZ_KE387086.1 coordinate 111,765, forward strand.
GAAAGTTCTTGAGCGTCGTTCCGTTGAACTGATAGAAATCCTCCCATGGGGCAAGCGTTGTGCGCGCTCCCGCCGTATCGGTTGTACTTCCCTTGTTAAAGCAGTTTTGCCGCATCCAAAAGCAAGCCACCGATGAATTCAGCACACCCACGAGCTCTAAGTGCTGATCCTCCGTCGCCCCTTCCGGCAGTTTAATAACCGGAGCAGTCTGCTTGAACACCTTCCCGCCACGATCCAACACAAAGTGATTATGCGTAGCCACTTCTGCAAACGTAATCAGAAGCCCAACTAAAGATAGTTCTTTATGCAGGTGGCCATACTCAGACCAATGCTGACCCCGCTTGTCTTTATTTTTTCCGAACCAAAGATAGTTCCTAACGACTGTTCTACTTCGCCATAAAACGGGCTCATCGTCAGCACGCTCGTCTACTGAAACCTTCCCCTTGGAGATAATATAGGGCCAATACCTCCGATATCCAGAAACAGAATAATCGCGCACGAGATCGCCATCGACTGAAAGGCGACTCGGAGCGTCGATCCAGCGAGGAAGAACATAAGCTTCTTCCTCGCCTAGCACAGCATAAACTCCAATCAAGGACGACCTTCCCAATGACGTTGCTGCCCCCGCTTCAAGCTGGGCTACGAGCTCAACAGCACCACCCCCAGACAAGCTCCACGGGTGCTGGCCGAGCATGCCACGATCCAAGTCTGTAACAGTAATCCATTCGTTCTCGAAGTCTGGCTCAGCAACATGGTCAACGATGCTGCTCCACACGATTCCCTTGGCCGCAACTTCGGGACGACCGGGCTCACCACGGACGCCGAGCACAGCGCGCACGGTCTCGTCGATCTTGCCCTGGTTCCGCCCCACCAGGATCACAGTGGGTGTTCCATGGCCGGGAATGTAAGCACCTGACGTGTCAATGACCGCACGCAAATCCTTGTATTTTAAAAACTTCTCGATCAGCGGTGCACCGAACTCACGCTTCATGAATGAGTTCGAGGTGATCTGGCCAACCCACCCCGGGCGACTGCCCCCATGAGCAAGCCCGAAGAATAACTCCATGAACGGTACCGTAAGCGCGTACTTGCCCTTGCAGTAGTTATACTGCGCACGGTAAACCGCATTCAACGCCTTGTCTTTGGCGGTAATGTAGGGCGGATTGCCCACCACCACATCGTGTTCACGCTGCAGGATCGCTTTCAGCAGGCTGACGTCTTCCAGCGAGTAGGAGAAAACCTCCTGGTCGACGTTGAGTAGGTCGTTCTCGAGGGCCTGCTCGCGAGCTCCGAAGATCAGTGCATCCCCTGCAGCGATCTTCAACTGGAAGTCCGGCACGTTCTCCAGGGAGAGTTCCCCGATTGCTTGCAGCGCTGCGATGACGAGCCGGAAGCGGGCGATGGCCACGGCGAAGGGGTTGACATCCACGCCGTGCACCCCATCGAGGGCCTTCTGCACCAGCGCGCGGGAGTCCATATTGGGGGCGTGCTTACTCCAGCGGTCCAGCAGCCGGTGGAAGGCCCCCAGCAGGAAGTGCCCGGAGCCGCAGGTGGGGTCGATGACGCTGAAGCCCTCCAGCGGCCGCTCCTTGATCGCGGGCTCAAAGGTCTGGTCGAGGATGAACTCCTCGACGAACTCCGGGGTTTGCAACAGCGCGTAGGTCTTCTGCGCGAACTCGGAGAGGTCCTGGTAGAGGTCGCCGAGGAACCGGGTGTCCAGGTCGGGGTTGTTCTCGGGGCCGAAGGTGCGCAGCAGCTCGCCCTTGGAGTCCTGTTCCCACCAGAACTCCAGTAGTTTCCGCGCCGCGTCACCGGAAGGTGCGACCTGGTGCAGCGGCGAGTAGTCGTCCACCAGTCCGGCGGTGGCGCCAAACTTCCGGAAGTGCTCCACAATCCGGCTCAGCCAGTCCCGGTCGTTGTGTGCCGGGTTGGTCTGAAAGTAGGCGCGGCGGGCGTCCAGGGCTTCCTGCCTGCGCTGCTTCGACAGTCCGGCAATCCAGACGACCGAGACGAGCTCGTTGTCCTCGCAGAACCGGGCGAACACGGTCAGCAGCACCCAGGCCACGGCGGCCTGAGTGACCCGCTCGTCCCGCCACTCCTGCCAGGAAGCCGCCGTGCGCTCGGCCTTCAGCGCGGCTTCGTGCTCGGCGTGCCAGCGTTCGGCGATACCCTCCTGCCGGGCGAACTCCTCGGAGCCGTCCACCCGCGCGCGCAAGTCCTTCTCCAGTTGCGTGACCTGCTTGCGCAGCTCGCCGGTCAGCCTGGTCACCTTAACCACAGCCACACCCTCCTCGTTAGAAAGACTTGGTCCGCACGCCCGTCTTCGTGCAAGGTCACCGCGCAAACCGCGATCGTCCGCCCGCGCCGGCCTCGGCAATGTTCGAGCTAGTGCCGTCCGCTTCGGCGTTGTCCGTCTCGGCATCAGCCTCGGCTTCCTTCGTGGCGAGCCAGTCGGCATCCAGCTCCACGAACTGCCCGTTCGAACCGAGTTGCACCGGCTTGCTGTCCACCAGGGCACCACGCATCCACGACAACTGCGGCAGCACCACCCAGACCGCGCGTGAGCGCCGCGCGGCCAGGTCACTCCAGCGGGCGACCATCTTCAACTGCCCGTAGCGCGCCAACGGTGAGAGCTCGGTCAGGATCAGTGGCCCTGCAGCCACACGGTCTTCAGCGAATACCTCGGCGTCGAGCCGCTCACTAATTGTCGGCAACGCCTTGCTCAACAGCGCCTGCAAGCCCTGCGCATCTCGGCTGCCCTCCTGAGCAGCATCCGCACCGCGCACCAGGTCCCACGGCAACCCGGCCTCTTCGGCCACTGCTCTCATCTCGTCGACGAGCATGCCCGTGACGTCCAGCACCTTGCCCCCGTGCCGCCGCGCCAGCACACGAGCGGCACGGTCGACCTCGGTCGAGCGGCGCACCGCCACTCCCAACGCGAGGAATGAGCGCGCCGAGATACTCTCGGCCAGCGTCGCCCCCAGATAGTCGCCACGGCTCAGTGTTGCCTCGGTCGGCGCTGGCACGTTTGTGGACTCCCGCGACGGCAAGCCCGTGGTTGTCCGCGCGGCCCGAGGGGAACGGTAGACACCCTCGTCGAAGCGCAGGCCCACGCCGGAACGCTCCACCACCGCATCCAGCTCCGGACGGTCCGGGAGCGCTTCGAGCTGCGGGAACCGGGCCCGCACCCGCGCGGCCAGCTCGGCCGGAGACAACTCGACAGTCTCGGCCAGCCCCGCTAGGGCCAGCTGCACCGCCGTGGCCGCAGGCAGGTCGGTCGCGTGTAGTTCCCCCCGCGCAGACAGCGCCGCACCTCGGGAGGTCTGTGCCGCCAGCCGCACCAGCCGCAGGTCGGTGATCGCGGGCGGGCCGGCGTCGGCGTCGCTCGAGCCGGTGGCGAAGGCGCGGGTGAACGGGGTGCGGATCTCCCGCGCGGCCCGCTGCTGACTGACCAGGTAGTCTCCGGAGGTGATGGCCTGCGCGACGAGCTCGTCGGCTCGCCGGGCCGCGGCTTCGGCAGCATCCAGTAGAACCGGTTCCTTGGCCAGTAGCGCCAGCCTGCCGCTGTGCCGTCGCTTGGCGAGTGGCTCGGCGGTCTCGGCGATCTCATGTTCGTTGTAGCGGTCCAGCGCCAGCCGCAACAGCCCGGCCGCCGCCCGCTCGCCCTGCTCGGTCGACTCCTGCGGCAGCTCCGGTAAGGCGGCGAGGATCTCGCTGGTCAAGGTCTGCACGGTGGCGACCCCACCCAGCGAGTTCAGCGTGCGGCTGAGCAGGCCCACCAGCTGGTCCAGCAGGGTGCGCGGGGCGTCCTGCTTGGACCAGGTGTCCTGCAGTTCCTTGATGAGCTGATGACCGCGCGGGGCGGACTTGCCGACCGCCTTGGCCACTTCCTGCTGCGCGGCGAACGGGTCGAGCCCCTCCTCCAGTCCGAGGATCAGGCAGGCCGCCTTCTCCCGGCTGGCGGCCCGCCGCGGGTGGTTCACCGATGTCGCCAGCATCTCGGCGGCGGCGATCGGGTCGGCCAGGCTGGTCGGCTCGTCGCGGCGTTTGCCGGACAGTTGCCGGCCGAACTGCTTGCGCCAGGCGCGGGCGCGTTTGCGGATCTCCTCGGTGGTGGATTTCGTTTCCTTGGCCAAAAGCCGATTGAGCTGCACCGAATCCAGCGAAAGCAGATCGGCGACCGTGCCCACGCTGGCCGGTTCCAACGCGGAAATCGCGCGTGCGGACAGGCCCGCCTCGGCCAGGGTGGTTTCCAGGGTGGCCGCGGCGACCTTGTCCTCGGTGTCATCGGCGTGCCGACCGAGCTTGCGGAAGATAACTGCCCAGTCGCGGCGCATGTCCTCGGCTGTATCCGGCCGCAGGGCGACATCGCGGGACAGCGCCCTGCGGAAGAACGCCTCCAGTTCCTCACGCACCGCCGCATCGAAAGCCGCCCCGTCGACCGTGACGTCCTCAGACACGCTCGCCGGGTTCGCTTCCGGGTCGGACCCGTACTGCGGCAGCTTGCCCGCTGCCATCTCGTAAAGCACCACGGCCGCGCCGTACAGTTCGGCGGCGCTGTCATAGCTGGTGCGATCGCCCTCGCCGAGGAACGGGTCCAGGTACGGCGGGGTGCCCGCGGTCAGCGCGCGGGACTCGGTGCCGGCCATCGAAAAGTCGAACAGCACCAGCCGGGTCTCGGTCTTGCCGACCTTACGGACACCGAGATTGGACGGCTTGATGTCGCGGTGCGTGATCCCGACGCGGTCCAGCGCCACCAACGCATCCAGCAGGTCGGTTCCCCAGCGTTCCAGCAGGTCCAGTGACAGCCTGCCGCGCTTGGTGGCCAGCTCATCGGCCAGGGTCGAATCGCCCGCGTGTTGCAGCACCAGTGCGGCGCGGTTGCCGATGCTGGTCAGGTAGTTCAGTTGGGCGATGCGCTCGTGGTTGAGCTTGCCGAGCACCTTCGCCTCGGCTTCCAGGCGCTCGGCTGCGGCGTCGTCCTTGGCGACCTTGAGCACCCGTAACGCGTCGCCGGCGGTGGCGTCGCGGACCAGGATGCCCACCGCTGTCGAGCCGGAACCGAGCTTGCGCACGTACTCGAACTTCCCCGCCAGTTCCGTGCCGGGCCCGGCCTCCAGCGGATCCTCCTCGACCGGCGTCGAGGTGGTCAGCGCGGCCGCAGCCTGTTCGAGCTGCTCCAGGAACGCCGTTACCGTCGGGGTCCGTTCGGAGGGGCGTGGGTCGGTGGCGCGCAGCACCAGAGTGCGCAAGGTGGAGGGGATTTGCGGCAACTCGGCCGACAGGTCCAGCCCGGAGTCCCGGCGGAGCCGCTCGACCAGGCTGCCCCGGTCCTGGGCGGGCAGGCCCTGGTTGGTCAACACGTAGAAGGCCAGCATACCCAGCGCAAACACGTCCAGGCGGATCCGGTCAGCATCGGCCGACCAGCGGCCCTCCGGGGCCTCGAAGAGTTGTTCTTCGTCGGTGAGCTCCGGGCCCAGCGGGCTCACCGACAGTTCCATGTCCGGGACGGCGGTGTGGCTGGAGTTCGTCTGGCCCGCCGCGGAGGTGCGGCCTACCGCGTCCCAGTTGGCCACCACGATCGCGAGGTCGCCGTCGCTGCGCTGCCGCAGCGACACTGCCGAAGGGGTGAGTCCGCGGTGCACCACCCGGTGCCGGTGGGCGTAGTGGAGCGCTTCGGAGACCTGGCGGATGAGGTCGAGCTGCTGATCGAGCGTCAGGCTCACACCGTGTTCGGCCAGCCACAGGTCCAGCCGGGCCAGGCGCTGGTCGTCCTCATAGACCAGGCCCACGCCCAGCTCGTCCTTGATGATGTCGCGTGGGGTGAGCAGGCTGTCGTGCCGCAGGCGGGACAGCAACCGGTGTTCATGCTCGATCCGGCGTTCCAGTTGGCGCTGCTCGGCGGAGCTGCTGCCCGGCTTGGGCATATAGAACCGGATGCGGTACCGGTCGGTGGTGGCCACCCGGTGGAAGGCAGGCCAGTCCTGCCAACCGTCCCCATCGCCGAGGGGCTGGTCGTCAATCACCCACGACCCGACCTCACGCTGGCGACGCTGCACTAGGCCGATCTGCTGCATCAGCGCGGCCAGGATCCCCGAGTTCTTCGCCGAGATGGGCTTGTGCTTGGCCGGGGCCAGCAGCAGCTCGGAGATCGGTGCCAGGCCCGAACTCGCCTCGTGACCGTCCAGCCCGTACAACCCCTGGCGGGAATGAGCCGGGAGGTCGCAACGCAGGTTCGGGTGGTGCAGGAACACCGCCTCCTGCACGAACGGAACGTAGTCGCGCACATCGACGTGGTACTCGCCGCGCTCCCGTAGGTACTCCTGCAACCGGGTCTTGAGCAGGCTCGCGAAGTACTGGGCTTTACGGCGGGCCAGCTTCAGCGGCGAGTCCTCGGCACGGTGACCGTCGCGTAACCAACGGTGGTCGTCTCCACGCAGCTGGCCGTTGTAGTACTTCAGTTCGACCAGGTGCAGCGTGTCACGACCGAGTACCAGCAGGTCGACCTCGTGCCAGCGGCCGTGGGTGTCCCGGAACTCGAAGTTCGACCAGGCGCGGAAGGGCTCCACGTCTGGCAGCAACTCCTGGACCAGGCGCAACCCCTCGGCTTCGTGGGTGAACTGTGACGGGCTCACCTGGACCCAGCGACCGGACTGCACTCACGCTCCCTTCGAACTCTCCGCGAGTGCCTACGATGCCACGTCACTTTACAAGTGTCCGCCACGCCCAACGGCAGATGAGCGCAAGTCGTTACCAGTGGTACGAGCGTCACGGTACGCCAATGACATGGGACCAGGGGAACACACTGGGTCACCAACTCCATAGGGGGAACGGCTGGTTCCCGCCTCTCCTTCGCTGACGTGGTCAACATAGATGTGTGCGTACCGTGTCGAGAATCTGCGCGGCGATGTTCTCACCGAAGCCTTCAGGGTGCTCTGGGCTGGTGAAGCGTTCGTTGGTGATCCGCACCAGCTCCGTCTCGTCGTGCCCGTTGGCGACGCTGCTGCACTGGTTGAGGCCCCGGTCGATGGCCTTCTCGTCCTTGCCGTGGACGATGTTCGGGTCAATCACCTCAAGGTCGGCGATATAGGCGGCAGCGGTGTCCTCGTCAGGATCGGGTGGGAGTCCGGCTTCGGCGCGGATGCTGGAACGTTCGGCAGGGCTGAGCGGTGGCTCATCGGGGCAGCTGGCGTTGTCGACCGTGTCGAACTCGGTTTGCCCGTCGCGGAGTCCGGTGACAAGCTCGGCGTCACCGCCGAGGGCGTAGCGCCCGTTGGCGAGTCGGTTGTCCGCCGAACCGGTGCCGCCAGTGGTGCAGTTAATCCGTACGTAGTAGCCAGCTTCATCGTCGAGACCAGCGACCACATCGTCGAACACCGCTCGAAGATCCTCGTCGCTTCCGACCTCGATGGTGATGGTTCTCTGCTGGCCGCTGGTGTCCTGGCTGGTGACGGTGTAGTCGGGTGCCTGACCTCCGACCAGGTGGCCCAGGAGGACCATGAGCACGAGAAGTCCGGCGAGGCTTCCCCCGATCGTGAGGGTGATGCGCGCGGTCCTGGTCATAGCGGGCACCCCGGCAGCACCGTCGCGGCAGAGGGAGACGTGAACCCATGGGGCGCCGAGTGGCTGTTCTCGCCGCGAACTCGAAGATGATCACGGCGAACGTTCGTCTTGGTCGCTGGTCGCACCCCGTATGAGGGGTCGTTGCGGCATGCCACAGTCGTCGGCGAACACTTCTGACCGGTCATGACGTTCGTCTCCTCCTTCTTTGGCACCACACCAGTGGTGAGGTGCGGCCCTGCCCGACGAGGGTTCACCCGCCGCGCCTTGGTTGGGAGGCAGGCCGACCCTCGTGAGCCGGGAAACTCTGTGGGTAGCCCCTGTGGCTCGAATCGCTCGGCCCCAAGTCGGGCGGATCTGCACCTCCGTTACACCGGTCAACAACCTGTGCAGGATCTCTTCGACTCAATGGCCGGGACTGCTCGGAGCGGGACGGGGTGTTTGCTCCGAGCAGGAGCGTCGGAAAGCGGACCGATGCCCTCCGTGGCGTAACGGGCACGTCCCCGATGAAGACGACATCGCGAACATCCGACGCCTGGAGGACCCATGACCAATCCAACCGGTACCCCACGACAGCCCGCGCCACGGAAACGGATGTGGGCCGGTCTCACCTTCGGCGCTGTCGCCTGTGTTGGCCTCGGCCTCGGCATCGGCCTGGCCATCGCCCCGAGCGGCGAGTCCCCGACCGACCACTCATCCGGTAGCGACCCCACCACCCCTGCGGCCAACGAACCCGCCGGGCCAGCCGAGAGCTACGACTTCGGCGGAACGGAACCACTCCCCACACCCGAGGATTTCGAACTCGCGGTGAAGGTGCAGGAGAAGAAGTGCTTCGGCTCGGCCGGATGCACCCTCACCTACCGGATCGAACCCACCTACGTCGGCACCTCCGACCTCACCGAGATCGACCAGACGTTGACCGTGACCTACGAGGTCACCGGCGGCGAACAGGAACAGATCAACAGCTTCACCCTGCACGGGGAACAGGTACGCCAGGACTCCCACCAGGACATCCAAACCGCCTCGGAAGATGACGAACTGGCGGCAACCGTCACGGACGTGTACTGACACCAGAGCGTCCTGGCCTGGGCACGAGGTCCACCGTGGTCGACCGTGTTATGGAACGGCGCCGTTATCGGAGGCGGCAGCGAGCATTGTCCGCGCCTGGCCACCCTCGACAGCTCTCGTGTCTATGCAGCTCTCCCCTACCCGGGAAAGCTGCCGCACCGCGCAGAGCAGGACCGATCAGAGAGGCCTGGGGTTGACTGCCGTGTATCGGTCCCGTCCCTACAGGGTGACGTGTGCGCGCCGGGCAAGTCCCCCCAGTTCGGGCATGCCACCACGCTGGGGCGAGGCGGCCAGTGAGCTGATCAGCCGTCGCGCCGAGCTGCGTGTGTGAACTTCGCCGGCAGCGTGGTGCTCAGCGAGCAGGAGAGCTTGATGAGCCCGATCGTCGCGGCCATGCTGCTGCCACACCATCGCGAGGTCGACCAGGTAGCGGCCCTTGCGTTCGGTCGTGGGCAGCGCGTCGAGGCGAACTTGGCGGGCCGCCTCCAGCGCGGTGGCGGAATCACCCAACTTGTAGGCGCTGCTGATTTGGTGCGCCAGGGCGTAGTCGCGCGCCCGCTGTAGCTGGTGATGGTCGCTGATCTGGGCAGCCACGGTGGCTGCTTCCCGGTAGCACTCCACCGAGCGGTCCCGGTGACCTCGGATGGCTGCTGCGTATCCCGCCACGCACCACAGCTCGACTGCGTGCCGCCATGTGGCCGGATGATCCTGTCGGGTGAGCGGGAGAGCCTCGATCGCGCGGATGCCGACCCGTTCGGCCTGCTCGTAATCACCGATGCGGCGTGCCGCGGTGGACAACACCCGCCGGGCCTGGGCGAGCACCAGGGGATCGTCGGCCTGGTGCGCTCGGTGGACGGCACGGTCGGCTGCCATCGGCTGCAATCCGGAGACCAGCAGTTTCGCCAGGGCGTGCGCGGCGAGCTGGTAGCTGGTTGAGGTCAGCGCGGCGGTTTCTGCCGTCGGTGCGGCGGCCATGCTCGCCTCAGCGGTGAAGATCAGCCGCGGGAGTTCGTCGGAGAGCCACACGTAGCGGCACGCGTTGTATCCGGCTTGCGCCCGTTCGAGTCGTGCCCGCAAGTCGGCCGTCGGCATCGGTGCGGTATTGGTTCCGGTGGTGACGAACAGGCAGGTGGAGATCCGTTTTTCCAGCAGCGCTGCTGGGTCCGGCTCGTCAGCCGCAGCAGGTCGGGTAAACGCGGCCGCGACACCGAACGCGCTGGCCGCGCCGAGGAATGCACGACGGTCCACCGGATCCTCCGAGTTGCGGTTGTGCAGGTTGGAACCAACGGCAGGCGGTTGGTCATCCAGTCCGAACATCGATGGTGCCACGCCGAGGACCTCAGCGAGCTGACGCAGAACAGCGACGTCTCGGATCGGTTGCGCCCCGGTTTCTGCCCTTGAGACCCGCGTCTTGGTATAGCCGAGGCGTTGCCCCAGCTCGTGTTGAGTCCAGCCTTTCGCCCGTCGGGCCTGCCTGATCAGTTTCCCGCTGTCCGCCTGCTGCATGTGCGCCTCCAGTAACCGATTACAACTCAACGTAGCGGCCCTGGAGGCAGATCAAGCCGAGATTCCTGATCGGCAACTGAAGTGCGTAGTCGGCACAGCAGGCTCCGGCACCACCCAACGTGCGGTTACCTGGAACACGTCATCAGTCGGGCATCACGGAGAAGGACGAAGGAGGTGATCAGCGATGGAGGACGACCTGCTGTTGAGCGTGGAGCGGTTGCACCAGGCGCAGAACCGCGACCGTATGGCGATGGCTTCGGACGGCAACGATTCCGGCGAGACCAGGGATCCGGCCTGAGCCACTGCCTCCCAGGCAGGGTGCGGGCTCCTGGATCGGTCGCCGCTTTCCGGTCTCGGGCCCGCACCCTGTCACCGCACCGCTTACCGCTTCTTTTCGTGTGGAGGGTTTCGTGGATCTTCGTTTCGTTCGCGATCTCGAGCAGGCATTGGCCTGGGACAACGCCGGCGAACTCGGGCGGACCTTCGCTCGAGGCGCCCTGCCGGATCCTGAGGTGGCCGCGCGGCTGCTCACCCCGCATCGGCTGCTGGACCTGCTGTCGTGGCGGTCGGTGGACTTCCCGCAGATCCGCGTGTTGCAGGACGGCGTCGATGTGCACACCCGGAGCTATCTGACCAGCCGCACCAGCCGCCGAGGCCAGTCGGTGCCCATCGCGGACACCGAGAAACTGGGTGTTCTGCTGGGGGACGGGGCACAGGTCGTCGTCGACGCCCTCAACCACCTCGACCCGGCGCTGGAAACGGCGTGTCGGGCATTGCAGTGGTGGTGCGGTATGCCCGTGCAGGTCAACACGTATCTGACCACCGGGGACGCCGCCGGGTTCGATGTGCACTGGGATGACCACCCGACCGTGATCGTGCAGGTCGCCGGCTCGAAATGGTGGGAAGTGCGTGGACCGTCGCGGGCGGCCCCGTTGTACCGGGACACCGACCCCAACGTCGAACCCCCGGATGCAGTCGTGTGGTCCGGTGTGCTGCGGGCCGGTGACGTCATCCGCATTCCGCGCGGCTGGTGGCACAGCGCCACCCGCACCGGCCACGACGACGACCGGCTCTCACTGCACCTCACGTTCGGCATGACGCCGCACACCGGCATCGACTGGATCTCCTGGCTGGGCGACCTGGCCCGCGACGACGAACGATTCCGCCACGACCTCGGGCCCGACACCGACCACGCCACACTCGCCGCGGCACTGGCCGAACTGGCCCGTGAGCACAGCCCCAGGGACTACCTCGTCCACCGACGGCAGACCGATGTCCGGCCCCGGCGCAGCGTGACCGGCGGCGCGTTCGGCCCACCGGAAAAGCTGATGTGCACGACTCCCTTCCCTCCGGACATCGTCGAAACCAACGAGGCCGTGACCGTGATCGCGGCAGGTCGGCATCTGCGATTCGCCCGCACCGCGGCCCAGTGCGCGCGGCTGCTGCTGTCCGGCCGCCCTGTCGATCTCGCCGACGTCGCTGCCACCACCGGCGTGGACGCTCACAAACTCGGCGCCGTACTCCTGGAGGAGGGACTGTGCACGGAGGCCACCCCCGCCTTGTGCTCGGCCTACACCGCACTCGACTGACCCCCGACCTGCTGCGTGCGGCGCTCACCTTCGGCGTGACCACGGTGGACACCGCGCCGCACTACCAGCGCGGCACTGCCCACCGGCAACTCGTCCACACCGCCGGAAGCCTTCTTGATCGCTTCGCGGTGTGCACGAAGGTCGGCTACCACCACAACACCGCAACCGGCGAGAACGTGCACAGTCTGGCCACGCAGCAGCTCCGCATCGCCGCTTCGACCGCGGTGCGGAGCCTGCACCAGCCGCCAGCGGTGTTGTGGCTGCACAACCCCGAACGCAGCCTGACCGGCCTGCCGGTGCAGTCCGCCGCCGAGCGGCTGGCCCAGGCCGCGGAGATGCTCGCCCACGCGGTGGAACGAGGATGGTGCCGCAGCTGGGGCATCGCCACCTGGAACCCGGAACAGGTCCTCCCCGCAGTCGCCGCGATCCGCGGTGACTGGCCTAGACCGAAGCTCGTCATGGCCCGCTCGGGGCTGCTCGCACCAGCAGCGGTCCTCACCGCGGCCGAACACCTCGCAGCGCACTGCCAGGCCAGACTGTGGGGGATGAGCCCGTTCGGCGGCGACACCCAAGATCCCGTCTGGCGCGAGGTCAACCCACGCCGGTTCCTCGCCCCAGGACAGGACTCCACCCGATGGCAAGCCGCGTTGCGCCTCGCGCTCGCCGTACCGGACCGAGTGGAACGGATCGCCGTCGGGACCAGCACCCCTTCCCACCTCGCCGAACTGCTCACCGCCCCCGACCTCGCCGTGAACGCCCAGCGGGTGACGTCCTATCGGACGTTGCTGGAGCGGCGCAGCGCGGCGGAAACCTCGTCGGCGGCGTGTTCGGCCGGTGCCCGCAGCGGCTCACCGTCTGGAAGCGCCAACAGCGGGACCAGGCTGTAGGCCCTGCACAGCAGCCCCTGCCTGCTGTGCAGGTAGGGAGCGAACTCGACCAGGCACCGCTGCGCCACGTCGGGCGCGGCCAGGGAATCGGCCCACAGCCGGGCGTGATCCACCCCCACGGGTCCGGCACCGAAGTCCTCCCAATCCAACAGGACCAGTTCCGGAGCCGTGAGGTTCGCGAAACCCATGTCGCCGTGGAGCCCGCCCCAGGAGCTCACCGTGGTATCCACCCCACCGCCGAACACGGCGGTGATCCGTTCGGTGAACCCCTGCTGGTCGACCTTCTGCTGCGGCAACGGCACCGCCGTGGTCGCCACCCCGTGCAACGCCCGAACCAGGCCATTCCACCACCGGTCGGACAATCCAGGGTCGGTGCGCAATGTTCCGGCCGGGATCACCGTGCGCTCGGTGACCAGCTCAAGTTCGTCGGCCCGCCACACCAGCCCCTCGGCCTCCCAGCGCACACCGCGATACCACCCGGGCCGCGGAACGCCCGTCAACGCGGACGCGGCCACCACACCAGGCACCCGCGCCACCGCGGGATCACCAGCCGGCCACAGTTGAAGCCGTATCCACGTCCCCGTGTCCGACGGCGCCCCCCACATCCGACGCTTCACCACCGCCCGCGAGGTGTCCAGCCGTATCCCCAGCTCGGCCTCCGCCCGTGCCACGGCACCAGGGCATCCCACCCGCCGCAGATCCGGCACCATAACCCCAGTCCCCTTGTTATTCATGTGGCTGTCCTCCAGGCCGATGTCGTTTAGGTCTGGGCAAGCGTCCGCCGCTGTCGGCCGGGCTATGGAGCGACGCCGTGGTCGGAAGAGGCGGCGAGGAGGGTCCGCGCCTGGTCGCCTTCGACAGCGACATCCCAGAGCAGGTCAGTGGCCGTGTAATAAGTGTCGACCTCTCCTGGATCGGTGATACGGCGTTCCCCGCTGAGGTCCTCGACCAGGACGACCTCGTCGAGGATCCAGTAGCCGTGCATCGGCGCGATCGGCACGCGGGTACGGGCGGGCACGATGCCGAGCCGCACGTTGGGTGTGCCGATGGAGGCGATCAGGCGGTGGATCTGCGCGGCCATCACCTCGGGTGGTGCGACCGGATGCCACAGGGCGGCCTCGGCGAGGAGGAACTCGAAGGTCTTGCCGGGTTCGTAGAGCACCTGCTGGCGGCGCATCCGTTCGCGGACGGCGTCGGTGATGTCGTTGGCGCCGCCGTGCAGGGAACGCGCGGTGGTAAGCACCGCGGCGGCGTAGTCGGCGGTCTGGAGCAGACCGGGAACGACACTGAACTCCACGGCCCGCACCGTCGTGGCGTTGGCCTCCAAATCCTGGGCTTCCTGCTGGCGCGCCCGGTATCCGGCGCGGACGCGTTGCCGCCACACCACCCGTGCGTCCTCGATGGCGGAACGCTCGGCGCGCAGCTCTTCCGCGGTGTTGTCGGCCACGCCCAGCAGGTGCAGCAACCGGGCGAGTTCGTCCTCGGTGGGTAACTGCTTGCCGTTCTCGATCTTGGACTGTTTGTGTGCGGGCCAGCCTGCGTCCGCGGCGAGCGTCTTGGCGTTGAGCTCTCCTCGAAGTTGGCGCAGACGCTCGCCGAACGCGGTCTTGCGGCGCTCGAAGCTGGTCACAGGCTCCTCAGCAGTGCCGGATGATCTCGGAACGGGCGTGCGTACCGCAGGGCGCGGTCGCGGAGGTGACGGTAACGCTCCACTGTGCTCGGCTCTTGCTCGACTGTGGCTCCGCGGAAGCCGTCGGCGTCGAAGTGCATTACCGCGACGGTGTCGTCGTCGAACAGCCAGAAGTCGTGGTCGCCGAGGTCGAGTGCGGCGGCCTGGTCCGCGTCGAGCACGCGGATGTCCTCTCCGGCGGCCTCGTTGTGCTCGGCGATGGCCATCTCGAACCGCAAATAGTCGGTGAGCGGAGCGGTGAGGACCCGCACGCGGCCGATGGTCTTGCCTGCCGCGACAGCAGAACGGATGCCGTCGAGCCAGGGGGTCATGTAGCTCAGGTCGCAGGACTCACCGGCGAGGAACTGGCGTAGCGGCTCGGCCTCGTCCGGCTCGTGGTACTCGCCCTGACACTCGTAGCGCCAGGCCGAGCTGCGGTAGTGGGTAAGCAGGTCTGCCCATGCTTGCCCGGTGACGAATTCCGACATCAGCTGGTGGTCTCCTGGTGCTCGCGCACGTACGTCATCAACGCGGCGGGCACTTCGACCACGGTCTCGTGATCGGGAATGCCGTTGCCGTGTTCGCGGAGTTCGGCGAGGGCTTCGGGGTCGGTGACGATCTCGCCCTGGATCAGGTACGTGCCGCGGTCAGTGGCGTAGGCGGTGGGGCACTGGCCGGTACTGGAGGTCGTGCCCAGGTAGGTGACCTTCATAGACGTAGTCCCTCCCTGCAGGTAGTTGCGAGCAACCCTGATCCAAGTGCATGGCTCGTACCGCCGCACTCCCCTGATCGAGCGACGATCCTACATTATTGCTCGCAAGTATTGATAGTTGCGAGCAATCTTGCCATCGTGTCCCATGAGCTGGCGGCAAGGCCTGCGCGGCACGGTCTTCGACGACGGTGACGACAAGATCCCCGGAACGAGGAGAGCGGGAACCGGATGATCGAGCGCGACCGCGCACTGCTCGCCCGCCTGGCGAGGGTGAACCGCAATCTCGGCGAAGTCGTCATCGACCTCATGCACCATCAAGACGGCGGCGAACTCCCCGCCACAAAGCTGCACAACGTGGCCACCGCTCTGCACCAGCTCGCCGACGACATGCTGACCCGAGCCGGCGAGCTGGGGCACCATGCACTCGACCAAACCAGCGAGAAGAGCCGCTGATGTCCCATCACGAGCTGCTCGACGGCTCCACCCCTCCCGAGACCACGCTGCGAAGGGCACCCATCGACGAGGAGACCGCGATACTGGAGGGGCTTCCCACCATCGTCCGCTGGCCCGCCGTCGACCCCGACGAGGTCGCCAAACAGGCACGCCACGCGCTGTACCAGCGCCAGCAACCATCGATCGAGCTGCTGGAACACGTACTCACCGGGCTACGCACACTCACCTGAGGCTCGACAGGCGGCCGGGGTGACCTCTCGGGGAGTGATCCCCTGCCCGTGGACACCTGCCCGCGATTGGGTCGGGTGATGACGTTACGCGTTGTGAGGCGACTACGGCCTCATCCGCCATCAGATGCTTGAGGAGCGGACTCGAAGCCGCCCTTGGCGGTTAACCCGCGCCCTCGGTTGTCTCTACACGAGTGGACTTGCCAGTGCCGATTTCGCGATCAGGGACGTCACCGGCGCTGACAAGTCCACCTCACCGGGTTCCCGTAGCCACTCTCCACCGCAGGCAGGTGAACGGGTAGCGCCCGGTTTCGGCTCCTGCACCCGGGCGGGCGCAAAGCATCGCACGCCTCCGCTCCTACGCAGCGTTGATGCGTGCGAGTGCCGCCGCGGTCTCGGGACGATCGAATTCGCCGTCCACAGCGCCAGCAACAAAGGCTGCCCACTCAGACCTGGTGTAGGCGAGGATGACGTGGCTGTCGAGTGCCTGGACCCGGACGCTGCCGTCGTCACCGACCTCGATCCGTACTGCGCTATTGCTGCCGGCCTCGGCGTGCCCAAGCGCTTCGGCGAGCACACCGGGCCAGTGTTCAGCACCAATCGTGATCTTCGGCCCGACTCCGTGATCCTTGCTGTCACGGATGTGAACGCGATCACTATCAAAGTTGATCTCTACGCACTCCTGTGACGGGTTGCTGAACGAGCTCTTGAACCAGCCTGTCGCTGGGTGGCGGGAAGAAGCGTTGCTCACGTCTGCGTCTCCATCTCTCTGCGGACCTCGTGGATGATCTCAAGCGAGGCGTCGAGGTCGAGCGCGCGGTCGATGGCCTCGTCGAGGCTGGCGCTCAGTTCGCGGACGACATGTGGTTTGTCGATCAGCGAACCGGTGGTGACGGCCTCCTGCCAAACCATGTCCGGCAGGAGTTGCGAGTGGAAGGACAGGATGGTCAGGCCGCCGCCGATGACCGGGTGGGCGCCGGCACTGTAGGGCATGACGTGGATCTTGATGTGGTCGCGACGCTCTTCGCCGAGCTTGGCCAGACGTGCCAGCTGATGGATCATGACCTCGCGGCTGCCGACTTCCTGCCGGAGGGCCGTCTGCCCGATCACCACGGTGAGGTCGATCGGGTCCGGCTCGTCGAGACGTGCCTGTCGGGCGAGTCGGGATTCGATCCGCGGGCCGACATCGACAGGCTTGATGTAGGGCGAGCCACCGCGGATCATCGCTCGCGCGTAGTCAGCGGTCTGCAGCAGGCCCGGAATGGTCTCGGCCGCGTACTGACGGAAGGCGCGGGCGCCGGCCTCCAACCCGATGAACCGCAGGAACTCCTCGGAGTAGAGCCGGGCGTAGTCGTCCCACCATTCCCGTTGCTCAGCCTGCCTGCGCAGCGCCTCAAGCTCGTCGAGCTGCCCTGTGGACAGCTCGTAGACCCGCGCCAGCTCTACCAGCTTGGTCGCGGTGAGCTTGCGTTTCGCAATCTCGATCGACGACAAGTTGTTGCCGCCGATACCGGTCTGCTTGCCGACCGCGTTCAGCGTCAAACCCAGCTGCTCACGGCGTTCGCGTAGTCGTAGGCCCAGCTCCAGCGCTTGAACCGTGCTCGATTCCGGCGCGTTTCCCATCAGCGGCGCTCCCCACCTGTCCTGAGTACGCAGTGCGTTGGTCTCAGTATCACAGTCTCGCACCGACAAGTACACACGATTGGAGTATACCTTCATAAGTGTTCTCGCCTTACATTGATAGTACTCATGAGGTTCCTGACTGAACTGCGAGTGTTCGCATTGACGGTTGAGGTGATCTCGAGGTGCTCGGCGCGTCCCAGCCGGTGCCTATGACGGCACTGCCCTCGGTCGGCCCGCTACTCGCGACACGGGTCGATGAACGGCGCCAGATCGCCCGAGCACGTCGTGCCGACCTCACCGAAGTCGCTGAGTTGCTGGTCCCAACACGCTCGGCCATGTCGTCCTACTGGGACGGTCGGCCGAGTTGCCGGCGGCGGGTGGCGCTGCGTCGAGAGTCCCTTCCCGCACACGACGACTCCGCGCGCCGCCCGCCGCCCTCTCTCCGTCGTACGGATACGGCACTTCGATCGTCATGCCGGATCCGTTTCCTCCACAGCAGTCCCCTGGGCGGATCCGCCAGGAGACGATTAAGGCGACACCACCGGAGCTCGACCTCGACACAGCCGCTGCGCTGGCCACGACCACCGGTGGGCAGGCGTTGACCCCGACCTCCGCCTGCCCACCGGGTTCCACTGCAGATGCGAACTCGGCACCCGTCTGAGGCTGTGCACGCAGATGCGCATGACGCCACGAAACCACCACGCCCGATGGCGTACTGACACCTACCGAACCGAGAGTGACTCACGCCGGATCGTGGTACAGAGCGATGCTCGCCGCGGCGCTCGAGTCGCTCGCCTTCCCCCACCAGTTAACCAAGGAATCGGAGTATCGCCATGGCGACGACGATGCATCGGGACGACCCGACATCACCCCCGACGCCACCTCCCGCCGAAGCGTTCGACCTCGCCGCAGGCATGGGATTCTTCCGGGGCCTGGGATGGCCGACCAGCATCGACACCCGCCGACGACGGCTTGTGGTGCATACCGGCGATGCTCTCGATGCACTGATCGTGCCCAGGGACCTGGCCAACGCCGTCGCCATGACGCTGAGCACGAGCCTCATGAGCGGCCCCGTCAGCACTGACAGCAGCCACCGCTGGTGGACCTTCCTGACGGCACCGTGCCAGCGGGCCACTCTGGAACTGCCTGCCGAGCTGCGAACAGCACGGGTACACGCCGTTCCGCGCCGCGGTCACACCGTGGTGCCGCACCCGGCGGCCCCTCACTGGGTACAACGCCCGCAGCCGGACCGGCCCCTCCCCCCGTGGTCCGCGGTCGTCGCGATCACTCGCAAAGTTCTGCAGATACAACACTGATCACGCGCTCTCACGCTCGAGTTCGTCGAGCCGTGCGCGGCCACCAGCGCCGCATTCCCGCCCATCACTCAGAAGGTCCCCTCATGCGCATACCCGTGGACCAAGTCACCGCCGCCACACCCTGCCCCGGCGTACGCAGTACTGGGACGTGGCACTACCCGCGAACGGCGTCCGACCGGCCCATCACCATGCCCTACCTCGCCAAGGGGCCGCTGGGACAGCACCAGGTCGTCATGCCCTCCCTGTGCGCCCGCGAGTACCTACTCCCACCTCACTCTGACGCCGACTCACCTGGTCCGGTATGCAGCGAATGCCGCGAGCGACTCGCCGCCCTGGCGAAAACCCGAGCGGCTGTGGCAGCGCCCGAACGCCCCGCCGAGAATGCCAGCCCGGCCGACATCCCTACTCGATGAGAGCCGAGCCGCTGTGGGACGCCACGAACTCCGCGACAGCACAGGAAAACTCACTCCGGGGAGACCCGATCCAAGTCGCAGCGGACGTCATAGCGCAGAAGCGATGGAAGCACTGACCGAACCGTTCCTCACCTACGAGCGGGCGCTCCTGTATGGCTCGACGGACCAACTGCCGGCAGTCGTCGAACACGATCGTCAGTGGCCCACAGTCGATCTGGACGACCCGGGCGTCAAGGGCGAACGGGAACGTGCCGTTGACGCCGCGATCCAGCGGGCCCATCCGACGCGAGCGCCACAACGACAGCGACGGCGATGACACCCGCCCACGACGGAGTACGAGGTGGCCCGGCTGCTCGACCTGATGCGCAAGAGAGGGACCACGGGAGGAGCCACGCCATGCGTCACCTCAGAAGACCCGCTCCGGGGAGCTACCCAGGACCGGAAGACCCCTTACGATTCGTCCTCGGTGTCCTGACGATCGTCGGGCTGTTGATGGTGGTCTCCGCTGTCATCGGATGACGGGAGTGCTGGCCTGACCCGCACCGGCCACGATCATCGTGTTCCGAGACAGGGTTCAGGGCTTGCGGGCGACCACACATCCGACGAGGCGCTGGGCGTCGTTGAGTGGACGGAGTGCGGGACCGTCGGGTCACCACGAGTCACAGGGCACCACCTCGGGCGGCGATCCGGCAGCGTGCGGGATGACTTCCAGGCCGGGCACCATCTCCAGGATCTGGTCGGCGGTGCGGAACACTCCCGAGCCCATCGGGCTGTCGAGCATGGACCGCTCCATCGCCCGCGCCGTAGCCGACAGCTCCGGAATCTCGGGGTCGTAGAAATGGGACACCGCCACGAACGAACCGGACGGCAGCGGGTCGACGTAGGCACGCATCACCTCGGCGTAGTCGTCACCGAGGTAATGGTGGAGGGTGGAGACATGCAGCAACCCGATCGGCTCGTCGAAGTCGAGGTGCTCGCGCACGAGCTCATGCTCGTAGACGTCCTTGGGCCGATAGATGTCCGCGTCGGCGATCCCCGTGTGCTCGTTCTCGGCCAGCAGCGCGTTGCCGTGCGCCAGCACCACCGGGTCGTTATCGACATACACCACCCGGATCCGCTCGTCGATGCGCTGAGCCACCTGATGGGTGTTCTCCGCGGTCGGCAGACCCGAACCACAGTCGAGGAACTGGGTGATGCCCGCCTGATTGGCCAAAAACCGCACCACGCGAATGAGGAAGTTCCGGTTCCCCCACGCCATGTCACGCACCTCGGGCGCGGCGGTCCTGATCGCGTCGAGCACCTGACGGTCGATGGCGTAATTGTCCTTACCACCGAGGGCCGCGTCGTACACGCGGGCGATACTGGCCCGGGTCGGATCCACCCCGACCGGCGTCGAGCTGGGTGCGTTCGCGGGTTCACCCATGGTCGTCTCCCGTGACGTGTCGGACGCGGACAGTGACACGATAACTGGTCCTCCCCCCCCGGCGGGGATACCAGTGGGTACAGTGATCGTCCGGTGCGGCGCCAGGGGGAATCAACTTCTCAGGACTCGGGTGAGGACCTGTTCGCTGAGGTCGAGCGCGGTAACCAAGGGCGGCGGAGGGCCACAGGACGACCGGCGGTTGACGAGGCCGGCCAGAATCCCGGCCGGTGTCTCGTTCCCGTGGTGAAGGCCAGCGGACGAGACGACGCTGGTCAATGCTCGCCGGTCCGTGTCGGACAGGCCGGGTCCGCAGGCTCGATGGGCGAGCACGTCGCGGGCGGTGTAGGCGTCCGTCGAGGTCATCGCCCGACGTGTGATCTCGGTGGCGAGTGGGGCGTGAAGAGTGTCGTCGGCGAGGTCGAGCACGCAGAGGCCGAGGCGGCAGTGGAAAACCGGCGGCGGCGGTTGCTTGGCGAGTTCGAGGTAGCGCTCAACCATCGTCGCTCTGGACGGCTGGGCGTCACTGCCGGAGAGGGTGCGGCACAGCGTGGCGAGGTAGGACGCGACGGCCTGTTCCCACAGTTCCGGTGTGGAGCTGTGGTTCACCAGGTCGAGGGCGTGGTCGTAGTCGCCGCGGACGAGGTGGGTGATGATGGCGACCTGTCTGCCGTCGAATATCCGGTCGCCGATGCCGTTGTGGCGTTCGGTGTGTTCGAGCGCGTCGTCCCAGCGTCCGGCACGGGTGAGCGCCCGAGTGCCGTCGGCGAGCAGCACCGTCCAGAGGAACCGGAGCAGTTCCCGCCGCCCTTCCCGCCCGTCGAGGAGGTCGTTAAGGTCGATGGTCCGGTGATCGATCTCTGCAGCGGTCCTGTCCCTGAGTGTGCGGTAGGCGTTGGTGAACAGCTTGTGGGCACGGGTTCCGTGCCCGTTGCGGATGTGGAGCCGTCCGAGGTTGACGAGTGGTTGCAGGGCGAGCTTGGCCGTTCTCGGCTCCAGCGGTGCGTGAGCGTGGAAGAGGTCGAACTGGCGCCAGCACAGCTCGCGCGCCCGGCCAGTCAGGCCGCAGTCGCTGAGCAGGAGTGCCGCCTTGTTGTGTGCTTCGGCGGCGGAGACGAGCCGGTGCTCCTCGGGCCCCTCGTCTGCGGCGTGTGCGAGTTGAGTGATCTCCTCGACACAAGCCGGGAGCGCCCGACAGGCCGGTCGTGGCCTCGGTAGGAGGGGGAACCATGCGGTGAGGCTGTAGCGGAGGTCGTCGTTGCTGGGGTTGCGCACGGCACGTGGTCCGATCAGTCGAAGACGAGCGTGGTCGCGGTGTGGGCGAGCAGGGTCTGGTTCGTGGGGGTGAGGCCCCACCGGTTGAACGCGAACAGCACGTGGTGGGCGAGAACGGCGCGGATGCCTCGTTGAAGTGCGCCGTCCCGCGCCAGCTGCGCCAACCGCTCCCCCGCGTGGTCGAAGGCCGTAAACCATCCTGTGGCGAAGCTCAGGCCGTTGTGGGTGTCGCGGACGAGGTCGACGGTGTCGACGGTCATCAGCCGACGCACGGCCGGTTGCAGCGCGCCCAGCCTCTCGGGTGGCAGTTCGTCGGCTGGTCGGCGGTGCTGTGCGATCCGGGCCCAGATGTCTCCCTGTTCGTACCAATCCTGTCCGGCAGCGCGGAACAGGCGACTGCACAGCAGAACCGCCAGCTCCGCCCGCCCCACAGCCGCCGGGGCGTCGGTACGGAGGAGGTCGAGGTACGTCAGCAGGTGGCGGCTGTCCTGGTGGAACAAGGTGTGCGCCAATGCCATGCCGGTGTCGCCGCCGAAGGCGTGCACCTCGGGTTCGTACAGGCCCGGTGTCGTCGACGGGGTGTGCTTGTGGAGGAGGGCGAGCGCGTCGGTAGCGGCGGACTCGTCGGGTGGGAGGATGCGCACGCGCCAGCAGGGCCGGCGCCGCGCGGTTTCGTGTGCGGCGAGACTGTTGCGCTCGTGGGGTCCGGGTGGTTCGGTTTTGCGCATGAAGAACCAGGTGTCGATCAGCCCGGCGTCTTCGGCTTCGGTGAGGGCGGGCCGGAGACGGGTGAGCGCGGCTTCTTCGACGGTGCCCCAGTCGGGGAACCGGACGTTGAGTTGACGCCATGACGGGGTCACGTGACGTTCCTTTCCCCACCACTCAGGTCAGCAGCAGGCAGGAGTCCCACCCGCTGTGTGGGGGCGCGTCGGTGCCGAGGGTGTGCAGTGCCAGGGCGATGCCCGCTGCACCGTCGAGGAATTCGGGGTTGTGCGGGGGCGGCGCGAGTCGATCGAGGAGCCGCCGGCGCAGGCCGGGCAGGGTGGTGGCGAGGTCGCCGGTGTCGGCGTCGGCGGCCATGCGCCACGCGGTTTGGACGATCCCGGCCAGACCGTGGCACAGGCCGAGGTCGGTGACGCGGTCGAGCTGGGCAGGGTCTCGAAGGACGCTCACCATCGCGGCTTCGGCGAGGTGCGTGCGGCCGGGATCGTGCAGGGCCAGGCCGGCGAGTTGCTGTGCGCGGGCCAGCCCCACGGTGCCGTAGCACCAGCGTGGCGCCTGCCGCTGGGACGTCGCGACGTATCCTGCTTCCCCGTTGTCCCGGGTGATCACGCCCGGCCACCACGGACCCGGCTGCTGCCAGGGATCCAGCCAACTGCAGATGCGGGTGATGGCGTCCCGATGTCCGTCGACGACTATCCCGCGCAGCAGGGCCAGTGACAACAGCGCCAAGGGTGCGGCGATGCCGTGTGACATGCCGATATTGCCGTGACCACCGGGGAACTCGGCGGTCACCGCGCCGTTGGGAGACACCTCGGTCCACCATCCGGGCAGGTCGGCGCGCGACCCCGGCAGGGGTTCGGTCAACCGGACGAGGTAGCTCAGCACGGCGCGGGTGATGTCGTGATCGGGGTGGTGTCGGAGGTGGTAGCTGCCGAATCCGGCCAGCCCGCGGAACAGGTCGAACTCGGCCAGGATTGGACGCTCCCCGCGGTCGAGGCGCGCGTGCGCGAGGTCGAGACGCGCCCGGGTGAGCTCGACGGTCTTCGCGTCCAACGCGGCCAGGGCCGGTGGGCACCGGCGGGCGTCCTCGGCGACCGAACGAGTCAGGAATCCCAGGGCCGCGGCGCCGTAGAACAGGGTCGCGTTGCGGCCGGTGCTGAGGTCGTCGCCTGCGGCAGCCGACAGCCAGACGCGGGCGGTGTCCCAGGTGCCGTGGCCGCAGCGGGCCCGTTCGAGGTGCAGCAGCGCGACGCCCGCCGCGCCGCCGAGCAGCGACTGCGGCCGGGTACGGCCCCTCCCGCTCTGCGGGTAGCTCGTCTGCGGGTCGGCCAGGTGGTCGGCGAGCTCGTCGACCGCGGGCGAGGGCCTCGGCATAGCTCACGGTTGTCCTCCGGTGCGGGCGTTCCAACGCAAGGCGGCGGCACGAGCCAGGCGTAAGCAGGCCCGTTCGTCCTCGACGGCGACCCCGGCCATGCGGACGTGGTGCAGGTGCAGCAGATCAGCGAGCACACCGGCGGGTTCGGGCCGGCCGGAGTCTTCCAGGGCGCGGCGGTAGGCGGCCAGGGCCCGTCGGCGGTCCTGCCAGGTGGCCGCGAGGTCCCCACCTCCGGGGCAGGGCACGAACGGCGGCCCAGTCCCCGCGCGGATCAGCCAGACGCAACGCCGCCTCGTGCAGCGTCCGCTCTGGCGCCGGGCCCGACGGGGTGCGGGCGTGGTCGAGCAACCATCGCATCCCGCCGTCGGGAGCGTCGTGGAACGAGCAGGCGAGGTTGACCATGCTCGCCGCGGCCAGGGCCATCCCCGGGACCGCGTCGCGGTCGAGGGTGCGCAGCTGGGCGAGCACCGCGCGGGAGTCGGCGGCGAACACCGACTCCGCGGCTTCCCTCGCCGCACCAGTCCCGAACCGGCCGGTTTCGGGGTAGTAGGTGTCGAACTGCGCGCGGCCGACGAGCCCCCGCTCACGGAGCCGGGCCACCCACCGGTTGATTTCAGCCACCATGCGGGTGGCTTCGTCGGGGTCCCGCAGCCGGAATCGCAGGCGCAGGTGCGGGTCGGGGTCGTGGTAGCGCAGGAACCACCACTCCGGCTCGCGGTCCCAGGCGGACAACAGCTCGGGCAGATGGCCGAGGAGCACAGCGTTGTCCCGGTCGGGATGCGTGTAGAGCTTGACGTAAGCCCACTGTTCACTCCCGGGGAGATGTCCGTGTTCGCGGCCGAGGAGGTGCGCCGACCAGCGCGGCGACGGGGTCGAGGTGGTGGACACCAGCGGGATCACCACCTCGTGGGCGTGCCCGTCGAACCAGCC
Source organism: Saccharomonospora iraqiensis subsp. iraqiensis (assembly GCF_000430445.1). GTDB lineage: Bacteria > Actinomycetota > Actinomycetes > Mycobacteriales > Pseudonocardiaceae > Saccharomonospora > Saccharomonospora iraqiensis. The sequence continues at coordinate 136,511 of NZ_KE387086.1, forward strand.
GAACGCCTCCTCGTCAGGTGCTTCCCGCAACGCGATCCCTCCGGTGCGTTCCAGCTCGATACGCAGCAGCGAAAGGTGGGCCGGCGTGTGCAGGTGCAGCCGCATCCGGCGGTCGCTGTCGCCGACATGGACCGTGTCCGGGACACCGGCACGCTCGCGCCACTGTTGAAAACCTGCCACCCAGTCGCGCCACCCGGCTGTCGTGCCGGGCAGGTCCACGGGCTCCAGCCGCCACCGGGCGGGCGCCAGGATCGTGCGGCGGTAGCGGACCCGGGGCAGGAACGGCAGCCGACCGGCGTGTCCCCAGGAAAACGGAGCGCACGGGGCCGCACGAGCCGTGTTGATCTCGGTGAGGAACCGCACGAGTGGGTGCGCGTGGTGCACCATTTCCACCGCGCTGAACATCACCGGTTCGACCGGGCGGCGCTGCGACAGCGACAGCAGGACCAGGCGCTGGGCATCGGCGGTCACCGCGAGATCCTCCAGCGGCACCCTCGTGGTGTCGGCCGGTTCCCGGTGCTCGCCCAGCGAGACCACCGCGGGCAGCACCCGGGGGCTGCGGGCGACGTTGTCCGTCCGCGGGTACAAGGCCGGTGCCGAGACCTGGGCCGGGAACCCGGTTTCGCACACCGTCGGCAGGTCGGCGTAGGCGGTAGCGAACCGTCGTTGATCCTCGGTGTCGAGCAGGTCGAGGAAACGTCCGGTCGTGGCGCCCGCGCTCCGCGAGACCCCGGCGACGACGAGCCCGAACTCACCCCGATCCAACGCGGCACGGGTGGGGGCCTGCACACACAGCCGGAGTTCGGTGTGCGGCTGCACCGCGACGTCGGCGCCGCCGGCAACCTCTAGCTCGGCGAGCATGTCGTCGTCCAGGACGACTTCCCTGCTCTGTTGCCACGCCGCACGCTGGGCCCACGCCATCAAGGTCGCATCCCGCTCCGACAGCGACCGTTCGACCGGTGCCCTCCGGGGCGCGTCGCGGTACCCGGCCGGGAACCCGAGGCCGCTATCGGCCACCAGCTCGGTGACCGGCACCACCGCCTGCGGGCCGTACCGTTCGATGAAGCGGCCGTGGTACTGCTGCCATTCCGGGCTGCCGAACGGCCGCGGCGCCAGGCGCACCAGTGCCGCCGCGGCGGCTTCGGCCTCCCGGGCCACCGCGTCCGGCAAGGCCAGGTCGCAGTCCAGCCGCAGATCCATCCCGACGGGGCGCTCGCCGGACGCCACGCCCGTCACCGCGTGGGACATGCCCGCGCGGCACTCGCGGGCATGCCGTGCGGAGTCGGCCCCGTTGTGCCCGATCATGTCCCGATGGAGCGCGCGGATCTGCTTCACCGGACCTGACACGCCGTCCACCGAGTCGGCCTCCACCTCGTCCAGAGCCGCGACGACATGCGTCAGCGGCTCGGTCGCCGTCATGGGAGGCCGCAACTGGGTGACCAACAGGCCCTGCCCGACGAGTTCCGCCAGCATCGGCTCCAACGCGGAGACGGGCGCGTCGACCTCGGCCGCGACCTTGTCGGCCGCGTCCCTCATACGGATCGGTGTAACCGTGGCCCGCATGACGGCCTGCACCACACTCGTGTTGCGGACCGACACCTCCCCCGGCCCCTCCACACCCGCGGCGGCATGTCGGCCTTGCCAACCCAACACCAGCCTGCCGTCACGCACGGTCGCGGCCGAGTTCGCCACGACCCGCAGCCGCCCACACAGCTCACGATCGGACTCCAGCTGCGTCAGGACCGCGTCCAACCATGCGGCGTCCACCCGCGCCACCGCCCGGTGACACCGGCCCCAACGCACCGACGTGGAGCGAGCGAACGTCGTGGCGGCCACCCCGGCGAACAGCCCGAACGGAGTCGCCCGACCGGCCGCCCGAACCAGGTAGCGCGTCACCGACACCGCCGCGCGGCGCACCTCACGCGCCGGCCGGTCGGGTTCCCGGCACACCGTGCGGACCCGGCGCGCCAGCACCGGACTGGCCACCTCCACGGCCGCCGCGAACTGCTCGATGGCCCATACCCGCTGCAACCACGCACGCCACTGCCCCACATGCTCGTCGGTGTCGCCGGAAAGGTCAGGCCACCCGGCGCTGTCCCCAACACCGGCAAGAGGCGCCGCCCGCACAAGAGCGGCATCGATCACCTGATACATACGCCCCCACGAAAGAAGGAGCCGGGCGGCGGCGCGAACACTCCGCCACCCGGCTCACTGGGTTCTCACCTCAGTACCGACGCGACGGGGTCACGGGCAGGTCGGTGTACAAGCTGACTCACAGGTGCTGCCGCAGCCGTCATCGGTGGGCCGCATGAGCTCCTCGACAACCGGACCGGACTCGGCGAAACGGATGTCGAGATCGAAGTCCTCGGGGGCAGGCGACTCGGCCGCCACGTCGGCGATGGTGTCGTGATCCTGCTTCGGCGAAGCCGACTCGGACTCGGTGGAAAGTGTCAACGGAGCCTCCTTGATTCGATGATCTTCGTTGTCTTACGAGAGCCTTGTGTGGTCAGGGTTCTCGCGCTCCGGCCAGGAGACGACGACGCGTGTGTGCCTCTTCTCGGTGACGCGCCCCCTGGGGAGTTCACTGGTTGGCGTTGCGGCGGGAAAAACTTTGATGTGCGCACCGGGGCCACCGCGCAAGTCCCGGTCGAAGCGCCGCAGCAGCTCGACGTAGTCGTGGGCGACCGCGTCGGCTTCGGGACCATGTGCGTACACGCCGTTCTCGAACGAGTCGGTGCCCTCGATAGGCCGTTTCGTCCGATAGGCGAACGATGCACCACGGATCAGGGTCGGAACCCCCTGCTGTGTGGACCGCGCGACCAGGCCACGGTCGATCGCACCGTGTCGCGCCGCGAGCAGACCGAACACCGGCGCTGCGGTGGCGATCCAGAAGTGCGTTTCATCAGGGCGATCGAACTCGATACCGGGCCAACGTTCCAGCCGGGGTGACTGCAAGGACTTCTGCAAACCCCGGATGTCGAGAAGTTGTTCTTCCTCGACTCGTAATGCGACCTCGGCCCCCTCGAGCGGGATCAGGCGTTGCTCGCGGGCACTGGATCCTTGCATCGGGACGAACCCGCACAGGCGGTATCCTGTGCTGACCAGGTGCGCACCGTCACGTTCGAGCACCACCGACCGGGTCAGTCCACGCATCCGCAGTGGAACGATCAGTCGTCCGCCCGGAGCAAGCTGTTCCCACCAGGCCGGGGGGATGTCCCACGCGCCGGCGGTGACGATGATCCGGTCGAACGGCGCTCCAGCCGTGTAACCGTGCTCAGCATCGCCCAGAGCCACGGTCACCCGTCCGTACCCAGCAGCGTCCAGACTGCCACGGGCACGCTCGACGATGTCCCGGTCGATGTCCAGGGACACCACCGTCCCGGACTCACCCACCAATTCGGCGATCAGGGCGGCGTTGTACCCACCACTGCCCACCTCCAGCACCCGCATCCCGGGCTCGAGCTGCGCCTGCTCCAGCATCGTCACCTGAATGTGCGTGGCGCTCAGTGAACTGGTCGCCAACCCCTGCCCGTCCCGCTTGGTCACCAGCGCCCGATTCGCCGCGTACACGTTCTCCAGCGGCTCCTCAGGAGCGAACAGATGCCGCGGCACCGCCCGCACCGCCTCCGTGAGCGCTCCGCTGCGGAGATCACCCCACTCCTGCAGTTCACGCACCATCGCCTCACGGCGGGCGGCGGCGTCATCAGCGCCGCTGCCAGCTTCATATACTGTCGTCATCACACACCTTCAGGTCGTTGTACGTCGTGGTTCCACCGGATGACGTCGGCCGTAGTCCAAGGACAGCTGGACCATCTGATCCGCGAGCCTGGAACCAGTCGGCAGCCCGGTCGGATCATCCACCCGGACGATCACGGCTGCATGGAACCGCCATGCTCTGGCTGCGTCCTTCGTTACCCAGGAGCACCTGAAAGCAGGCGGCCAGTGGGCGCGTTGTCAGCACCCTCTCCCCGAGCACGAGCGAAGCAACTGGTGTGAAGTGTCCGTGACGTCCGAGGCCGGGCATAAAGGCACCCAGCACGTTATCGAGACCGCGGAGCACAGCAGGGTCGACGAATCCCCAGTCGTCCGTACCGGCGATCAGGGTGGGTTGACGCGGCCCGTTGCAGAAGCGCCAGATGACACCGTCATGCGCGGCTACGGTGAACAACTCGTCGACACCCGCGGGAAGCGCGGTGTCTGTGGGCTGGTGGTCAGAGGTCATCAATGGCGGTACCGGTTCGTGTTCGGCTACAGGTGCGGCTGGTTGCGGCGAGGCACCGGGGAAGGAAGGCGGGGACGCACCGTGGGTGGCCTCGCCGCAACCGAGTGGCAGTCAACCCGGCCCGAGGGTGAACGACCAGAGCACACTGGCTGCACGAAAGCTGCACCACGGCTGCACACGCGGAATTGACCTGCACCGATGCTGTGGTCGTGATCACTACAATCACCCGATCAAGTGGAGTCATCGCTCGGTCGGCTATGGCTCCGTACGCCATACTTGGCGAACGGCGAACGCACTCGGGGGTGGGATGGCGCGCCAGCGACATGGAATGGCCGCACGCCGTGCCGCCCTGGGCTACACCCAGGAGCGCTTCAGCGGTCGGGGTCGAGCGCACAGCACCGTCTAGCGCTGGGAGACCGGCCGAACCGTCAGCGGCCGTTCTGCAATGACTGGAGGACCGGCATTGCCGCGACCTGTTCTGCACTCAGATCGGCCCAGTCGAGCCCGCTGGGGCGGCGAGGAGGCGCACAAGTGATGACCTCGTCGGTCGTGACAATCACGTCGACGCTGAAGTCGTGGCTCGTCTCGGGAATGTCGTCCTCGACCACCTGGAGCGGATGCACAGTCGTGACGATCGTGGTCGCGGGCCCGATCAGACCGGCCTGGGCGAGCAGGGCGACTTCAATGTCCGAGTAACCGGCACCCTTGCCAAGTCGCACACCTCGCCGGTTGACAGCGACGCTGCCGCACACGATCAGGTCGACCGGCCGAAGGTCGGTCAGACCGACGTTGCGCGCAACCGACGGAGCGACGCGACTGGAAGCAGCGTCCTCGGCAGGGACGGCCAGCTGAGTGGGGTCGAGCAGATAGAAGGGTTGTGGCGGCGCAAGCTTCGGTGCGGCCATGTAGACGACCTTGCCCTCACGCAAGGCGCGGGCACGAGCCGGGAGTTGAGCTTTATCCGGCACCGCCTTGATCACGCTGGCCGCCTTCCACGCTGACAGGGCCGCGAGTTGATCAGCGGCGCGGTCGGCACCGATGAAGTTCGGGATGCGTCCGTGCGCACTGCCGTCGCCAGCGACGACACCCTGCTGGTCCAGCAAGTCCCATACCTGGCGCCGGATGGTGTCCTTGCGCCCGTCCACCTCGGTCGTGGTCACTGGGTGCGACTCCTCGTCACGCTATAGTTATCAGGGAGAACAGTCGATCGTAGATGTCCTGGACGACAGGCTCGCCGCGCCAACGGCGCAGCTTCCGCACAGCGTCGGACACGACGTTCAACCCGCCGCCACCCCGGGTGGCCTCCAGGACGTCGATGGCATCATGCAGGCTCGCCGCAGCCGCATCCAGGTCACGCTGGTGAAGATAAGCGAGGCTAAGGTTGCCCAACACGATCGCCCGGGACTTGCTCTGTGCGGTCATGGCTTGAGCTGCGGTATCGAGGATGCGTTGGGCGCGGCGGTGGTCGCCCAAGAACAGATAGCAGGAGCCGGCCAGCCGATCGAACTGGGTCTCGGAGAACAGATGCGCGGCACCGTCGGTGGCGCGGACGCTGCTGAAGCTGTATTCCGCGGAGGCCAGTGCTGACTCGCACTGCCGTGTGTCGCCGAGCATGGCGTGGGCTTCGGCCGAGTGCAGCTGCGCCAGTCCAGTCAAGACCTTGCTGGCCGAGCGCGCGACCTCGGCAGTCTGTTCAGTCAGCCGCAGCCCTTCGATGGGATCGCGCTCCCCGTAGAGCGCGAGATAGCTGGTGCGCAGCAGCGCATGCCCTTCGGCAGTCGGGCTATCGATCTCGCGAGCCGCAGCAGTCGCTTGCTCGAAGTACTGCCGGGCGGTCCGGTGATCCCGACGCTGGGAAGCATCCCACACCAGTTGCCCCATCAACGTCGCGGCCGTGGCTTCGGCAGCGAAGAGGTCACGCTGCAAGGCGCCGTCGCCGCCATTGCGGGCAAGAAAGCCGATCTGACCGAGGGCCTGGCCGGTATCGGCCAGCAAGGATGTCGAGGGCGTCCGGTCATACCGCTCATCCAGGCCACGGACTTCCTGCCACAAGCTCTCCACGGTGACCTGGTCAGCACTGTTCGGGGAGCGAAGGGCATGCCCGGCCCGTCCCCTACTCGACGGCAAATTCGGGTCGACTTCTGAGGTGAGGAGGTCGGCGAGCTCGGTGGGCGAAACACCGAGTGCACGGGCGAGCCGGGGCTGCTTGCGCGCCGGCGGGGTGATCTCTCCAGACTCCCACCGATAGATCGTCGACCGATCGGTTCCCAAGCCAACAGCGGCGGCAAGCTCCTCTTGGGTCATCCCCATCGCGCGGCGCTGCCGCGCAAGACGCAGCCGTTTGCCGGACATGCAACCCCCGATCAACCAGTGCAACTCCATGATCCTCGTCGAATTTTCGCAGGTCAAGGCGATTCAGGCAGTTCGACTATTCAAGGTCTAGAATGCGGTCCAGGTCCACGGCCGCGAAACCTCGCCCCGTAGGCACGCGATGCGGTGCTGTGCTTCGCGTGCGGCCTGGGTGCTGTTGGCGGCCTTGCCGAGGGCGAACACCACCCAGCGCAGCTCTTGGATATCGGCAAAGACGCGGAATGCTGAGCTGGTCGTGACATCACACCCGCCGTAGGCCGCGACGAGATCGCGATAGTCGGTGCTGCTCAGCCGGGCGAAGTCGACATGGTCGACCGCGATGGGGATCAGATCCCAATCGGGATGACCGCAGGAGACGTGTTCGAGGTCGAGCAGAACCGGTGTGCCGTTCTCAGGGACGGCGACGTTGCCTTGCCAGGCGTCTCCGTGTACGACACGGTCGGCCTGGTCGAGCTCCACGCTGCCCAGTTGTTGGCGCAGTTCCTGGAGACGCCGGACCAACCACTCTTGGTCATCCCCGGGCAGGTGCTGGGCTGCGGCGACGCGCTCGTCAACCCCAGCGAAGGGATCGAAGCGAGGTAGCTTCAGCTGCTTAGGCAGGCTGAGCGCGTGCAACGATCGCAAGACGGCGCCGAGCTCTGCCGTCGTGGCCGGGCGGTGCTCTGGTAGCTGTTCCCACCAGGTCACGGGCCGACTGCCCACCAGGGTCGGCTGCGGAACGCCGTCGAGCGCCCTGACCACCGCAACGTCGGAGTCGGTGAGCCATCGAGCGATCTCGACCTGTCGCGCAGCGTTGTCGCCGGTGTGCTCCGGCCCGATCCGTGCAACGACACGACCGGGCAGCTGGTACATCACGTTGGAGCCATCGCGGATCAAGACCGCGTTCGTGGCATCGAGGCCAGCCCGTTGCGCCGCGGTGGCGAGTACGTCGTCTGCTGTCTCGCGAGGTGCCATCACCCCGCTGATGGTGTCAGGTCGACGTCCGCCCCAACGTGGCAATGTCGTGCCTCAGCTCGGCGACATCGCTCAGCTGCACGTGAGGAGCAGCACTTTGAGCAAGGCTGCGGAGTTCGGTCGTGAGCCGTTTCGACCGTAGTGCGGCCGTGTCGATCACGGCCTGACGGCCGATCGGCACAGCTTCCCGTGGATACCCGGTGGCCATCATCAAAAGAGGCCAGCCGCACTCGGGAGAACGTCCGCGAACGCGGGTAGTCGGCGGCCTGTAACTCGACCGCAGCGGTGAGCCGACCGGCAGCCAGCTCCGGGTTCCCGCATGCTTGCGCGATGGGGATCAACGCCTTACCGGTGCTGCCCTGGTGTTCGGCGGCGTCGTAGTAGCACAGCCAGGGCGGGTCGGCGTCGGGATCATGGTCGGCAAAGTGAGCGTCCACGCGATCGACATCCGCTTGAGCTTCGGCATATCGGCCGGTCAGCGCCAACAGCCGAGCTTGGATCGTGGTCAGCATCGCCCGAGCCGTGGCGGTGAGCAGATCGGAACGTACCTGGGCGAACTCGATCAGTTCCAGGGCGTCGTCGACGTTGCCCAGATACGCGGCCTTGCGCGTCATCTCCGCCAGCGTGTTCGCCCGCAGCGCCCACGAACCCGACTCGTCGGCACACCAGAGCGCGAACTCGAAGCACCGATCGGCGGCGGAGTAGTTGGCGATGTCGAACGCGGAGAATGCAACGACGCTGGCGAGGTTGCCGACTGCTTCAGTGACGCAGCGGTGAACGTCCCTGGGAGCCTGAACCTCCAGCAGCTGTCCAGCCCAGCGCAGTTGCGCTGCTGCCGCCTCGCACGAGAGTCCGCCGCCGAACAAGTTCTCCGACATCGCTACCGCACGCGTGGTCGGCCGAACATGCTCGACCTCCGTCCAGCCGAGCCGTGTAGGTAGTGGAGTTTCAACGACGGTGTCGGCCAGGAAGTCGCGCAGGCTTCCACCGAGGTCGATACCGCCCGGGTAGTCGTGGGCACGCCTGGAAGTTCTGAACTCGGTCAACGTCTGCTGAGGTCGAGAGGCGTCGCGTGGTCCCGTCGTCGCTGGCGCCGAACTGAGGCCGGCCTCGATCATGAGAAGCTTCGCTAGCTCATCAGGGCTCACGTTCAGCGCGCGTGCCAGCTTGGGCTGCACGTCGGGCCGCGGTACCCCCTTCCCGGGCTCCCACCGATAGATTGTCGAGCGCTCAACACCAAGCGCGGCGGCGAGTTGTTCCTGGGTTTTTCCACTGCGTGGCGCTGACGCGCGAGCCGGTCTCGTATACCTGGCACGTGACCGCCCCTCGCCATCGACTGCAACCATTCGATCTCGCCGTCATATTCGCAGGTCACAGGCCTTCGCGCAGCAACCGTGCAGCATCTGTGCAGCGATCTTGCTCTGATTCATCGTGCATCCCACCGGTTGACTACCAGCTGAGCACCCACCGCGGCGGACACCGACCGTTCGGCGAAGAGCAGTGCTCGGACCTGAATAAGGGGCTCGCTGCTTAGAGCCCCTAACACATTGATGATCTTGGTGTGGCTGCGCCGTGGGTGGTGTCGGATGAGTTGTGGTCGCGGATCGAGCCGTTGCTGCCAGTACGTCCTGCTGGCAGGACGGGGCCGAAGCCGTTGCCGGATCGGCAGGTGTTGCAGGGCATCCTGTTCGTGCTCTACACCGGGATCGGGTGGGAGGACCTGCCGCAGGAGCTGGGCTTCGGCTCGGGCATGACGTGTTGGCGGCGGTTGCGGGACTGGCAGGAGGCGGGGGTGTTCGACCGGTTGCACGAGGTGTTGCTGGCGGAGCTGAACGCGGCCGCGGTGATCGACTGGTCCCGGGCGTGTGTGGATGCTTCGCACGTGCGCGCGAAAAGGGGGGCCCGGACACGGGGCCGAGTCCGGTCGACCGGGCCAAGACCGGCTCGAAGCACCATGTGATCTGCGACGGTGGCGGCATTCCGCTGGCGGTGCGTGTCACCGGCGGCAACCGCAACGACGTGACCCAGCTTCTGCCGCTGGTCGAGGCCATCCCACCGGTGCGGGGACGGCGAGGCAGGCCCCGCCGAAAACCCGACGTCCTCGTGGCCGACCGGGGCTACGACCACGACACCTACCGCGAGGCGCTGCGGGAACGAGGGATCCGCCCGTTGATCAGCCGCCGCGGCACCCGCGACAACGTCCAGGCAGCACGGTGGGTCGTCGAACAGACCCTCGCGCTGCTGCACCAGTTCCGCCGCCTGGCCACCCGGTGGGAACGCCGCACCGACATCCACCACGGCCTCCTCACCCTCGCCACCAGCATCATCTGCTGGCGCCGACTCCCCAACCAAATACGTTAGGAGCTCTAAGGTGTCGACCTGAGCCTCGGCGTAGGCGTTAAATCGATCCCACTCGACACGGCGTCGATACCGTGGTCCCACGGCAGGCTTTTTTTCAAGCCGAGTCCGGGGCGTCGGATCAGGTACACCGTCGACCGGATTGCCGTGGGCGCGGCATCAAGACTGGGGCGCTTCGCAACGTCGCCAAGCCCGGCTCGGTCGGCTGGCCAACATCGACTACGAAACCACCATGCCCCAGTCCTCTGGCGGCCCAACCACTGTCGCAGCTTCCTTCAGACCCGAACGATGATCTTGCCGAGTTGCTGGTTGGATGCCATGTACTCGTGTGCGGCGACGATGTCGTCGAGCGCGAAGGCGGCGCTGATGACAGGCTTGAGGTCACCCTTTTTCAGTCCGTTGAAGACGAACTCCGCTGCTTGGGTGCGCCGGACGGGGTCGGTGGTGAGCTCGAAGAGCTCGTAGCCACGGATGGTCAAGTGCTTGCCCAAGACGTCCATGACCGGTAGCGGGGTGTTCTCCGATTCCAAGGCGCCGTAGACAAGAATGATCCCTTCCTCCGCGAGCGAGGCGGTGAGCTCGGCGAAGGCTGGACCGCCGACGGGGTCGAAAGCCACGCGGGCTCCGGCGCCGCCGGTGAGGCGGTGTACTTCGGCGGACACATCTTGTTCCTGGGTGGCGATGACCGCGGCCGCCCCGTGATCCAAGAGCGCCTGGCGCTTGCTGCTGGTACGGGACAACGCCACCGGCGTGGCTCCGACCATGGTGCAGATCTGGATCGCCGCCAGGCCGACACTGCTGGAGGCAGCAGGGATGAGCACGGTGTCGCCCTCACCAACTCCGGCCAGGTCGATCAGTCCGCCGTAGGCGGTAACGAACATCATCCAGGCAGCTGCGGCCTCGTCCCATGACAGGTGCTCGGGATGCTTGACCACAGCATGCGACGGGGCCAGCACAACCTCACCGTGCATGCCGTAGTCGGTCATGGTAAACGCCGGGATAACACTGACCGCATCGCCGTTCCGGACGTGAGTGACGTTCTCACCGGCTTCCCGGACCGTTCCGGCCACCTCGTAACCGATCTTGGCGGGCAGGGCCGGTTCTTGCACGTACTGCCCCTCGCGGAACATCTCTTCGGCCCGGTTCAAGCCCAACGCGTGAGCCTCGATCAGAACCTCGTCAGCTCCCGGTCGTGGAACCTCGACCTCGTCCAGACGCAGGACCTCGGGGCCTCCGGTCTCGTGGAATCGCACGATGCGTGACATGACCTGTCTGACCTTTCCCGTCGTGGGCGGACGAAGCACGGTTCGCCCCGCCCGCATGTTCACCAACTGTCGAACATAAACACTACCCCATGTTCGCGCTCCGTGGAACATCAGGGGTGCGATACTGGGCGGCATGGCAAGCAGGACCGCATCCCCACTGGTACATCCCCGCGAGGAGGACATGCACTTCCTCGATGTCGTCCACGCGTTGAGCGATCCGCTGCGGCTCGGGATCGTCGCGGCGCTGGCCAGGACGCCCAACGTGCCATGTGGCGGCTTTGATCTTCCTGTTGGGAAATCGGCCAGCAGTCGCCATTTCCGCATCCTGCGTGAGTCAGGTGTGGTGCGTCAGTGGGACGAAGGAACCCGGCGGCTCAACACCCTGCGCAAACCCGAATGCGACCGCCGCTTCCCCGGACTACTGGATCTGGCCATCGCCGAAGGCCAGTCCCTCCGGGTGGGCGTCACGCACCACTCCACCCCGGTGCCCAACGGCCGTCGGTAGAGGCCGTCCGCGCTGGGTGTGCTGTTCGGGGAGACGGTGGTGTGCTCTGACTGTGCGGGAGGCGTGTTGTTGATTCTCAGGCAGATCGGCCAACACCGCACCTGTAGTCGTTACGAGTTTGCCGGAACGACCGGCAGGATGATGTGCGATAGTCGGCCGGCGTCGTGGAAGATCGTCTGCCGTGCAGTACGCATGGTGACAGCGGTCCGGGCAGGCTCGCCGGTGTTGAGGTTGCGGTCCCAGCGCGGGAAGTTGCTGGAGGCCACCTGCACGCGGATGCGATGCCCGGCGAGGAAGACGTTGCTGGTGGACCAGAGATCGATCTCATGCTCGGCGGGTTCTCCCGGGGTGCCGTGTACGCGCACGACGCCGTCGACGATGTTGCGCGAGACGCCCTGGGCGTCGACGTCGCAGAGCCGCACCAGCCAGTCGGTCGAGGGCTCGTCGGTTGCGGCGTGCAGGCGCATCCGGATCCGCCCGGTGACTTCGAGGTTCTCGGCGCGCGGTTCGCTGGTGTAGGTGAGCACGTCGGTGCGCTGTTCGATGTCGCGCTGGTCGAATGAGCCGGCCGAGTAGTCATCGATCATGACTAGGTTACCGCCGCGCCTGATCATCAGGTCAGCGGGGTTGTACGCGTAGTGGTCCGGTGTTTCCGCTGAGGAGGGCCGGTTCTGGCTGAGCGTGCGCCCGACCCCGAGATGCCATGGGGGGGTGTCGACGGCCCGAGGGGCGCCGAGGCAGTACCAGTGCGGCGTGTTGAGAACAGGTGCGAGCACGGCGCGGTGTATGACGCCCGGGCATGAGCGGCTACCGGAGTGGGTTGGCGGAAGTGCCCGTTCAGGGGCGTCCGCCAACCCCGGTGTCGTGCGAGATCACATGAACAGGGCGCGGCTCAGGCGGACGCCCCATTCCGGCCCGGGGTTGGTCCGGGGGTCGCCGACACGTTCCATGATCGCCGCGACGGCGAGATCCCGTCGCTTCGGCGCCCGCTCCGCATCGGCGTTGGCCAGAGCGTCGGGTATCTCATCGGCGGTGAGGTCGGTGCAGTAGCACGGGTTGCCCGGCTGCTGCCGCCAGGACTCGGCGAGTGTTCCCGCGTCGAACCCGTCGAAGCCGGTGTCGTCGACCAGCTTCATTCCGACCTCGCGGGCCTTCGGGTCGTCGGCGGCGACAGGAATGGCGATCCGTCCAGGGGTTCCGGCGGGCTTCCCGTGGTGGGTCAGGGACCCGGAACCGATCGCGTTCCATGCCTTGACGATGGGGCGTCCCAGCTGCTCGGCGACCCAGAGACTTTCCACTTGACCCGCTTCGATCGCCTCGGTCTTCTCGTCGCGGGTGGGGTAGTAGTTGGAGGTGTCGATGACGACCGCGTCGGCGGGCGCCCCGGCGATGATCGGCGCGATCTGCGGGATGCGGTCGAGCGGGATCGAGAGGATAACCACCTCGGCGTCGCTCACGGCCTCGGTCGCCGTGGCCGCGCGCGCTCCGGTGGAGAGCACGTCGGCTTCGATCGTTTCCGGGCCGCGGGAGTTGGCCACCTTCACGTCATGCCCGGCGGCGCTCAACTTCTGCGCCACGGTTTTGCCGATGTGGCCAACACCGATGATGCCGATCTTCATCGTGAATCTGTCTCCTTGGGTCAGCGCTGGGCGGCATCAGTTATTCGCCCGCAGCGCGGTATCCGTATTCGATAAGGTCGCGGAGGCGACCCAGCGATTCCTGGTCCGGGGAGGCGGTGCTCATGGTCCAGGCCACCGACACCGCGGCGAGGAACAGGTCGTAACCGTTGACCCCATCGCGGACGTGTCCTGCTCGTCGTGCAGCGTGCACGTACTCGTCGGTGGTGTTGATGAGGATGTGGCACGGGACGGTGAGCGGATTGCCCGCGTCCTGTGCTCTTGCTGCAGTCATCAGTGGTTCGGGCAACCCACTGAAGGAGCCGAAATAGTTCTCCATGGCCCGTAGCCACCGCCGCAGCGCTTCCTCGGGGTCGTCGAGCTGGTCGATCTCTGCCCGGCGAGCTTCGAGTTCCTCGGAACGTGTCTGCAGCACGGCTGCCAGGAGAGCTTCCCGGGTGGGGAAGTGGCGGTAGAGAGTGCCAGGGCCCACACCCGCGTCCTTGGCGACCGCTTCGAGAGACGTACCGACGCCGTGCTCCATAAAGTGCCGCTGCGCGGTCTCCAGCAGTGCGGCGCGATTGCGTTGAACGTCAGCTCGGGGCTTGCGCGCTTGCTTGCCCACCGGGCTCATGTTTCCTCCCGCGTGACGTCCTACTCGTTCCACCTCCCATTAAACCGGAGGCCACCTCCGTATGAGACCAGGCTAAAACGGAGGCGGCATCCGGTCAAGTTGTGGATCCATCGAACTTGTACAGCTATCCCGCGATCGTCTTGACCGGGAGGAGATCGGGGTACCTTGTCGGCCGGTCGGAGACGTGCTCCCGCAAGAGCGCGCCTGCGACGGCTGAGATCAGCGCTGCCAAGCTCATGTACGCCGCCACGCCGATCCAGCTACCTGTGGCCCCTTGGATGGTGGTCGCGACGATGGGGGTGACCGACGCGCCGACCACTTCACCGAACGTGGTTCCGGTGCTCCCGCTGTAGCGGATGCGTGCCGGGAACGTGGCCCCCACCGGTCCGACAGCCAGCCGAACAGCAACGGCAGTGCGACCAGGAGCGTTCCCATGCACAGCACGAGCGAGAGCATGGTGCTGGAGTCGAGGACGAGGACCTCGACCCCGTAGGACACCGAGTACACCACGGGGACGTAGAAGCCGACGCCAGGCGCCAGCATCCCGAGCATCACCAGTACCATTTGCTTCCGGTTGGATCGGAACACTTCCGCGAGTGGTCGCTTGGGGATCGAGCCTTCCTGCCTGGCTCGGGTGAACTAACTCTTCGCTCTCCTCCAACTTGATCCGGATGTAGAGGCCAACGATCACCAGTGCGGCGCTGAGCAGGAACGGCAGTCGCCAGCCCCACGCGCGGAAGTCGTCCTGCGGAAGCTGGGACACCGCCAGGAACACCAGGTTGGCGAGGAGGAAGCCCCAGCCGCCACCCGAGCCGATGAACGCGCCGAACAAGCCGCGCAGTCCGGGCTTCGCGCGCTCGACGCTCATTAGCACCGAGTGCTGCTGGCCAAGTTGCGTGCGGCCGACTGGTTGCACTCTTCGCGAGTGGTGTGGATTCCTCGCAGATCCAGGCGAAACGGGGGCGATGCTCCCCAAAAGTCGATCCGAGTACGGTGAACCGCGGGCGCCCGGGCTCAAAACATCACGTGATCACCGATGCCGGCGGGACCCCGCTGCGCGTGTCACTGACCGGCGGGAACCGGCACGACGTCACCCAGCCACTGCCCTTGATCGAGACCATCCCGCCCGTGCGGGGCCGACGAGGACGCCCGCGCCGCAAGCCCCGCGGACTCTGCGCCGACCGAGCCTACGACCACGACAGCTACCGCACCACACTCCGCGAACGTGGCATCACACCCCGGATCGCCGAACGTGGCGCCGAGCACGGCTCCGGACTCGGCACGCTGCGGTGGGTGGCCGAAGCCGCGATCGCCTGGCTGCACGGACCACGCCGCCTACGCACCCGCTGGGAAAGCCACGATCACATCCACGACGACTTCCTTGAACTCGCCCACTGCATGATCCTCGCCCGCAAACTTCCCCAATCCGCATTCTGAAAGGACCTCTTGGAGTCGGCGTAGGCCAGCGAGTACGCGCGCCATGAGCTCGCGATGCGCCCGTGAGGTCCCGGAGTTGACTGCCACGTCGGCGGCATCCCGGGCGGCGATGTCGAGATCGATGTCTGGCCATATCGGCTCGGTGACCTCGGTGATCCGAGGGATTGGAGCCGTGGGTTCAGTGAGAGCATGCCGGTCTGCCCTCTCAGCCATCGGGCGCCACGTCGCGGGTAGTAGGCGATGGGATCTCCACGACCCGGCCGTCGAGCTCGGCGGCGCGGGCCCGGAGATCGTCGGCGAGGGTGGCGAGCGCTTCGAGGTGGTTGGCGAGCAGGAGAAGCCCGTCGGCGGGTAACTCGCCGCCGTCCTGCCGCTGCATGAGCTCGACAGTCGCCATGCCGAGGTTGGTGTTGAACCGGCCGACCCGTGCGAGTAGATCCCGGTCACGTTCGATCATCGGGCGGTGTCCTCACCCGGGTCACCGCCGCCCGGGTCGGCGATGTCCTCGCCCGGTTCAGCAGTGTTGTCGCGCTCAGCGGAACCGTGCGGGTGCCCGTGCAGGTCGGTGAGAAACGCGCGGGAGTCGGGTCGGCACCCTCCGTTAATTTAGCTCATGACGCGGGACCGTATGCCGCCACGCGCCCCTCGAGAGGTACAGAACAGCACCCGCCACCGAAGGGGACAGTTTGTCCCCCTCGCCCGTGTCAGGTGAGGACGCCGAGCTGCTTGGCGAGGCCGCGCGCGTCCCGTTCGATCAGCCGCGACCCCGCGGTCACCAACTCGGCGGCGAGGCCGCGCGACAGCGGGTGGCAGCGCATCGACTCGACGCTCACCGACGTGGCGCGCTGGAGTGTGTGAAGCGCGCTGGTGTGGTCCTTGCGTTGCGCGTACGCGCGCGCGGTCTCCAGCCACAACCAGGCTTGACGATCCCTCGAGGGGATCGAGTCCGGGTCGACGGCACCGGCCTTGTCGAGCGCCGTGCCGCCTTTGTGGAGGTCCACCGCCACGGACACCCCGGTTAGGTCGGTGTTCGGCCGGCCGAACAGAGTCCACGGGTGCGCGTAGCCGGTGGGCAGCATGGGCACCATCGCGTCGGCGTCGTCGACGAAGCGGAGCGCGTCGCCCTCGCGGCCGAGACGTGCGGTGGAGTAATGCGGAACAACCACGAACACGTTGCAACGAACTCACAACGCACAGCGACTGCCGGCATCGCCGCCTCGAAGCCGCGAGCCGACACTGCCGTGCTTTCCGGCCGAGGCACCGCGCCGCGGCGGACACGGCGCAGGCCTGAGGCGCAGACCTTGCCCTCAACCACAAGCACCGCGCTCTGGTCACGGTCACACGGTGAGGCGATACTCGTCCCACTGCACCCGTGGTCGAGGGAGAGACATGAGCGGTGACGAAGCCCTGGTGGTCCGAGACTTCTGCGCTTGGCTGGCAATAGAGGGGTGGCAGGTCGAGACCGAGGTCGAGCACGTCGATGTGGTGGCGACACGGGACGGGCAGCGGCTGTACGCGGAGGCTAAGGGCAAGACGACCGATCCCGGGTTGGATGTGGATACAGCCTTCGGACAGCTCCTCCGCCGGATGCCGAAGCAGGATGACGCGTCCTTCCGATACGGGCTCGTGGTCCGGGACGAGCCACGGTCCGTGCGCGCCGTGCAGCGCGTTCCCTCCCGTGTGCTGACGCTGCTGCGGATCACGCTCTATGCCGTTGCCGAGGACGGGGCGGTGCGGGAACTGACAGGCCACGACCAATAGGACTTTCAGTCAGCGGAACGACTGGTGCTACCGACCGCGACGTCAGAGGCGGCGTAGACCAGCGAATACGCGGACCATGAGGTCGTATGCGGGTCGCCCGTCGATCTCGCTGCGGATGGCCACTGCGGCGGCTCCCTGGGTGACGGTGTCGAGGTCGGTGACAGGCCAGATCGGCGCGGTGGTCTCAGTGATCCGCGGGAGGGGCCTGGTCTCGGCGAGAGGGTGGCGATCCGCAGCCTCAACCATCGATGGCCCCGTCGAGGACGGTGGTCAGCGGTATCTCGATGCCCCGGCCGGCCCGTCGATCTCAGCGGCGCGGGCTCGGAAGTCGGCGGCGAAGGGGATCAGCACTGTGGGGCCGAGTGTGTCGTCGAGTCGACGTTGCGCGGCGAGCACCTCGGCGAGTGCCCGCACTGTGGTGCCGCCGACGCGTGACGGGTAGGCGACGTGGAACTCGGTGTCACCAAGCGGGAGTGGGAAGGCCCCGCTCCGGTAGAGCCGGGTCCTACGATCCGGATGGGGCGCCTGGACCGTGCTCAGTCGCGCCCCTGGCTGGTGCAGATGCAGGCGGCGTTGCCCTGCGGGTCATGCAGCACCCAGAACGCCGGCGCGTGCGACTCGTCAACCAGCGTCCCGCCGGCGTCGAGCGCCGCCCAGATCCGGTCGTGGGCCACGTCGTGGGGCACGGTCACGTCGACGTGGAAGCGCATCGCGCCCGGCGACACGTCCTCGGTGCCCTGGAACCACATCCCGGGGCTGTCCCCGCCGCGGTCCACAATCTCGTCTCCGCTCGCGTCGCCACCGAGAACCGCCTCCCAGAACGGCAGCAGCATGCCCGTGTCCGTGGTGTTGAGGGCGATCTCGACCGCCTGCACCCTGTCGGGGGCGGCCGACACCCCGAGCTCCGCGGCGACCTCGCTGATCCGGCGCGCCATCGCCACGTCGCGCCGGGTGAGGCCCCCGACGTCGTGGCTGACGAGCTTGAGGTTGACGTGGAAGTAGCGCAGGTCGATGTCCGGGTGGTGGTCCGCCTCCTCGGCGGCCGCGCCGATCCGGTCGACCAGCTCCAGCCCCGTCGCGAACCGCCGGGTGAGGTAGCGGGTGTGCAGCGCCCCCAGCAGCACCCGCCAGTCGTCCAAGCCCTCGGCGCCGGAAACCTCCGACATCGCCAGCAGCTGCTTGTCCGCCTCGTCCTTCGCACTCATGTCCCCACCGTACGGCGGTCGCGCGACCCGCACAGGGCTGACGCGAGCACCGGATGCTCGCCGGTCTGGATCATCAGTACCTCTCCCGGCTGGTCGTGTACCGGGATTACCCGAGGGAGTCGACGGAGAAGTCACGGCTCGCCCGCAAGTCCACCACGGTGAGGGGATGAAGCTCATCCGCTGGTCCATCCCGCACCTCTCACGCCACCCGGTCCAGCTCCTCGCACATCGCCAGCATGCCGCGACGCACCTCTCGAACCTGGTCGAGCGCGTCGTCGAGTCGCGCGGCGACCACCCGCCGGTCGGCCTCGTACCGCGACAGGCCGGACGGCGAGATCGGCACCCGGCGGGCGAGCTCGGGCTGCGAGAACCCGGCCGTCTCACGCAGCCTGCGCAACGTCTGCCCGAAACTGTCGACCATCGCGATCACCTCGTTGCATCGCGGAATCTGCTCGCCTCTTCCGCCCGCCCACACGCTCGGCCAGGGCGCCCCGCGCAGAAAGAGGCACCGCACGTAGCAAAGCGACCACCAACGGGCACGACAATCACTCCCCCTGTTGTTCTTGCGTGACAGGGGTGAGGCTAGAGCGTCCATCACGTTCCGCAATCGAGTTCGAAGCCGGTAGCTCATCGTCACGCGAACGAGTGGGCACCAACATCACTGAACGTGGCTGCACGAAGCGTTGTTTCGAGCCGCCTTGCGCGGCGAACGCGGCGCGGACCGGTGACGTTCGGACGACCCCCTCTCGTCGATCGGACCAATCTGCCCACACCGGAGCACGCCGCAGACGCTGCCGTTCGCGGGCGGGCCCACGTGTTCGGCACTACTCGGACGTCCGGTGCGGGGTCAGTGTTGTCGTCGGTCGTGGGCGAGGGGGTGGTCTTCGCCGGTGAGGGTGGCCAGGGCGGTGGCGATGTCGGTGAGGTCGGCTTTGACATAGGTGCTGGTGGCGTTGTCGTGGGAGTCGGTGTGGCCGGCGTAGGCGTGGGCGGTGGCGAAGCCGAAGTGGCGTTCGACCCAGGTCAGGGTGGTGTGGCGTAGCCAGTGGGTGGAGATCTGCTGGGCCCGCGCCCAGGGGAGGTGGCGGGCGACGCGGTTCCAGAGGTGGTCGTAGCGGCGTCGGGTGAGCGGCCCGCTCCGGGCGTAGCGCAGGACCGGTGTGTCGGGGTGGGTGGCCCCGCGGGTGCGGGCGTGGGTTTCCAGGTGGCGCATCAGGGTGGGTGAGACCGGTTGCCACCGCACGGTTTCGGCCTTCTCCCGCAGGAACAGCAGGCACTGGTCGGTGTCCAGGTCCCGCAGCCGCAGGGCCAGGGCGCCGCCGCGGCGGCAGGCGGTCTCAATGTGCAGCCGCACCAGCAGCGTGTCCAACTCCGGGTCATCGCCCGTGGCGGCGACGACTTCGATGATCTCGGAGAGGCGTTCGTCGGGCAGGGCGCGGCGGGTCGACGGCAACCGGCGGGGTGTGGTGACCCGCCGGGCCGGGTTGCGACGCTCGTCGATGAGCCCGTCGTCCTCGGCATGCCGGTACAGGCACCGGAGGGCGGCGACGAAGTTCTCCGCGGCGCTGCGTCCGCCGCGGGAGTTGCGCCGCACCACGGCGGTGGCCTTGGCCTTCTCCGCCTGGGCGCGGATGTCGCTGGCGGTGACCTCGTCCAACCGGCGCTCGCCCCAGGCGGCCTCGGCCCGGGCCCAGTAGGACCGGTAGGCGCGCGCGGTGCTGGGCGGAACCAGCCCGGTCACGACCGGGATCCACTCGGCCACTGTCGGCACCGGCCGTTCGGTCGAGCCGGCGGTGTCGGCCAGTAGGTCGGCGGGGTTCACGCCGAGGCGGGCCAGCAGCAGCCGCGCCGCTTCGAGGTCGCCTGCCTGGGGGGCTTCGTGGGTGCTCACTCGGGCTCACCCCCGGCCAAGTCCCGGTGGTAGCCGGCGAGCATCGCCGCCACCGCCGACGGCGGGTGCACCACCAGCACGTCGTGGGCCACGTCGGCGGCCACCAGCACCCGCTGCCCGGCCCGCACCCCCGACCGCGCCCGCGCCGAGGACGGCACCGTCACATACGGGGTGTCCGACATCACGAACGCGCCCTCGGCGCACCGGTGCAGCAGCACCGACCGCTGAACCACCGTGATCGTCAACCGGTCGCCGGACTGCCAGCCCAGCGCGCGCACCACACGACCTTCGGAGACCCGCCCTTTACCGTCCACCAGGGCGGCGCCGAACACCCACGGCCCCGAACCCTCGTCGAGACAGCTGAGATCCGGGACCGACAACGGTGAGAATCCGGACCGTTCCCCGGCCGGTCCGGTGACAGGGAGATGCGGCGGGATCGACACCGGCCGCACAGGCCCGGTCATGACACATCACCCCCCTGCCGCGCAGAGGGGGACACCGGCGGCACGCCCACCGTAACGGACAGGGATGACCGGTGTCTCGAAGATCCACCCAGCGTGAGCGGGTGGTCACTGGCTGGTGTGTGAGATCTGCTACGAACTGGTGTCCGAGGGGGGACTTGAACCCCCACGCCCTTAATCGGGCACTAGCACCTCAAGCTAGCGCGTCTGCCATTCCGCCACTCGGACTTGCGTGGTTAATAGCGTAACGGAGGCTCCACTCGTTCGTGCACCGGGGGTGGGCCTCATCGGCCGTGTGCCGCTCACCTGCGGTAACGCCGCCCGCGGGGGTCGGACGCAGCCGCCGCCCGCCCAACGCCGGACAACGGCTGCGTCCCCTCGCCGGAGCGATCACGGGCCCTCGCCGCGGCGCAGGAGAACGGCCACGGCGAGGGCCGTGGCCACGGCCGTGACGGCGGCGCCGAGCAGTGCGGCCTGCAATCCGGTGGTGAACGCACCCTGAGCCTCGCGCAGGACCGAGCCCCCTACAGCTGCTGCTCCGGCCAGCGACGACCCGGCTGCCTCGGCGATGTGGGACGGCACCCCGGTCAGGTGGAAGTCGTTGCGGTAGGTGGCGGTCAGGATACTGCCGAGAACAGCGATCCCCAGCGCGCCGCCGAGCTCCCGGGACAGGTCGTTCACGGCGGAACCCACGTTCTGCAGCTTCCTGGGCAATGCGTCGGTGATCGCGGTCGTCGCCGGAGGCATCGCCAGCCCCAGTCCGGCGCCGAGCGGGATGAGGCCCGCGGCGATGTGCCAGTACCCGCCGGCCACGTCCAGCTGGGACAGCACGGCCAGGCCCACCGCGAGAAGGAGCAGCCCGGCGACCCATGGAGCCCGGGCACCGAGACGTTCGGTGAGCCGCGGGCTCAGCCGGGAGGTCGGGACCATCCCGATCGGCATCGCCAGCAGACTGAGCGCGGCGGTGAGCGCGCTGTCCCCCCGGACGAGCTGCAGGTACTGCATGATCACGAACATGAAGCCGAACAGGGCGAAGAACTGCAGCGTCAGGGACAGGGAGCCCGCCGCGAACCGGCGGTTGCCGAACAGCCGTGGGTCGAGCAGGGGGTGGGCACGGCGCGCTTCGTAGGCGACGAAACCGGTGAGGATCAGCAGACCGCGTGCGCCGCCACCGAGGGTGAGGGGATCGTCCCAGCCGTGTACCGGGGCCTCGATCACGGCGTACACGAGGGCGGCGATGCCGGCTGCCGACAGCACCGCGCCGATCACGTCGAGCGGTGCCGGGTGGAGCTCGGCCGACTCCGGCACGAACGCCACCGTCCCGACCAGCGCGACCGCGGCGAGCAGCACGTTGAACCAGAACACCGACTGCCAGGACCACCATTCCAACAGCAGGCCGGAGGCGACCAGCCCCAGTACCCCACTGCCCCCGGCGACCGCTCCCCAGATGCTGACCGCCCTGGCCCGCTGGGCGGCAGGAAAGCTGCTGGTGATCGTCGACAGGGTGGCGGGCATGATCAGAGCGGCTCCGACACCCACCAGCGCACGCAGCGCGATCAGCAGTTCCGGCCCGGTGGCCAGGGCTGCCGACCCGGATCCGGTTCCGTAGACGACGAGGCCGACGACGAGCGCACGGCGTCGGCCGAACCGGTCCCCCAGGGCCCCGGCGGGCAGGAGCAGCGTGGCGAACACCAGGCTGTAGGCATCGATGATCCAGGTCTGCTGGGTCTGGTCGGCGTGCGTGTGCCGGGCGATGTCCGGGAGCGCCACGTTCAGCGACGCCATCGCGGCGACCACGGTGGCCAGTGCGAGACAGGTGGTCGCCAGGACGGCACCGTGGCGCGGTGTTCCGCCCGGGGAGCCGACGGCGGTCGGTCGTGGATCGGTGGACACGGGAAGCGGCCCTTCGGTCGGGTCTCGAGTTCGGGGCACAGCGTCACCGGCCGCCGCGTACGATCTCAACCATGTTGAATTCTTCGGCGCGGGGCAGGAGAACGGGAAGGCCCGACACGCGCGCCGAGATTCTCGCCGTCGCCCGCCGCCGATTCCTCCGCGACGGGTACCGGGCCGCCACCCTGCGGTCCGTGGCCGCCGAAGCCGGTGTGGACGTTGCCCTGGTGAGCTACTACTTCGGCTCGAAGAAAGGCCTGTTCGGGGCGGTGCTCGCCCTCACGGCCAACCCCACCGAGACGATCGCCCGCACGATGCGGGGCGACCCGGCCACCTTCCCCCAACGTGCCCTGCGCGATCTGCTCGCGCTGTGGGAGAACCCGGAGTCGGGCGCACCACTCCGCGCGCTGATCGCGGGCACCACCTACGACGAGTCCGTCACCGACCTGGTCCGGGAGCTCCTGGAACGGGAGATGATCGACACGATCGCGGGCAGGTTGGGCGGCGCGGACGCGCGTGAGCGCGCGGCCGCCTTCTGCGCGCAGATCGCGGGCATCGTCATGACACGCTGCATCCTGCGCCTCGAACCGCTCGCTTCGATGCCCCTCGATGAAATAGAGCGGATCTACGCCCCCGCACTGCGCGTCGCGCTGTTCGGGCCCCGGCGTCCGCACCGGTCCCGCGTCTCCTGACCGACCGCGGCCGGACCGGAGCCCGGCGCGGGTGACGCGATGCGCCCGTTCCGCGTTCACCCGGCGGGATCACCGTCTGCGTCGGCGTCGCGGTCGATGGTAGGAATACCGGGTGACCGAACCGAACGCGATCGACGCCGCCGCCGACGAGGCGGTGACGCTGACCAGCGAGCTGATCCGGATCGACACCACCAACACCGGCGATCCGGCGACGCTCACCGGCGAGCGGGAGGCCGCCGAGTACGTCGCGGCCAGGCTCACCGAGGTCGGCTACGAGATCACCTACGTCGAGTCCGGCGGGGCGAACCGGCACAACGTGATCGCCCGGCTGCCCGGCGCCGACCCGGACCGGGGTGCGCTGCTCGTGCACGGGCACCTCGACGTGGTCCCCGCCGACCCGGCCGAGTGGTCGGTGCACCCGTTCTCCGGGGCGGTGCAGGACGGGTACGTGTGGGGCCGGGGCGCGGTCGACATGAAGGACATGCTCGGCATGTCGCTGGCGCTGGCCCGGCACTACAAGCGGGAGGGCATCGTCCCGCCCCGCGACCTGATCTTCGCGTTCCTCGCCGACGAGGAGGCGGGCGGTAAGTACGGTGCGCAGTGGCTGGTGGACAACCGGCCCGAGCTGTTCGACGGCGCCACCGAGGCGATCAGCGAGGTCGGCGGGTTCTCCGTCACGCTGCGCGACAACGTGCGGGCCTATCTGGTGGAGACGGCGGAGAAGGGCATCCGGTGGATGACCCTGCGCGTGCGGGGCACGGCCGGCCACGGGTCGATGCTGCACCACGACAACGCGGTCACCAAGCTCTCCGAGGCGGTGGCCAAGCTCGGCAACCACCGGTTCCCGCTGGTGCTCAGCGACTCGGTGCGGGAGTTCCTGGCCGGGGTCACCGAGATCACCGGGTGGGACTTCCCGGAGGACGACCTGGACGGCGCCGTGGCCAAGCTCGGCAACATCTCCCGCATGATCGGCGCCACGCTGCGGGACACGGCGAACCCGACGATGCTCGACGCCGGGTACAAGGCCAACGTCATCCCGTCCACCGCGGAGGCGGCCGTCGACTGCCGCATCCTGCCGGGACGGGTCGAGGCGTTCAATCGGGAACTGGACGAGCTGCTCGGCCCGGACATCGAGCGCGAGTGGATGGAACTGCCGCCGGTGGAGACCACCTTCGACGGGGCGCTGGTGGACGCGATGAGCGCCTCGGTACTCGCCGAGGACCCGGACGCGCGCACCCTGCCCTACATGCTCTCCGGCGGCACCGACGCGAAGTCCTTCCAACGTCTCGGCATCCGCAACTTCGGCTTCGCCCCGCTGAAGCTGCCCGCCGATCTGGACTTCTCGGCGCTGTTCCACGGGGTGGACGAACGGGTGCCGGTCGACGCCCTGCGCTTCGGCACCCGCGTGCTGGACCGCTTCTTCCGCAGCTGCTGACCCCCGGGGCCCGCCCCTCCGCACGGGGACGGGCCTACCGTACGGGTATGCGGTCGGTCGACGATGCCGTGCGGGCACTGCAGGAGCTCGCACACCTCAACGTCCTGGTGCGCGAGCCCGGTGTGCTCGCCGCGGGTGCGGAGGACGGGCCGTTGGACGGCCTGCCGGTGGTGGTCAAGGACAACATCGCCGTCGGCGGGCTCCCGCTCACGGCCGGCTCCCCCGCGCTGGAGGGCTACCGCCCCGACACGGACTCGGGTGCGGTGCGGCGGCTGCGGCGCGCCGGGGCGACGGTGGTCGGTCAGACCAACATGCACGAACTCGCCCGCGGCACCACCAGCGACAACGCCGCCCACGGACCGGTGCGCAACCCGCGCGACCCGGGACGCACGGCGGGCGGGTCGAGC
>NZ_KE387086.1:161713-164824 GCF_000430445.1 Saccharomonospora iraqiensis subsp. iraqiensis
TCTGGAGTTCGACGGCCCCGCGGGCACCGACCGGGGCCTGCTCGGCCTGGCACGGCTGGCGGAACGGGTCCTCGGTCCGGGGCGGCCGACCGCCCCGGACCGGTGATCGGGGGTCGGCGCCCGGCCGCTCACCCCGCCGCCTCGAGCTCCGCGCACAGACGCGCGATCTCGTCCGACGTGTTGTAGTAGTGCACCGAGGCGCGGACGAGTTCGTCGAGCCGCCGGTCGGCCATGTCCCAGGGGGTCGACGGTGCCCGGGACACACTGACGTGCACCCCACGCTCGCGCAGGGTGTCCACGAGCTCCGGGGCGGGAACGCGCTCCGAGGAGAACGACACGATGCCCGAACGGTGGCTGCCGAGGTCGGTCACCGTGATTCCCGGGATCCGGCCCAGCTCGGCGCGCAGGTGTTCGGCCAGCGCGGTGATCCGCTCGTGTGCCCACTCCGGGCCGACCTCGCGGTAGTAGCGCGCCGCCTCCCCCAGGCCGAGCACGGCGGCGACGTTGTGCTCGAACAGCTCGAACCGCCGCGCGTCGTCCCGCGGGCGCACCGATCCGTCCACGATCCGCGCGGACGTCAGGTCCAGGTGTGCGGGGTGCAGGGTGTCCAGCACACCCCGCCGGACGGCGAGGAATCCCGTCCCCCGCGGCGCGCGCAGGTACTTGCGGCCGGTGGCGGAGAGCGCGTCGGCACCGATCGCCGTCAGGTCGATCGGCACCTGGCCCACGCTCTGACAGGCGTCGACCAGGTAGAACGCGGGGCTGTCCGCGACCACGGCACCGATCCGTTCGACGGGTTGCAGCAGGCCCCCGTTGGTGGGCGCGTGGGTGACCGCCACCATGCGCACGTCGTCGTCGAGCGTCGCGGCGAGCGCGTCGACGTCGATCTCGCCGTCGGGGGTGCTCGGCACGACCTCCACCCGGACGCCCCGGTGGTGCGCCAGATCCAGCATCGCGATGACGTTGCTCGAATACTCGGCCGCGCCGGTGAGAATGCGGTCCCCCTCGGCCCAGCCGAGGGCGGTGAACACCGAGAGCCACGAACGGGAGGCGCTGTCGGTGACCGCGATCTCGTCCGGCCCGGCACCCACGAGCGCACCGAGTGTCCCGCGGACGTCGTCGAGTTCGGCGGAGACCTCGTCGGCCGCCTCGTAACCGCCGATCCTCTCCTCGGTGCGGAGATGCCGTACCATCCGGTCCACCACCCGTTTCGGGGGCAACGAGGAACCCGCGTTGTTGAAATGTACGACGCTCTCGCAGCCCGCCGTGTCGGCGCGTAGCGCGGTGACCACCTCCGGCGTTTCGGGCGGGTGAATCACGGTCGTCCTCCTCCGGTCCCCGTGTCCCGACGGGTGAGTGGGCGAATACCCGGGCAATACCATCCTGCCCGAGCCCGGGACACCCCCGCCACCACCGGACGGCGGTATTCCCGGACCGCCCCGATCCGGCGATCCTTCTCGAATCGGGTGAAAAGCCGACCCGGGCGGAGGGCCCCGTCCGACGTCGCCGAAGTACGGCGCCTTCTCCCCGGAAGTTCCGGCACAGCAACGGTTTCCGACCCTCCGCTTGCGACACGGACCGCCCGCCGCGCCGGTGGAGGCACCCTCACCAGGCACGAATACGTATGGTTGACCCACCGTCGCACCACGCATTCCCGGCGTGCGGCGGGGAGCGCACACCCTTTTTCCCCGATCACCACTCCCGCGCAATGCCGCGTGTTCCCGGCCGGGCGCGGTCGGGTACACTTCTGACCGAACAGACCGCAATTCACCGCCCGAGCGGCCCGTAGCAGGAGGAACCGGTGGCACAACAGATTCTGGTCTCGCTCGTGGATGATCTCGACGGCTCGGAGGCCGAGGAGACCGTCCAGTTCGCCCTCGACGGGGTGACGTACGAGATCGACCTGTCCTCGGAAAACGCGGAAGAACTGCGGGACGCACTCGCCCAGTACGTCGAACACGCCCGCAAGGCGGGCGGCCGCAAGCGGCAGACGGGACGCGGTCGCCGCAATGGTCAGAAGGCCACCCGTTCGTCCTCCGCCGATCGTGAGCAGAACAAGGCGATCCGGGCGTGGGCGAAAGAGAACGGGTACGAGATCTCGGAGCGGGGACGCATTCCCTCCGAAGTCGCGGAAGCGTACCACAAGAGCAAGTGACCGTTCACCCGTCCGTGTCCTGTGAGTCGGGACACGGCGCCATTACCGCGATGTCGCGGACACGCGGGCCCGGGCGCATTACAGTGAGTCCGTGAGCACCGACTGCCTGTTCTGCCGGATCGTCGAGCGCACCGTGCCCGCCACCGTGGTGTACGAGACCGACACCGTGCTCGCGTTCCGCGACATCGACCCGCAGGCCCCCACGCACGTCCTGGTCATCCCCAAGGAGCACCACCCCGACGCCGCGGCGATGGCCGCGGCCGACCCCGGTCTGGCGGGCGACCTGCTCGCCGTGGTCGGCGAGGTCGCCAAGGCCGACGGGGTCGACGACTCCGGCTACCGGCTGGTGTTCAACACCGGCGCCGACGCGAATCAGACCGTCTTCCACGTGCACTGTCACGTTCTCGGTGGTAGGCACCTGTCCTGGCCTCCGGGCTGACCCGACGACGCCCCGGCGTTGCCGGTCCCCAGGTGTTGCGAAGGGACGTGCCGTGATCGACATAGCCGACCAGCTCACGACCACCTACCGCGAGGTCCGTCCGTGTGCCGCGGACCTGCCCGGGTCGCACGGTGCGCCCACCGATTCCGGCGTCGGCACCGGCACCGGGGTCGCGGAGCTGCCGGTCGGTCTGGTCCTGCGCCGGTTCTGTCCCACGGACCCTGCCGGAGTCTGGGAGGCGCTGACCCGTCGTCGGCGCCTCGCCCGCTGGTTCGGTCCGGTGACCGGATGCGCCACGCCGGGAGCCGGCTTCACGGTTCCGGACCGCGCGTCCGGACACGTCCTCGACCGCGACCCCGGGCATTCGCTGCGCCTCGCCTGGCACGAGGCCGGGACGGTGGGCACGGTCGTGGTCCGCACGGCCCCCGACGGCGACGACCGCACCGTCGTGGAGCTCACGCACACCGTCGAGCGCCCGGAGGCGCCGCCGGGGGCGAAGGGGAGCGCCCCCGGGGCC
>NZ_KE387086.1:164924-170751 GCF_000430445.1 Saccharomonospora iraqiensis subsp. iraqiensis
CCTGCCCGCGAACGCACCGGCCGTCCCGACGGCGGCGAGCGCCTCGCCGGCCCGATACAGGGCCCCGGAGCGGCCCCGGCGGTACGGTTCGGCGACCATGCCGAGCCGGTGCTCCAGCAGCCGGGAGGCCACGAGTTCCAGACCGGTCCCGAACAGGGCGAACCGGCGGGCGGGCGCACCGTCCCCGCCCGGGTCCGTGAGCAGGCCCAGTCCACCGGCGGCGACCGCCCCGGAGCCGACGAACACGTACGGCAGCTCGCGGTGCGCGTCGTGCCAGGCGGGCACCGCGGTGTCGCTGATCAACGCGGCGGTGTAGGCGGCGACACCCGGACCGGTCACCGCCGCTCCCGCGGTGGCCGCGGCACCGACACGGGGCAGCAGGCCGGTGACCGCCGTGGCGGCCGAGGCCCCGGCCAGCGGACCGTAGACCGACAGCAGCCAGGACCCCATGCTCATCGGTGAGGTCGGCTTCATCACCCGGAGCATGTTCAGGAACCGTTCCGGCCTGCCGAGGTCGTGCACCAGCGCGACCAGCGATCCGCCGACCGCGCCGAACGCGCCCACCTTGGCCACCGTCGCCGCCCGCCGTCGGCCGGTGAGCTGGGACCCCGCCCCGAGCAGGGAGGCGCCGCCCGCCAGGCCACCCAGGAAGAAGTAGGCCGGGATGTCGGGGACCTTCCACACCGGGCCGTTCAGCACCGGTTGGCCGTAGTAGGAGGTGAACTCGGTGTCCGGCACCACCGGCTGCTCGCCCTTCCCGCGCCGGCGTCGCCCGTTCCCGCGTGCCCCGGCCGGGACCGCGCCGGTGATCGCCTCCCGGCCCGGGCGCGAGCCCCCGTCCCCGGTCATACCCACCGTCCCCTCGTCGTCGCTGTCGTCCGTGTCGGAGCGCGGGACACCGCTCACCGCCGCCGCGTTCCCAGGAAGGCGGCGACGGCGCCCGCCATCAGCGTCGCCGCGGCCGAGCCCACGTGCCGCCACATGCGGGGCAGGTCCCGCGTGGTCACGACCGGATCGGGCGGCAGTCCGTACACCTCGGGCTCGTCCAGCAGCAGGAAGAACGCCCCGTCCCCGCCGACCCCGTCGTCCGGGTCCGCGCCGTAGAGCCGCGCGTCGGTGACCCCGGCCCCGTGCAGCTGCGCCACCCGCTGCTGCGCCCGTTCCCGCAACTCGTCGAGCGGCCCGAACTGGATCGAGTCGGTCGGGCACGCCTTCGCACAGGCGGGTTCGAGTCCGTTGCCGAGACGGTCGTAGCACAGGGTGCACTTCCACGCCCGGCCGTCGCCGGGTCGCTGATCGATCACCCCGTAGGGGCAGGCCGGGATGCAGTAGCCGCAGCCGTTGCAGATGTCCTCCTGCACCACCACGGTGCCGAACTCGGTGCGGAACAGCGAACCGGTGGGGCACACGTCCAGACAGGCGGCGTGCGTGCAGTGCTTGCACACGTCCGAGGCCATCAGCCAGCGGAAGTCGTCGCCCTGGCCGGGGGTCGTCGGGGTGGTCGCCGCGACGGTCGGGTCGGTGGCCGATCCGTGCTCGGCCATGGTGAGCACGTCGGTGTCGTGGTGCATCCCGACCTCTTGCGCGGCGAGCGGTTTGCGCTGCTCGATGAAGGCCACGTGCCGCCAGGTGTTCGCGCCCAGCCCCACGGTGTTGTCGTAGGACATGCCGGTGAGGTCCAGGCCGTCGTCCGGGACGGCGTTCCACTCCTTGCACGCCACCTCGCACGCCTTGCAGCCGATACACACCGTGGTGTCGGTGAAGAACCCCACCCGGGGCGGGTGGTCGGTGTGTCCGCTCGCGGCCGCGGGGTCGTACCCGGACTCCGGGCCGGACACGGCCCCGTCCGTGGTCAGGCCCCCGGTGGCGCCGACGGTGCCCATGTCAGACCTCCGTGCCGGTCTCGTCGGTGATGCCCGCGCGCCGCTGGTAGTCCCGCACGAGGTCCAGCCTCGCCGGGCCCCTGGGACGACGTCCGGGCCTGATGTCGCAGGCCAGTGCCTTCACCTCCTGGATGTGCACGTTCGGGTCGAGCGACATCCCGGACAGTTCGTTGGCCGCGTCGCCGGTGCTCGTCCCGTTCGGTCCCCAGTGGTAGGGCAGTCCCACCTGGTGCAGCGTGCGCCCGGCCACGGTCAGCGGGGCCAGCCGGTCGGTCACGATCACCCGCGCCTCGATGGCCGCGCGGGCGCTGACGATCGTGGCCCAGCCGAGGTGGTCCAGCCCCCGCTCGGCCGCCAGCTCGGGGGAGACCTCGCAGAACATCTCCGGCTGCAACTCGGCCAGATACGGCTGCCACCGGGACATCCCGCCCGCCGTGTGGTGTTCGGTCAGCCGGTACGTGGTCGTGACGTAGGGGAACAGCTCGGAACCCGGGTGCGTCCCGCTGGGCTGGTAGCGGCTGTAGGGGTGGCGCAGTATCTGCCGCACCGGGTTGCGCTGCTGGGTGTAGAGCGGGTTGTCGAACGGCGACTCCTGCGGCTCGTAGTGCGTCGGCAGCGGCCCGTCGGTGAGCCCGGACGGGGCGTACAGCCACGCCTTCCCGTCGGCCTGCATCACGAAGGCGTCGGTGCCGGACAGCGCGTCCGGCCCGGTCGCGTCCGGCTCCGGGACGAAGTCCGGCGGCCGCGTGCCCTTGAAGTCCGGGATGTCGTACCCGGTCCACCGTCCGTGGTCGGCGTCCCACCACAGGTAGGCCTTGCGCTCGCTCCACGGCCTGCCGTCCGGATCGGCCGAGGCCCGGTTGTAGAGGATGCGCCGGTTGAGCGGCCACGCCCACGCCCATTCGCTCGCGACCCAGTCCTGTTCGGCCGCGGGCTTGCGGCGCGCGGTCTGGTTCACGCCGTCGGCGTAGGCGCCGCAGTAGATCCAGCACCCGCAGGCGGTCGAACCGTCCTCGGCGAGCTGTTCGTAGGTGGACAGCGGGTTGCCCTCGGCGTCGAACCCGCCGATCTCGGCGAGCACCGCCTCGGCCTCCGGCTCGGCGGTGGGCCCCTTGGTGGGGTAGTCCCACGTCAGGTCGAGCACCGGGCGGTCCCGCTCCCGGTCGGAGGCGGCGAGCTTGTCCCGGATGATCCGCCCGAGGTGGTAGGTGAACCACAGCTCGCTGCGCGTGTCGCCCTCCGGCTCCACCGCCTGGAAGTGCCACTGGAGCAACCGCTGGGTGTTGGTGAAACTCCCGTCCTTCTCGGTGTGGGCGGCGGCGGGGAGGAAGAACACCTCGGTGCCGATGTCGGTGGTCGCGAGCTCCCCGCTCTCGATCTCGGGACCGTCCTTCCACCAGGTGGCGCTCTCGGTGAGCGAGAAGTCCCGCACGACGAGCCAGTCCAGGTTCGCCATGCCCATCCGCTGGGCCTTGGCGTCGGCCGAGCCGACCGCGGGATTCTCGCCCAGCAGGAAGTAGCCGTGGCAGCGGCCCTCCATCTGGGCCACGATCGTCTCGTAGGTGGAATGCCCCTCGGTCAGCCGCGGCAGGTGGTCGAAACAGAAGTCGTTCTCCGGCCGCGCGGCCGGGCCCCACCACGCCTTGAGCAGGCTGACGATGTAGGAGCGCATGTCGCCCCAGTAGCCCTTGTGCGCCGACTCGGCACGGACGAAGTTGTCCAGGTTCGCGTTGTCGTGCGCGTGCGGCATGGGGATGTAGCCCGGCAGCAGGTTGAACAGCGTCGGGATGTCGGTGGAGCCCTGGATCGAGGCGTGCCCGCGGAGGGCGAGGATGCCGCCGCCCGGCCTGCCGATGTTGCCCAGCAGCAGCTGCAGGATCGCCGCCGTGCGGATGTACTGCACCCCCACCGTGTGCTGGGTCCAGCCGACCGCGTAGGCGAACGCGGCGGTGCGGTCCCGGCCGGAGTTGGCGGTCAGCAGCTCGCACACCCGTCGGAACTGCTCCTGCGGCACGCCGCACACCTGCTCGACCAGCTCGGGGGTGTAGCGGGAGAAGTGCCGCCGGAGGATCTGGTACACACAGCGCGGGTGCGTCAGCGTGGGATCGGTCTCCGGTTCGTTCCGAATCTCCGGCCCTCCGGAGCCGTGCATCTCACCCCGGGCCTCCTCCCGCAGCTCCGCGCCCTCCCGCGTGCGGGTCTCCCACTGCTGTTCCCGCTGGCCGGACGCCGCCTGCACGGGGGTGCCCTGGTACTGCCAGGTGGAGACGTCGTAGACGCGGCCGTCGGCGTCCCAGCCGGAGAACACGCCGTCGAGGTCCTCGGTGTCGGCGAACTCCTCGGTGACGATCGACGACGCGTTGGTGTAGGCGAGCACGTACTCCCGGAAGTCCTTCCCCTCGGTGAGCACGTGGTTGATGATGCCGCCGAGGAAGGCGATGTCACTGCCCGCGCGCAGCGGCACGTGCACGTCGGAGACGGCACTGGTCCGGGTGAACCGGGGATCGACGTGGATCACCGTCGCGCCGCGGGCCTTGGCCTCCATCACCCACTGGAACCCGACGGGATGGCACTCGGCCATGTTGGATCCCTGGATGACGATGCAGTCCGAGTTCGCCAGGTCCTGCTGGAACGTCGTGGCGCCGCCGCGACCGAAGGAGGTTCCCAGACTGGGAACCGTGGAGGAGTGTCAAATACGGGCCTGGTTCTCGATCTGCACCGCGCCCAGTGCGGTGTAGAGCTTCTTGAGGAGGTAGTTCTCCTCGTTGTCGAGCACCGCCCCGCCGAGACTGGCGAACCCGATCGTCCGGTTCGTGCGGACACCGTCCACCTCGGACTCCCAGCCGCGGTCCCGCGCGTCGAGCACCCGGTCGGCGATCATGTCCATCGCCGTGTCGAGGTCGAGCGGCTCCCACTCGGTCCCGTACGGCCTGCGGTAGAGCACCCGGTGGGTGCGCGCGGACCCCGTCGTCAGCTGGAGGCTCGCCGATCCCTTCGGGCACAACCGGCCCCGGCTGATCGGCGAGTCGGGGTCACCCTCGATCTGGGTGATCCGCCCGTCGGAGACGTAGATGTTCTGCCCGCACCCGACCGCGCAGTACGGGCAGATCGACTTCACGACCTTGTCCGCCGTCGCGGTCCGCGGAGCGAGCGCCTCGCTGCCCGGGCTCTTGGCCGCGGCACCACGCCCGGTGGGATCGCCGTCGGTGAACTGCCGGACAACCGGCCACCCCTCGATCCACGTCCGTAGACCCATCGTCCACCCTCCGCGTGATCGGCCGTTCGCGGTCGCCGCGGGCCGGTCGGCCCACTTCCCCGATCGAACCACGGGTTCAGGCTCCGCGCATCTGCGCGTCCGCCCGGACCCGCGCACGCAACCAGCGGTGGACCGACTCCCGGGCCGCCGGGCTCTCCACGGGCGGATTGGACAACTCCTGGCCCGCCGGACGCAACCCGCGGGCACGCCCCTCCTCCGGCGCCGGGGCGTCCCCACCGTCGGCGGGCAGCCCCGTCGCGATCAGATACACCAGTCCGGGGGGAATGCCCAGCCTGCGTCCCACCTCGGTGTAGTCCGCACCGCCGGCGAGCGACGCCCGCACCTGCTCCCTGGTCGGCATCGTCCGCACCTCCTCACCCACAGGAATGATCGTGGGCGCATCGCGCCTACCTCGTGTGGTTCGTCCCGTGTGCCACTGCGGCATCGGGGTACCCCGCCCAAGTCCGTTCACACACAGTGAGGAGGGCGATGTGCTGTGACGTCGACATCCGGCGACACGACCGTCAAGTTCCGCCCGGACGCCCCACCGATCGTCTGCGGCGAGTGCGGGTTCCGCACCGCCCGCATCGCGGCACTGCTCGACCCGTCCGGCACGGAGACCGGCACGGCCGTCGTCTGCCTCCCGTGCCGTGAGCGGGAACGCGCCCGCGCGGCCGGCGCCGCGGGG
>NZ_KE387086.1:170851-174850 GCF_000430445.1 Saccharomonospora iraqiensis subsp. iraqiensis
CGGCGGCGTCAGGCACCGCGGGTTCCCCCCGGTGCGGCCCGCACCCCGGGCTGCGGTGGCGGGCCACGCCGGGGGCCGCGGCCGTCGTCGCGGAGGCGAACGGGAATCGAACCCGCCAACGACAGTGCCTGCCGTTCAACGGTTTTGAAGACCGTGCCGGTCACCAGGCCGGAAGCGCCTCCCTGGGACATACCGACATCCTGCCAAATGCACGGCGCGTGTGCAGCACACCGCGCGGCGGAGCCGGAGTTCCGGCAGGATGGCGGAATGGCGTACCGACTGACCCAGTACGCGCACGGCGGCGGGTGCGCGTGCAAGATCCCTCCGGGGGAGCTCGAACAGGTCGTGTCCGGGCTGGTCGGTGCCGGTCCCGCGCGGCCCGCCGGGGAGTTGCTCGTGGGGCTCGACGACGGGGACGACGCCGCGGCCGTCCGTCTCGACGGCGAGCGCGCGATCGTGAGCACCACCGACTTCTTCACCCCCGTCGTGGACGACCCGTACGACTGGGGGCGGATCGCCGCGGCGAACGCGCTGTCCGACGTGTACGCGATGGGCGGCACCCCCGTGGTCGCGGTGAACCTGTTGTGCTGGCCCCGCGAGACCCTCCCGTTCGAGCTGGCCGCCGAGACACTGCGCGGCGGCGCCGCGGTGTGCGCCGAGGCGGGCTGCCACCTCGCGGGCGGGCACAGTGTGGACGACCCCGAGCCGAAGTACGGCCTCGCGGTGACCGGAGTGGCCGGGGCGGACCGGTTGCTGCGCAACGACACCGGCCGGGCCGGACAACCGCTGTCGCTGACGAAGCCGCTCGGCGTCGGGGTGCTCAACACCCGGCACAAGGCCACCGGGGAGACCTTCGACGAGGCGATCGCCGTGATGACCACGCTCAACGCCGAGGCCGCGCGGGCCGCGTCGGCCGCGGGCATCGGGTGCGCCACCGACGTCACCGGCTTCGGCCTGCTCGGGCACCTGTACAAGCTGGCGCGGGCCAGCGGGGTGACGGCGGTGGTGGACGCGGCGGCGGTGCCGGTGCTGGACGCCGCCCGCGACGCCGTCCGGGAGGGCTACGTCTCCGGCGGCACCCGCCGCAACCTCGACTGGGTGCGCCCGCACACCGACCTGACCGGGGTGGACGAGGCGACAGCCCTGCTGCTGGCCGATGCGCAGACCTCCGGCGGGTTGCTGGTGGCCGGTGAGGTGCCGGGTGCGCCCGTGATCGGCGAACTCGTCCCCCGCGGCCCCGAGGCGGTCGTGGTGCGGTGAGTGGTGCGGTCCGGGTTTGCCCGCGCCGACGACGGGAACGTCGACAGGGATCACCGCCTCGACAGGACGACCGACGGCCGGCGCCGGACCCTTTCCGCCGGGCCCGCCCGCGGCCGGGAGAGGACCACCATGGCGCAGCCACGCGGCGAGCGGGCCCAGGGCCCGAAGGGCACCCGGGGGATGAGCCGGGGCGATCCCACGAT
Organism: Saccharomonospora iraqiensis subsp. iraqiensis; assembly: GCF_000430445.1. Classification (GTDB taxonomy): domain Bacteria; phylum Actinomycetota; class Actinomycetes; order Mycobacteriales; family Pseudonocardiaceae; genus Saccharomonospora; species Saccharomonospora iraqiensis. The sequence goes on from NZ_KE387086.1 coordinate 172,315, forward strand.
CGACGAGCCGCCCCGGGCGATCGCGGCGGAGCTGGAGCTGCGCAGCCCGGCCTTCAACGACGGCACGCTGATCCCGGACCGCTACTCCCGGCAGGGCGGCGACACCGCACCGCCGCTGGAGTGGACCCACGTGCCGGACGGCACCGAGGAGCTCGCCCTGATCTGTGAGGATCCGGACGCCCCGGGCGGCACGTTCGTGCACTGGGTGGTCACCCAGATCCCCCCGGAGGCCACCGGCATCGGCGGGACGGACGGCCTCCCGCCCGGCGCGACGGTGGGCCGCAACGGCTTCGGCGACCTCGGCTGGGGCGGACCGCAACCACCCGTGGGCGACGAGGCGCACCGGTACTTCTTCCGGCTCTACGCCGTGGACCGCCCGCTCGGCCTCGACGAGGGGGCCACCGCCGACGACGTGCACGCCGCCGCCGACGACCACTCCCTGGCCCGGGGGACCCTGGTGGGCCTGTTCGCCCGCTGAGCACCCCACCGGGCCCGGTGCGTGCTCATGCGGCCAGCTGGCGGCGGAGCCGCTCGAGTTCGTGCGCGATCCGGTCGACGGTGGTGACCGGCGACCCGGAACTCGCCCGCAGATGATCCAGGCTCCACAACCACCATCTCCGACGCGCAGCGACGCGCAACACCGCCCACGCCGGGCACCGGGCGGGAAGTCGTGTGCGACGTCACGCGGTGATCGAAACGACCGGGTGTCGATACGTTTGCGTTTCGCTTCGGAGTACTTCTAGACTGACTCGGTACGAAACGGTTTCGTTCCTGGAGTCCCCGCATGTCCGAGCAGACCTCCGGCGCTCAGGCACGCCGTACGCGGCTGACGCCCGAGCGCGAGCGGGAGGTGTTCACCACCGTGGTGGACCTCGTCCGGGAACAGGGCTACGAGGCCCTGACGATGGACGCCGTCGCGGCGCGCACCCGGGCCAGCAAGGCGACGCTCTACCGGCAGTGGGAGAGCAAGCCGCAACTGGTGGCGACCGCACTGCGGCACCTGGCCGAGCCCCTCACCGACGTGGACACCGGCTCGCTGGCCGACGACCTGCGGCACCTGGTCACCGAGTTCCTGGGGCACGCGACCGAGGACACCGCACTGCTCAACGGTCTGGCCCATGCCGTCTCCAAGGACCGTGACCTGTGGCAGGCGCTGTACGAGCTGCACATCCGCCCGGGGCTGGACATCCTCGACGCCGTCCTCGCCAGAGCCGTCGAACGCGGCGAACTGGACCCGGACAACCCCGCCCGGAGGTTCCTCGCCCACCTGATCATCGGCGCCTTCGGCACCCGCAGGCTGATCGAGAACCGGGAGGCCGACGCCGAGTACATGGAGAACTACCTGCGGGCCGTGGTCTTCCCCGCACTCGGCATCGCCTGACGACCCGACCTCCGGGCGCTCCACCGCCGCAGCACCGGGGGATCCCGACAACCCGAACAACACGGACCCTTCCCCAACCGACACAACTGGAGTTCCTCGTCCATGGCCACGTTGCTGTACCGGCTCGGCCGGTTCGCTTTCCGGCGGCGCGGACTGGTCGCCCTGGTATGGGTGTTGCTGCTCGCCGCCGTGGGTGGCGCCGCCGCGACCAGTTCCTCGTCCGCGTCGTCCTCGATCTCGATCCCCGGAACGGAGGCCCAGCAGGCGTTCGAACTGCTGGACGAACGCTTCCCCGGCACCAACCCGGAAGGGGCCACCGCCCGCGTCGCCTTCCAGGCACCGGAGGGTGAACAACTCACCGATCCGGAGAACCGCGCCGCGGTCGGCGAGGTGGTCGGCGAGATCGCCCAGGGGTCGCAGGTGCAGCAGGCGGTCGACCCGTTCCGCGGCCGGGCGGTCAGCCCCGACGGCACGATCGGCTACGCGCAGGTCAACTACGACACCAGCGCGCTCGACCTGACCGAGCAGTCGCGCACCGCCCTGGAGGACGCCGTCGAGCAGGGCCGCGACGCGGGGCTCACCGTCGAGGTCGGCGGGGACGCGCTGATGACCATGCCGGAGACCGGCACCACCGAGGTGATCGGTGTGGTCGTCGCCGCGGTGGTGCTGCTGATCACCTTCGGCGCGCTGGTGGCCGCCGGGCTCCCGCTGGTCACCGCCCTCATCGGGGTGGGGATCAGCGTCTCCGCCATCACGGCGCTGACCGGCGTCCTCGAACTCGACAGCACCACCCCGATCCTGGCCACCATGATCGGCCTGGCGGTCGGCATCGACTACGCGCTGTTCATCGTCTCCCGCTACCGGGCCGAACTCGGCGAGGGCCACGCGCCCTACGACGCCGTCGGCCGCGCGACCGGGACCGCGGGCTCGGCCGTCGTCTTCGCCGGGCTCACGGTGATCATCGCCCTGGCGGGCCTGTCCGTGGTGAACATCCCGATCCTGACGAAGATGGGTCTGGCCGCCGCCGGGGCGGTCGTGCTGGCCGTGCTGGTGGCCGTGACCCTGGTCCCGGCGTTCGTGGGCTTCGCGGGCACGCGGATCCTGCCCCGGAAGCAACGGGACCGCACGGCCGCGGAGGCCGCCCGGGCCGCCGCG
>NZ_KE387086.1:174950-176810 GCF_000430445.1 Saccharomonospora iraqiensis subsp. iraqiensis
CTCAGCGCCCACGTCGCGGACGCACGCCTGGTGTTCGGCGCACGCGGGCGGTGACCGGCGGCGGTGCCCGGCGGGCCGGAGCGGGGCCGATAGACTCGGGACCGTGAGTGACGCCCAGGACGAGTACCACGACGACCTGCCCGAACAGATGCGCATCCGGCGGGAGAAGCTGGAGCGGTTGCGCGAGGCGGGCGTCGAGCCCTATCCGGTCGGCTACCCCCGCACGACCACGATCGCGGCCGTGCGGGACGAGCACGGTGACCTGGAGGCCGACCGGCACACGGGGCAGCGGGTCGCCCTCACCGGCCGTGTCCTGCTCTCCCGCACCGGCGGCAAGCTGTGCTTCGCCACCATCCGGGACGCCTCCGGCGCGATCCAGATCATGCTCTCGCTCGACCGGGTCGGCGCCGAGGCGCTGCAGTCCTGGAAGGACGACGTCGACCTCGGCGACCACGTCGGCGTTACCGGGGAGGTCATCACCTCGAAGCGGGGCGAGCTGTCCGTGCTCGTCGACGAGTGGACGCTCACCTCGAAGTGCCTGCGCCCCCTGCCGGAGAAGCACAAGGGGCTGGCCGACCCCGAGGCGCGGGTCCGGCAGCGCTACGTCGACCTGATCGTCAACCCGGAGATGCGGCAGCTGGCACACCAGCGGGCGGGCCTGGTACAGGCCCTGCGCTCGGTGCTGTTGCGCCGCGAGTTCCTCGAGGTGGAGACCCCGATGCTGCACCCGGTGCACGGCGGGGCGACGGCACGGCCGTTCACCACCCACATCAACGCCTACGATCTCGACCTGTACCTGCGGATCGCCCCGGAGCTGTACCTCAAGCGGCTCGTCGTGGGCGGGATCGAGAACGTCTTCGAGATCAACCGCTCGTTCCGCAACGAGGGCGCCGACTCCACGCACAACCCCGAGTTCACGATGCTGGAGTGGTACTCGGCCTACGGCGACTACACCGACGGGATGGCGATCACCCAGGAGCTCGTGCGGGCCGCCGCGGAGGCGGTGTTCGGCGACACCGTCGTCCGCAGTCCCCGGCACGGCGAGGTGGACCTGGCCGGGGAATGGCCGCGGATCACCCTCTACGGTTCGGTGTCCGAGGCGCTGGGTACCGAGATCACCCCCCGCACCCCGGTCGAGGAGCTGCGCAAGCACGCCGACGCCGTCGACGTCTCCTGGGACGCGACCTGGGGCCCCGGCAAGCTCGTGGAGCACCTGTTCGAGGAACTGGTCGAGCACACGCTCGTGCGGCCGACCTTCGTGTGCGACTTCCCGGTGGAGACCTCGCCGCTGACCCGGCAGCACCGCGACGATCCGCTGCTGACGGAGAAGTGGGACCTCATCGGTTTCGGTATGGAGCTGGGCACCTGCTTCTCCGAGCTGATCGACCCGGTGGAACAGCGGCGCAGGCTCACCGAGCAGTCGCTGCTGGCCGCGGGCGGGGACCCGGAGGCGATGCAGATCGACGAGGACTTCCTGCGGGCCCTGGAGTACGGGATGCCCCCCACGGTCGGCGCGGGTCTGGGCGTGGACCGGTTGCTGATGGCCTTCACCGGCAAGGGCATCCGGGAAACCATCCTGTTCCCGATGGTCAAGCCGGTCTGAACCGGCCGGGCGGCACCCCGGTCCAGCGGGTGAACGCCCGCACGAAGCTGGAGGCGTCGCCGTAACCGAGGCGGCGGGCGATCTGCTCCACCGACAGCGCGCGGGTCGCCAACAGCTCCTCGGCCAGCGTCAACCGCACCTCGTCGACCAGGGCCCGGTAGCCGGTCCCCTCGTCGGCGAGCCGTCGGCGCAGCGTGCGGACGTTCATCGCCAGGTCCGCGGCGACGACGTCCATCCCGATCCGCAGCCCGTCGGCG
>NZ_KE387086.1:176910-179799 GCF_000430445.1 Saccharomonospora iraqiensis subsp. iraqiensis
CGGCGGCCACACCGGCCACGTCCACAGCCACGGTCCGGGACCGGGGCCGGGGCCGGGGCCCGGACCATCCGGTTCCCGGCTGCCGGGCGGTGATCCCGTGGCCGGTGTCGGCGCGTCCGGCGCGGTCATACCGTCGACCGTTCGGTCCCGGCGGCGAACTGCGTCCGGTGCAGCTCCGCGTAGCGGCCGTCGCGCTCCAGCAGTTCGGTGTGGTCGCCGCGTTCGACGATGCGGCCCTGCTCCACCACGAGGATCTCGTCGGCGGCGCGCACGGTGGACAGCCGGTGCGCGATCACGACCGCCGTGCGGCCCCGCAGCGCGTCGGCCAGTGCCGCCCCCACCGCGGCCTCGGACTCCGAGTCCAGGTGCGCGGTGGCCTCGTCCAGCACCACCACCCGCGGTCGCGCCAGCAGCAGCCGCGCGATGGTCAGCCGTTGCCGCTCACCCCCGGACAACCGGTATCCCCGCTCGCCGACGACGGTGTCCAGCCCGTCCGGCAGGGACCGGACCAACGGCTCCAGCCGCGCCCGGTCGAGCGCGTCCCAGATGTCGGCCTCGTCCGCCGTCGGCGCGGCGTAGGTCAGGTTGGCCCGGATGGTGTCGTGGAACAGGTGCCCGTCCTGGGTCACCAGGCCGACGGCCCCGCGCACCGTGGCGAAGGAGAGGTCCCGGACATCCACCCCGGACAACCGCACGCTCCCGGAATCCGGGTCGTACAGCCGGGGCACCAGCGCCGCGATGGTGGACTTGCCGGCCCCGGACGAGCCGACCAGCGCCACCATCCGTCCCGGTTCGACACGGAAGTCGATGCCGTGCAGCACCTGCTCACCACCGCGGTCGTCGACCACGGCCACCTACTCCAGTGAGGCGAGGGAGTACTGCTCCGCGGACGGGTAGGCGAACCGGACGTCGTGGAACTCCAGGGAGACCCCGCCGTCGGGCAGCGGCGTGGGCCGGTCGGTCTCGGTGAGCATCGGCCGCAGGTCGAGCACCTCGAAGATCCGCTCGAACGACACCAGTGCGGTCATCACGTCGACGCGCACGTTGGCCAGCGCGGTCAGCGGGGTGTACAGACGGGTCAGCAGCAGGGCCAGGGAGACCACGGTGCCCGCGTCCAGCGTGCCGCGCAGCGCCAGCCAGCCACCGAGGCCGTAGACCAGGGCCTGGGCCAGTGCGGAGACCAGCGTGAGATTGGTCATGAACCACCGGGTCAGCATCGCGGTCCGCACCCCGATGTCGCGGACCCGGCCCGCCCGGGCACCGAACTCGTCCACCTCGACGTCCGGCCTGCCGAACAGCTTCACCAGGGTCGCGCCGGGGGCGGAGAACCGCTCGGTCATCTGGTCGGTCATCGAGGCGTTGAGCCCGGCCGCCTCGTGTTGCAACGCCGCCATGCGCCTGCCGATCCGCCGCGCGGGCAGCACGAACACCGGCAGCAGCGCCAGCGCCAGCAGGGTCACCTGCCAGGAGAGGGTCACCATCACGGCGAACGACAGCAGCAGCTGCACCACGTTGGTGACCAGCCCGGACAGCGTGGCGGTGAAGGTGCGCTGTGCCCCGATGACGTCGTTGTTCAGCCTGCTCACCAGTGCACCGGTGCGGCTGCGCGCGAAGAACGCGATCGGCATCCGCTGGACGTGCTCGAACACCGCCCGGCGCAGATCGAAGATCAGCCCCTCCCCGATGTGCGCGGACTGCCACCGCTCCGCCAGCCCCACACCCGCGTCGGCGACGGCGATGCCCGCGATGAGCAAGGCCAGCCACACGACCGTGGTCGCCGCGCCGTCCCCCACGATCACGTCGACCACCCGCCCGGCCAGCAGGGGCGTGCTCACCGCCAGGACCGCGGAGACCACGGTCAGCACGCCGAACACCGCGAGCCTGCGCCAGTGCGGCCGGGCGAACCGGGCCACCCGGCGCACCGTCCCCCGACGCAGACCCGTGGGCGTGTCGGCCGCGTTCATCGCGCCGTGCAGCAGCGACCACGTGTTCTCCACCAGCAATCCCTTCCCGCACCCGACCCGGGTCGTGCTCCTCGCCGTCGTGCCCGGCGCAGCTCCGCCGGCACCGCAGACACCACCGGCACCGCAGACACCGCCGGCACCGCCGGACGTCCCGCGGACCGGACCGGGCCCGCCGCACGCCGTGCGCCCCGCATTGTGCCGCCCGGCACCGACGGTCACGGGCCGGTGGTGCGTCAGCGACCGGTGCCGGTCACGGCGGTGTCACACAACGGTGTCGGTGCGCTCGCGTAGTCTCGGGCGCCATGGGAACACCGGCGGTCGGCACGGGGCGCGGGAGGGGCTTCCGGCCGTGGTGGCTGGACGGCGCGCTGTACCTGGGCTGCGCGGTCTACGCGCTCGTGTTGGCGCTCACCGACAAACACCTCGGCTTCCGGGTCTGGGGGGCGTTCGCCACCGCCGCCTACACGTCGGCGTTGCTGCACACCGCACTGTCGGGGCTCGTCCTCCGGACCCGTGCCCGCCCGGGGAACGACCGGTTCGCCCCGGTTCCGGCCGTGTGGTCCCGGTGGGTCGGCGTCGGCCTGGTCGCGGCCGTGGGCATGCTGGCGCCCCTGGTCACGCTCGTGCTCCGCCGCGGGAGCGCGGGTGGCGACTGGGCGGAGGACCCGGACGTCTGGAACGCCCAGCCGGAGGTGTGGGTGATCGAACGCTCGGCGGAACGGTTGCTGGACACCGGGACGCCGTACGCCGACATCGCCGCGCTCGGCGACCCGGGGGTCTACGACTACACGCCGTACGGTCCGGTGATGTCCCTGTTCGGCCTGCCCGGTGCGGCGGCGGGGACCGACCCGGTCGCCGGGGCGCTCACCGACGCGCGGCTGGTGTTCGCGCTCACGGCCGTGGCGGCCGTGGCGGCCACGCTCCG
>NZ_AICW01000127.1 GCF_000430445.1 Saccharomonospora iraqiensis subsp. iraqiensis
GGCCGGGGACCGTGCCCGGCCGCCGGGGGTCCTCGTCGTCGGGGTGCGCGCCGGACGTGTCGGCCGTGTCGTGCGTGGTCACCATGCGGGCACCTCGCGTGTGGTCACAGGTAGTACGAGCACACGAGACTGACCACCCACGCCCCGCCCAGGACCTGCAGGACGCGGTCCCGCAGCGCGATCTCCTCGGGCTCGCCCGCGTTCCCGCAGTCGACGTCCACCGCGTACCGCAGCACCGCGATCACGAACGGCACGATCGAGATCACGCTCCACACCGTGCCGGAGACGTTCTGCTGCTGCTCGAACGCCCACAGGCAGTACGACATGATCAGTATCGCGGCGGAGGTGGCCCAGACGAAGCGCAGGTAGCTGGCCGAGTACTTCTTCAGCGACGAGCGGATCTTCGCGCCCGTGCGTTCGTAGAGCATCACCTCGGCGTAGCGCTTGCCGGCCACCATGAACAGCGACCCGAACGCGGTGACCAGCAGGAACCACTGGGACAGACTGATCCCGGTGGCCACACCACCGGCGATCAGCCGCATGAGGAAGCCGGACCCGACGATCGCCAGGTCGATCACGGGCTGGTGCTTGAGGCCGAAACAGTAGCCGAGCTGGATCGCCTCGTAGACCGCGAGCACGATCAGCAACCGCCAGTCGGCCAGGAAGCTGACCGCGGCACCCGCGGCGAAGAACACCCCCGCGGCCGCGTAGGCCACGGGGATCGGCACGACGCCCGCCGCGACCGGCCGGTGCCGCTTCGTCGGGTGCGCGCGGTCCGCCTCCACGTCGACCGCGTCGTTGATGAGATAGACCGAGCTCGCGACCAGCGAGAACGCGAGGAACGCCACCGCCGCGTCGGCCAGCACGTCCAGGTTCGCGATCTGCGCCGCGGTGAACGGGGCCGCGAAGACGAGGACGTTCTTCACCCACTGCCGGGGTCTGGCCGTCTTCGCCACCCCGGCCACGGTCGGGACGGGACCCCGCTTCCGGGTGGCCGCACCACCGGCGACGTCGGCACGCTCGGTCGTCTCACTCATGGTCGTTTCCGCTTCCGTGAGGTCAGCCTGCGGCGCAGGATTCCGCCGACGGCACCTCCCAGGGCGGCGCCGGCGAGTACGTCGGTCGGATAGTGCACACCGAGCACGAGGCGGGAGACGAGCATCGGCGGCACGAGGGTGGGCACGAGATTACGCCCGACCAGCCCCGAGTACAGCACGGCGGCGGCCGTCGTCGACGTCGCATGTGACGAAGGGAAACTCAGCTTGCTGGGTGTACCCACCCCCACCGCGACGTCCGGGTGCGTCGGCCGCGGCCTGCGCACGACCCGTTTCACGGCGATCGAGGCGGCGTGCGCACCGACGGC
>NZ_KE387087.1:0-2434 GCF_000430445.1 Saccharomonospora iraqiensis subsp. iraqiensis
GGCACCGGGGTCCACGACCGGCAGCACCCGCGTCCCGGACACGTCCGCCGGACTCGGCGCCGTGGTCGGCCGATCGGTGTTCCTCAGCGCCTTCGCCCGGGACGCCGCGTCGCCTCCCGGCGTCGGCCCGGAACTCGGCGTCGGACCGGAACTCGGCGTCGGGCCGTGTTCCGGTGGCGGACCGTGTTCCGGTGGCGGACCGGGATGCGACGTCGGTACGGGTTCGGGTGTCGGCCCGGTTCCCGGTGTCGGTTCGGGTTCGGGTGTCGGCCCGGGATTGGGTGTGCCGGTGGGCGCCGGTTCCGGCGCGGCCAACGGCGGTGCGCCCGACGCCTCGGCGAGGATGTCCTCGCTCCGCCGCCGGTGTTCACCGTGGCTGATCGTGCCCGCCGCGAGTTCGCGGTCGAGCTCGCGCAGCTCGTCCTGCCACGTCATCGCGCCACTCCCCGGCCCGGTGCGGCGCCACCGGCTGTCGCGCCACCCTTCCGTGGGTCATTGTGCCGGTAGACTCGACGCCATGTGGATGTTCGGACGGGACAGGACCAGGCTCGTCTCCGCCGAGGAGGCGCTGCCCGGTCGCGCGGAGCCGCTCGCGACGCCGGAGACGCACGCGGTGTACCCGGACCGGCGGATCAAGCCGCCGTTCCCGGAGGGGATGCGCACGGCCGTGTTCGGGCTCGGCTGTTTCTGGGGTGCCGAGCGGGTGTTCTGGCGCACACCGGGGGTGTACTCCACCGCGGTCGGCTACGCGGGCGGGCACACCCCGAACCCGACGTACGAGGAGGTGTGCTCCGGCCTGACCGGGCACACCGAGGCCGTGCTCGTCGTGTACGACCCGGACCGGGTGTCCTACGAGACGCTGCTCAAGGTGTTCTGGGAGAACCACGACCCCACCCAGGGCCTGCGCCAGGGCAACGACGTGGGGTCCCAGTACCGGTCGGCGGTCTACACCGCCGACGGGGAACAGGATGCCGTCGCCAGGGCGTCCCGGGAGGCGTTCCAGAAGGCGCTGCACAGTGCGGGCCACGGCGAGATCACGACCGAGATCGCGTCCGCGGGTCCGTTCTACTACGCCGAGGACTACCACCAGCAGTACCTGCACAAGGTGCCGAACGGCTACTGCGGCCTCGGTGACACCGGCGTGTCCTGCCCGGTGGGGGTCGGCGTCCCGGGGGACTGACCACCCGCCGCGCGGCGACACCGCGACCGCACCGGCCACGGGGTGCCCCTGTGGCCGGTGCCGCGCGAGCGCGGTGCCGTGGGGATCACAAGAAAAAGGCCCCGGAATCGGGGCCTTGAGGCTGTCCGTACCCGCCGTACGGCGGATGGGACGAGAGAGCGGACGACGGGATTCGAACCCGCGACCCTCACCTTGGCAAGGTGATGCGCTACCAGCTGCGCTACGTCCGCACACCCGGAACTCCGTCCGGTGTGAGTCCCAGTGTATACCCCGGTGCGTCGCCACTCGATCGGGGGCCCTTCGATTACGGACGGAACACGAGGGGTGACGACTGCGAAGTGCACTCCGTATGGTGTTCAAAGTTCAACCGAAGGCCCATCCGACGGAAGATGCTGTGCGGCCCGGGAGGGGGTGCCTGTCGTGACGGACGGGGCGACGGCCGACTCCGTGAGCGCGGGGCTGATCGACCGCCTCCGTGCCGGTGACGATACCGCCCTCGGGGAGTTGTTCGAGGCGCACGAGCCCGCCGTCCGGCGGCTCGCGCGCGGCCTGGTCACGGACCCGGCCGAGGCCGACGACATCACCGCGGAGACCTTCTTCCGGGTGTTGCAGGCGGTCCGGAGGGGGAGCGGTCCCCGGGACAACGTGCGCGCGTACCTGATGACGGTGGCACGCCGGGTGGCCTGGGAGTGGCAGGGCTCCCGCCGGGACGTCCCGGTGACCGACGAGGAACTCACCTCCCGGGCCGGGGGCCACACCGATCCCCAGGCCGGGACGGCCGAGGCGTCCCTGATCACCAGGGCGTTCGCCACGCTCCCCGAACGGTGGCGGACCGTGCTGTGGCAGACCGAGGTCGAGGGCGCCGCGCCCGCGACGCTCGCCCGACACTTCGGGCTCAGCGCGAACGCGACGGCCGCGCTGGCCCGGCGTGCCCGGATCGGCCTGCGGGCCGCGTATCTCCAGGCGCATCTCACCACCGACCGGGAGGCGCGCGGGTGTCGTTCGGTCCGGGAGAAGCTCGGTGGCTACACCGCGGGCAGCGTCACCGGCGCGGAGTCCCGCAAGGTCGAACAGCATCTCACCCGGTGCGCCCCCTGCCGCGCGACCCATGACGAGCTGCGGCAGGTGTGCTCGGCGCTGCGCGCGCACGCGGGCGTCCTCGTGCCGCTGGTCCCGCTCTTCGCGTTCCCGACGGGCGCCGTCCTCGGCGCCGCGGGGTCGGGCGGTACGGGTGGTGGGATGTCCGCGGCCGCG
>NZ_KE387087.1:2534-6908 GCF_000430445.1 Saccharomonospora iraqiensis subsp. iraqiensis
AGCGCGCCGAGCGCCGCGGTGATCTCGACGCGGGCGAGCGGGGCGCCGAGGCAGTAGTGGATGCCGCCGCCGAATCCCAGGTGTGGGTTCGGGTCCCGGGTGATGTCGAGCGTGTCCGGCTCGGCGAACACCTCGGGGTCGCGCGCCGCGGCCCCGAGCAGGGCGGCCACCTTCCCGCCCTCGGCGATCCGGTGTCCGGCGATCTCGACGTCGGCGGTGGCGGTGCGCTCGAACAGCTGCAGTGGCGAGTCGTACCGGATCAGCTCCTCGGCGGCCGAGGCGACGAGCGCGGGGTCACCGACCCCGGCGACCAGCCGGTCCCACTGCCCGCGGTGGGTCAGCAGGGCGTGCACACCGTTACCGAGCACGTTGACCGTGGCCTCGTGCCCGGCCATGAGCAGCAGCACCGCCGTGGCCACCACCTCGTCCCCGGTGAGGTCACTGGCCACGAGGTGACTGAGCAGGTCGTCGCCGGGATCGGCGGCCCGGTCCCGGGCCAGTGCGCGCAGGTGGTCGGCGAACTCGGTGGCCGCCCGCTCGGCGGCGAGCCGCCGGTCGTCCGGCAGGCCGTACTCGTACATCTTCACGATGGCGTTGCTCCACCGCACCATCGCGGGACCATCCTCGGTGGGCACCCCCAGCAGTTCGGCGATCACCGCCACCGGGAGCGGCTGGGCGAGGTGCTCGAGCAGGTCGGCCTCGCCGTCGCGGGCGATGCCGTCGGCGAGGGTGTCCACCATCCGTTCCGCGAGCGCCTCGACGGTGGGCCGCAGCCGTTCCACGTGCCCGCGGGCGAAGGCGGACGAGACCAGCCGCCGCAACCTGGTGTGTGCCGGTGGCTCGTTCTCCAGCAGGGAGTTGCGGTGCAGCATGTTGAACGAGGCGAACCGCTCCACCGGGGTCGCGTCGCGCCAGAGGCGGCCCAGGCGCCGGTTGCGCAGCACCGCGGACGCGGCCGGATGGGAGACCGCGATCGACAGGCCCAGGCCCTCGTGGTGGTGGACGTCGCCCTCGGCGCGCAGCCGGGCGAACTCCGGATACGGGTCGGCGAGGAAGCCCGGATCGGCGGGATCGAACATCCGCAGAGGCTAACCCGACGCGACGGCCCCGGTCACCGTCCGGAGGCCACCGCGGTGTTCAGTCGTCGGGGTCGGGGTTCCACTCCGGGGCGAGCAGGGAGAACAGGATGGAGTCCCGCCAGGCGCCGTTGGTGTGCACGTGGTCGCGCAGCACGCCCTCCCGGGTGAAGCCGAGATGCTCCACCGAGGCCAGCCCGGCGATGTTGTCCGGCGCGACGACGGCGGTGACACGGTGCAGGCGCAGCCTGCCGAACGCGAAGTCGAGCAGCGTGCGCGCGGCGTCGCCCGCGTAGCCCCGGCCCTGGTGTTCGTGGGCCACCGCGTACCCGATCCGGCCGGCACGCTCGGCGCCGAGGACCAGCCGGGCGAAGCCCAGTACCCGGTCCGCCGGGGCGGGATCGGCGGGGCCGGTGGGTTCGGTGGCGTCGAGCGGGGTGATCGCGAGGTAGTACTCGGGCCGCGGCGTCTGCCGGGCCCTCTCCATGATCTCGTGCAGCATCACCCGGGCCTGTTCGGTGCTGCGGGAGTTGAACGCCAGGTGGTAGGTCACCCGGTCGTCGCCGACGATGCCGCGGACCCCGTCGAGGTCGCCGGGGCGGAAGTCGCGCAGCATCACTACCCGACCGCGCAACGCGATCGGCCAGTCCGTCCGCTCCGTGTGACGCCCGGTCACATTCCCAGGTTAGCCTGGACGCCATGTCGTCGGAACACCTCGCGGCCCCCGGCGCGGGACGCGCCGCAGCGGACCCGGACACGGCCGCCGCCGTCGTCGTCACCACCACCGACAGCGAGGCCGCCGCGCGGAAGCTGGCGGCCGGCGCGGTCGAGGCCCGGCTCGCGGCGTGTGCCCAGGTGCTCGGGCCGATCACCAGTGTGTACCGGTGGGAGGGCGCGACCCACACCGACCCGGAGTGGCGCGTGGAGATCAAGACCGCGGCCGACCGGGTCGACGCGCTGACCGAGCACCTGAAGGCGCACCACTCCTACGACGAGCCGGAGGTCATCGCCACCCCGGTGACCGGGGGCAGCGCCGGCTACCTGTCCTGGGTCGTGGACGAGACCCGGTCCTGACCGTCCGCCCCGGCGGTTCACCCGCAGGGGTACGACCCGCACGCTCCGACACCGGTGCGGGTCGAGTAGCGTCGGGTCAACCGGACATCTGGAGGGCGACACCGTGGGCAAGGCCGCACGCAGGAAGGGTGCTCCCGCGAAGGGCGGGAAGCCGAAGAAGGTCCGTGACGTCTTCGTGGCGCGTCCCTTCGAGGGGCTGGCCGCGGAACCGGAACTGATCGCGCTGCGGGAGTTCGTGCCGTCCGCCACGGCGCCGCTGACCCTGGCCGACGGGGTCGACCCGGCCGGGCGCGAGGTCACCCTCGGCACCGTGCTGCCGTTGGCCGCCGCCGCGATGGTGCGCTCGGACGACGGGCACATCTTCCTGGGGATGCAGGTCCAGACCCGCTCCTCGGACATCAGCCGGGACCTCGGCCGGGCGTTGCGCTGGGCGCTGGACGCCGAACCGGGCGAGGTGCTCTCGGTGCCCGACACCGTCGGTGAGCCGCAGCCCGGCGAGCGGCTCCAGGATCTGCTGGCCGTGGACGCGGAGCTCGAGGTCACGCTGCACGAGGACTTCTCCTGGTGGCTGCCGGAGGGCAGCACCCCCTCCGGTGAGGTCGCGATGTCGCTGGAACGGGCGAACGCCGCGATCATGCCGACCGAGCGGCTCGGCCCGGGTGCGTACTGGGTCCTCGCGGGCGAGAAGGCGCACCTGCGCTGGGTGTGGCCCGCCGAGGAGAACCGGCTGCTGCAGGCGTTGGCCCGGCTGTCCGCCGCGGGGGAGCTGACGTTGGGCGAGGGCACCCGGTACGCGGGGTCGTTCCGGGCACACGGGCTCCTGGTGCCGGTGTGGGACCTCGACCCGGAGGCGCACGCCCGCGAGTGGGAGGAACCGGCCAAGCACCTCGGTGCCCGGCTGGAGGAGGCGCTGGGCTCGCTGGACGAGCGGCCGCTCGACGCGAGCGAGCGCCGGGCGCGCGACGGCCTGATCGGTCGGCAGCTCACACTCCGTTGATCCTGCACATCTGCCCCGCCGACGTCTGGAACGCCGTTCCCGCGGGCGAGCCGTACGAGGCGGCGTCGCTGGCCGAGGTCGGCTTCGTGCACTGTTCCGACCCGGGGACGGTCCAGTTCCCGGCCGACCGGCTCTACGCCGGGCGCACCGACCTGGTGCTGCTGCGGATCGACCCGGCGCGGCTGGGCGTCCCGGTGCGGTGGGAGCCCGCCGACCCACCGGAACCGGGCGCGCCGTGGTTCCCCCACGTCTACGGTCCGATCCCGCCGGAGGCGGTGGTGTCGGTCCACCCGTTCCCGCCCCGCCCGGACGGGTCCTTCCGGCTCCCCCCGGAGCTGGCCGACCCCGGTGGGGGGACCGACCGGTAAACCCCGGGCAACCTCACGGCGTCCGCGTGCGTGCACCGAGTCGAGTCGGAGAACGCGATCGCGTGAGGGAGACGTTACGGTGACTACGCTCGTGTCCGCGGCCCCGGGCGTCGGGATCGGGACGCGGACTGTCGTCCACAGGAGGGAAGCGGTCGTGTCTGGCGACCTCACGGACTTCGAGGAGTTCGTGGAGGCCTCGCTGCCCGGGCTGTTGCGCTACGGGCACGCCCTGACCGGCAATCCCCACGACGCCGCGGACCTCGTGCAGTCGGTGCTGGAGAAGATCGGCGCACGGTGGTCGAGCGTGGTGCGCAAGACCGGGGACCCGCTCGCCTACATCCGCCGCTCGATGGCCAACGCCCACATCTCCCGGTGGCGCAGGCACCGCCGGGAGAACCTGGTCGCCGAGATCCCGGAATCCGGCACCGTGTCCCCCGCCGACCCGTTCGAGTACGAACCGCTGTGGGCGGCGTTGCGGGAGCTGCCGCCGAAACAGCGTGCGGTGATCGTGCTGCGGTACTACGAGGGGCTGAGCGAGGCGGAGATCGCCGACTCGCTCGGCATCAGCCCGGGCACCGTGAAGAGCCAGGCCAGCAAGGCACTCGGTTCCCTGCGGGGCAAACTGCACCGGGACACCGGGAGCGAGGGGAGGTGGGCACGGTGAGTGCCGACGGAACCGACGCCGCCGGGAACGACCGTCCCGACGGACACGACGGAGCCGGCCGGGCCGACGGCGCTGACGGAGCCGGCCGGGTTGACGGCGCTGACGGCGCCGACGAGCTCGACGCCGAACTGCGCGCGTTGTTCCGGGACGACGAGCGTTTCGCCGTGCGGCCGCGGCCGCACGCACCGCGGCACA
>NZ_KE387087.1:7008-8885 GCF_000430445.1 Saccharomonospora iraqiensis subsp. iraqiensis
GGCGTCGCGGGCTGGCGGCTCTGGCGCGGCCGTCCCGGTGCGGGCGCGGAGGACGGCGACCGGGACGTGTGGCGGTCCTCGCTGCGGCTGGGGTCGTGGGTCGGCGTGGTGTCCTTCGCGGTGCTGGTGATCAGCGGGGACGCGCAGGCCAAGCTGATGTTCGAGCAGCAACCGATGAAGATGGCCGCCGCCGAGGCGTTGTGCCACACCGAGGAACCGGCGGGCTTCTCGATCATGGCGGTCGGGGACGTGGCCGACGCCGACTGCGACAGCGTGCAGACGTTCACCGTGCCCGCTCTGCTGTCGTTCCTGGCCCACGGCGACCTCGACACCGAGGTCAAGGGGATCGACGACCTGGTCGGTGAGTACCGGGAGCGCTACGGCAGCCACTACCCGGACGACCCGGCGCTGGGTGAGCTGGCGGGCGAGCCGGTCGACTACGTGCCCAGCCTGCCGGTGACCTACTGGGGTTTCCGCATCATGATCGGGTTCGGCGCGCTGTCGGCGGCGATCGGGGTGGTCGCGTTGTGGCTGACACGGAAGGGGCGGATCCCGGAATCGCGCTGGTTCCCCCGGATGACCCTGGCCGGGATCGCGTTGCCGTTCGTCGCCAACAGCGCGGGCTGGATCTTCACCGAGATGGGCAGGCAGCCGTTCGTGGTGGTGCCGAACCCGAGCGGGGTCGACGGGGTGTGGATGTACACCGCCCAGGCGGTCTCGAACGTGACCACCGGCGAGGTGTGGACCTCGCTGATCGCGCTGACCACCGTGTACGCCGTCCTCGGCGCGGTCGAGCTGTTCCTGCTCGTGCGCTACGTCCGGGGCGGTGTCGCCGGGGTCATGGGCGGTCCGGGTGGCTCCGACGGCCCGGGTGGCTCCGACGGCCCGGACGGCCCGGACGGATCCGGCGGCTCCGGTCCCGACGATCCCGGTTCCGGTGGGTCGGGGGAGGCGCTGGCGTTCGCCTACTGACCCGTGCCGACCGCGCCACCTGCGCCACCGACCCCGCCACTGACCCCCGCCAGCGCCACGCTGCCGACCGCGAGGAGGACACGATGCACCACAGCTCCCGTCGGGTTCCCGCGACTCTTCAAGATCATTTTTTCCACCGCCGCTCACCTGGGGTTTGTGGACAACGGTGGCGGTTGTCCACAGCCTGGGGAACACCTGTTCCCCGCAGCGCCGTCCCGGGTGACCCTGTTCCCCGGGAACGCGGCCACGCACACGAGGGAGGGCAGCGCTAGTGGACCTGCCGACACTCTGGTTCTGCGTCATCGCCCTGTTCTGGCTGGGCTACCTGTTCCTGGAGGGGTTCGACTTCGGGGTGGGCATGCTGCTGCCGGTACTCGGACGCCGCGAGACCGAGCGCCGGGTGCTGATCAACACGATCGGCCCGGTCTGGGACGGCAACGAGGTGTGGTTGATCGTCGCGGCCGGCGCCACGTTCGCGGCGTTCCCCGCCTGGTACGCGGGCCTGTTCTCCGCGGCCTACCTGCCGCTGCTGCTCGTGCTGCTGGCGCTGATCGGGCGGGGGGTCGCCTTCGAGTACCGGGGCAAGGTCGACTCGGCCCGCTGGCGGGCCGTGTGGGACCGGGTGATCGTGCTCGGCTCCTGGGTGCCGCCGTTCGGGGTCGGGTTGATCCTCGCGACGACCGTGTTCGGGCTGCCGTTGGACGCCGACGGCGACCGGGTCGGCTCGGTGCTGGAGAGCGTGCGCTGGGAGACGGTGCTCGGTGGGCTGGCCGTGGTCGGGTTCTCCCTGGTCCACGGGGCGGTGTTCCTGGCGCTGAAGACGGAGGGCGAGCTGGCCGACCGCGCGCGCCGGATCGCCCTGCGCGCGGCGCCGGTCGCCCTCGCGCCCGTCCTCGCGCTGCTGG
>NZ_KE387087.1:8985-18297 GCF_000430445.1 Saccharomonospora iraqiensis subsp. iraqiensis
GCCGACGCCCGAGGCGTCCCGGTTGCGGCGGTTGGCGTAGCCCAGCAGCGCGTCCACCGAGGTGAACACCTCGTAGCCCAGTTCCTCCAGCCGTGGCAGGTCGGCGGCGTCCGGGTCGAGTTCCAGGATCACCGCCGCGCCCTGGCCGGGCTGCAGGCCGTCCGGCCAGTACGCCTCGGCCACGGCGAGTGCGCGGCCGGTGTCCGGGTCGGCGATCTCGGCGTCGGTGCGGGGTTCGGCGTAGCCCAGCCGCAGCATCTCGTCCACGAGTTCGCGCACCTGCACCGCGCGCGCGTCGTCGGATTCCTCGGAGACCACCTGCATCGGGCTCAGTTCCGCCGTCCCGGCCGACTCGGTTCCCGAGCGCAGGCCCTCCAGGAACGACTGCGCGGCCTCGGCCAGCAGTTCGCGGCGCGCGGCGAGGAAATCGAGGTAGTTCTCCAGCTTCCACAGGGTCTCGTCGGCCGGGATCCACTGCGAGGCCAGCACCCCCGGATGCTTCTGCTCCACCTCGCGGAAGTAGTCCTCCGGCGGCCGGTTACCGACGTCGAGGTTGGTCTGCTGGGTCAGGAAGCAGAAGTTCGCCACGGCGTTGACGTGGCCGCGTTCGTAGCGCTGCCGCAGCAACGACTTCGGGAAGACGTGGTGCACCTGCAGCGAGCCGAGTTTGCCGAGCATCTCCGCCTTGAGTTCCAGGCCGCTGCCGAAGTCGCGGGCGCCGCGCACCCGGGTGAGCATGTACAGCAGCGGGTAGAACCGGGAACCCTTGGTCGAGCCCTCGAAGTCGTGCGGGCGCACGGTCAGATTCCCGCCACGGGTGCGTTCCAGCGTCCGGATGAGGCCGTCGATGCCCTGGCTTCCGGCGGTGTCGTAGTCCTGCTGGAGGTAGGTCTCGGTCGAGCCCGCGAACCGCCCCCACAGCGAGGCGTGCACGTACCAGTACAGCACCTTGTCCCGGTAGGCGCTGTCCGGGAACCGGCCGCCGTTGAGCTCGAGCAGCCGCGAGATCACCGGGATCGCGTAGCGGGCCATCAGCACGCGGTCGTGATCGAGGCCGAGCCTGCCGGAGATGGTGTCCAGGATCGTGCCGATGTAGCCGACGGTGCGTTCGAGGGCCTGTTGGAACTCGTCGGCCGAGACCTTGTCCAGCGCGGTGAACAGCGCGCGCCCGGTGGCCACCGCGTTGACGTTGCGCAGCAGCCAGTCCAGCGTGAAGTTGAACCCGGCTTCCCGCCACCGGGCCAGATGCTCCCGCATCGCGCCGCGCGCGTCCGGCCACTGTGCACAGATCTTCGCCAGTGCGAGATCGCCCTTGGACAGCTTCGTCCCGCCGGAGTTGACCCGATTGAAGATGTCGACGACCTCGTCGACCGACCGGTTCGGGCCGCTGATCGTCTCCTGGTTGAAGTCCTTGTCGGTGATCTGGCACAGCTCGTTCAGCCGGGACAGGTAGAGGTTCGCCTTGTCCGGCTGGTCGGAGAACTTCGACAGGAACGGCACGGGCCCGGTCTTGAACAGCTCGGTCACGTCCACCCAGTGCACGTTGTCGGCCATCTTGCTGGGCATGTAGAACTCGAACACCTCGGTGTCGACGTTGAAGTGCAGCCCGCGGAACACGTCCGGATCGCCCTCGAAGAACGCGGGCGGGTTGCCCCGGATGACGCTGTAGAGCGTGGTGACCCGTTGCTGCCCGTCCAGCAGCAGCAGGTGCGTGCCGGTGCCCGCGATACCGCCGCGGACCGACACCCCCTCGGCGGAGGTCTCCCACAGCAGCAGCCCGCCCACCGGGTGGCCGAGGTAGAGCGAACGCATCAGGCCGCGCACCTGGTCGCGGTTCCACACGTAGCCGCGCTGGAACTCCGGGAGCAGCACGGTCCCGGCGTCGATCTGGTCCAGCAGCGTCGACAGTTTCACGAGGTCACCTTCCCTGGTGGTGTGGTGGGTGGCGGGTCAGTTCTCGGGTGGTGCGGGCAGCAGCCCGCTGCGCTCGCCGTGCCAGCTCACGGCGAGCTGTTCGCGGGCGCGGGTGCAGGCCACGAACAGCAGGCAGCGTTCGCGTTGCAGGTCCTGCTCGTGGGTGTGCGCGTCCTCCTCGGCCGGGGTGACGGCGTTCGGCGGCGGCATGTGCTTCTCGCCCACCCAGATCACGGCCAGGCACCGGAACTCCAGCCCCTTCATCCGGTGCATCGTGCCGACCGAGACGACGTCCTCGGCCGCGCGACCGCCGGAGAGCACGGCGGCCGACACCCCGGCCCGCTCCAGTGCGGACTGCGCCTTGTTCGCCAGCCAGTTCGACCGCGCGGCGACGCCGATCTCCCCGGCCTCCACCCCCGCGTCGAGCCAGCCGGTCACCACCTCGGTCAGGTGGCGCAGCTCCTCCTCGCGGGTGGCGAAGCCCCGCTCGGTCGGCGGCAGGCCGTGCATCTCGGAGCGGCAGCCCGCGATCGAGTCGAGGCCGCCGTCCATGTCGTCGATGCGTTCGCCGTGCAGCAGTTCCAGACTCCACGCCAGGATCTCGGCCGTGGTGCGGTAGTTGATCCGCAGTTTCGTCGAACGCCCGGTCACGTGCACGCCGACCTCGCGCAGACTGACCCGGCCGGCGTAGATGCGCTGGTGGGTGTCCCCGGCGAGGAAGAGGTCGTCCGGGCGTGCGGGCGCGGCGGCGCGCAGGAACCGCCAGCCCTCCGGGCTGAGGTCCTGGGCCTCGTCCACCACGATGTGCCGGTAGGGCTTGTCGTCGTCGGGGAGCCGCTCCAGCAGGCGGGTCGCCTCGGCGCGGACGGTCTCGTGGGTGAGAAGCCCCTCGTCGTGCAGCTGCCGCTGGAACTCCCAGATCGCCTGCCAGACCTGCGCCTTCTGCCGGGCGCCGAGCCTGCGGCCCCGCCCGGTGCGTTTCGCGCCGAGGTAGTCCTCGGCCGAGCCGACCCGCTGGGCGAGCACCACCTGCCGCCACTCCTCGGCCAGGAAGGTCTCGGTGAACGGCAGCTCGAACTGCTTGACGATCCGCTTCCACCGCCGCTTCTCGTCGTCGCCGTCGAGCATCCGCGGCGGGCCGTGCTCCCGGCGGTAGAGGCGGTGGGCGAGCTGGTCGACGTGGGCGACCTCGATGCGGTCGGCGGAGTCGGGGGAGTCGGTCAGCAGCTTGATCCCCGCGCTGAGCGAATCGGCCAGCGTCGAGGTGAACGTGGTGACCACCGAGCCCTCGCCGCGCGCGGCCAGGTGGTGCGCCCGGTGCAGCACGACCACGGTCTTGCCGGTGCCGGGGCCGCCGGTGACCCGCGCGGGGCCGCGGTAGCCCGCCTCGACTACGGTGCGCTGCAGCGGGTGCAGATACACCCGCCACAGCGCGAACGGGTGCGCGAACACGGCGAGCAGCTCCTCGGGCCCGTCCACCAGCACGACCCGGTCGGCGCTGCGCTCGATCGCGGCGTCGAGGTCGTCGGTGTCCACCGGGCCGGAGGTGATCGCCTCGCCGAGTTCGGCCCAGACCTCGTCCGGCGACAGCCCGGCGGCGAGCCCGGACAGCACGTCCCACTGGGTCGTGGGCAGGAACGACTGGGCCGCGTCGAGCTGCATCTGGTCGGTCAGGGCGCGGGCGAAGTCCAGCGTCTGGTCGTCGATGCCGAGGCGGCGCAGGTCGGCGTCGCCGACGTGCTCGAACAGGCGGGTCGGCGCCGAGTCGGCCAGCCGGGACAGCTCCGGCAGGGTGGCGTCGAGGGCGGCGGTGTCCCGGATCTCGATCCCGCCGGTGGCGCTGTTCACCGAGGCGGTGCGCCGCTGCGCCCAGTCGTAGGCGTCGTCGTGCGGCAGCACCTTGAGCAGGGTGTAGACGTCCCCGCTGTCCGGGGCGAGCACGATCCCGCGGACGTCTCTGGTGATCCGGATGGAACGGAACCGGTCGTCCCGGGCGTTGGTGATTTTCTCCAGATTACGACCGGAGTGTGGGTCGTTTTCGAATTTGGAGAAGACCTCGGTGACCCGGTCCTGCACCGGCTTCTGCAGCCGGGCGTAGTCCCGCAGGAATTCCTTGGCGATGGCCAGTCGCGGCACGATTCACTTCCCTCCACCTCGCTCGGGTCAGCGTGTCAGCAACTCGTCGATCCGGGCGACGGTGGGGTGATCGTCGCCTCGAGTGCGGACCAGATCGGCCCGCACTCGATACGAGTCCCGCAGTATCCGTGCCGATCCCATCGGGTGCATTGTCCGTCATGATCGTCGGAATGCACACCCGTCCGGCAGTGTTCGACACGAGTGGCCGCCCGGCGCCCGACGCATGCCAACCGCCCGCACCGAGCGTCTCGCCGCGACATCTGGCTGTGGGGATGATGCCGCTCCCAATCGACGACGCCCGAGAGGAATGTCCGGATCAGCTTCCGGGTTACTGCTGTCGTTCGGCGAGGGTGCGGAGTTCGGCGTAGGCATCGAGGACCGGACCGATGTCGCGGTTGCGTCGTTTGCGGATCCGTGCGGCCTTGAACACGGACACGCCGAACAGGGCCAGCAGCACCGCCGACACGCCCAGCAGCATGGCGAGGTTCTCGCCTTCGGCCGAGGCCAGCGTGCCACCGAGGACGAACAGTCCGACGAAGCCGTACAGGAACGCCAACCCGACCTGCCGGTTGAAGCTCTTGCCCCAGGTGCGGTGTTGTTCGCGGGCGCGGCCGAGCACCTGCGGCGAGAGCGGGTCGAACCCGTGTTCGCGCTTGATCTCGGCGGCCCGGGCCTGGACTGCGGGGTCGGCCCGGAGCTCGTCCGGGTCGGAGGCATCGGTGAACGACTCCTGCGCTCGCGAGACGACCGTGGTGCCGGGGCGGGTCAACCGGACCACCTCCCCCCGCCGGATCTGCGAGTAGCCGGCTTCCGTCCAGCCGGTGTCGCGGACGATCCGGGAGATCGCGGCGCTGGTGAGGTCGGCGTAGCGGTTGGTGTCCAACGGGTAGAAGCCGTCGGCGTTGAGTGCGGCCTCGCGCAGTTCGCGGCGCAGCTGTTGCCCGGAGTCGGTCTGCTTGGCGGGTTCACCCTCTTCGCGGGAGAAGTACAACAGCCAGCCCGTCGAGGTGATCTCCTCGTCGACAAAGCGCCAACCTTTCCGGCCCAGTTCCCGGCGCAGCTCGGCGAAGGCGACGTCCTTACAGCGCAGCCAGTCGAATTCGAGGGTGGGTCCGGACGAACGGGCTAGCTCGCGGAGCGTCTTCAACTGTTCGGTGCGCCGCCGTTGTTTGACCTCGGTGGGCAGGCCCACTATTCGAGCGAACGCAATCACGAGTATGACCGCTATCGAGGGCAGCAGCAGCCATAGGGCGATCGTGTCCGCCAGTTCCTCAGTCATGTACCGACAACTTCCTGGAGCTCTTCGGCGGGTCGAACGCCAGTGCGCGGGCGCCGTTGTAGGCCTGCTGCTGCTCGATAAACCGGAACCCGCCCAGTTCGGCGAGCCGCTTCACCATGTGGTCGGACAGCGGGTAGGCCGACCACACCAGCACTAAAGAGGGTTTCCCCTGTGGCTGCGGCTTGGCCAGGTCCCGCTCGACTCGCGCCACCGCCTGGCCGAAGCTCTGCCTTCGGACCCTGACGACGTCGCTGATAAACAACAGAGCAAGGACGGCGACTAACCCTCCACCGATTACGTTGATCACGTAGCTTCGTCTCCCCGCTTACTATCGAAGGTCTGCCAGCCTCGAACGAGGCCCTAGCCGAGCACCCCGGCGATCGATCTCGTCGGAGGATCGGTGAACGAAACACTCCGCGCGATGCCGTCCAGTATCTCGACGTAGGAGGGCCAGTCGGCAAGGTTCTCGCTCGACACCCCGATGATCGCAAGTCTGCGTCGATCCGGAAATGGCAGTACCACCTGCGCCTGCCGCACACGCTGCGAGGTCGGACGGGGCTCCCCGAGTGGACCGAACGGTGAGGTTACGGCCAGTTCCTCGCCCACAACGAGCGCCTTGCCCGCCGGGAACTCGGTGAACAGGACCTCGCGGGGTTCCCCGGATTTGCGCAGACCACCGGCCACGGCATCCAGCGGGTCCTCGGCATCCAGGTCGGCCTTCTTGACCAGGATCGTGTACTGAGCACTGGTCAGCACGGCCGGGTCGATCTCCGACCGTGCCACACACTGCCCCACGTACACGGCGCCCTGATCCCGCAGTCGGACGACCATGTGTTCCTGTGAAAACGCAAGGTGAAAGGCCTGCCGCTCGGTGAGCCCCAGTTTTCCGCGGAAGCCGTCGAACGTTCTCCGGGCACGCTCCTCCGGCGGCTCGTCCAGCGCGATCTCCCAGAACTCATCAGGTACGCGAAACCGCAAAGGAACGCGCGCATGATTTTCATCGAGGAGGTTGCTGAGCATGCCCTGTCCTATCGGATTGTGCCCATGCCATGGACAAGGCTGCCGATGCCGGCCGTGTCCTTGGCATCGCTGGTTGCATCGCTCGTGTCGAACAGCCCAATACCCGAGGGAATCTGCAGCGAAACCCCGACGCCGTGTTCGAATCCCTTCGCCACGTTCGCCGTCAAGTCAGGGTCCGTCAGCGCGCCGTAGCCCATCGCCCTCTCCGCGAGCCACTGCGTTGCTTCGCTCGGGTGCTTCATTGCGGTGACGGCGTCCGAAAAGCCTTGGCCCACTGCCTTGCCGCCTCTGACGGCGGCCTCGCCGGCCGTGTCCATCACTCCGGTCACACCGCTCGCCCGGGACACGTCGACCAGTCGATCAGCACCGGAGACTACGTCGCCGGCGGCGCCGAATCCCTTGGCCAAGGCGCCGACGCCCGGAAGCACCCCGACCGCGTCACCGGCGAGCCCAACCCAGGCGTTCGGATCGTCGTACTTCTCGTTGATCACCATGTCGGCGCCGTGCGCTGCGAGCGCGATCGCGCCGGTGCCGATGGCGATCGGTCCGGCGATCGGGGTCAACACCGGGATGGCCGCGAGTGCGCCCGCGACGGCAGAAACAATGCCCGCGATGTCGCCGATCGAGCCGATGTGGTCGGCGAACCAGCCGCCGACGTCGTCGAAGATTTCGCCGAGCGATTCCGCGAACGACTTCTGTGGGGCGGCGTCGACGGCGTCCTTCAGGGCGTCTTCACAGACATCGGCGTCCGACTGCCAGGTTTCCTGCAGCGTCCTGGCCTCTTGGCGAATCTGGTTGAGCTTGTCCCACGCTGCTGCGGCGGCCCGCACCGCATCGTCCGCGGAGGCGCGGACCTGCTCGTCGTCCGGTTGTGCCGCGGCGTTCGCCTTGGCCGTGCTCGCAGCGCTATCGAGGTTTTCCGCGTGTCTCCTGGCGTTGGCCGCCCGCTCTTCCAGTTGTCGCGCCTTCTGCTGATGGCGTTGGAGGTCGTCCGCCCAGGAGGACAACGCCGTGGCCGCCTTGTCGAGCGACTCGTGCCCCTTGTCCAGGTACTCGGGCAGCATATCCAACGTACCGGCGAAGGCCTGCGCGGCATTACCGGTCCAGACGTCCTTGTTTTCCTTTACGGATTTCAGGACGTCGAAGGCTTCCCTGGCGTATTTGCCGGTCTTGTCGAGCTGTTCGGCGAGGTCGCGCACGCTCGGCACATCACCGTGCGCCGGGTCGAAGCCGAGGTTGGGAAAGTCCGCGTCACTCATGCCTGCTGCTCTTCCGAGGCGCGAACCTCGTCAGCCATCTGTTGGAGGGTGTCCTCCAACTTCGCCTCGAGCTCAGCGTAACCCTGGATCGCCTTGTCGACACCGCCTTTGATGCCGTCGACGGCCTCGCGAATCTTCTCCAGGCCGCCTTCCCAGTCGGACTTGAAGTCGGCGCACGCCTCGTCGAGCGAGTCCGGACCGATCGACTTCGGCCCGATATCCTCCATCCGGTTCAACGCCTGCTCGATGTTTTCGACGGTGCGCCCGAGGTTCTTCTCCAGAGCCGTCAGCCCCCCGATATCGACGGTGAAATCAGGCATGTCGACCTCCCCCAGCACGTGATCTCCCAGTGGCGGCCACTCGGACGCGCCGGCCTGAGCGGCGGTTCCACTGAGCCAGCAAACGAGTTTAATGATCGTGCACAGGTTGTACCACCCCTCGGGCAACGCGCCGGCCGCGGGCGACGGGCCTTACCACCGGGTTCGTCGTCGGCTGGTCGCCCCTCTGAACCGAGCCGGCCCGAGCGGGGACCCCGGTCACCCGATCCATCCACGATCAACCTTCGTCCTCAGGACGGGTGAGGATTCACGAAAGGGCGACAGCTGCACCGCCTGCGGCCAGCACGACGGCCGGTGGGTGGGTAGCGTCGGAATCGTTCACATCGACGAATGATCAGGGCGGCTCCGATATGCCGTTGTACGAATACCGATGCCCGGAATGCGGGATCCTCGAACGTTCCCACGGAATGAACACCGCTCCGGCGGCGGAATGGTGCCCGGAGTGCGGGAGCGAGGCGCGGCGCGTCATTTCCGCGCCCCGGCTGAAACAGGTGTCGCCGCAGCTCGTCCGTGCCCGTGACGAGGCGGAGAAGAGCCGGGACGAGCCGGAGGTGGTGCGGCGCGACCCCGGCACGGAGCGCGTCGGCCGGTCGCGGGCCGACCCGAGGCTGGAACGGCTCGTGGGCCGCGAGTCGGCGCGTCACATGCGGACCGTGCCCCACCCGGCGAGCCGCCCGCATCGCCACTGAACCCACCGCGTTCGCCGCGACGTCCCGACCGAGCCCGCTGTGAGGTGCCCGAATGCCAGAAGTAGTGTTCCGCCACGACCCGTCCCGCACCATGGCCGAACAGGACGTTCCGGGCCACAACCGGTGGCACCCCGACGTGCCGGTGGCCACGCAGGTGCGTCCCGGACAGGAGTTCCGCATCGAGTGCCGGGAATGGACGGACGGGCAGATCGGCAACAACGACTCGGCCAACGATGTGCGCGACGTCGACCTGGACCGGTGTCACATGCTCAGCGGGCCGATCGGTGTCGAGGGGGCCGAGCCGGGGGACCTGCTCGTCGTCGACATCCTCGACCTCGGCCCGATCCCGCAGCAGACCGGGCCGGTGTGCGGGCAGGGCTGGGGCTACAGCGGGATCTTCGCCAAGGTCAACGGCGGGGGCTTCCTCACCGACCACTACCCGGACGCCTACAAGGCCATCTGGGACTTCCACGGCCAGCAGTGCGACTCCCGGCATGTCCCCGGTGTGCGGATGCACGGCATCACCCACCCCGGACTGTTCGGCGTCGCCCCCTCGGCCGACCTGCTCGAACGGTGGAACTCGCGGGAACGGGCGCTGATCGCCACCGACCCGGACCGGGTGCCGCCGCTGGCGCTGCCCCCGCTGGCCGACGGCACCCTCGCGGGCACCGCCACCG
>NZ_KE387087.1:18397-19607 GCF_000430445.1 Saccharomonospora iraqiensis subsp. iraqiensis
CCCGCCGCGGCGGCGATCGCCTCGCCCGTCGCCCTGGCCTCGTCGGGGGTGGTCAGCGTGCCCGCCATGCTCTGCGCGATGGCCCGGCGGAACAGCCCCGCCGACAGCGGCGAGGTCAACAGTGCCGCGACGGCCGTGCCGCCCGCCGACTCGCCGAAGACGGTGACGTTGTCCGGATCGCCCCCGAAGTTCGCGATGTTGTCGTGCACCCAGCGCAGCGCCGCCACCTGGTCGAGCAGCGCCCGGTTGGCGGGCGCGTCGGCCAGGTGGCCGAAGCCCTCGAAGCCGACCCGGTAGTTGAAGCTCACCACCACGGCGCCGTCCCGGGCCAGCCGGGAACCGTCGTAGGTGGGCTCGTTCGACGACCCGACGAGGAACGCCCCGCCGTAGATCCACACCAGTACCGGCAGGCCCGAACCACCCACGTCGGGGGTCCACACGTTCACGCTCAGGCAGTCGAGGCCGTGCTTCGGCTTCCACAGCGACGGCATCCCGTCCACCATCGGACCCTGCGGCGGCGGTGCCGAGAACCGCACCGCGTCCCGGACGCCGTCCCAGGGCGCGGGTGGTTCCGGCGGGAGGAAGCGGCGCGGCCCCTCGATCGGCGCGGCGAACGGGATGCCGGTGAACACCCCGAGGCCGTCGGCGTCCCGGCCGCGGACGGTTCCGTACTCGGTCTTCGCGATCATCTCCACCCGACCATTGGACCCTACGACCGGCCGAACGCGAAATCTCTTCGTCGAAGTCCGCGACGCGGTTCGCCCCCGGCCACCGGTCGGCCGTGTCACGCGCATGGCGGGCACCCGTAACCCGCAGGGATTACTGAGAGCGCCGGAAGCGCGCACCCTTGGTTTACTCGGACTGGACCGAAAGGGGTGGCATGGCCGAGTGGCGTCAACAGGCCGCCTGCGCGGTCGAGGCCGAGCTCGAACACGCGCGGCAGGCCGGCGAATGGAGCATGCTGGGCGCGCTGCGGCGCGCGGACGACGGCGACCACGATGCGGAGTACGTCGTCGACCTGCGCGGACGTCGGATCCGGCCGATCGAGGACCTGCGCATCGCCGACGGGGACGGCCCCCGCGACGGCGCCGCGGTACCCGCGGGTGGTGACCTCTCCGGCGGCATCCTGCGGCTCCGTGGGCTCGGCGAACTGCCCGGCGGGTGCGACCTGGCCTGGGCGCGGCAGAACACGGGCGCACCCGTGCTCGAC
>NZ_KE387087.1:19707-23530 GCF_000430445.1 Saccharomonospora iraqiensis subsp. iraqiensis
GCTCGCCTGCGGCAGCCGCTCGGACACCGCACGCGCCACCGCGTCGGGGTCGGCACCGGCGTTGCTGAGCATGCCGCGGCCGGGATCGTGCTGCGTGGCCGCCCACAGCAGGTGCAGGGCGTCGAGCTCCCCGTGGCCCTGCTCGCCCGCGTGCCGTGCGGCCTGCGACACCATCTTGTTCGCCCGCTTGCTCAGCAGCTGCGTGATGTCGATGCGCCGCACCTGACGGCCGAAGTTGCCCTGGGAGGGGCCGTTGACGCCGAAAACGCGGGCCAGGAAGTCGTCGAACGACTCGAACCCGCCCGAACCGTGATACGCAGGCATTCTCAACCTCCCACGCGATGGCGGTCCCTCCACCACCGCAGACTTGAGTCTTTCACTATCAACTAACGTGCCGGGTCCGTCGGCAATTCCCACGGGTCGCGATCTTAAGACCTGGGTCACTCCCACCTCCCCGTGGTGCGGTGACGACGCGCGGCAGACGGCGGTGCCGACTAGGCCATTCGGATGAACCCGGGTGTGTGCGGCGGGGGCGCCGTGGTTGACTCCCGTGATCATCAAAGCGGGGAGAGGCATGACGACGATGAGGTCGATCGCCGCGGCGGCGCTGTCCGCCGTGGCCGCGGTGTCGCTGACGGTCGCCGCGCCCGGCGTGGCGGCGGCGGAGGACGACGACCTGCCCGTGCCGTGGACGATCGGGGCCGGGGTCGCCGCCCAGGCCGCCGCGCCGGACAGCCCACCGCCGGGCTCCAACGACTGGTCGTGCGAACCGGGCGAGGACCACCCGAACCCGGTGGTGCTGGTGCACGGGCTGATCGCCAACCGGACGGTGAACTGGCAGACGTTCTCCCCGCTGTTGGCGAACGAGGGCTACTGCGTGTTCGCCCTGACCTACGGCGTCACCGACCTGAACAGCGCGCTCCCGCTCTACCAGCCGGGCGGGATGACGACGATGCAGGACTCCGCCGCGGAGTTGGAGGCGTTCGTCGACCGGGTGCTGGACGCCACCGGCGCGAACAAGGTGGACCTGCTCGGGCATTCCGAGGGCACCATCATGCCCGCCTGGTACGTCACCAAGCTCGGTGGCGAGGCGGTGGTGGACAAGTACGTCAGCCTCACACCGCTGTGGGAGGGGACCAACCCGGCCGGCCTCGCGACGCTGTACCAGACGGCGGAGCGGCTCGGCCTCGACTCCGCCGTGGACGGGGTGGTGGGCACGGCGTGCGCGTCGTGCACCCAGTTCCTGATGGGCTCGGACTACTTCGCCGAGCTGAACGAGGCCGGGATGTTCTCCCCGGACGTCGAGTACACCAACATCGTCACCCGCTACGACGAGCTCATCGTGCCCTACACCAGCGGCACGGCCGAGGGGCCGAACATCACCAACCACGTGCTGCAGGAGACCTGCCCCACCGACTTCGCCGAGCACGGCGCCGTAATGGCCGACCCGGTCGCCGCCGGCCACGTGCTCAACGCCCTCGACCCCGCCAACTCGCGCCCGGTGCCGTGCACCGTGGTCACCCCGCTCGGCGCCGAACCCCCACCGGAGTGGTGAGTCCGGACGCCGTGATCCAGATCAGGGCTGTGCCAGGAGGTCGGCGTCAGGAGTCACGGTGTCACCGATTCCGCCGGGATCGTCCTGGCAAGGAAGTCACACAGGAAGTCCGGTCGAGGATGTAGATTGTCGACGTCGAGGTTTCCCGGCCGCCAGGTGATCAACTACGAGTGCGGACCCGGAAGCCGTGCAGTGAGCACCTGGTAATAGACCGTCTTCATCCGGGAGCTGTTCTCATCCAGGGAGCTTGTCGAGAATCGTCTTAGCAAATTCGTCGGCGATATCACACGCGGATTTGTCCGTCCTTGCCGAAACGCTTGTGCTGACGGCCGAGATTTGTTGATCAGGATCCTGATGACTCAGGCTGACGCTCACTCCGCAGCCGGTGTCCGAGCCCCATGACAGGCGCGTTGCCTGAATTCCAGAAAGATTCACGTCTTCCCCGGTGGACATCTTTGACATGTCCTGCCCGCGAATCACGTTCACTCCGCTCAGAAGCGATTCGGAGCTGTAGTCGCATTGGAATCCTTCACTTGGTTCCATGCTGATATCGTCGACGTCTGTTCCGAGAATGCCAGCAGCGTCCTGTGGCGTCAGTAGGCTACATGGTCCTCCTTGTGGCAATCGTTTCGAAGTAGCTTCTACTTCGCTGCCACATCCGGCAAGTACTACCACCGCGGTCACCGTTACTGAGGTGGTCAGAACTCAGTGCTTTGCGTACATTGTCAACACTTCCAGCTGCCCAATTGGTTGAAGTCGTCGAAGTACTTTTCTTCGGAGATCTGTCGCCGTGTGTAAGACAGAGGCTGCTGTTCCTCTCCATCCTGTAACAGCTTATCCGGGAAGGTTATCGAGGATCGCGGCGGCGAATGCGTCCGAAATCTCACATGCGGTCTTTTGCATGGTCGAAGGTGCGCCCGTTGCGATGGTCGAGAACCGTTGTGTCGAGTCTTCGTCGTCCAGAACGACGTGTACCCCACAGCTGGTGTCCGCGCCCACATCCAATCGCGTTCCGTGTATCTCGCCGATGTCGACCTGTTCATCGGTCGACATCTTGGACATGTCCTGCCCTCGGACAACGTTGGCGCCACTGAAGAGGGACTCGGACCGATAGTCGCATTGAAACCCGTCGCTCGGCTCCACCAGGATGTCGTCCCGGTTCGTCTCCAGTATGTCGGCCGCCTCGTGGGGAGTAAGCAGGTCGCACGGTTCCCCGGCCGGTATGCGCTTCGAGGTGTCAGCCGTGCCGCTGCTACATCCGGAAATAGTGAAAATCGCGGCGGCGATGACGAACGCCTGTGTCGATCGATTCGTGCGGCTCACCGTGCTACCCCCCCCGTCGTTCAACAGGCAAGAGCCCGCGCATCATTTGTGTTCCGAATCCGGATTTCGAGTCGGTTCGAGCGGGTTTGCGTCGGTGAGCCCGCCCGTGGGCCGATTTGAGGGCCGCAATATCGGACCGTCGAAAAGGAGTCGCTTCGAATTGAGCGCCGAGCGACTCACCCCCGCCCCGCCCAGATGCGTCGGGAGGCGGCGACGGGGTCGGTGGCCACGGACACCGGGACGTCCCAGATCCGGGTGAGCGCCTCCGCCGGGTCGTAGGCCGGCCAGCCCGGGTCGCCGGTGCGGGCGAAGGACAGCCACGCCGTGCGGATCCGCTCGGACAGGTACTCCGCACCGTCCGGCACCGATTCGCCGAACACCATCGTCGTCAGCGGGGTGTCCAGGTTGCCGAACGTCAACGGCAGGTCCAGTGCGTGGCAGG
Source organism: Saccharomonospora iraqiensis subsp. iraqiensis (assembly GCF_000430445.1). Lineage (GTDB taxonomy): Bacteria > Actinomycetota > Actinomycetes > Mycobacteriales > Pseudonocardiaceae > Saccharomonospora > Saccharomonospora iraqiensis. Next base: position 23,028 of record NZ_KE387087.1, read on the forward strand.
CCCCCAGCGCCCCGTCCATGGCCGGGCTCTCCCACGTCAGCTCGTACAGGTGGCTGCGGCCGCCCGCCTCGGCCTGCGCCTCGGCGCACCACAGGGCCGGCATCCGGAACACCGAGTCGGTCAGCAGCAGCGTGTGCAGGTCCGCGTCGCCGATGCCGGGGTGGGCCGCGCGGTAGTCGTCCACGGCGGAGGCGTCCAGGCCCACCGCGGCGGCGGTGCGCGCGGGGTCCTTGCGGGAGAGGTCGCGGCCGAGGGTGAACAGGGTGTACTCGTCGCGGTTGAAGCCGAACACCGTGTCGACGTCCGCCGCCACGCCGTCGCGCAGCGCCTGCCACGGCCGCCGCGGCAGGGAATCGTCGTCGAGCACGAACGCGTACGGCGTGATGCTGTCCGCGCGCGGGGCCTGTCCTTCGGCGGGCCGGTTGAGCGGGCGCCGCTGGACGCGGTGGATCTCCTCCGGCGGTACCTGCGCCAGCGAGGCGACGGTGGCCTCCGCGCCCGCC
>NZ_KE387087.1:23630-32174 GCF_000430445.1 Saccharomonospora iraqiensis subsp. iraqiensis
ACCGCGGCCACGCCCACCAGTGCCAGGCCGGAGACCAGGAACGTCGCGCTCGGCGTGCCGAGCACCCGCGTCAGCACGCCGCCGAGCAGCGCGCCGACCGGGATCGCGCCCCACACCACGGTGCGCCACGCGCCCAGCACCCGCCCCAGCAGTTCCCCGGGGACGAGGGTGTGCCGGGTGGTGGCGAGCATGACGTTCACCGCCACCAGAGCCGCGGCGAACACGCCGAACAGCGACGCCGAGAGCACCGGGTGGTTCACCAGCCCCATGGCGACGAACGCCGCCGCCGCGGTGAGGATCCCGCCCACCAGGACCGGACGCGCCCCGATCCGGTCCAGCAGCCGTGCGGTCACGGCGGCACCGGCGAGCCCGCCGAGCCCCCCGACGAAACCGAACACACCGAACGCGGCGTCGCTGAGGTCCAGATCGTCGAGTGCGTACAGCACGAGCTGCGCCTGGGCGAGCTCGGTGACCAGGCTGACCAGGCCTGCCACGGTCACCAGCCGCAGCATCAGCGGGTTGCCCCGCAGCCAGCGCATCCCCTCGGCCAGGTCGGCACGCAGCCGGGTGCGGGTGGCGGTCACCGTGCCGTCCGCGTTCCCGGCGGTGTCGGTCCCCTCCGCCGCGCCGGTTCCGGGGTCCGGTCCGTCGCCCCCGCCCGGCTCGGCGCGAGCGCGTGGCCGGTAGCTGCCCGCCATCCCGATCAGGAGCGCGGCCCCCAGCGCGAACGCGATGCTGTTCAGCAGGAAGGGGAACGCATGGAACACCGCGAAGGTCAGGCTGCCCACCGGGCCACCGAGGAAGGTCTGGCCCACGATCTCGGTGGCCTGGAGCTTGCTGTTGGCACCGGAGAGACCGTCCTGGCCGACCACCGAGGGGATCAGCACGTTCGCCGCGCTGTCCGCGACGACCTCGGCGGCACCCACCAGCAGCGCGGTGAGGTAGATCAGCCAGATCGTGGCGGCGTCGAAGTACACCAGTGCCGCGGTGACACCGACCGCGGCCGCGCGGGCGGCGTTGGCCAGCACGACCGCCTTGCGGCGGTCCACGCGGTCCAGCATCGTGCCCGCGGCCAGGCCGAACAGCAGCCAGGGCAGGAACTGGGCCGCCGACAGCCCGCCGATGAGCAGCGGGTCCCGGGTGACGAGTGCGGCGAGCAGCGGGAAGGCGGTCTTGGCGATGCCGTCGCCGAGATTGGCGAACGCGTTGGACCCGAGCAGCCAGGTCAGCCGCCGGTCCCGCGTCGCCGTCACCGGCGCGGCAGGCATCGGCCGCGCCGCGACGTGATCCTCACCGGTCCGGTTGTCCGCGACTGTGGTCGCACCGTGGCTACCCCCATCCGAGTTCGTGCAGACGTGCGTCGTCGATGCCGAAGTGGTGCGCGATCTCGTGGACCACGGTGATCAACACCTCCTCGACGACCTCCTCCTCTGTCTCGCACGATGCCAGGATCGGTTCCCGGTAGAGGGAAATTCGGTCAGGAAGTACCCCGCCGTAGTCGGGACCGCGCTCGGTCAGCGCGATCCCGTGGTACAGCCCGAGCAGGTCGGGCTCCTCCTCGTTGTGGTCCTCGACCAGCACAACGACGTTGTCCATCGCGGCCGCGAACTGCTCCGGGAGCTGGTCCAGCGCGTCGCCGACCAGGTTGTCGAAGTGCTCGTCGGACATCCGCACCGGCATCGCTCACCCGCCGTTCGCCGTCTCGGGGTCGTCGGTTCCCGTGCCATCCTGCCCGGACCCGGAACCGTCCTGTCCCGTGCCGTCGGTGTCGCCGTCCCCGCCGCCACCGCCGTCGGCGCTCCCGGAACCGTCACCGTCCCCGCCGCCGTCTCCGGAATCACCCCCGGAGTCGTCCCCGGAGTCGTCCCCGGAGCCGTCGCCGGAGTCGTTGCCGGAGCCGTCCCCACTGCCGTCGCCGTCGCCGGAGTCCTCCGCGCCCTCCTTGACGCTTCCCCGGACCTGAGCGAGTCCGCTGTCGTCCTCGAGGACCGCACCGACCTTGCAGTTCACCAGGCTCGACCCCGCGTCCCAGCTCGCCTCCGACCGCAGGTCCCAGGTCAGGATGAGCCCGTCCTCGGCCAGCTCGGCCGCGTCCCGTCCGCCGGTGTAGTCCTCGAGGACCCCGGAGCAGGTCGGGTCCAGCCAGTCGCGCTGGTCCTCCTCCGTGGGGAACTCCTCGAACTCGTCCCGCAGGTCGACCACGCCCACGATCTCGTAGGAGTGTGCCTCCGAGCAGGACACCGGGTCGCCGACGCTCTTGTCCACGATGCCCAGACAGGTCCCGGTGTCCCAGACGTAGGACTGGTCCGTCTCGGCGGCGGGTTCGGTCAACGTCTGGAGTCCACCGCCCGGGCCGACCCACTGCAGGCCGCAGTGCATGGTGCGGTCCCCGTCCTCCCACTGCTCGTCGTCCGGACGGAGCATCCCGATGCTGAGCCTGCCCTCCGGGTCCAGTGGTTGTTCCAGGTACTCCTCGGTCAGTTCCCCGCAACGCTCGTCGGTGAGGGTCCGCCACTGCTCGGCGTCCGGGAGCGCGGCGGTGGTCCCGTACTCGTCGCTGACGTCGGCGAGTCCCACGACCTCGAACAGGTGTTCTTCGTCACACGACACCTCGGCGACGTCGCTCGCGTCCGGTTCCGACCAGTTCAGGCAGCTGCCCGGAGGGGAGCGGAACGCCTTCTCCCGCTTCTCGACGATCTGCTCGGCGAGCTGCTCGGCCTCCCGTTCCCGTTCCTCGTCCGGACTCTCCGGGAACCAGGAGAAAGCCCACGTCAGCGACATCGCGACGAGGGCCCCGACGAGCACGCCCGCCATCAGCGCGCGGGTGCGGGCCCGCGGCGCCGTGGTGGACGACGGGCGGTCGGACTCGGTGGACATCGAGTCCATCATGCCTTTTCCGCCCCGCGGTCGCCGTCGAGTGATTAAGGTGATCATCCGCAGACTCGCGGTCCGGGAGTGCTCAGTGACAGAACAGAACGAAAATTCACCAGGTGGGGAACAGCCGCGCGGCTCCATGCGGTTCCAGGACGCGGAGAACACCGCGCCGCGACAGCCGTCCCTGGCCGAGCAACGCGCGCGCCAGCAGGCCGAGGCCGAACGGCAGCAGCGCGAGATCGAGCAGGCCGAGGCCGCCCGGAAGACGGAGTCCCGGCGCAAGCTGCTGATCGGCAGCGGGGTCGCGGTCGGGCTCGTCGGCTTCATCGCGGGCTTCTACGTCGTGGCCACCCCTGAGGAGGTCGTGGCCCACTGCGTCGACGAGCACGACAGGATCGTCGACGACGACTACTGCGACGACGACTACGCCCGCAGCCACGGTGGCTACTACAACAGCAGCAGCAACATCGTGTTCCTGCCCTCGCCCGGCGGGGGTGACGACTACCGGCAGTACCGGTACAAGTACGGCAGCGGCAACAGCAACGCCAGGCACGGCAGCACGGTCTCCGGGGGCAGCTACACCCGCCCGTCGAACGCGGAGATCAAGACGGACTCGGGCAAGACCATCCAGCGCGGCGGCTTCGGCGTCAGCAGCGGCAGCTTCGGCAAGGGCGGAGGCTCCTGATGCGGCGGGAGACCGGCACGCCCCGCCCGGACTGGGAGCGCACCGTCGCCGAGCAGGGGCTGGTGTTCGGCACCCCCGCCCGGTACGCCTCCGGGAAGGCGCGGCCGTACTGGGACGAGTCGGTGCACTACGTCCTGCCGATGGACGAGGTGCTCTCGATCGAGGCCGATGTGGAGCTGCTGCACTCGATGTGCCTGGAGGCCGTGGACCACGTCGTGCTCACCGAGCGTTATGCCGAGTTCGGGCTGCCCGAGTGGGTGGGTCCGCACATCGCCGAGTCGTGGCGGCGGCGTGACCCGCACGTCTACGGCCGGTTCGACCTGCGCTACGACGGCCGGGGTCCGGCCAAGCTGCTGGAGTACAACGCCGACACCCCCACCTCGCTGCTGGAGGCGGCGGTGGTGCAGTGGCACTGGAAGACCACCGTCCACCCGGACGACGACCAGTGGAACTCGCTGCACGAACAGCTCGTCGAGCGGTGGTCCACGGTCGCGGGGCAGCTGCCCTCGAAGGAACTGCACTTCACCTGGTCCGGCGCCGACCCCACCGGTGAGGACCACCTCACCACCTCGTACCTCCAGGAGACCGCGGCCGAGGCCGGTCTGGACACCGTCGGGCTCGCCATCGAGGAGATCGGCTGGGATCCGCTGCTCACGCGGTTCGTCGACCTCGCCGAGGCGCCGATGAACACCGTCGTGAAGCTCTACCCCTGGGAGTGGGTGATCGACGAGGAGTTCGGCCGGCACGCCGTCGAGTCGTTGCCGCAGACGCTGTGGGTCGAACCGCTGTGGAAGATGCTGCTGTCCAACAAGGCCCTGCTCGGGATCCTCTGGGAGAACTATCCCGGCCATCCGAACCTGCTGCCCGCGTTCAACGACCAGCCCGGCCTGCTCACCGAGTACGTGCGCAAGCCGAAGCTCGGCCGCGAGGGCTCCAACGTGGACATCGTCGCGCCGGGGTACGAGACCGCGACCGGCGGTGTCTACGGGGCCGAGGGGTACGTCTACCAGGCCTTCGACCCGCTGCCGGAGTTCGACGGCTACCGGCCGGCGCTCGGCGCCTGGATCGTCGGCGACAGCGCGGCGGGCCTCGGTATCCGGGAGACCGCCGGGCTGGTGACCGACGACGGTGCGGCGTTCGTGCCGCACCGCATCCCGGAGTCGTGAGAGGACACGGCACCGGCGCGTGATCATGCTGAACTGTTGATTCGACCTGGGAGATTCCTGTGCTCGTAGCCCTGTCCGAGACCTTCGGTACCGACCTGGCCCGGGGGATCGGCGCGATCCTGCTGTACGCGATCGTGGGTCTGCTGCTGATGCTGCTCGGCTTCTACGCCATCGACTTCACCACCCCCGGCAAGCTGTCCGAGCTGGTGCGGCGCGGCCTGCCGAACGCGGTCATGGTCACCGCGTCCGGGCTGGTGTCGATGGCGTTCATCGTGGTGGTCGCGATCTGGGCCTCGGCCAGCGACCTGACCGAGGGGCTGATCACCGCGCTGGTGTACGGCCTGGTCGGGATCATCGCCCAGGTGCTCGCGGTGCGCCTGCTCGAATGGGCCACCCGCATCGACGTCCGTTCGACCATCGAGAGCGAGACGTTCGCCCCGGCCAGCATGGTCGTGGCCGCCGCCCACGTCGCCCTCGGCCTCGTCGTCGCCGTCGCCATCTCGTAACCCCCGCCGCCCGCCCGCCGGTCCCCGGCGGAGGTCGCCGTGAAGGACCCCCTCACTGCCTGTGTCGCAGCGAGGGGGTCCTTCGCTGCGTGTGACGCAGGGAAGGGGGCCTTCACGACCAACACCGGGGGCGAGTTGTCCCGGTCACATATCGGGTTGGTGTCCGGCCGCCCAGATGGTGGACGCGGTGCATTACCGTGGGGCGCGTGCGGTTACTGCGAACGCCTGAGGACCGGTTCACGGACCTGCCCGATTTCGACTACCCGCCGTCGTACGCGGATGTCGACCACCCGACGCACGGCATCATCCGGGTGGGCTACGTCGAGGCGGGGCCACCCGACGGTCCGCCGGTTCTGCTGTTGCACGGCGAACCGAGCTGGTCGTTCCTCTACCGCAAGCTGCTCCCCGTGCTGGCCGACGCGGGGTTGCGGGCCATCGCGCCCGACCTCGTCGGGTTCGGCCGCTCGGACAAGCCCGCCGACGTCGCCGACCACACCTACGCCCGGCACGTCGAGTGGATGCGCGCCTTCGCGTTCGACGCCCTCGACCTGCACGGGGTCACCCTCGTCGGGCAGGACTGGGGCGGGTTGATCGGCCTCCGGCTGGTCGCCGAGAACCCCGAACGCTTCGCCGGTGTGGTCGCGGCCAACACCGGGCTGCCCACCGGTGACTTCGACATGCCGAAGATCTGGTGGGCCTTCCGCGACGCGGTGGAGAACGCCCAGGTGCTCGACGTGTCCCGGTTCGTGCAGTCCGGCTGCACCCACGAGCTGACCGAGGCCGAACTCGCCGCCTACGACGCGCCGTTCCCGAACGAGACCTACAAGGCGGGCCCGAGGGCGATGCCCGCGCTCGTGCCCACCAGCACCGACGACCCGGCCACCGAGGCCAACCGGGCCGCCTGGGAACGGCTGTCGACGCGGGACCTGCCGTTCCTCTGCGCGTTCTCGGACAACGACCCGATCACCGGGGCGATGGCGCCGATCCTGCAGCGCAAGATGCCCGGCGCCGCCGGGCGGGAGCACCCGACGATCCCGGATGCGGGCCACTTCCTCCAGGAGGACGCGGGCGAGCAGCTGGGTCGCGTGGTCGCGGAGTTCGTGCGCGGTCTCTCCTGACTCCGGCGGCGTTCTCTCCCGACTCCGTGGGTCGGGGTCGTCCGACCTCGGCGACGGGCTCCCCGGAGCGCGCCCCGGACGCGAAAACCCGGTCGGCTCGACCGGGTGAGGAGAGGGCCGACTACCCTCTCAGGGCGTGATTGACCTCAGGATCCTGCGTGAAGAACCCGACGTCGTGCGCGCCTCGCAGCGGGCCCGGGGCGAGGACGACGGCGTGGTCGACCGACTGCTGGCCCTCGACGCCGAGCGCAGGTCCGCCATCGCCACGGCCGACAACCTCCGCGCCGAGCAGAAGCAGCTCGGCAAACAGATCGGCAAGGCCTCCGGGGACGAGCGCGAGGAGCTGCTGGCACGGGGCAAGGAGCTCGCCGCCCGGGTCAAGGACGCCGAGGCCGAGCAGAACCGGGCGGGCGCGGAGTTCGACGAGCTGCACCGGTCGGTCCCGAACGTCGTCCACCCCGAGGTTCCCGCCGGGGGCGAGGACGACTACACCGTGCTCAAGCACGTCGGCACGCCGGCCGAGTTCGACTTCGAGCCCGCCGACCACCTCGCCCTGGCCGAGGGACTCGGCGCCCTGGACATGGAGCGCGGGGCCAAGGTCTCCGGCGCGCGGTTCTACTTCCTCACCGGAATCGGTGCGCAGCTGCAGCTCGCGTTGCTGAACCTGGCCGCGGCCCAGGCCACGGAGAAGGGGTTCACCCTGATGATCCCGCCGGTGCTGGTGCGGCCCGAGGTCATGTCCGGCACCGGTTTCCTCGGCGAGCACGACTCCGAGGTGTACCGCCTGGCCGACGACGACCTGTACCTGGTGGGCACCTCGGAGGTCCCGCTGGCGGGATACCACTCGGACGAGATCCTGGACCTGTCCGGTGGCCCGCGCCGGTACGCGGGGTGGTCGTCCTGCTTCCGCCGGGAGGCGGGCTCGTACGGCAAGGACACCCGCGGCATCATCCGCGTGCACCAGTTCGACAAGGTCGAGATGTTCGTCTTCTGCCGTCCCGAGGACGCCGAGGCCGAGCACGCCAACCTGCTGTCCTGGGAGGAGGAGATGCTCGCGAAGATCGAGGTGCCGTACCGGGTGATCGACACCGCGGCCGGTGACCTCGGCACCAGCGCCGCCCGCAAGTACGACTGCGAGGCGTGGGTGCCCACCCAGCGGGCCTACCGCGAGCTGACCTCCACCTCGAACTGCACCACGTTCCAGGCGCGCAGGCTCGCGGTGCGCCACCGCGACGCCGACGGCCGGACGCAGACCGCGGCCACCCTGAACGGCACGCTCGCGACGACCCGCTGGATCGTGGCCATCCTGGAGAACCACCAGCAGCCGGACGGTTCGGTCCGCGTCCCCGAGGCTCTCCGCCCGTTCCTGGGCAACCGCGAGTACCTCACCCCCCACTGACCCACCCCTTCCCCCCGCGCGAGTCGCCACTTCAGGTCCGCGAGTCGCCGCTGGGCACCCACGAGTTGACGCTTCAGATCCGCGAGTCGCCGCATCACGCCCGTGAGTCGACGCCGTGTTCCCGGGAGTCGGCATCCACAGGTCGGGGCTTCCGCGTGTGAGATCGGGTCGGGTCCGGTCCGACACGTGCGCTCGTCGCCGCGAGCACGCGACTCGCGGGCCCGGGGTGTCGACTCGCCGGCTTGGGGCGTCAACTCCCGGGCCTGGGGCGTCGACTCGCGAGCTTGGGGCGTCGACTCGCGGGTCTGGGGTGTCGACTCGTGGGGGTGGGCGGGTAGGTTGCTGCGGCGACGGTCGGCGGCACGGGTGAGGGGTGTGGAGTACTGGTGATCGCGGTCACGGTCGGGGCGTGGCTCGTCCTCGCCGGGTTCGTGGTCGTGTGCTGGCCCCGCCTGAACACCCGACGCCGGTGGCGGGCCGTCGCGCTCGGACTCGCGCTCGCGTTCTCCCTGGCCCACCAGTCGCTCTACGGCACCCTGCTGCGGGAAGCCTTCGTCACCTTCCGCTACGCCCACAACCTCGCCACGGGCCACGGGCCGGTGTACAACCCGGGCGAGTACGTCGAGGGCTACCCGAGCTTCCTCTGGACGGTGCTGCTCGCACTCGTCGCACGGATCGTCGGTCCGGACGGCCTCGTCGGCGGTGGGCAGGTCCTCGGCGTGCTGGCCACCCTCGGCTGCGTGCTCGCCGCGCACCTGCTCGCGAGCCGCGTCGTGCGGCGCGCCCGCCCGCACGG
>NZ_KE387087.1:32274-34442 GCF_000430445.1 Saccharomonospora iraqiensis subsp. iraqiensis
CCCGCCGTTCGGGACACCGGGCGGCACGGTCGCCGCGCTCCTGCTCGGCGGGGGGTACGCGGTGCTGCTCAGCGCGGCCTGGCAGGCGGTCGTGGCGCGCCTGCCGGTCTCCGGCACGGAGACCTACGTGCCCGAGGCGCTGCTGGTGGCCGCGGTGACCGTGCTGTTCGCCGTCGTGTTCACGGCGCTGGGGTCGGCGCGGGTCCGGCGGTGGCCGACGTGGCTGAAACAGCTCGGCGTGTGGACGACGTTGAGCACGCTGGCCACGCTGGTGCTCGCGCTGCCGCTGCACGCGACCCGGTTCTTCCTCGGCGGGGCCTCGGTCGACAACACGTTCCGGCTGCAGTACCTCGAACGGGCGTCGTCGTCGGCGGCGCTGCAGGACATGAACTACGTCGACCTGCCGCCGTACTACCCGGCCGGGTGGTTCTGGCTCGGCGGCCGGGTCGCCGAGGTGACCGGCATGTCCGGCTGGGAGGCCTACAAGCCGTACGCGATCGCCTGGTGCGCCCTGACGGCGGTGGTGACGTACGTGCTGTACACGCTGGTGCTGCGGCGCCGGACGGCGTTCCTCGCCGCGCTGGTGACCACCGTCGCCGGGTTCGTCACCGTGGGCGTGGAGGAGCCGTACGCCTGGCCCACGACCGCGTGGTTGCCGCCGGTCGCCCTGCTCGCCTGGTCGGCCCTGCGCCGTCGCGACCGGGCGCCGTGGTGGGTGCTCGGCGTCGTCGGCGGCTACCTCGGCGTCTGCGGGCTGACCTATACGCTGCACCTCGGTTTCGGGGCGCTGCTGGTGGTCCTGCTGGCCGTGCTCGCCGTCGTGGCCGCCGTGCGGGAAGGGGAACGGTTCGGCCCCGCGCTGCGCCGGTCGGTCGGCCGGACCGCCGTCGTCGCGGTGATCTCCGCCGTGCTCGCCGCGCTCGTGTGGGCACCGTTCGTCGCGGCGGGCGGGCTGGCCGAGCCGTCGCTCGCACCGAACTTCCTGCCGCAGAGCGGTGCCTACCTGCCCACCCCGTTCACCGTGCCCAGCGTGTTCGGGCTGTTGTGCCTGGTCGGGCTGGTGTGGGCGGTGGCGGCGGCGTTCACCGACACCACCGCGTTCGTCCTGGCGGTCCTCGCGGCCGCGGTGTACGCCTGGTTCGGCCTGTCGACCCTCGCGCTGCTGGGCGAGACCACGCTGCTGTCCTTCCGGTTCGTCCCCACGGTCGGGCTCACCCTGGCCGTGGCGGGGGTGCTGGGCGTCCTGGCCGGAGCGCGGTGGCTACGGCGGTGGCTCGCGACCCGGCCCGGGACGGGGTGGTCCGGTCCCCGGGTGCGGGTGCTGGTCACCGTCCTGGCCGTGGCCGGGTCGGTGGTGATGATCCAGGACGCCGTGCGCGCGGACCTGTCCGGGGTGATCGACGACGCCGAGTCGGACTACTACCCGACCGGGCGCACACCCGACGGGCAACGTGACCCGTCCGATCCGGCCGCGTGGACCCCGCAGCTCACCGACGCGATCGACGGGATGACGGCGGGCGGTCCGACCGGGCAGGTGCTGCTGACCGAACAGCACCACCTGCTGATGTTCTCGCCCTACTGGAACTTTCAGCAGCTCACCCCGCACTACGCGAACCCGCTCGCGCGCTACGACGAGCGGGCCGCCGAGATCCGCTCCTGGGCGGACGCGGACGACGCCGCCACCCTGCGCGCACGCCTGGCCGACGGGCCGTTCCCCCCGCCCACGGTGTTCGTGCTCGACCGCCGCGACGACGGGACGCTGCGGTACACGCTGACCTCCAGCGTGTTCCCCCGCTCCGACCCCGTGGCCGGGAACCCGGTGTCGTTCGACCCGGAGGTGTTCGACGCCCCCGGGTTCGAGCGGCGGGACGTGGGCCCGTTCACCGTCGTCGCCGTGCGGTCCTGACCCGGGCCCCGGGCCGGATCGTGACCCCGGACGGTGTCGGCCCCGTCCCGCTCGGCGACGACACGGCCGGGGCCCTCCCCGTCCGGCCGGAACGGCCCGCCCGGGCGGGTAGCTTACGCGGGGAAGCCGAACGAGACGGGCGGAGATGACCACTCGGACCGACGACGCGAGCAGTGACCACGACGGAGGGGCCGGGCACGCCACGGGCCCCGGTCCCGGCCGGCCCGCCGACCGGGACACCGGCCACACCGCCGGCCCGGCG
>NZ_KE387087.1:34542-39025 GCF_000430445.1 Saccharomonospora iraqiensis subsp. iraqiensis
CGGCGGCGGCCGGTGGTCCCGCGGCGGCCTCCGCGGCAGGTCGTGCCGGCATGGGTGGCGCACCGATGGGGGCCGGTGCCGGGCGTGGCGGTCAGGGCAGTGAGGACGAGGAGCACCAACGGCCGAGCTACCTCGTCGAGGCGGACCCGGACAGCGTCTTCGGCACCGAGGAGCGCACGGCGCCGCCGGTCATCGGCGAGTGACGGCTTCACCGGGAACGCGACATCCCCTGTTCCGCGGCGGTTCTCCCGTTCCGCAGCGTGCTGCCTCCCCGGGGCACCGGGGTCAGTACCGGTCAGTACCGGTGGAACCGTTCCCGGCGGCCCTGACGCACCAGGCGCAGCCACCGGGCGAAGGCCCGGGGGTCACGTTTGACCGCGACGAAGTAGAGGCCGAAGCGCAGCAGCTCCAGTGCACCGAGTTTGCGCATGCCCGGCTGGGAGAGCAGGAAGCCCCGGTTGCGGTAGGTGTAGTAGCGCTTGACGTCGTTCTCCGGGTCCTGCGCGTGGAACCGACCGCCCAGCATCGGCTTGAACTCGTCCGACCCGTTCGGGTGCAGGTACGCGGTGCGCAGCGACGTCCCGAACGGCAGGCCCGAGCGCACCAGCCTGCGGTGCAGCTCGACCTCGTCGCCGCGGACGAACAGCCGCAGGTCCGGCACCCCGGTGACCTCCAGCGCGGAGGCACGGAACAGTGCGCCGTTCATCAGCGACGCGATGCCCGGCAGGAAGTCCTCCCCCAGTTCGTCGGCCGAGCGTTTCCACGTCAGCCCGCGGCGCAGCGGGAACGCCAACCGGTCCGGGCTGTCGATGTTGGCGACCACCGGGGACACCTCGGCCAGGTCCCGGCGCCGCGCCTCCTCCAACAGCACGCGCAGCACGTCCTCGTCGGCGGGCCTGCCGTCGTCGTCGGCCAGCCACACCCACTCCGCGCCGAGCGCGAGTGCGTGCAGCATGCCGAGCGCGAAGCCGCCCGCACCGCCGAGGTTGCGGTGCGAGGGCAGGTACGTCGACGGGATGGGGCAGTCGACGACCACGTCCCGCGCGGGGCGGTCCGGGCCGTTGTCCACCACGACGAGGTGGTCGACCGGCCTGGTCTGGGACGTGACCACCTTCAGCGACTCGGTGAGCAGGTCACGGCGATGCCGGGTGACCACGACCGCCACGACCGCGTCGGCACCCAGCGGCTCCGGAACCGCGTTCCCCCCCGCATCCGTCTCCGGCACGGGGCCCCCGTCAGGCATCGCTCGCCGCCGCCTGGCCGATGCGGTCCAGCGCGGCCTGGTCGAGGTTCTCGAACGGGTCACGGCCCTTGTACGCGGTGATGACCTCCCGCAGCGATCCCTGCATCCGCAGCCGGCCCTCGTCCATCCAGATCGCCGAGGTGCACATCTCCAGCAGCAGGTCGTCCTGGTGGGAGGCGAAGACCAGCAGACCCGAGCGACGCACCAGGTCCACGAGCCGGTCGCGAGCCTTGTTCAGGAACGCGGCGTCCACGGCGCCGATGCCCTCGTCGAGCAGCAGGATCTCCGGGTCGATGGAGGTCACCACGCCGAGCGCCAGCCGCACCCGCATCCCGGTGGAGTAGGTGCGCAGCGGCATCGACAGGTAGTCACCCAGCTCGGTGAACTCGGCGATGTCGTCGACGCGCTTCTCCATCTGCTTGCGCGACATGCCCAGGTACAGCCCGCGGATCAGGATGTTCTCGTAGCCGGAGATCTCCTGGTCCATGCCGACGCCGAGGTCGAAGACCGGCGCCACCCGGCCGTTGATCCGGGCCGCGCCCCGGGTGGGTTCGTAGATGCCGGACAGCAGCCGCAGCAGCGTGGACTTGCCCGCGCCGTTGTGCCCGACCAGGGCCACCCGGTCGCCGGTGGACAACGACAGGGTGATGTCGTGCAGGGCCTCGATGATCGGGACCCGGCTCTCGGTGCCGATCTTGCCGCCGACCTTGCCGAGAACCTTCTTCTTCAGCGACCGGCTCTTCGCGTCGAAGATCGGGAAGTCGACCGCGGCGTTCCAGACGTCAATGCTGACCATGTTCGTCACACCCAATACGCGACACGGGCACGGTAGTTGCGCAGCACCAGAAGGGCCAGGAGCCACCCGACGACGGTGATGCCGCCGACGATCGCCCAGTGGTGCCAGCTCTGCTGGTTACCGATGAGCGGGGCCCGCACGATCTGGATGAAGTGGTAGAGCGGGTTCAGCTCGGCCACGTAGTTCCGCCAGTCCGGCGCCGTGTCCCCGAAGCGGTCCTTGAGGATGTCGGTGGACCAGACGATCGGCGTCATGAAGAACAGCAGGTTCGTGAAGCTGGAGACCACCTGGGGGATGTCCCGGAACCGGGTGGAGGCGATCCCGAACAGCATCACCACCCAGCCGGCGTTGATCGCCAGCAGCGCGAACCCGGGAACCGCGAGCAGGGCGTTCCAGCCGAGCCCGGGGTGTTGGATCCCGTTCTCCAGCAGCGTGTAGCCGGGGGTCGTGACCGCTCCCCAGAAGATCCCGATCACGACGAAGTACACGACCAGGTTGTGCGCGAACATGATCGTCTGCCGCCACACCGTGCGCAGCACGTACACCGACAACGGTGCGGGTAGGTGCTTGATCAGCCCGTCGTTCGAGATGAACGTGTCGGTGCCCTCGGTGAGACAGCCCAGCAGGAAGTTCCAGACGATGAAGCCCGTCGTGATGTAGGGCAGGAACGTCGAGATCTGCGAGCCGAACAGCTCCGCGTACAGGATGCCCAGGCCCAGTGCGGTGATCCCCATGCTGATGGTGATCCACAGCGGGCCGAGCACCGACCGGCGGTAGCGCTGCTTGATGTCCTGCCAGGCCAGATGACCCCAGAGCTCGGTCTGTCTCGCCCCGCTGGTCATGTCGGTGAAGGCACGTCCGAACGACCTGCTGTCCGGGCGGGGAGGTGCCGACGTCATCGTGGCCGTTTCCGTGGGATCGACAGTGCTTGTGGCGTGCACGGGATATGAGGGTACTGGCGACCGTCGGCGGCGATCGGGCGGTCCGGTACAACCGACCCGGGTGGTCGCGACCTGCGCGTTTCCGCCCCGTGAAGACGACGTGAACCCGGTGCGGCCCCCCGTCGTCGCGGTGGCCGGTCGGCGCACCGACGCGACACGGATTGTTGATCTTTGATTACGGTTCGCGCACGAACGGGACTCCTGATAGCTTCCGCCGCATGGACGCGGGTGTCGTCACACCGAACCTGACGGTGGAGCTGCTGCGGGTCTACGCCGACCGCCCACGGCCGCGTTCGGTGGCCGTGGTGGGGCCGCGGCCGATGCCCGCGGACCCCGGGCGCGCCACCGCGATCGACGCGTGTGACCTCGTCATCCGGGTGGGTGAGTACGTGTGCGACGAACCCGACGGGCCGCCCGCGGTGGGGGTGCGGACGCACGCCGTGGTCTTCGACCGTGCGCTGCGGGCGACGAAATGGGTCTTCGCCGACTACCGGTCGAAGCTCTACCTCCTGGTGGAACCCGGTCCGGCGTACCCGGATCCACGGGACCTGCCGCGGTGGTGGCCGGTCGACCTCGGCTTCGTTCCGGTGCCCGCTCGGGAGTTCACCCGGCCGCTGATCCGCGCGCTCGCCCCGACACACCCGGCGGACGCCCCGGACACCGCCGCGGAGCGGGAGCGGCCGGACAGCGGCACACCGGGCCCGGAGACACCCGCCACCGGGACGGTGGCCGCCTGGATCGCCAGGACCTCGTTCCCCGACGCCGAACTGGTGCTCGCGGGCCTCGGTCCCGGGGGCTCCGGTCCCGGGGACGACCCGCGGCCCGCGGAGGACGCGCTGCTCGACTCCTGGGCCGGCACCGGGACCGCACGGTTGCTGCCATGACGGGTCCGGCGGAGGGAACACGGTCGGCCCCGTGGGGGCGAGGGGGAGCTGTCCCGACAACGCGACGCCATCCGAAGGAGCGCCCATGACGTCACTCAACCCGTGGAGACTGCTCCGCGACGGTGTGGGCGACCGGCTCGCCCGGTTCGTCGACCTGCGCGTCGAGGACCGCACGCGGGACCGGTTGGACGGGCACGACACCCGCCTGGCCGACCACCGGCGCCGGATCGCCGTGCTGGAGGAGGCGCTGGGCCGGGCCCGGGACGAGCTCGACCGGACCACCGGTGAGGTGCAGCGCCTCCTGCCGCACGTCGCGGCCCAGGAGGGGCGACTGGAGGACCTGCGCGACCGGATCACCTGGAACGCCGGGTCGCCCACCGGCGAGTCGGAGATCGCCGAGGCGCGCATGCTGGTGGAGGCCATCCGGCGGCAACACGCGCAGGTGCGCGTGCGGCTGTCCGGTATCGCGATGTACGAGGAGCGGCTGCGCAGGCTGGAGGACGACCGGGACGCCGCCGCGCACACCGCGTCCGGGAAAACGGGGGCCTCGGACCGGGGCCCGTCGGGCACCGGCTCCCCCCGGGCCGGCACGGCGAACGGGAACGGGGCACCCGGCGCG
>NZ_KE387087.1:39125-42501 GCF_000430445.1 Saccharomonospora iraqiensis subsp. iraqiensis
GCGGCCGTGTGCCAGTCACCGACTTCGCACAGGTGCGCCAGCGCCTGCTCCGGCCGTCCGGCGGAGCGCAGCCACGCCGCCGTCCGACGGTGCGCCCCGGCCCACTCCCGGGGTGTCTCGGCCAGCCGGGCGCGCAGGAACCGCCGGAAGAACGGCGGGTACCGGTAGCCGTCGGCGGGCGGGGGAAGCGGTGTGACGAAGGTGTTCTCGCCCGGCAGCCTCCGCAGTGTCCGCGCCGCGCCCGGTCCCGCGAGTGCCTCCGCGATCCCGGTGGACACGGGTTCGGCCACCGAGGTGTGCAGCAACAGCTCCCGCACCGGCCCGGGTTTCGGGTCCAGCACCTCGGCCCGCAGGTAGTCGTCGACGTCGGGGAGTTCGCCGGGCGGTTCGCCCGGTCCTCCCCGGGCGTCCGGCACCGGGTGTTCGGCGAGGTGGCGGCCGACCAGCCGCAGCCCGGCCGCCCAGCCGTCGTAGTGCTCGGTGAGCCGGTGCACCGTGTCCGGGTCGACGTCCGCACCGAGACCGGTGAGCAGCCGGGCGGCCTCGTCGTCGTCGAACGCCAGGTCGGCGGTGCGCAGTTCGGCGAGGGTGTCGGTGAGCCGGTAGCGGTACAGCGGCAGCGGCGGGTCGGTGCGGCCGGACAGCACCAGGCGCAACCGTCCGGACGTGTGGCGCAGCAGGAAGTCGACCCCGACGGCGACATCGGAGGAGCCCCGTCCGCCATCATGGGACCCCGGTATCCGCCCCGCGCGGGAGGCGGGGACGTCGTAGTCGTCGAGCACCAGCGTCAGCACCCGGCCGCATCCGGCCACCGCCCCGGCGACCGCCCGCAGCCGCGCCCGGTCCATCCCCACCGCGTCGGGATCCGTGCGGTGCCCGTTGCCGGACGGCAGCGACACGCCGAGGTCGGCCAGCCGGTCGAGCAGCAGTGTCCAGAACGGATCGTCGGCGTCCTCGAACGAGATCCACCCGGTGTCGGCCGGATCCCGCGTGCGGGCCCATTCCGCGAGCAGGGAGGTCTTGCCCGTCCCTGCCGGGGCGCTGACCACGGTCAACGGGCGTGCCACGGCGTCGTGCAGCCGTCGCACCGTCCGGGTGCGGGACACGGCGCAGGACGGAGCCGCGGGCACGGCGAACCGGCCCGCCGGATCCGTCCATCCGGCCCGATGCCCCGAGGGGCCGTCCGTGCCGGGTTCCCGCATGAGGTCGCCCCGCCCGGGCCCGATGTCCACCGGCACCCACCTTTCCGACGCCGTGCGCGTCGTCGCGGTGTGCCACGTCGCGGTGCTGACGCGCGACCGCCCTGGTGGCCCTGCTCGCCTGTCCCGACCGTGACGGTAGGCGGTGCGGGAGAGGTTCCACCACGGACGAAAGACCCCGGCCGGGACGGCCGATGGGGCCGGGCGTGCCGCCGGTGGTCCCGATCCCGCCGGCACGGGGCCGATTCATCCGCCACGCATGATGTGCGGGTGGGTGCGGCGTCCGATCGTGGAGGTGCCATCCGTGATGTCGTCGAAGGGACCGTCATGAGTGAGACGTCGCAGAACCCCCAGGCACAGCAGACCGAGCGGGTCGGCACCCAGCGCGTCCCGCCGCAGACCCGCGGTCAGGACACCGAGGCCGTCCGCGCCCGGACGGAGGGCCCTTCCGCGGCGCAGCCCGGTGGTCAGGTCTTCGGCGGGCCCGCAGGCATCATGTTCGCCTCGTCGGTGCTGGGGCTGATCGGGGCCTTCCAGCTGATCGTGGGGCTGACCACGATCCTGAACAGCGCGTTCTACGGGGTCGCGGAGAGCAACCTCGCGCTGAACCTGGACTACGCGATCTGGGGCTGGGTGCACCTCGGCATCGGTGCGCTGGCCGTGGTCACCGCACTCGCCCTGTTCAGCGGGCAGACCTGGGCACGGGTCGCGGGCATCGCCATCGCGTCGATCAGCGCGATCGTGAGCATGGCCTTCATCCCCGCGTTCCCCGTGTGGGCGCTGACGATCATCGCCGTCGACGTGGTGGCCATCTATGCCATCGCCGTCCACGGCAGGAGGTCCGAGACGAGCTGACCGGGAGGAGCCGACCGGACCGGGTCGCCGGGGGCAGCTCCGGTGACCCGGTCCGGGGCGCGCTCACTCGCCGGAGGCCGGTGCCGGGGAGCGGTACCGGAGACCCTGGGGCCGCCCGGCGCGGGTGCGGCAGGCGATACGGCGGGCTCCCGTGACGTTCATCCGCCACCGGGCGAGCCGTTCGCTCACCCGGTAGTGGCGGGCGACCGAGGCGTCCGTCCAGTTGCGGAACGCCGCCGCGCGGGCCGCGTCGCACGGCACCAGCAGCTCCCCGGACAGCTCCGTGGCCTCCTGCTCGACCGTCGAGGACGACGTCGGCCGCGGACCGGGCCGGCACCCCGCACCGTCGCCGAGCAGGACACCGAACTCGTGTTCCAGCAGCACGTGCGCCATCTCGTGGGCGACCGTCGACCGGCGGCGGGTGTCGTCGTGGACGTGGTTCTCCACGATCACGGTGGCCGTGCCGGTGGACAGCAGGGCACCGGAGAAGGCGGACGCGGCGGGCCCGGTGAAGTGCCGCACCGCCTCGGTGGGCAGCCACGGGGCGCTCAGGTCGAACACCGGGATGCCGTAGAGGTCCGCGAGGGCGTACGGGTCGAGCGGTGCGAACGTGTCCACACCCAGCTCCGCCCGCACGTCGAGCGCGAGTCGTCGCGCGGTCGCCTTGAAACCGTGCCGCAGGGCCACCTCACCCCTCCCGTCGGTCCGCCTTGATCCGCCGCATGGTGGCGCCGAGGATGTCCAGCAGGTAGTCCTTGTCCGCCTCGGTGAGGTCGTCCCGGGCGCGCAGCAGCAGTGCGAGCTGCGTCTCGAGGCTGACGGTCGTGTCCCGGTGCCCGCCGGGCTCCACCATGAACTCCTCGGCGGGGGTGCCGAGCCATTGCACCAGCGCGATGAACCCGTCGAGGTCGGGGCGCTGCCCGTTGCCCATCCGGCTCAGCAGGGACGGGCTCACCCCCGCCCGCTCGGCGAGCTGCCGCCACGAGATTCCCTGGGCCCTGCGCTGGGCGTCCAGGGCGTCGTAGAGGCGACGCGCGTCCATCCGGCCTTCCATCTCCCCGCCTTCCGTCCGTTGCACTTTCACTATCACAGGGGTGTGTCGTTGCTGCCACGCGCCTTGCGTCCCCGATACGGTGTTGCGCAACTGAGACACGAAGGAGGGGGCGATGGCGACGCGGTACTCGGTGGTGTTCCGGTTCTCCCCGGACTCGCTGACCTGGTTGGTCCGCCGGGAGGGTGCGGTGCTGTCCCGGTGGTGCCGCAAACGCGACGCGGTGGCCGAGGCCGCCCGCCTCGCCCGCGGGGACGCACCGAGCACGCTC
>NZ_KE387088.1:0-2167 GCF_000430445.1 Saccharomonospora iraqiensis subsp. iraqiensis
CCGCCCCCGCCCCGGGACCGGCGCACGCACGCCTCACGGCACGGCGCGTCGCGCCGTGAGGTAGGCGGCCGCGCCGAGCACGACCGACGCCAGGAGCGGGTATCCGGCCTGCCACATCAGGGGCGGCTGGCCCGTGAAGAACTCGCCCACGGCCGACCAGGCGTCGAGCCAGTTGACCAGCGCGACGAAAGCGACGGCCAGCACGCCGAGGGAGATGCCCAGCGCCCAGGCACCGAACTGGCCCCAGCGCTGGAACACGATCCCGAACCAGATGCCGAGGAAGGACATCAGCACGAACGGCGCGGTGTAGGCCAGTGCCTGCAGCGGGAAACCGTCCTGGGAGAAGATCGGCAGCGTCACGAGCGTCATGTTCACGCCCCACCCGCCGGTGGCCCGTTCGACGACGTCCAGCATCGCCAGCAGCACGCCGTAGAACACCGACTGCCCGAGCACGACCAGCACGGTGGCACCGAAGAAGTCCCGGCGGGTGGCCGACAGGCTCACCGCGAACGGGAACGTCTGCGTCATCGTCTGCAGATGCACGACCAGCATCACGGCGTAGATCGCGGTGAGGGCCCCGGTGGCGTTGCCCTCGGCGTTGCCCCCGCCGGCCCCCTGCAGCGTGGCGAAGATCAGCACGTTGGCCGCGATGACCAGTGCCAGCACGAGCACCGGCAGGCCGAGCACGGCGGGGGCGTTGACCAGTTGGATGCGGACCAGCCGCGTCAGGCGGTTCATCGTCCGGCCTCCCTGCTGCTGTCGTGCCCGTTGGTGGTTCCCGCCGGAACCGTCTGCGCGTCGGTGAGCTGGGTCGTGCGCACGACCAGCTGCTGCAGGGACACCGGTTCCACACTCACGCTGTCGGTGCCCTGCCGGGGCACGGCGCCGGAGAGGGTGAGGCGGAGGAACCCGCCGAGCGCCTCCCGGTGCAGTTCGGTGTGCCCGGCCGCGAACCGTTCGACCGCGTCGCGCGGTCCGCTCACCGTGACCGCCCGGGACCGCAGATCCTCGGCGCCCTCGTCCATGAGAATGCGCCCGGAGTCGATCACGAGGACGTGTTCGAGCAGGTCACTGACCTCGTCGATCAGATGGGTGGACAGCACGATCGTGCGCGGGTGTTCGGTGTAGTCGGCCAACAGCCGGTCGTAGAAGCGCTGCCGCGCCACCGCGTCCAGGCCGAGGTAGGGCTCGTCGAACAGGGTCAACGGCGCGCGTGCGGCCAGCCCGATGATGATGCCCACCGCCGAGGTCTGACCGCGGGAGAGCTTCTTGATCCGTTTGCGGAGCGGAAGGCCGAACTCGTCGGCCAGCTCGGCCGCGGAGTCCGCGTCCCAGTGCGGGAACCGCAGTGCCGCCGCGGCGAAGGCGTGCCGCACCTTGAACGGGTCGGGGTATTTCAGCGACTCCCGGATGAAGCAGACCCGGTCGAGCACGGCCGCGTTCTCGTACGGGTTCGCGCCGAAGACCTCGATCGCCCCGTCGGTCTGCCGTTCCTGCCCGGTCAGCAGTCGCATGGCGGTGCTCTTGCCCGCCCCGTTGCGGCCGAGCAGGCCGTGGATCCGGTTCTCACCCAGGTCGAAGGAGACGTCGGCCACGGCCGTGGTGTCGCCGTAGCGTCGGGTCACCCCCCGCATGGTGGCCACGCTCATGCGTCGTCCCTCCAGACGTCGATCATCTTCTTCAGGTCGTCGGCGTCCATGCCGAGCCGGTGTGCCTCCGCCAGCAGCGGGGCGATGTACTTCTCCCCGAACGCGGTGCGGCGGCGTTCGAGCAACCGCTCCCGTGCCCCGGTCGCGACGAACATGCCGACCCCCCTTCTCTTGTAGAGCGACCCCTCGGTCACCAGCTTGTTGATCCCGTTCGCCGCTGTGGCCGGGTTGATCCGGTGGAAGGCGGCGAGCTCGTTCGTCGACGGCGCCCTCGTCTCCTCCTCCAGCGAGCCGTCGATGATCGAGTCTTCGATCTGCTCGGCGATCTGCTGGAACAGCGGCCTGCCGTCGTCCATCACCGCCCCCGTCCGAGCACCCGGTGCCTCGCTGGTTCATTAGTCATGTGGGTAACCATGTCACCGCGCAGATGAAGAGGTCAAGTGGGAACGGCCGGGGAACACGAAAAAGCGCCGCCCCCGCAGGTGCGGGGACGGCGCCGCCGGGGTGCCGGTGGGGTG
>NZ_KE387088.1:2267-4551 GCF_000430445.1 Saccharomonospora iraqiensis subsp. iraqiensis
GGCCGTACCACCGGACGATGCCGGTCAGGGCCACGCGACCGACCGTGCTAGCGCCGCGGACGAGGCCGCCGTACTCGACCGGCTCCCGCTGCTCGTGGCGGTGGCCGCGGTCGCGTTCGTCGGCACCACCCTGGTCCAGACCTGGGTCCGCCGACGGCGGTCGGAGATGTGACCCGCCCACCCGGAGCCGGTTCCGGGCCCCACGACGACGGCGCGGGGCCCGGATTTTCCACCGTGGGCGTCACCGACGCCGCCGAACCGTCGTTACCGTGTCGACAGCTCGCCAATTCGGGAGGGACAGCCCGTGCGACTCAGCCCCACCGCCCTGACCAGGGTGACCCGCAAGGCATTCACCGCGACCACGGTCGCGGTGGTGGCGGGCGGCATGAGCCTTCTCGCCGCGGGGTCGGCCTCGGCCGCCACCGCGGACGCCGACTCGTGTACCGGCACGGTCTCCGGCGGGGTCGGTGACACGGTGACGCTCGACGGTGCCGCGGTGTCGAGCCTCGTCGAACAGGGGGTCCGGGAGGCCAAGACGATCGTCGTCGTCCACGACGTCACGATCTGGCCGAACCATCTCGCCAACAAGATCGCCGACGAGCGACTGTCCGTCGGCACGATCCCGCAGGCACGATCGGGAGCGGTCGGCGGCGACGCCATCGGCACGGCGGTCCGTGCGGCGCTCGACGGTTCGGCGGGACTGGGCGCACTGCCGTCGACCCAGGAGAAGACGCTCGACACGATCGCGGCCGAGGTCGCCGACAACTGCGGGTTGACCCTGACGGCGACCGACTACACCGCCCCCACCTCCTCCGGGCAGGACACCGGGGGAACCTCCGCTCCGTCCGGCAGCGGCGGGTCCGCGGACGACTCCGGCCCGTCCGGCGGGTCCGCCGACCCCACCGGGACGCCCGGCACGACCGGCGAACCCGGTGCCGACGGCGGCTACCAGGGCACCGGCGACGCGCGGGCGGCCCGCCGGGACTACAGCGACATCCCGCGGGCCGAGGCCCCGAGCGCCGGGATCTCGGTACCGCCGGAGCTGCAGTACGCCCCGTCGGACGGGGTTCCGGGCGGGGCGGACACGCCCGAGTTCGGCATCCTCGGCGCGGACGGGGACGAGGCCGACCGGAACGCCGACGGCGGCGACGGCTCGCCGGCCGGTGTCCGCAACGCGGGCAACGCCGACGCGCTGGCGACGGACGGGAGCTCCGACCCGGTGCAGCTCCCGATGCTGCTGGCCGTGGCGGCGGTGGCGGGTGTCACCGCGGGCCTCGTGCGGACCTGGGTCCTGCGCCGCGTGTCCTGAATCGCCCGGGGAACACTCCCCGGGACCACTTCGCGGGCTCCCGGACCTCCGGGTCCGGGAGCCTTCGTGTGTCCGGCGCATCGTGCGAGGCCACGACCCCACCCACGACGGTTCCGCCGGGGCCTGCGGCTAGACTGGCTCCCCGGCAACCCTCCTGTCACGGAACGCCCGTGACCGCTCGAGCCCGTAGGAGGTGAGTGGTTGTGTCACGCCATTACGAGGTAATGATCATCCTCGATCCCACGTTCGACGAGCGCAACGTCTCGTCGACGCTGGAGAACTACCTGAAGGTCATCCGCGATTCCGGCGGGAACGTGGAGAACGTCGACGTCTGGGGTCGGCGCAGGCTGGCCTACGAGATCCGCAAGCAGTCCGAGGGCATCTACGCCGTGCTCGACCTGTACTGCGAGTCGGACGCCGTCAAGGAACTCGAACGGCAGCTCGGCCTGCAGGAGACGGTGCTGCGCACCAAGGTCGTCCGCAAGCTGCCCCCGCGCGGCGCGAAGAAGGCCGCCAAGAAGGCCGCGGCGAAGGTCTGAGGCGACCGCGATGGCAGGCGACACCATCATCACGGTGGTCGGCAACCTCACCGCCGACCCCGAACTGCGATTCACGCCGTCCGGTGCCGCGGTCGCGAACTTCACCGTCGCGTCCACGCCCCGGATCTTCGACCGCCAGGCGGGCGAGTGGAAGGACGGCGAGGCGCTGTTCCTGCGCTGCAACATCTGGCGACAGGCGGCGGAGAACGTCGCCGAGACCCTGACCAGGGGCGCCAGGGTGATCGTGCAGGGCAGGCTCAAGCAGCGCTCGTTCGAGACCAAGGAAGGCGAGAAGCGCACGGTCGTCGAACTCGAGGTCGACGAGATCGGCCCGTCCCTGCGGTACGCGACCGCCAAGGTCAACAAGATCAGCCGGGGCGGCGGCGGAGGCGGCGGCTTCGGCGGCAGCGGTGGCGGTGGCGGCGGGGCCCCCGCC
>NZ_KE387089.1:0-2109 GCF_000430445.1 Saccharomonospora iraqiensis subsp. iraqiensis
AGGCGATCGCCCTCCGGCTCAAGGACCGGCTGGAGGACGGCAGGCCCCCGGGGCTGCCGCCCGCGCCGGCCGTCGACGGCTAGGGTGTCGCTGTGCGACTCCATGTCGTCTCCGACGTCCACGGCAATGCCGAGGCCCTCGCCCGTGCCGGTGAGGGCGCCGACGCGGTCCTCGTGCTGGGGGACCTGCTCGACTTCGTCGACTACCACGATCACGGCGGCGGGATCCTGGGACGGTTGTTCGGGGCCGAGACCGTCGCCCGGTTCGCGCGGCTGCGCCGGGAGGGCAGGCGGGCGGAGACGACCGAGTACGCCCGTTCGCTCTGGGCCGGCCTGGAGGATCCGCGGGCCGCGGTGGAGGAGGCCGTGCGCGAGCAGTACAGCAGGCTGTTCGCGGCGCTGACCGCCCCCACCTACGCCATCCCCGGCAACGTGGACGCCCCCGCGCTGTGGCCGGAGTTTCTCACCGACGGTGTCCGGGCCGTCGACGGTGAGGTCGTGGAGATCGGCGGGCTCCGGTTCGGTTTCGTCGGCGGGGCGCTGCAGGCGGAGGGGGTGCCGGTGCGCTCCGATTCCGCCTGGCGGCCGCACCTGCGCACCCGGGAGGACTTCGCCGCGGACGTGGCCCGGGTGTCCGACGCCGACGTGCTGTGCAGCCACATCCCGCCCGCCGTCCCCGAACTGACCTACGACGTGGTGGCACGCAGGCCGGAACTCGGGTCGGACGCCCTGCTCGGGGCCGTGCGCGAGCACGAACCACGCTGGGCGCTGTTCGGGCACGTGCACCAGCCGCTGTCGGCGCGGGTGCGGACGGGCCGCACCGAGTGCGTCAACGTCGGCCACTTCAAACGCACCGGCACGCCCTACGTGCTGCGCTGGTGAGGCGACGGACCGCTACGCTCTAGCCCCATGGCCGAGCAGTCCACCCAGTCCATCGAGATCGAGGCCCCGCCCGAGGACATCATGGCCGTCGTCGCCGACCTGCCCGCCTACCCGGAGTGGGCCAAGGCCGTCCGGGAGACGGAGGTGCTGGACCGCGACACCGCGGGGCGACCCCGCCGGGTGCGGTTCACCCTCGACTCCGGTCCGGTCAAGGACGTCTACACGCTCGCCTACGACTGGGCCGACGACGGACTGTCCGTGAGCTGGGAGCTGGAGAAGGGCCAGATGCAGAAGTCCCAGGAGGGGCGGTACCGGCTCCGGCCGCTGGGGGAGGGCCGCACGGAGGTGACCTACTCGCTCGCGGTGGAGCTGTCCCTGCCCATGATCGGGATGCTCCGCCGCAAGGCGGAGAAGATGATCATGGACACGGCGCTGAAGGAGCTCAAACGCCGCGTCGAGGACCGGGCCTGACGATGCGCACCCTGCTGTTCACCGGCAAGGGCGGTGTCGGCAAGACCACCGTCGCCGCCGCGACGGCGACCCGGCTGGCCCGATGGGGGCGCAAGACCCTGGTGGTCTCCACCGACCCCGCGCACTCGCTCGCCGACACCCTCGCCACCCCGCTGGACGGCGAGCCCCGCGAGGTGGCCGCCGACCTGTACGCGGTGCAGGTCGACGCGCGGGCGCTCACCGACGGGGCCTGGCGGACGCTGCGCGACGCGCTGCGGTCGGTGCTGACCGGGCTCGGGGTGGAGGCGCTCGACGCGGAGGAACTCACCGTGCTGCCCGGGGTCGACGAACTGCTCGCGCTGACCGAGGTCCGCGCGCTCGCCGACGCCGGGCCGTGGGACACCGTGGTCGTGGACTGCGGACCGACCGCGGAGACCTCACGGCTGCTCGCGTTGCCGGAGGCGGTCGCGGGGTATCTGAGCCGCACGGCCGGGCGCGGTCCGGCCGGGATGCTCGACCGGCTCGCCGCGCACGTCGACGACCTGCGGCGCTGGCTCACCGACACCGAGGCCACCGCGGTCCGGCTCGTGCTCACCCCCGAACGGGTGGTGCTCGCCGAGACCCGCCGCCTGCTGACCTCGCTGACGTTGCGCGGGATCGCGGTCGACGGTCTCGTCGTCAACCGGATGATGCCCACGGGCGGGCTGAGCTGGGGCCCCGCCGCCTCCTGGCTGCGCGCCCGGCGCCGCGCGCAGGACCGGGTGCTGGCGGAGCTGCG
>NZ_KE387089.1:2209-5449 GCF_000430445.1 Saccharomonospora iraqiensis subsp. iraqiensis
GCGATCTGGACGGCGAGGTAGGCGCGGCACGGCAGCGCCCCCCGCCTGCGGAGGAACGGTCTGCGTCTGCCGTGGCAGACGGTGCAGTGGCCGCTCGGCTCGACCCGGTGGTCGGCGAGAACGGTCTTCAGGGCGCCGGCGAGCAGGGCGACGTTCAGACCGTCCAGTTCGGCGCGGACGCCGGGGGAGGTCTCGCCGCCCGAGTGCGTGATCTCGTCGAGTCTGCGGTGCACGCTCGCCTGGAGTGGAGTGACGATGCTGGGGTCGCGCCCGGCCACGTGATCTCCCGATGTTCGCGTTGTGGAACGGTTGTTGCGCCGCGGAGCACGAGGCAGCATACAACCGCCGGCTGCAATTTGCAGTCCGTCGATCGGGGGCCGCGGTGTTACCGAGGGTCTCGCCACGCCGGTCCGGCTTGCCCGTGGTGATTGGATGTGCGCGACGACGCTGCCGGAGCGGGGTCCGACAGCGCGGGGAACCGGAGGTGGAGTGATGACGCGAGGCCACGGCCCGACGGTGCGGCGGCGCAGGCTGGCGGGTGAACTACGACGGCTCCGCGAGGCCGCGCAGCTGACCATCGACGACGTCGCCGACCGGCTCGAGTGTTCCGCCTCGAAGGTCAGTCGCATCGAGACCGGCCAGGTGGGGGTGACGCCGCGGGACGCCCGCGACATGCTGGAGCTGTACGGCGTCACGGGCGACGAACAGGAGGCCCTGGTCCAGCTCGCCCGGGAGGCACGCAAACGCGGCTGGTGGCACGCCTACAACGAGGTCTTCACCGGGGCGTTCGTCGGACTCGAGGCCGACGCCAGCTCACTGCGGGCGTACCAGGCGCTGCTCGTCCCCGGACTGCTGCAGACCGAACGGTACGCCCGGGCGGTCATCCGGGCGATGCGTCCCGGTGCGGAGGAGTCCGAGATCGAGCGCAGGGTCGCCGCGCGGCGCGCCCGGCAACGGTTGCTGAGCGAGGAGAACCCGCCGGAATACTGGGCCGTGGTCGACGAAGCGGTCCTGCACCGTGTGGTCGGTGGTCCGGAGGTGATGGCCGAGCAGTTGTCCCGGCTCGCCGAGGCCGCGCGTTCGCCGCACGTCACCGTCCAGGTCGTCCCGTTCGGCGCGGGCGCCCACCCGGGGATGGAGGGGCCGTTCCTCATCCTCGGTTTCCCGGAACAGGCCGATCCGGACGTGGTCTATGTGGACAGCACGAGCAGCGGACTCTATCTGGAGATGGAGTCCGACGTGCGCCGCTACGCCCTCATGTTCGATCATTTGCGGGCCGCCGCGCTCAAGCCGGACGACTCGGTGGACGTGATCACCGGTGCCGCGTGGCGGTTCGACAGTGGCAGTGACACCTCCGATGTGGAGCGGACGAAGGAGTGACCATGCCCATCAGGACCGACTCGACCGGGCTCTCGTGGCGCAAGAGCAGCCACAGCGGTGGGGGCAACGACTGCGTCGAGGTCGCCTTCACCGGCGACGGTGCCGCCGTGCGGGACTCGAAGAACCCCGCGGGGGGTTTCCTGACCGTGCCCGCGGCGGAGTGGGACGCGCTGGTGGCGGCGGCCCGGAGCGGGGAGCTCGACCTCCGCTGACCGGGACCGGACCGCGGCGGGACGCCCCCCGGCGGGCACGCCCGTGACGTCGTCTCCTCACCTTCGGCCCACCCCTTCGGCCGGAGGTGAGGAGACGAACCACGGACGGTCGGCGGTGGCCGGGTGGTGTCAGCGGCGCGGCAGCCGGCGGAGCAGCTTCATCCCCGCCGTCATCCCCTTCGCCCACAGTGCGGGCGGCAGTCCCCGCGGGGGACGCAACCGCAGGCCCCGCTGCACCGCGATCGACTGGCTCTCGGTGTACTTGAGCAGTCCCTCGGCGCCGTTGCGCCTGCCCACACCGGACTCCTTCATCCCGCCCATCGGGACCCCGACGGTGCCGAAGGTGGCGGCGTACCCCTCGTTGACGTTAACGGTGCCCGCCTTCAGCCGGGTCGCCACGGCGGAGGCGGCCCGGGTGTCACGGCCCCACACGCTCGCGTTCAGGCCGAACGGGGTGTCGTTGGCCCGGTCGACCGCCTCGTCCACCTCGGAGTAGCCGTAGACCGACACCACCGGGCCGAACGTCTCGTCGGCGAACACCCGCGCGTGGGCGGGCACGTCGGTGAGGATCGTGGGCTCGTGGAACAGCGGGCCCACGTCACCGCGTGCCCGGCCGCCGGTGACCACGGTGGCGCCCGCGGAACGGGCGTCGTCGACGTGGGCGGAGACGGTGTCGAGCTGTTCGGTCGAGGTCAGCGAGCCCATGTCGGCGCGGTAGTCCAGGGTGCTCCCGAGTTTCAGCGCCCGGGTCCGCGCGGCGAAGGCGTCCAGGAACCGCGCGCGGATGCTCTCGTGGACGTAGATGCGCTCCACCGACACGCACAGCTGACCCGCCGACGAGAAGCACGCGGCGACCGCGCCCGCGGCCGCCTTGTCCACGTCGGCGTCCGGCAGCACGATCATCGGGTTCTTGCCGCCCAGTTCCAGGGAGTAGGACGTCAGCCGCTGCGCGATCGTGCCGGCGAGGGTCTTGCCCGTCGGGGTCGACCCGGTGAAGCAGACGTAGTCCGACTCCTCGACGAGCGCGTCGCCGATCCGCGAACCCCGGCCCAGCACGATCTGCCACGCGTCGGCGGGCAGCCCCGCGCGTTCGGCGAGCTCGTGCAGCCACAGGGCCGACAGGGCGGTCTGGTTGTCCGGCTTCTGCACGACGGTGTTGCCCGCGGCCAGGGCGGGCAGGACGTCCATCGCGGTCAGCGCCAACGGGTAGTTCCACGGCGAGATGACGCCGACCACGCCCTTGGGCTGCTGCACCCGGGTGGCCCGGGTCAGCACCGGCAGGGCCCCGGGTGCACGGCGGGGCGCGAGCAGCCGTGCGCTGTGCCTGCCGTAGTAGGCCGACACCAGCGCCGTCGCGCTGATCTCGTCGAAGGCGTCGATCCGTGCCTTGCCCGCCTCGACCTGGATGAGGTCGAGACCCTCGTCCTGCTGGTCGAGCACGAGATCGTGCAGGCGCGTGAGGATGCGCTGCCGTTCGGCGGCGGGACGGCGTGCCCACGACGTCTGGGCACGCCGCGCGTCGGCGAAGACCGACCGGGTGTGCGGGTCGGTGCCCTGCGGCAGCACCGCGCTCGGCAGGCCGGTGAACGGCGCCGTCATGGTGACCGACGTGGCGTCCGCGCCGGACCGGACCCGGGCGAGCAGGGTC
>NZ_KE387090.1:0-3322 GCF_000430445.1 Saccharomonospora iraqiensis subsp. iraqiensis
TGCCGCGGCCGGTCGCCCTTGTCCTCCGACCCGGTGTCGGCCTGCTCGGCCAGGTCCGCGGTCGGCTCCTCGGCGGCGGTGTCCACCGCACCGGTGCCCCCGATCGCCCCGCTCGCGGCCGCGCCGGTGTCGCCCGACTCCTCGTCCTGGACCACGACCAGGCTGATCTTGCCGCGGCTGTCGATGTCGGCGATCTCCACCCGGAGCTTGTCGCCGACGTTGACGACGTCCTCGACCTTCTCGACGCGCTTGCCGTTGCCGAGCTTCGAGATGTGCACCAGGCCGTCCTTGCCCGGCACCAGCGAGACGAACGCGCCGAACGCGGCCGTCTTCACGACCGTGCCGAGGTAGCGCTCGCCGACCTTCGGCAGCTGCGGATTCGCGATCGCGTTGATCTTGTCGATCGCGGCCTCCGCCGACGGGCCGTCCGAGGCACCCACGTACACCGTGCCGTCGTCCTCGATGGACACGTCGGCGCCGGTCTCCTCGGTGATCGAGTTGATCATCTTGCCCTTCGGGCCGATGACCTCACCGATCTTGTCCACCGGCACCTTCACGCTGGTCACCCGCGGCGCGTAGGGGCTCATCTCGTCCGGGCCGCCGATCGCCTCGGACATCACGTCCAGGATGGTCAGCCGCGCGTCCCGGGCCTGGTTCAGCGCGCTCGCCAGCACGTCCGACGGGATGCCGTCCAGCTTCGTGTCCAGCTGCAGCGCCGTGATGACGTCCTTGGTCCCGGCGACCTTGAAGTCCATGTCGCCGAACGCGTCCTCGGCGCCGAGGATGTCGGTGAGCGCGACGTAGCGGGTCTCGCCGTCGACCTCGTCGGAGACGAGCCCCATCGCGATGCCGGACACCGGCGCCTTCAGCGGAACGCCCGCGTTGTACAGGCCCATCGTGGACGCGCACACCGAGCCCATCGAGGTCGACCCGTTCGACCCGAGGGCCTCGGACACCTGCCGGATCGCGTACGGGAACTCGTCCCGCTTCGGCAGCACCGGCACCAGGGCCCGCTCGGCCAGCATCCCGTGGCCGATCTCGCGCCGCTTCGGCGTGCCGACGCGGCCGGTCTCCCCGGTGGAGAACGGCGGGAAGTTGTAGTGGTGCAGGTACCGCTTGCTGGTCTCCGGCGACAGCGTGTCCAGTGTCTGCTCCATGCGGAGCATGTTCAGCGTGGTCACACCCAGGATCTGGGTCTCACCCCGCTCGAACAGCGCGGACCCGTGGGCGCGGGGCACCACGGAGACCTCGGCGGCGAGCTGGCGGATGTCGGTCAGGCCACGGCCGTCGATGCGGACCTTGTCCTTCAGGATGCGCTGCCGGATGAGCTTCTTGGTCAGCGCCCGGAAGGCGGCCCCGATCTCCTTGTCCCGGCCCTCGAAGGCCTCGCCCTCACCGACACCGACGCGCTCCAGCACCGACGCCTTGACCTCGTCGGTGGCGTCGTCGCGCTCCTGCTTGCCGGGCAGTGCCAGCGCGCGGGTGAGCTCGTCGGTGGCGATCGCGGCGACCGCGTCGTAGGCGTCCGCCTCGTAGGCGGGGAACAGCGGGTACTCCCCGGTCGGCTTGGCCGCGGCGTCGGCCAGCCGCTGCTGCGCCTCGCAGAGCACACGGATGAACGGCTTCGCGGCGTCGAGCCCCTGCGCCACGGTGGTCTCGGTGGGCGCGGTGGCCCCCGCGGCCACGAGGTCGAGCGTGTTCTCGGTGCCCTCGGCCTCGACCATCATGATGGCGACGTCCTCGGGCCGGTCCCCGACGATGCGCCCGGCCACCACCATGTTGAACGTCGCGTGCTCCAGCTGCGACCAGGTGGGATAGGCGACCCACTGGTCCTCGATCAGCGCGACCCGCACACCGCCGACCGGCCCGGAGAACGGCAGCCCACCGATCTGGGTGGAGGCCGACGCGGCGTTGATCGCGAGCACGTCGTACGGGTCCTCGGGGTGCAGGCTCTGCACCGTGACCACGACCTGGATCTCGTTGCGCAGCCCGTCGGCGAATGACGGGCGCAGCGGACGGTCGATCAGCCGGCACGTGAGGACGGCGTCCGTGGACGGACGGCCCTCGCGGCGGAAGAACGCGCCGGGGATGCGCCCGGCCGCGTACATGCGCTCCTCGACGTCCACCGTGAGCGGGAAGAAGTCGAGCTGTTCCTTGGGCTGCTTGGAGGCGGTGGTCGCCGACAGCAGCATCGTCTCGTCGTCCAGGTAGGCGACGACCGAGCCGGCGGCCTGGTTGGCCAGCCTGCCCGTCTCGAAGCGGACCGTGCGCGTGCCGAACCGGCCGTTGTCCAACACGGCCTCGGTCTCGTGCACGGCGTTCCCGCTTGCTTCAGTCATGATTCCTGTTACTCCTCGTGCGTGAAGGGCCACGCATCCCCCGCCCTTCGGGGGCACGCCCGAGGTACGGGGCCGGTCATCGATCGAAGCCGACGGGAGGGACCTCCCGGCGGCCACTACCGAGGACCGGCTGTGGCGTCCCCGTGCGCGGCGCGCTCGCCCTTGTTCGTCCTTCGTGTACCGAGGGGGAGTGACCCGCCCGGGCCACTCCCCCTCGTCAGTCTCTCATCGACGCAGGCCGAGTCGCTGGATCAGCGACCGGTAGCGGCCGATGTCCACCCGCATCACGTAGTTGAGCAGCCGGCGGCGACGGCCGACCAGCAGCAGCAGCCCACGACGGGAGTGGTGGTCGTGCTTGTGCACCTTGAGGTGCTCGGTGAGGCCGACGATCCGCTTGGTCAGCAGAGCCACCTGGGCCTCGGGCGATCCCGTGTCGGACTCGTGGAGGCCGTACTCGGACAGGATCTGCTTCTTCTCGTCGGTGGACAGCGCCACGCGTTCACTCCTTGTTCGTTCGTCCCGTGTCGGTGTGTCGTCGGTACCGGCCGCCACGGACCGCAGCCGGACCCAGGGTCGAGGGTATCAGCACCGCCGCACACCCCGGGCGGCACGCGCTCTCCCGGCGCGTCGGCCCGGGCGTGTCGGACCGGTACCCGCCGGGGACCACCGGCGTGCGGCGTCAACCCTGCTGCAGCGGGAACCGCGCCACGGTGCTGTAGCGGGGACCGGATCCCCGCGCCCCGGCGGGATCGCTGCGCATCAGCTCGACCTCGGTGACCGTCCACTCGGGGCCGTCGACGTCGGCCAGGTGCCGCCGCCACCGCGCGATCGCGGCGCGGACGTCACCCCGGGCGAGGGTGAGGTGGGCGTGGAAGTCCCGCTCCTCGTCGGGCGGACGGACCGCCGCCGCCAGGTCCCCGAGCCCCGCACCGGCCACCCCGACCCAGAGTACTCCGCGGAACGACCCCGCCCCCCGCAGCCCG
>NZ_KE387090.1:3422-6060 GCF_000430445.1 Saccharomonospora iraqiensis subsp. iraqiensis
CGGCCCCGGCTTCGCGCCGTTGCCGTCCCCGCCCGCGGGCTTCGGGCCCCGGTCGGCGCCCTTCTTGTCGGACTTGCCGTCCTTGCTCGTCGGGAACGCGTCGCGCAGCCGTCGGGCGACGGGCGCCTCGACGGTCGACGACGCGGATTTCACGAACTCGCCCTGCTCCTTCAGCTTGGCGAGTACATCCTTGCTCGTGACACCGAGCTCTTTCGCGAGCTCATGTACGCGGGCTTTGCCTGCCACTGCTCTCCTCAACTGATGAGGTCGGCGGCGAAACCCGCAGACCTCGTCTCTATCGTCGCGCGTTCATGGCTTCAGCTTCACGGCTGACTCATGACGGGTCGACCTGCTTCCTTGTTCCGGTCCGGATGCGGGGAGTTCCCGCACCCACAGTGCCACCAGCGCTGTCCGCGCTCCGGGTGAGCCGCTCCACATGATGCCGCAGACCGGCCACGTCGAGCACCCCCTTCGCCCGGAGGGCCCGGGGGAACGCCCGCCGCCGTTCGGCGCGGCCCAGGCATCCCCGGTCGGGATGCAGCCAGGCACCGCGTCCCGGCAGCCGTCGTCGCTCGTCGACGACCACGTGCCCGTCCGCCGCGACCACACGGATCAACTCCGGCACCGACGCCCGCCGCCGACATCCGACGCATGTGCGGACCGGCGTGGCGCCGGGCCGCGGTCGGGTCTGGTTCGGCTGTGGGTGTCGCACCACATCCCAGTTTAGACCTTGGTCAATCAGTCGGCGGAACCGGTGGCCGCTGCGTGCGGTGTCTCGGTCGGTTCCACCTGCCGCTGCCCCGTCTCCGGGGCCGCATCGCTGCGGATGTCGATCCGCCACCCGGTGAGCCGGGCCGCCAGGCGGGCGTTCTGCCCCTCCTTGCCGATCGCCAGGGACAACTGGAAGTCGGGGACGACGACCCGGGCCGTCTTGGCCCGTTCGTCGACCACCTCGACAGACACAACCTTCGCGGGCGAGAGCGCATTCCCGACGAACTCGGCCGGGTCGTCCGAGTAGTCGATGATGTCGATCTTCTCGCCGCCCAGTTCGCTCATCACGTTGCGCACGCGGCCGCCGACGTGCCCGATGCAGGCTCCCTTGGCGTTCACCCCGGGAACCGTGGACCGGACGGAGATCTTCGACCGGTGCCCCGCCTCGCGCGCGACGGCGGTGATGTCCACGGTGCCGTCGGCGATCTCGGGCACCTCCAGGGCGAACAGCTTGCGCACCAGGTTGGGGTGCGTGCGCGACAGCGTGATCTGCGGTCCGCGGACGGTGCGCGCCACTCCGACGACGTAGGCCTTGAGGCGCTCGCCGTGCCCGTACTCCTCGCCGGGCACCTGCTCGGCGGCGGGGAGCACCCCCTCGGAGTCGCCGATCTGCAGCACCACCATCCCGCGGGCGTTGGCCTTCGCGTCCCGCTGCACGACGCCCGCGACGATCTCGCCCTCCTGGGCGGAGAACTCGCCGTAGGTCTTCTCGTGCTCGGCGTCCCGCAGCCGCTGCAGGATGACCTGCCGGGCGGTCGCCGCGGCGATCCGGCCGAAGCCCTCGGGGGTGTCGTCCCACTCCTCGGCGACCCCACCGTGCTCGTCCAGCCGGTGCGCGAGCACCCGCACGAACCCGGTGCGGCGATCGATGTCGATCTTCGCGTGCGGGTGGTGCCCCTCCGTGTGCTTGTACGCGGTCAGCAGCGCACTCTCGATCGCCTCCAGCACCGTCTCGAAGGGGATGTCCTTGTCCCGTTCGATCGCGCGCAACGCCGCGATGTCGACGTTCACCTCGGCTCCTCCTTCGGTCCGGCACTTTCCTCGTTCTCGCCGCGCCCGTCGTCCTCCAGCAGCTTCAGATCCCCGGCGGGGGGCTGCTTGAACTCGACCTCGACGACGGCCGTGTCCACGTCCGCGTACCGCAGGTCGTGGATGTTCCCGTCCACCAGTATCCGCACCGACTCGGGCCCGGCGTCACCGACGCGGCCGACGTAGGGCGACCCCTCGACGGGTGTCACGCGGACGAGGCGGTACTTGGCCCGCCGCCAGTGGCGGGGCGCGGTCAACGGGCGGTCCAGTCCCGGCGAGGTCACCTCCAGCGTGTAGGCGCCCTCGATGAGGTGCTCGTACTCGTCGAGCGCCGCCGACACCGTCCTGCTGATCTCGGCGATGCGGTCCAGCTCGACGCCGTGCTCGCCGTCGACGACGACCTTCACCAGCTTGCGCCTGCCTGCCTGCTGGACGTCCAGCGCGTCGAGATCGAAACCCGCGGCCGCGACGGCCTCGGCCACGACGGGCTCCAGCCTGCCGGCGAGTTCGTTGGGCACCGTGCTGCTCCCTGTGGTTCCTGTTCTGAAGTGGTGGTTCAGCTTATCGTGCCCCCACGGTGTCCCGCCGGGCGTCGCCCGTCCGGCACCGCGCCGGGCGCGTGCCCACCCGGTATCATCCGCGGCCGGTTCCGGGGTGGCAGGATGCGGGCCGTGACATCCCGACATGCGTGGAACCGGCGGAGGCTGCTGCGCACGGCGGTCCTGACGGCACTGGCGGCCCCGGCCGCGCCCGGTCTCGCCGGCTGCGCGTCCGGTTTCGACGACACCTCGGATCCGCTGCGTCCACTCCGGCGGTCGGCCCGCGCGGACGCCGACGC
>NZ_KE387090.1:6160-10837 GCF_000430445.1 Saccharomonospora iraqiensis subsp. iraqiensis
ACCGCCGCTGGCCGCCGCGCTGGACCGCATCCGGCCCGGCACCCGGATCGCCTCGGTCTGCACCGGGGCGTTCGTGCTCGCCGCGGCCGGGCTGCTGGACGGCAGGCGCGCCACGACGCACTGGATGTCGGCGGCGGAGTTCCGGCGCAGGCATCCGGCGGTGGACCTCGTCCCCGGCGTGCTCTACACCGACTCCGGCACCGTGCTGACCTCGGCGGGCGAGGCGGCCGGGATCGACCTGTGCCTGCACATGGTCCGCACCGACCACGGTGCGGCGGTGGCGGCCGAGGTGGCCCGGCGCACCGTGGTGCCGCCGCACCGGAAGGGCGGCCAGGCACAGTACGTGGCGGAGCCGGTATCCCGGGTGGAGCCGGACGGCGCGTCCACCGGGGAGGCCCGGGAGTGGGCGCTGGCCCGCCTGGACCGGCCGCTGTCGCTGGAGGAGTGGGCCGCGCGGGCGGCGATGAGTGTGCGGACGTTCACCCGGCGGTTCCGGCGGGAGACGGGCCTGTCGCCGGGCCGGTGGCTGGCGGCACAGCGGGTGGAGCGGGCCCGGCAACTGCTGGAGCGCACCGACCTGCCGGTCGAGCGGATCGCGGTGGCGGTCGGGTTCGGCACGACGGTGTCGTTGCGGCAGCACCTGCGGGCCGCGCTGGGTGTCTCGCCGAGTGTGTACCGGGGCACGTTCCGCGGCCCCGCGCGTCCGGAATCCGCGGAGCGCCCACAGCGTTGTCCCCCTGGAACCCCGATCCGATGACCGCCCGGTCGGCACACCTCCCCGCCCGGGCGCGGGCGACGCGTGTGCGGAATGCCCGACCCGTTCGCAGCGTTGCCCTACCAGAAGGAGGGTGCAGAATTGGCTGACGCGACACTGACCGCGACCCGTGGCCGCGGCAGGCCCGCGAACGAGGAACCCGACATCGTCCGGTACTACCTCGACGAGGTCGGCACGACGTCGCTGCTCACGGCCAACGAAGAGGTCGATCTGGCGAAACGGATCGAGGCGGGCGTCTACGCCGCGGAGCTGCTGCGTCGCGCCGACGCGGGCGAGACCGGGCCGCCGGAGGCCCCGGAGCGGTCCCGACGCGACCTGCAGCGGGTGGCGCGGGACGGCGCGCGTGCGAAGGATCACATGGTGCGCGCCAACCTGCGGTTGGTCGTGACCGCGGCGCGCAAGAACCGGCACACCTCCCTGCCGCTGCTGGACGCCATCCAGGAGGGCAATCTCGGCCTCATCCGCGCGGTCGAGAAGTTCGACTACGCCAAGGGCTACAAGTTCTCCACCTACGCGATGTGGTGGATCCGGCAGGCCATCCAGCGCGGCAACGCGTTCCAGGCCAACACCATCCGGCTGCCGATGCACGTCGGCGAGCAGGTCGCCAAGCTGGACCGGCTGGAGCGCACCCTCCAGTCGCACAGCGACCACGAGCCGACGGTGGAGGAGATCGCCGAGGCCGCCGACATGCCGGTGGAGCGGGTCGTGGCCCTGCGCCAGGCGGGCCGGTCGACGGTGAGCCTGGACGTGCCGTTGGACGAGGACGGCGAACTCCGGCTGGGTGACCTGGTGACCGACGGGGCCGTCCCCGCGGTCGGCGAGGGCATCGAACGCCAGGCCATGACCGACGACCTCAAGGCGGCGCTGGACAGCCTGCCCGACCCCGAGGCGGCGGTGGTCTCGCTGCGCTACGGCCTGCGCGACGGACACCAGCACACGATCCCGGAGATCGCCCAGCGCCTCGGCCTGAGCCGTAAGCGGGTCCGCACCCTCGAACAACGCGGCATGGAGGCCCTCCGCGACCCCGACCGCAGCGAGGCCCTCCTCGACTGGGCGAGCTGACGCCACCCGGGCACGGGGCCGGGTCGTGCCGTGAAGGGCACTTTCCCTGCGCCGCAGGCGGTGAGGGGCACATTCACTGCGTGTGACGCAGTGAATGTGCCCCTCACGGCAAACACGCAGGGTGAACAGCGTGCACCGGGGGTGGGGCGGGCCTAGGATCGCGGTGTGGAGTTGCCGCTGTCGCCTCCGGTGAAGCCGATGCTGGCCACGCTCGTGCGTGCGCTGCCGGACGCGCGCGGTCTGCGGTACGAGCCGAAGTGGGACGGGTTCCGCTGCATCGTGTTCCGCGACGGTGACGAGATCGAGCTCGGCTCCCGCAACGACCGCCCGCTCACCCGCTACTTCCCCGACCTGCTCGACCCCCTGGCCGCCGCGCTGCCCCCACGGTGCGTCGTGGACGGCGAGATCGTCGTGGTCACCGGGGAGGGGCTGGACTTCGACACGCTGCAGAACCGTCTGCACCCGGCGGCGTCCCGGGTCCGCAGACTGGCGGCCGAGACCCCGGCCAGCTTCGTGGCGTTCGACCTGCTCGCCCTCGACGACCGGGACCTCACCGGCGAACCGTTCACCGAGCGGCGGCGGCTGCTGGAGACCACGCTGGACACCACGCCCACCCGCGTCCACCTCACCCCGATCACCGACGACGCCGACGTCGCCCGGGACTGGTTCGCCCGCTTCGAGGGCGCCGGGTTCGACGGCGTCATGGCGAAGGCGCCGGACGCGCCGTACCAGCAGGACCGGCGGGCGATGTGGAAGATCAAACACGAGCGCACCGCCGACTGCGTGGTCGCCGGGTTCCGCTGGCACAAGGACGGCCGCGGGGTCGGGTCGCTGCTGCTCGGCCTCTACGACGACGCGGGAACGCTGCACCACGTGGGCGTCGCCGGCAGTCTCCCCGCGAAGCGCCGCACCGAGCTGGTGGACGAACTCGCCCCGCTGCGGGAGCACGCGCTGGAGCAGCACCCGTGGCGGGACTGGGCCGAGGCGGAGCGCTCCGGCGAACCGGGCGGGTCCGCGCGGATGCCGGGAGGTCAGAGCCGGTGGAACGCGGGCAAGGACCTCTCCTGGGAGCCGCTGCGGATCGAGCTGGTCGCCGAGGTGCGCTACGAACACGTGCAGGCGGGCCGGTTCCGGCACGGCGGCAGGCTCGTCCGGTTCCGGCCGGACCGGCGGCCGGACTCGTGCACCTACGCCCAGCTCGACGAGGTCGCCCCCGCCGAGCTGGCCACCTTGTTCGACGAGGCGCGCGGGGTGGGCAGCCGATGAGCGATCCGGTCCTGCTCGACGTCGACGGCACCGAGGTGCCGATCTCCAGCCCGGACAAGGTGTTCTTCGGCGAACGCGGGGAGACCAAGCTCGACCTGGTGCACTACTACCGGGCGGTGTCCGGGCCGTTGCTGACCACGCTCGGTGGCAGACCGCTGCTCATGGAGCGCCACCCCTCCGGCGCGGGCGGCAAGTCGTGGTTCCAGAAGCGGGTGCCGACGTCGGCGCCGCCGTGGCTGCGCACCACCGTGGTCAGCACCCCGAACGGCACCACCGCCGACGCGCTGGTGGCCGCGGACCTCGCCCACGTGCTGTGGGCGGTCAACCTCGGGTGTCTGGGCTTCCACGTGTGGCCGTTCCACGCGGGCAGTCCCGAGGTGGTCGACGAACTGCGCGTCGACCTGGACCCGTCGCCGGGCGTGTCGTTCGACGGGGTGCGGGATGCGGCGTT
Organism: Saccharomonospora iraqiensis subsp. iraqiensis; assembly: GCF_000430445.1. Classification (GTDB taxonomy): domain Bacteria; phylum Actinomycetota; class Actinomycetes; order Mycobacteriales; family Pseudonocardiaceae; genus Saccharomonospora; species Saccharomonospora iraqiensis. Next base: position 9,715 of record NZ_KE387090.1, read on the forward strand.
CGCCGCCCGCGAGTTCCTCGACGAACTCGGCATGCGCGCCCATGTGAAGACGACCGGCTCCCGTGGGCTGCACCTCTACATCCGGCTGCAGCCGCACTGGGACAGCTACCAGGTGCGGGCCGCCGCCGTCGCCCTCGCCCGCGCACTGCAACGGCGGCATCCCACCCTCATCACCGCCGAGTGGTGGAAGGAGGAGCGCGGGAGCCGGGTGTTCGTGGACTACAACCAGAACGCCCCGCACCGGACCGTGTTCGGGGCGTGGTGCGTGCGCCCCCGCCCGGGCGGGCAGGTGTCCACCCCGCTCGCGTGGGAGGACCTGCCCGGGGTGGTGCCCGACGAGCTCACGCTGGCCACCGTGCCCGCGCGGCTGGCGCAGCAGGGCGACCCGTGGGCCGGGATGTGGAGCGACCCGCAGTCGTTGGAGCCGTTGCTGGAGCTCTCCCGCCGCGATCTCGCCGACGGGCTGATGGACGCGCCGTGGCCGCCGGTGTACCCGAAGCAGCCGAACGAACCGCCCCGGGTCTCCCCGAGCCGTGCGCGGAAGCCGACGGAGTCGTGACGACCGCACCGTGACGACCGGGGGTCACGACTTCTGCTTCCGCCGGCTCCCGCCCGCCTTCTCCTCCTCCCGGGCCTCGGCGGTCCGCCTGCCGCTGGCCTTCTGCAGCGCGTCGACGAGATCCTTCTTGCTCATCGACGACCGGCCGGGGATGTCGAGCTGCCGCGCGCGTTCGTAGAGGTGTTGCTTGCTCGCGTTGGTGTCCACACCGCCCGCCGTGTCCGTGGCGCGCTGTCCGGCTCCCCGTTCGGCCTGCGCGTCGGAGGGGCCCTTGTCCTCCTTCGGCTCCCAGCGGTCACCGACCTTCTCGAACGAGTGCTTCAGCGCCGAGTACGCGGTCTGGTGCGCCCGCCTGCCCTCGCCGTAGGTCTCGACGGCGGAGTCGTGCGCCTCGATCCACGTGCGCTGCGCCTTCTCCGGTGACCGCCGCAGCGTGCTGGGCAGTTCCTGACGTCCGGGCATCACGCTCACCTGCCTGGGATCGGGTAACCCTCGCCGTGCCAGGGGTTTTCCGGCGGACCCCACCCGCAAACGGCGCCCGCCGGTCGGCCGGCCGCGGCCGGG
>NZ_KE387090.1:10937-26178 GCF_000430445.1 Saccharomonospora iraqiensis subsp. iraqiensis
GGCCCTGGCCCGCGGCACCGTCCGCGTCGCCCCCGACGGCACCGTCCCCGGCGGCCCCCATGCCGCCGCCGACGCCGTCGTCACCGCCCTGCGGGGGTGATCCGGCGTACCCGCGGATATTCCCCGGGTACGGGATTATGTGAGAAGGTTGCGGATCTGTGGGCGGGGCGGGGGCCGGGGTGCCAGAATAGCCGTGTGTTGTGGCTGGATCTCGAAGGTGCCGTGAACGTCCGTGACGTCGGGGGCATCCCGACGACCGACGGGGGCAAGACCGCCCCGGGTCGGTTGCTGCGGTCGGACAACCTGCAGGACCTCTCCCCCGCCGACGTCACGTTGCTGACCGACCAGCTCCGGCTGAGCACGGTGGTGGACCTGCGGTCGCCGTCCGAGGTCAACGCGGAGGGTCCCACCCCGTTGACCCGGCTGGAGCACATCACCCACGTCAACCACTCGCTCATCCCCGACCACGCCTACGACGCCTCGGCCGAGGCACTGCTGGTGCGGCGGCAGCGGGAGGAGCAACGCTACCCGGGCGACCCGTCGACCGCGCACTACCTCGGCTACGTCGAGCACCGGCCGGACAGCATCGTCGCCGCCCTGCGCGCGGTGAACCGCTCCCCCGGCGCCTCACTGGTGCACTGCGCGGCGGGCAAGGACCGCACCGGCGTCGTGGTCGCCTTCGCCCTGAGCGTCGCGGACGCGCGGCGGGAGGACATCATCCGCGACTACGCCGCCACCGGCCAGCGGCTGCCGCGGATCCTCGACCGGCTGCGTTCCTCGGCGACCTACGCCGGGGACATCGACAAGGTGCCCGAGGACCACCACCGTCCCCGCGAGGAGACGATGGAGGCATTCCTCGAACAGATCGACAAGCGGCACGGCGGGGTGACCGACGTACTCGGCCGCAACGGCTTCACCGACGACGAACTCGACGCGCTGTACCGCAAACTGCGCGGCTGAGTCTCCGGCGTGCCCGGGGTTCGCACCGGGCACGCCGGAGACTCACGCCCCGTAGACGGGCTCCGGCTCCGGGGCCGCGTCGACCAGTTTCCGCACGACGGGACCGAGTTCGCCCGGCTCCCACCGGGCGCCCTTGTCCTCCTCGGGACCGTGCCGCCAGCTCTGCATCAGGCACACCCGGCCGCCGTCCACCTCGAACATCCGCCCGGTCACGTGCGCGGACTCGGCACTGCCCAGCCACACCACCAGCGGCGAGACGTTACCCGGGTCCATGGCGTCGAACCCGCCGTCGGGGGCGGCCATGTCGTCGGCGAACGCGGACTCGGTCATCCGGGTCCGCGCGGCGGGGGCGATGCCGTTCACCGTGACGCCGTAGCGGGCCAGTTCGGCGGAGGCCACCAGGGTGAGCCCGGCGATCCCGGCCTTGGCCGCCGAGTAGTTGCCCTGGCCGACACTGCCCAGCAGACCCGCGCCGGAACTGGTGTTGATGATGCGCGCGTCCGGGGTGCGCCCCGCCTTGGCCTCGGCGCGCCAGTGCGCCCCCGCGTGCCGCAGCATCGCGAAGTGCCCCTTGAGGTGGACCCGCAGCACCGCGTCCCACTCCTGTTCGTCCAGATTGACCAGCATCCGGTCGCGCAGGAACCCGGCGTTGTTCACCAGCACGTCGAGCCGGCCGAACGTCTCCAGCGCGGTGCCCACCACCCGTTCGGCACCGGCCCAGTCGGCGACGTCGTCGGTGTTGGCCACCGCCTCGCCGCCGGACGCCGTGATCTCGGCGACGACCTGCTCGGCCGGGCCGCCCGAGGTGCCACTGCCGTCCAGGGCGACCCCGACATCGTTGACCACCACCTTCGCGCCCTCCCGGGCGAAGGCGAGGGCATGCTCCCGGCCGATCCCGCGTCCGGCGCCGGTGACGACGACGACTCGATCCCGCACGATTCCGCTCACGCCTGCTCCTTGTTCCGCTGCTGACCGTCCCGCCCGGTGCCGGACGGGCTCGCGGTGTCGGCGTTGGCCGCCGCGAGGAAGGCGGGCATCTCTCCCCCGCCGTGCGCGGTCAGCACCGAGCCGCTGATGTAGGAGGCCCGCGCCGAGGCGAGGAACGCCACGCAGTCCCCGATCTCCTCCGGCCGCGCGAGTCTGCCGACCGGCACGGTGGCCCCGACCGCCGCCACGCCCTCGGCGTCGCCGTAGTGCATCGCGGCCCGTTCGGTCTCCACCATGCCCACGCGGACCGCGTTCACCCGCACCTTCGGCGCCCACTCGATCGCCAGGCTCGTGGTCAGGTTCTCCAGCCCCGCCTTGGCCGCGCCGTACGCGGCCGTGCCCGGGGACGGGCGCGCGCCGCTGACGCTGGAGATGTTCACGATCGCGCCGCCGGAGTCCTGCCGCTGCATCACGGCGTTCGCCCGCTGGGCGACGGTGAGCGGGGCGAGCAGGTTCAACGCGACCACCTTGGAGTGGAAGTTCGGGGAGGCGTCCGCGGCGTCGGCGAACGGGGCACCGCCCGCGTTGTTCACCACGACGTCGAGCCGTCCGTGCCGCGCGACGACCCCGTCGACGAGGCGGCCGACGTCGTCCGGATCCCGCACGTCGCAGGTGGCGAACTCGACGCCGTCGTCGAGCGTGTCCGGCCCGGTGCGCGCGCAGATCACCACCCGCGCCCCCGCGGCCCGCAGGGCCCGGGTGATCCCGGAACCCACTCCCCGGACTCCGCCGGTGACGAGTGCCACCGCGCCGTCGAGGTCAAGGTCGAGCGCCACGCCGTTCCTCCTTCCGGCCTGTACTCGCGTCAGGCACAATGCTAACTTACCAAGCAAGTGCTAGGTTAGGAAGTCGAATGGCTGACGTCATCACCACCTCCCGCGCCGATCCCGGAATCGCCGTGGTGACGGTGAATTCGCCGCCGGTCAACGCGCTGACCGCGCAGGGCTGGTTCGACCTCGCCGACGCGGTCACGGCCGCCGGACGGGACCCGGAATGTCACGTCGTCGTGCTGCGCGCCGAGGGGCGCGGTTTCAACGCCGGCGTGGACATCAAGGAGATCCAGAACGATGCCGGGTACGCCGCGCTGATCGGCGCGAACCGGGGCTGCGCGGCCGCGTTCGCCGCGGTCTACGAGTGCGCGGTGCCGGTGGTGGCCGCCGTGCACGGGTTCTGCCTCGGCGGCGGGATCGGGCTGGTCGGCAACGCCGACGTGATCGTGGCCGCCGACGACGCCACCTTCGGACTGCCCGAGGTGGACCGGGGCGCACTCGGGGCGGCCACCCACCTCGCCCGTCTGGTGCCGCAGCACATGATGCGCACCCTGTACTACACCGCGAGCACCGTGGACGCCCACCAGCTGCACCACCACGGTTCCGTGCACCGGGTCGTCCCCCGTGGACAGTTGGACGACGCCGCGATGGAGCTCGCCCGCACGATCGGCGAGAAGGACACCCGGGTGATCCGCGCGGCCAAGGAGGCGATCAACGGGATCGACCCGCAGCCGGTGCACCGCAGCTACCGGTTCGAGCAGGGCTTCACCTTCGAGCTCAACCTGTCCGGGGTCTCCGACTCCGCCCGGCAGGAGTTCCTGGACCACGGCGCCGACGACCACAGGGGGCAGTGATGGCCGACAAACGGATGACCGCCGACGAGGTCGTCGCCGAGCTGTCCGACGGGATGACCGTCGGCATCGGCGGCTGGGGTTCGCGGCGCAAGCCGATGGCCCTGGTGCGGGCGATCCTGCGCTCGTCGCTGACCGATCTGACCGTCGTCTCCTACGGCGGGCCGGACGTCGGCCTGCTCGCCTCGGCGGGGAAGATCCGCAGACTGGTGTTCGGGTTCGTCACGCTCGACTCGGTGGCCCTGGACCCGTGGTTCGGCCGGGCACGGGAGTCCGGCGACCTCGCGGTGACCGAGTACGACGAGGGCGTGTTCGCCACCGCGCTGACGGCGGCGGCCCGGCGGCTGCCGTTCCTGCCCACCCGCGCCGGGCTCGGCTCGGACGTCACCCGGCTCAACCCGGAGCTGCGCACGGTCCGTTCCCCGTACGACGACGGGGAGGAACTGCTGGCCGTGCCGCCGTTGCGGCTGGACGCGGCACTGGTGCACCTCAACCGGGCCGACGCCCGCGGCAACGGCCAGTATCTCGGGCCGGACCCGTACTTCGACGACGTGTTCGCGCTCGCGGCGGACAGGTGCTTCCTGTCCACGGAGAGGATCGTGGACACCCACGCGCTGACCGACGAGGGTCCGGTGCAGAGCCTGCTGCTGAACCGGTCCGCTGTGGACGGTGTCGTGGAAACCCCGAACGGGGCGCACTTCACCACCGCGGCACCGGACTACGGCCGCGACGAGGCGTTCCAACGCCACTACGTCGCCTGCGCCAAGGACCCGGACGCCTGGCCGGGATTCGTGGACCGGTTCCTCTCCGGCGACGAACAGCGGTACCAGAACGAGGTCCGGCGGTTCACCCGGGAGGCGTCGTGAGCGACCGGTTCCGACGCCGGGACACCGACCGGGTACGGGTGGCCCCGCAGAACACCGGAGGCGGCATGAGCGCGCCCGCACACCACGACGACAGGAGGCGGCATGAGTGACGCGACCCGCGCCGAGGTCGCGGCGGTGGCGTGTGCGGAGCTGTTCCGCACCGACGGCGAGATCGTCGTCAGCCCGATGGGCCTGACCCCGTCGATCGGGGCGAAGCTCGCCCGGATGACCTTCGCACCGGACATCCTGCTCACCGACGGGGAGGCGTCCCTGCTCGCGAACACACCGGGTGTGGGCGAGCCGGTCGTGGAGGGCTGGCAGCCGTTCCGCGCGGTGCTGGACACCGTCGTGCCGCACGGCAGGCGGCACGTGGTGATGGGCGCCAGCCAGCTGGACCGGTTCGGCAACCAGAACATCTCCGCCATCGGCGAACACGCCCGGCCGACGAAACAGCTGCTCGGGGTGCGCGGCGGCCCGGGGAACACGGTGAACAACCGCACCAGCTACTGGGTGCCGAAACACAGCCGGCGGGTGTTCACCGACCACGTCGACGTCGTCTCCGGTGTCGGGTACGACCGCGCCCGGGCCGCCGGGCCGGGCGCGGCGAGGTACCACGACGTGTACCGCGTGGTCACCGACCTGGCGGTGCTGGACTTCGCCGGGCCGGACAACACCATGCGGCTGGTGTCCACCCATCCCGGGGTGTCGGTGGACGAGGTCGTCGCGGCCACCGGCTTCGAGCTGGACACCGGCGCCGTGACGGAGACCCGGCTGCCCACCGACGAGGAGCTGCGCCTGCTGCGCGAGGTGATCGACCCGAAGGGCACCCGGGAGAAGGAGGTCCCGTCGTGACGGGGACCGGAGCGACGGAGACCGGAGCGACGGACGCGGCGCCGGAGCCCCCGGCCCTGCGCACGCCGCTGACCGACCTGGTCGGCGTGCGGCATCCGGTGGTGCAGACCGGGATGGGCTGGGTCGCCGGGCCCCGGCTGGTCTCGGCCACCGCCGAGGCGGGCGGCCTGGGCATCCTCGCCTCGGCCACGATGACCTACGACGAGCTGGAGCACGCCGTCGCCGAGGTGAAGAGCCGCACGGACCGGCCGTTCGGGGTGAACCTGCGGGCCGACGCCGAGGACGCCGGGGAGCGGGTGGACCTGCTCATCCGCGAGGGCGTGCGGGTGGCCTCCTTCGCCCTCGCCCCGCGTCCGGAGATGATCGCGAAACTGAAGGACGCGGGCGTGGTCGTGATCCCCTCGGTGGGCGCGGCCAAACACGCGGCGAAGGTCGCCTCGTGGGGCGCCGACGCGGTGATCGTGCAGGGCGGCGAGGGCGGCGGGCACACCGGCGGGGTCGCCACCACCCTGCTGTTGCCGTCCGTGCTGGACGCGGTGGACATCCCCGTGGTCGCGGCGGGCGGGTTCTACGACGGCCGCGGACTGGCCGCCGCGCTCGCCTACGGCGCGGCGGGGGTGGCGATGGGCACGCGTTTCCTGCTCACGCGGGAGAGCACCGTGCCGGACGAGGTGAAGCGCGCCTATCTGGCACGCGGGCTGACCGACACCGTGGTCACCCGCAAGGTGGACGGCCTGCCGCACCGGGTACTGCGCACCGACCTGGTGGACTCGCTGGAACGCTCCGGCGCCGTCACCGGCCTCGCCCGCGCGGTGCGGAACGCGATCCGGTTCCGCAGGCTCACCGGGGTCTCCTGGCGGTCGATGCTCACCGAGGGGCGGGCGATGAAACGCTCCGGCGACCGCACCTGGGCGCAGGTGCTCATGGCGGCCAACACCCCGATGCTGCTGCGCGCGGGCCTGGTCCGCGGCGAGACGGACGCCGGCGTCCTCGCCTCCGGCCAGGTCGTCGGCCTCCTCGACGACCTCCCCACCGTCGCCGACCTGGTCGAGACCATGGTCACCGAAGCCCACACCCGCCTCTCCTCCCTCCCCTGACCCCTCAACCACCCCGCGAGTCGCCACCCCATACCCGCGAGTCGACACTCCAGGCCCACGAGTTGCCGTTCCAGTCCGGCGAGTCGACGTCCCGAGGCCGCTTCGGGACCGGAAGCGTTCCGCAACACGCCCGGGGTTCCCCAAGCGATTCCCGGGCGTGTCGGTAACGCCGTGATACCGTGCACCCTCTGGCGCGAGGATTGTGCCTGCTCGGCCAGGGTGGCGTCAGCCCTCTGCGGCTGGCGAGGATCGCAACCGCTTGATCGCGACGTCGGACACGAGGCCGTGGCCGTGGCGTCAGCCCTCCGCGGCTGGCGAGGATCGCAACGTGGGCGCACTACCCCGGAGGATTCTGTCCGACCCGATGGCGTCGGCTCGGACACCGGGTTCTCCACCGCGCCGCGTCGTCCGGTCACAGCGGCCGGATGACGCGGCAGGGGTTGCCCGCCGCGAAGACGCGGGGCGGCAGGTCCCGGGTCACGACGCTGCCCGCGCCGACGACCGTGTCGTCGCCGATGGTGACCCCGGCGCAGACGAGGACCCCGCCGCCCAGCCAGGTGTTGTCGCCGAGCGTGATCGGTGCGGCGCTCTCCCACCGCTGTCTGCGGGCCTCGTGGTCGGCCATCGGGTGCAGTGCGGTGAGCAGCTGGGCACGGGGACCGATCGAGACATCGTCGCCGATGCGGATCCGGGCGCAGTCGAGCAGGACGGCGTCGTAGTTGACGAAACTGTTGTCGCCGATCTCGACGTTGTAGCCGTAGTCGCACCGCAGGCTGGGCATGATCCACGATCCGGTGCCGAACCTCCCGAAGAGTTTCCGCAGGATCCCGGCGCGCCGGTCGGACTCGTCCGCGCGGGTGGCGTTGAACTCGTCCACCAACCGTCCGGCCGCCAGCCGGTCGGCGACCAGTTCCGGGTCGTCGTCCCGGTACAGGTCGCCGCGCAGCATCCGGTCCTTCTGCTCACCCATCGGGTCAGCCTAGCGCCCGGAACCGTCGACCCACGGGCACGGAGCCGTCAATCCGCGGGCACCGAGTGTCGACTCGTCGTCGTGGGAAGCCGACTCGCCGTTCTGAAGTGTCGACTCGCCGTCCTGGAACGTCGACTCACGGTCCTGGGGTGGCGACTCGCCGGTCCTGGGGTGGCGACTCGCCGTTCTGGGGTGGCGACTCGCGGGGCGGGGGTGGGCAGGGGGCGGGGTTACAGGCGTTCGAGGATCGTGACGTTGGCGGTGCCGCCGCCTTCGCACATGGTCTGGAGCGCGTAGCGGCCGCCGCGGCGTTCGAGTTCGTGCAGCATCGTGGCCAGCAGTTTCGTGCCGGTGGCGCCGATGGGGTGGCCCAGGGCGATGCCGCCGCCGTTGACGTTGACCCGCTCGGGGTCGGCACCGGTCTCCTCCAGCCACGCCAGCACGACACTGGCGAAGGCCTCGTTCACCTCGAACAGGTCGATGTCGTCCACCGACAGGCCGGTCCGGCGCAGCGCGTGCGCCGTGGCCGGGATGGGGCCGGTGAGCATCCACACCGGATCGGCCGCACGCACCGACAGGTGGTGCACCCGTGCCCTCGGCGTCAGGCCGTGCTCGGCGACGAACGACTCCGAGGCGAGCACGGCCGCGCTCGCGGCGTCGGAGATCTGGCTGGCCACGGCGGCGGTGATGCGCGAGTCCGGGCTCAGCGGCTGCAGGGCCGCCATCTTCTCCGGGGTGGTGCCCCGGCGCGGGCCCTCGTCGTGGGTCAACCCGCCGAACGGCACGGTCTCCGCGTCGAAGCGGCCCTCGTCGATCGCGGCGAGCGCCCGCTGGTGGCTGGTGTGGGCGAAACGCTCCATCGTTTCACGGGAGAGGTCCCAGTGCTCGGCGATCATGTTCGCGCTGCGGAACTGGGAGACCTCCTCGTCGCCGTAGCGCTTGCGCCAGCCCTCCGAGCCGGAGAACGGGTCGTCGAAGCCGAACTCGCGTCCGGCGAGCATGGCGGCGCTGATCGGGATCGCGCTCATGTTCTGCACCCCGCCGGCGACCACGCAGTCGGCGGTGCCGGACAGCACCGCCTGCGCGGCGAAGTGCACGGCCTGCTGGCTGGAGCCGCACTGCCGGTCGACGGTGACGCCGGGCACCTGGTCCGGCAGGCCCGCGGCCAGCCACGCGGTGCGGGCGATGTTGCCCGCCTGCGGGCCGATCGTGTCGGTACAGCCGAGGATGACGTCGTCCACCCGCTCGGGGTCCACCCCGGTGCGGGTCACGGCGGCGTTCAGCACGTGCGCGGCCAGGTCGGCACTGTGCACCTCGGACAGTGCGCCGCCGCGTTTCCCGACGGGTGTGCGCACCGCGTCGAGGATGTAGGCCTGCGGTCGGTCGGCTCGGTCAGCCATGGGTGTCTCCCGTCTTCGTGGCCCGCCTGCGGCGGGTGGCGATCCCGTCGAGCAGGATGCCGAGGTACTGCTGTGCGACGTCGTCGGCCGAGAGCGTGCCCTCGGGGTTGTACCAGCGCACCGCCACCCACACGGTGTCGCGGATGAAGCGGTAGACCAGTTCGATGTCCAGGTCGGCGCGGAAGACGCCGTCGCGCACGCCGTCGCCGAGGATGGTGCGCCAGAGGTCGCGGAACTCGACGTTGCGCTCGTCGATGTAGGCGAAGCGCTCCAGCTGGGTGAGGTGCTTGGCCTCGTTCTGGTAGATCGCGACCTCGGCGGGGTGGTCGTGGATGGACCGGAACGACGCCCGCACCACCGCCTCGAGGGTCTTCCGCGGGCCGAGGCCGGAGTCCATGATCTCGGCGTAGGTGCCGAACAGGTCGTCGAGGAAGCCCCGCAGGATCTCGTCGGCCATCGACTCCTTGGAGTCGAAGTGGTGGTACAGACTGCCGGAGAGGATCCCGGCCGCGTCGGCGATGTCGCGCACGGTGGTCGAGACGTAGCCGCGTTCGGCGAACAACCGTGCCGCCAGGGCGAGCAGTTCCGCCCGCCGTCCCGATCCGTTCGTGCGCGACCGCCGGGTGCGCGCCGTGCTCCCGCTCATCCGTTCCGTCCCTACGCGTGCTGACTGCTCACCGAGATGACCTCGCCCGTCAGATACGAAGCGTAGTCACTGGCGAGGAAGACCATGACATTGGCGACCTCCCACGGCTGGGCCGCGCGGCCGGACACCTCGCGCCCCGTCAGTTCGTCCAGCAGCTCGTCGCTGGTGACCTTCGCCAGGAACGGGTGCATGGCCAGGCTCGGCGAGACGGCGTTCACGCGGATGCCGTGCCCGGCCACGTCCACCGCCGCGCTGCGGGTCAGGGCCATCACCCCGGCCTTGGCGGCGGCGTAGTGGGCCTGCTCGCCCTGCGCGCGCCAGCCGATCACCGAGGCGTTGTTCACCACCGCTCCCCCGCCGCCCTGCTCGACGAACCGCCGCAACACGGCGCGGGTCACCCGGAACGTGCCGTTCAACGTCACGTCGAGCACGGACGACCACTGGTCGTCGGTCATGTCCAGGATCGAGGCACTGCCCCCGAGTCCGGCGTTGTTGATCAGCACGTCGATCCGGCCGAACCGGTCGACGGCGCCGTCGACCAGGGCACCGACCTGGCCCTCGTCGGTGACGTCGCACGGCACGGCGTGCACCTCGCCCAGTTCGGCGAGCGCGTCGCGGGTCTCACCGAGCCTGCGCTCGTGCCGGTCGCTGAGCACGACCTTCGCGCCCTCCTCCAGGCTGCGCCGGGCCACGGCCGAGCCGATGCCCGTCCCGGCGGCGGCGGTGACCAGCACCACCTTGTCGCGCAGCAGGTCACGCCCCTGGGGATAGTCCGGCAGCGGTATCACTTATCGCTTCTCCCTCGGCAGGCCGAGCACGCGCTCGGCGATGATGTTGCGTTGGATCTCGTTCGAGCCGCCGTAGATCGTGTCGGCGCGGCTGAACAGGAACAGGCGCTGCCACTCGTCGAGATCGTCGGTGGCGACCATGCCCGCCGCGCCGCGCACGAGCATCGCCAGCTCGCCGAGCTCGCGGTGCCAGGTGGCCCAGACGAGCTTGGACACCTCGGCCACCCCGGGCGCGGTGTCCCCGAGGGTGCGCAGCGCGTGCGCCCGCATCACCTCCAGCCCCGTCCAGGACCGGGCCAGCCGTTCGGCCACGGCCGGGTCGTCGGCGGCGCCGGTGCGCCGCGCCAGGTCGGTCAACGCCCGCAGTTCCCGACGGAAGCCCACCTGCTGGCCGAGGGTGGCCACGCCGCGCTCGAAGCCGAGCGTGCCCATCGCCACCTTCCACCCCTCGCCGGGTTCGCCGACGACGAGGTCCGCGCGGGTGCGGGCACCGTCGAAGAACACCTCGTTGAACTCGGACGTGCCGGTGAGCTGGCGGATCGGCCGCACCTCGACGCCGTCCTGGTCCATCGGCACCAGCAGGTAGGACAGGCCCCGGTGCCGGTGCGAGCCGGGTTCGGTGCGGGCGAGCACGAAGCACCAGTCGGCCACGTGCGCCAGCGACGTCCACACCTTCTGCCCGTGCAGCACCCACTCGTCGCCGTCGCGGTGCGCGGTGGTGGACACCGCGGCCAGGTCGGACCCGGCCCCGGGCTCGGAGTAGCCCTGGCACCACAGTTCGTCGACCGACACGATCGGCGGCAGGAACCGGCGCTGCTGCTCCGGGGTACCGAAGGCGATCAGCGTCGGGCCGAGCAGTTCCTGCCCGAGGTGGCTGACCTTGGCGGGCGCGTCCGCGCGGGCGTACTCCTCGTGGAAGATCACCTGCTCGGTCAGGGACGCACCCCGACCGCCGTGTTCGACCGGCCAGCCCACGCAGGTCCAGCCCGCGGCGGCCAGGTGCCGTTCCCACGCAAGCCGTTCGTCGAAGGCCTCGTGCTCGCGCCCCGGGCCGCCCAGGCCGCGCAGTGCGGCGAACTCGCCGGTGAGGTTCTCGGCGAGCCAGGTCCGCACCCGCTCGCGGAATTCGCCCGCGGCCTCCGGGTCGGTGCCGGTCGCGCTCGCGGCCCCGGCCCCTGGGCCGGACACGGTGTCGGACACGGGGAGACCTCCTCGAAGGCTGGTTTTCAACACGGCCGTTCGTGCGTAGGCTACCCTACCAAGCACTTGCTAGGGAGGTCTTCGTGGAAACGGCACCAGCCACGATTCCGGCGGCCCTCGTCCGGGCCGCACACGAGTTCGGCGACCGCGAGGCCGTCGTCGACGGCGAGGTGCGGCTGAGTTGGTCCGAACTGTACGAGCGGGCGCGCCGGTTCGCGACGGTGTTGTCCCGCCGCGGTCTCGAACCGGGTGACCGGGTGGCGATCTGCGCGCCGAACACCCACCACTGGGTCGTCGCCGCGCTCGGCACCCTCTACGCGGGCGCGACCCTCGTCCCGGTCAACACCCGGTTCACCGGGCCGGAGATGCTCGACCTCGTCACCCGCAGCGCGGCGAAGGCGCTCGTGGTGGCGGGCCCGTTCCTCGGCGTCGAGCGGATCGACGAGTTGCACCGGGCGGGGCTGGGCGAGCTGCCGCTGATCGTGCGCGTGCCCGTGGAGTCCGAACCCGAGGCCCGCGCCGACGTCACCGAGTGGCGGGACCTGGACGCACTCGTGGCCGACGCGGACGCCGCCGAACTGGCCGCGGTGGACGAGCGCGCACGCGCGGTGGACGCCGACGACCTCAGCGACATCCTGTTCACCTCGGGCACCACCGGCCGCAGCAAGGGGGCGCTGACCAGCCACCGCCGGTCGCTCGGCGTGGCGCGGGCGTGGGCCGAGCGCGCCACCGTCGCCGCGGGCGACCGGTACCTGGTGATCAACCCGTTCTTCCACAGCTTCGGCTACAAGGCGGGCATCCTCGTCGCGCTGCTGCGTGGGGCGACCCTGTTGCCGCAGCGCACCTTCGACGTGACCACGACGATGCGCACGATCGAGGCCGAGCGGGTGACGATCCTGCCGGGCCCCCCGACGATCTACCAGACGATGCTCGACTCGGCCGAGCGCTCGGAGTTCGACCTGGACAGTCTGCGGGTGGCGGTCACCGGCGCGGCCACGGTGCCGGTCGCGCTGGTGGAGCGGATGCGGTCCGAGCTCAGCTTCGACGCGGTGCTCACCGCCTACGGGCTCACCGAGGCCGTGGTGGCCACGATGTGCGCCCCGGACGACGACGCGGAGACGATCGCGCGCACCAGCGGGCGCGCCGCGGCGGATTTCGAGGTCGCGCTGGCCGACTCCGGTGAGATCCTGCTGCGCGGCCCGAACACGATGCTCGGCTACCTGGACGACCCGGCGGCCACCGCCGAGGCGATCGACGCGGACGGCTGGCTGCACACCGGCGACGTCGGTGTGCTCGACGAGCGCGGGTATCTCACGATCACCGACCGGATCAAGGACATGTACATCTGCGGCGGGTTCAACGTCTACCCGGCCGAGGTGGAACAGGTGCTCGCCCGGCTGGACGGGGTGGCCGAGTCCGCCGTCGTCGGGGTGCCGGACGAGCGGCTCGGCGAGGTCGGCAAGGCGTTCGTCGTCCGCCGCGCCGGGGCCACGCTCACCGCCGACGACGTGCTCGGGCACTGCCGGGAGCGGCTGGCGAACTTCAAGGTGCCCCGGCAGGTCGAGTTCCGCGACGACCTGCCGCGCAACCCCGCGGGCAAGGTCCTCAAGCGCACGCTGCGCGACGAACACGGCAGGAACGAGGAGACACGATGACCGGCAGCGACAACCCCGGCCCGGCCGCCCCCGACGAGGAGGTCGTGCGTTACGAGCGACGCGGCCCGGTGGCGGTGGTGACGATGAACCGCCCGGAGTACCGCAACGCGCAGAACTCCGTGATGACCTACGCCCTGGACGCGGCGTTCCGACGGGCCGTGGACGACGACGAGGTGACGGTGATCGTGCTCGCGGGGGCGGGCAAGCACTTCTCGGCGGGCCACGACATCGGCACCCCGGGCCGGGACACCGACGTGCACTACGACAACACGGCCGTGCTGTGGTGGGACCACGTCGGCCGGGCGGGCGGGGACCAGCGGTTCGCCCGCGAGTCCGAGGTGTATCTCGGCATGTGCCGGCGGTGGCGGGAGATCCCGAAGCCGATGATCGCCAGCGTGCAGGGCGCGTGCATCGCCGGGGCGCTGATGCTGGCGTGGGTGGCCGATCTGATCGTGGCCTCGGACGACGCGTTCTTCGCCGACCCGGTGGTGCGCATGGGCATCCCCGGGGTCGAGTACTTCGCGCACCCGTGGGTGCTCGGACCGCGGGCGGCCAAGGAGGTGCTGTTCACCGGGGAACGGTTCAGCGCCGAGCAGGCCCGCGAGTGGGGCATGCTCAACCGCGTCGTGCCGCGTGCGGAGCTGGAGGAGCGGACGCTGGAGCTGGCGGAGAAGATCGCCGAGATGCCGACGTTCGGTCTGGCGCTGGCGAAGAAGGCCGTCAACCAGGCCGAGGACCAGATGGGCATGCGCACCGGCATGGACGCGGCGTTCGGCCTGCACCACTTCGCGCACGCGCACAACGCCGAGGTCTCCGGCGGTGACTCGCTCGGTGGGCAGAACGCCCGCTCGATGCGCGAGAGCGGCACCGGGTCCGGGAGCTGACGATGGATCTGGAACTGGACGAACACAGCAGGGCGTTCCGTGACGAGGTGCGCGCGTGGCTGGCCGAGCACGTGCCCGCGGAGCCGTTGGCCTCGTTCGACACCGCCGAGGGTTTCGCACAGCACCGCCGGTGGGAGGCCGAGCTGGCCGGGGCGCGGCTGTCGGTCGTGGCGTGGCCGGAGGAGTTCGGCGGCCGGGACGCGAGCCTGCTCGACTGGGTGCTGTTCGAACAGGAGTACTACGCGGCCGGTGCGCCCGGCAGGGTGGGGCAGAACGGCATCTTCATGCTCGCCCCCACGCTGTTCTCGCACGGGACACCGGAGCAGCGCGCACGCATCCTGCCGCCGATGGCGCGCGGCGAGCAGGTATGGGCGCAGGCGTGGTCCGAGCCGGAGGCGGGCAGCGACATCGCCGCCCTGCGCAGCACCGCGCGCCGCACCGACGGCGGCTGGCTGCTGTCCGGGCAGAAGACGTGGAGCTCGCGGGCCGCGTTCGCCGACCGGGCGTTCGGCCTGTTCCGCAGCGACCCGGACAGCGAGCGGCACCGGGGGCTGACATATCTGATGTTCGACCTGCGCGCCGACGGCGTCACCGTGCGGCCCGTCCCGCAGCTGGACGGCGAGCCGGGCTTCGCCGAGATCTTCCTGGACGACGTGTTCGTGCCGGACGCCGACGTGATCGGCGAGCCGGGTGACGGCTGGCGCGTGGCGATGACCACGGCGAACAACGAGCGGGGGCTGTCGCTGCGCGCGCCGGGCCGGTTCCTCGCCGCCGCCGACCGGCTGGTGCGGCTGTGGGCGGAGTCCGACGGGACCACCGACAGCGACACCGCACGGCGGGTGGCCGACGCCTGGATCGACGCGCGGGCCTACCAGCTCTACACCTTCGGCACGGTGACCCGACTGGCCGAGGGCGGCGAGCTGGGTCCGGAGTCGAGCGTGAACAAGCTGTTCTGGTCGCACCTGGACGTCGGCCTGCACGAGACGGCGCTGGACCTGCTCGGCCCGGACGCCGAACTGCGGCACGCCTCCGGCTGGCCGGAGGGCTGGCTGTTCTCCCTGGCCGGCCCGATCTACGGCGGGACCGACCAGATCCAGCGTAACGTGGTGGCCGAACGGCTGCTGGGACTGCCGAGGGGGCAACGGTGAGATTCGCACTGTCGGACGAACAGCACGAGTTCGCCGCGAGCCTGGACGCACTGCTGACCGACGCGGACACCGCCGCGGTGAACCGGGCGTGGGCCCGCGGCGACCACGACCCCGGGCTGCGGCTGTGGCGGTCCCTGGCCGAGACCGGCGTGCCGGCCCTGTCCGTG
>NZ_KE387090.1:26278-35279 GCF_000430445.1 Saccharomonospora iraqiensis subsp. iraqiensis
ACCGTCGGCGGCGTCGGCCAGGGCCAGCGATGCCACCACCGACGGCCACACCGGCACCGGCGCGACGCGACGACCCAGCGCCTCCAGCACCACGCACAGCCCGCTCGTCCCGAGCCCCGAGCCGCCGTACCGTTCGGGCAGGGCGATGCCGAGCAGGTTCGCCCCGGCCAGGGCGCGCCAGAGCCGGTCGTCGACACGGGCCCCGCCCGCCTCCACCTCGGCCACCCGTTCGGTGGTGGCGTGCCCGGTGACGATGTCGTCGGCGAGACCCGCCAGCGCCCGGAGGTCCTCGTCGAAGGTGAAGTCCATCTACTCCTCCTCCCGGGCGCGCGCGGTGCCCGCGGCGTCCCCGGTCACGGCCGGTCGGAAGACCGGCAGGGTGAGCTCGTCGTCGGCGTCCAGCCACTCCAGTTCCACCGGCATGTCGAGGGCGACGTCGTCGGGTTCGACCCCGACCAGGTTGGTGATCAGCCGGGTGCCCTCGGCCAGTTCCACCACCGCGACGAGCAGCGGGTAGTCGAACGCCGGGTGTCTCGGGTGGTGCGCGACGACGTAGCTGTACACGGTGGCGCGGCCGCAGGCCTCCACCGTGTCCCAGTCGAACGAACCGCAGTCGGGACAGCACGGCCCCGGCGGGTGCCGCAGGGTGCGGCAGGCGGCGCAGCGCTGGATGACCAGCCGGTGCTCCCGGCAGGCGTCGAAGAAGAAGGCGTTGTCCCGGTTCACCGCCGGACGGGGACGCAGCGGACGCTCGTCGCCTCCCCCGCCGGGCCCGCCGCCTCCGACGGTGCCGCCGGATCCGTCCGCACCGGCGGAGGCGGAGGAGTCCGCGGCGGCGGTCTGCCCGGCGGGCCGGAAGCGCAGGATGCGCCAGCGCTGGGTGGCCACGACCGCGCCGTGCTGGTCGGTGTAGGTGCGCAGGCTGGTGAGGAAGTGTCCGGTGCCCAGCGCGGTCGTCTTCTCCGGCGAGACCGATTCCAGGGTCTCGGACACCGACAGGTGGTCGCCCGGGACGAGTTCGCGGACGAACTCCTGGTCGGAGTCGGTGGCCACCACGGAGGTGAACCCGGCCTCGTCCAGCAGGGCGAACATCTCGTCGAGCACGGTGGGCGCGGTGCCGCCGGTGTCCCCGTCGCCGTCAGTGTCCCCGGTGTCGTCCGCGCCGTCCTGTACGGCACGGTGGGCGGCGTAGCCGCGCATGGTCCAGGCCTGCGCCATCGCGGGCGGGGCCACCACACCGGGACGTCCGGTCGCCCGGGCGGCCGCGTCGTCCAGGTGGATCGGGTTCGCATCGCCCATCGCCTCGACCCAGTGCCGGATCATCGGCACGTTCACCGGGTCCTGCGCGGGCCGGGTGGGACTCAGCTCCCGCCCGACGAACGCCCGCAGCCGCTGTTCGAGAGTGTCGTTCATTTCCCCCGTCCCAACCGGGGCAGTCCCAGCCCCTGGGTGGCGACCATGTCGCGCAGCACCTCGTTGACCCCGCCGCCGAAGGTGTTCACGATGCCCTGGCGGGACAACTGCTCCACCTGGCCCGCGAGCACGGCGCCCGGCGATTCCGGGCGTACCCGGCCCGCCGCGCCGAGCACGCCGAGCAGCAGCCGCTGCACCTCGACATGGGTCTCGGTCCCGTACACCTTGGTGGCACCGGCCTCGGCGCCGGTCAGCGTCCCGTCCCCGGCCGAGCCGACCATCCGCCAGTTGAGCAGGTGCATCGCCTCCAGCAGGGCGTGCGCGCGGGCCAGGTCCCGGCGCACCCACGGTTGCCCGATCGCCCCGCTGTCCCTGGCCCAGCCCAGCACCTTCTCCCACAGGGCCGTCATCCGGCCGCCGAGGGCGGCCAGGCCGACCCGTTCGTGGTTGAGCTGGGTGGTCATCAGTTCCCAGCCGGCGTTGATCTCCCCGACCACGTTCGCCTTCGGCACCCGCACCCCGCTGTAGTAGGTGGCGGTCACCGTCATCCCGCCGACCGTGGCGATCGGGCTCCACGAGAACCCGGGGTCGCGGGTGTCCACGATGAGGATCGAGATGCCCTTGTGCTTCGCCGCGTCCGGATCGGTGCGGCAGGCCAGCCAGATGAAGTCCGCGGTGTTGGCACCGCTGGTGAAGATTTTGCTGCCGTCGACGATCCAGTCGTCGCCGTCCGGCACCGCGCGGGTGGTCAGCGAGGCGAGGTCGGTGCCCGCCCCGGGTTCGGTGTAGCCGATGGCGAACACGGTCTCGCCGGTGAGGATGCCCGGCAGGAAGCGTTCCCTCTGCTCGGCCGAGCCCCGGGCCATGAGGGTGGGGCCGACCGTGTTCACGGTGACGAACGGGAACGGGATCCCGGCCCGCTGCACCTCGTCGAAGAAGACGAACTGGTCGGCCATGGACCGTCCCTGCCCGCCGTACTCGGCGGGCCAGCCGAGGCCGAGCCAACCGTCGGCGCCGAGCCGGGAGACCACCGTCCGGAAGTGCTCGCCGCCCACGCCCTCCTCGCCCGCCCGTCGGCGCACGTCCTCGGGGAGGAATCCCGAGAAGTACTCCCTGAGCTCGGCGCGGAGCCGGCGTTGCGCGTCGGTCTCGCGCAGTCGCATGTGCCGCTCCCCTACCACGATCCGGTGGTGAACCTGATGATGGACGGAAGGTTAGACCCATGTTTAGACACTTGTCCAGATGGTCGTTGACCGGACTCCCGGGCCGATAGGGTGGGTCCATGCCGAAGGACACCGCCGGGGACGGCACCCGCGTCGTGCGGCGCGTGCTGTCGGCCACCCAGGCCGCCACACGGGACAAGCTGATCGACGCGGCGATCGAGGTCGCCACCGAGAACGGGTACGAGGGCGCGGGGGTGCGCGAGGTCGCCGCCCGCGCGGGGGTCTCGGCCGCCACCGCGTACCAGCACGTCAGCTCGAAGGACCAGCTGCTCGTCGAGGCGCTGCTCGCGCTGGGCGACCGGGTCGGCGCCAGCGTCGACGCCCGCGGCCCGTCCGGCGGCGGACCGGCGGAGCGGTTGACCGACGTGTTCGGCCGCGTGCTGTGGCAGGCCGCGCAGAAGCCGTTGCTGTACCGGGCGCTGTTCCGGGCCTACGTGGCCGGCTACCCCGGGATGGCCGACGGGAGTGACTCCGTCGGGTTCGGACCGGAGCGCGCGGCGTGGATCGGCCGGACCCTGCGTGCGGGGGACACGGCCGGGCACGACGACGCGGAACTGGACGCCGCCGCGCGCGTGCTGTCCACCACGTTCCTCGGCGCGATCGTCGGTGTCGCCGCGGGACGCGACGCCGAGGACGTCATCGGGGTACTGGACGAGGCCGTGCACCGGCTGCTGCCGGGGACCCGGTCGTGACCGGAACGGACCGGGACACGCTCACCACGGCCGACCGGTTCGCGCTGGCCGACCTTCCCGCCCGCTACGCCCGGTACGTGGACGACAGGCGGTGGCAGGCGGCGCTGGAGCTGTTCACCGACGACGCCGAGTTCGTCCTCCCCGACCCGCCGCGCACCCTGGCCCCCACACTCGTCCACCGGGGGCACGCCGGGATCGCCGACGTCCTGACCGCGCTGGAGGCCGTGCCGGTCACCTTTCACGCGCTCGTCGGGGAGGTCGTCGACGCCGGACCGGAACCGGGGACCGCGACCGGCACGGTCGCGTGCGAGGCGCACCACCTGCTCGACCCCGGCCCCGGCGACACCACCGACCTGGTCTGGCACCTGCGCTACACCGACGTCTACCGCCGTGTCGGCGACACCTGGCTGTTCACCCGCCGGGCGCTGCGCCTGGCGTGGGCCGAGACGCGGGCGGTCCGGCACTCCTGACCGGCCCGCCCGGGTGGGGGCGTCACACCACGGTGTTGCGGCCCCAGCCGTGGGCGCGCGGCCCGTCCGTATCCCGCAGGACGCAGTGGGTGCCCTTGTAGATCGAGGGCATGCACTTGTTGCAGTGGATGCACAGGCTGCGGGCTGCTGAGTCGTCCCGCAGCCGGTTGACCAGGTCGGGTTCGCGCAGCAGGGCGCGGGCCATCGCCACGAACCCGAAGCCCTCCCGCATCGCGGTGTCCATGACCTCCCGGTTCGTCACTCCGCCGAGCAGCACCATCGGCAGGTCGACGGCGGCGCGCACCTGCCGGGCCTGCTCCAGCAGGTAGGCGTCGGTGTAGGGGTAGGACTTGAGGAACTTCCCGCCCACCATCTGCACACCGAGCCGCACCGGCTGCGGCATCACCGCGGCGAAGTCCTCCAGCGGCGCGTCGCCCCGGAACAGATACATCGGGTTGCGCAGGGAACTGCCCGCCGTCATCTCCAGCGCGTCCACCGAGCCGTCCTGTTCCAGCCACCGGGCGAGCTGGATCGCCTCGTCCAGCCAGAACCCGCCGGGCGCGCCGTCGTCCATGTTCACCTTCGCCAGCACGGCCACCCGGTCGCCGACGGCGTCGCGCACCGCGCGGGTCACCTCCCGGGCCAACCGGGTGCGGTTCGCCAGGCTGCCGCCGTAGTCGTCGGTGCGCCGGTTCAGCTTCGGGCTGGTGAACGAACTGGCCAGGTAGTTGTGTCCGAGGTGGACCTCGACCGCGTCGAACCCGGCCTCGACCGCCGAGGCACCGGCGTTGCCGAAGTCCCGCACGATCCGGGTCAGGTCCTCGCGGGTGGCGGGGCGCGTCATGCTGCCGCTGGTGGCGTGGAAGTGCCGGGACGGGGCCAACGCGGGCGCCCTGGTGTCCCGGGGGTTGGCCACCGGGCCCGCGTGCCCGAGCTGCGCCGAGACGGCCGCCCCTTCGGCGTGCACCGCGTCGGTCAGCTGCCGCAGCCCCGGCAGGGCCTCCGGCGTCCACACGAGCTGGTGCTTGTCGGTCCGCCCCTCCGGGGAGACCGCGCAGAACGCCACGGTGGTCATGCCCACCCCGCCGCGGGCGTACTCCCGGTGGAAGTCGATCAGCTCACGGGTCACCCGCCCCCGGTAGGCCAGACCCTCGTAGGTGGCGGCCTTGATCGTGCGGTTGCGCAGGGTCACGGGGCCGAGCGTGCCCGGGGAGAACGGGTCCGGTACGGCGGCGCGGCCGTCGGATCCGCCGGATGTGCTGTCGCTGTCGTTCACGGGTTTCCTCTCCTGCCGGGGCGGATGTCGGTACGGGACGGGTGTGCGCGTTCCGGGCGTGCCGGGTCAGCCGAAGTTCGCCTGGCCGCCGTCGAGGGGGACGGTGGCGCCGGTGAGGTAGCGGGCCTGCGGACCGGCCAGCCAGGCGACCGCGGTGCCCACGTCGGCCTCGCAGTCGCCGATGTAGCCCAGGGGGATGGTCCTGCGGAACTCCTCGGCCTCCTCCGGGTTCTTCCGGATCCACCATTCGAGGCTCGGCGAGAGCGCGTGCGGGGCCACGGAGTTGACCCGGATCCCGTCCGGCCCCCACTCCACGGCCGCCGTGCGGGTCAGCGACCGCACGGCCTGTTTGGCGGCCGCGTAGGCACCGAAGTTGGTGGCGTCCCAGCGGACCATCGCCGAGGTCACCAGGTTCACGATGCTGCCGCCGCCGCGGGCCTTCAGGTGCGGGTGGCAGGCGGTCATGAACGCGAACGTCGCGAACGGACCGTGCTCGAAACCGGTGCGGAAGTCGTCCCCGCTCAGTGACAGCAACGGTCCGAAGGCGCCGGAGTAGGCGTTGTTCACCAGGATGTCGATCCCGCCGAACCGGTCGGCGATCCCGTCGACGAGTGCGGGCACGGCGGCGGTGTCGGACACGTCGCAGACGAACGGTTCGGCGTCGACCCCGCGCTGCCGGATCAGCTCGGCGGTGGCCCGGAGCTTCTCCCCGGTGCGTCCCAGCACGGCGAGGGTGGCGCCCTCCGCGGCCAGCGCCAGGGCGATCCCCTGCCCGACGCCCTGTCCGGCGCCCGTCACGAGGGCGACCTTCCCGTCGAGTGTGCCCATGATCCTGTCGTCCGCTCCCTGTCCGCGACTGCCCGTGCATCCCGGATGCCGGGGAAGGCGGCGTGGCGCCGCACGGCGCACCCCGGTGCGCATCCGGGCCTCATCGTGGCCGGGCCGCATCCGCCCGCGCCCGGGTCCGTCCCGCTCACCGGGAACCGACCGGTGTCGGCGGGCCGCACCGGCGAGGGTGGCGTTCATCCCGGTCATCGGGATTCCGACCGTGCCCGCACGTGCCTACCCTCGACAACGGATCGGCCCGCCGACGGCCGGCGCCGCGCCGCCGTCGGCCGGGCGAGGAAAGGGAGCCAATGACCGCATCGGGTCCGCAAGCCGCACAGGAGATCGTTTCCCGCCTCACCGGCCCCGGCGGTGAGTTCGAGATGGCCGTCGACGACGTCCTCGGCGCCCGCCTGCCGGTGTTCGTGAACCGGGCCGGTTCGTTGGGCGAGGTGCTGTCCGCGTCGCTGCGCCACGGCGATGCCGACTACCTCGTCACCGAGCACGACCGGCTGTCCTTCGCCGAGCACGGCGCGGCCGTGGCCTCGCTGGCCCGGGTGCTGCGCACCGGGTACGGCGTCGGCCCGGGCGACCGGGTGGGGATCATGGCCGCCAACTCGCCCGGCTGGATCATCGCCTTCTGGGCCACGGTGAGCCTCGGGGCGGTGGCCGTGGGGTACAACGCCTGGTGGTCACCGCGCGAGACCGAGCACGCCCTCGGACTCACCACACCGACCGTGGTCGTCGCCGACCACAAACGCGCCCCGGCGCTGCGCGAGGCCGGGGTCACCGTGCTGAGCGTGGAGGACGACCTTCCCGCGCTCACCCGCAGGCACCCGGACGCGCCCCTGCCCGACGTGACGGTGGCCGAGGACGACCCGGCCGTCGTCCTGTTCACCAGTGGGACCTCCGGCATGGCCAAGGCCGTGGTGCACACCCACCGCAATCTGACCTCGGTGATCGAGTACCACCGGTTCAACGACGCGATGGCGCGCGCCTTCGGCGACCCCACCGACCCGACCGCCCGTCGCTACCTGCTGGCGATGCCGCTGTTCCACATCGCCAGCCTGCACAACCTCGCGATACCCCGGCTGGCCACCGGCAGCGCCGTGGTGATGAACCTGGGCCGGTTCGAGGCGGACCGGGTGCTGCGCCTGATCGAGTCCGAGCGGGTGACCAACTGGGGCGCGGTGCCGACGATGGCGCACCGGCTGATGGAGCACGGCGACCTCGCCTCCTACGACCTGTCGTCACTGACGGCGTTCTCACTCGCCTCCGCGCCGTCGTCCCCGGAGTTCAAGCAGCGGCTGCGGGAGACGGTGCCGTTCGCGAAGAACTCCCTCGTGGACAGCTACGGACTGACCGAGTCGGCGACCGCGATCTCCGTCGCCACGCCCGCCGATCTGGAACAGGCACCGGGGACCCTCGGCAGGCCGGTGATCGGTGTCGAGGTGCAGATCCGCGACGAGACGGGTGCCGTGCTGCCGCCCGGGCAGGAGGGCGAGGTCTGCACCCGCAGCGCCTACATCATGGCCGAGTACCTCCACGATCCGGAGGCGACCGCGCGGACGATCGATTCGGACCGGTGGCTGCACACCGGTGATATCGGCCTGCTCGACGAGCAGGGCAGGCTCCGGTTGGCAAGCAGGCGGTCCGACCTGATCCTGCGGGGCGGGGAGAACGTCTACCCCACCGAGGTGGAGTACGTGCTCGACGAGCACCCCGCCGTGGCCGAGTGTGTCGTCCTCGGTGTGGACCATCCGGACCTGGGCCAGGAGGTCGGTGCCGTGGTGGTCACCCGGGACGGGGCCGCGGTCACCGAGCGGGAGCTGACCGAGTTCTGCCGGCAACGCCTGGCCCACTTCAAGGTCCCCTGCCACTGGCGCCTCACCACCTCCGCCCTCCCCCGCAACGCCACCGGCAAGATCATCCGAAAGACCATCACCCTCTGACCCGCGAGTCGCCACCCCAGAACCGCGAGTCGCCACTGCAGGATGGCGAGTCCACACCCCAGGACGGCGAGTCGTCACCTCGGGACAGCGAGTCGACGCTCCCGGGCCGCGAGTCGCCACCCCGGGACTGCCGGACCGACACCGGCCGCGGGCTGGTCCACCCGTGGGCCGATCCCACACGCCGCCGGTCCACGTGCGGTGCCACGTCAGGGACATCGACTCGCCGGGGCGTCAACTCCCGGTCCTGGGACGTCAACTCGCGGGACTGGGGTGGCGACTCGCGGGACCGGGGTGGCGACTCGCGGGGTGGGTCAGGACGGGAGGGGGACGAACTTGCGGATGAACAGGCCCTCGGCCGTGACGTAGGTGGTGTCCCCCGCGGCGATCGTGCCCTCGGTATGGATCTTGCGGCCGTCCACGGCGGTACACCGGGCACGCACGGTCAGCTCCTCGAACAGCGGCGTGGGCCGGCGGTAGTGCAGGGTCAGGCGCGCCGTAATCCCGGAGGTGCCCGCCCAGTGGTTCGCCACGCCGAGGGAGTGGTCCAGCAGCAGCGCCGACACGCCGCCGTGGGCGTAGCCCGGCGGGCCCTGATAGGCCATCCCGAGCGTGGTGGTTCCGGACACCGAGCCGTCCGGGTGGCCGGTCAACGTCAGCGGCGGGGCGATCGCGTTCTCCGGTCCGGTCACCGGGTCGTGTCGGGTGACGCCCTCCCCGCTCCACATGTCGACCATCCGGTCCTCACGGGAGGGCGCGTGCCCATCGAGGTAGTCGGCCACGGCGTCGAGCCGGTCCGCCACATCGGCCATCTCGGCCGCGGTGTTCCCGCCCGCGTGCAGCAGTGCGGAGATGACCCGCCGCGCCGCGGCGACCGCGGCGTCGATCCCCTCGTTGTCCGCCGTGGCCGTCAGCCTGTCCTCCGGCACCGTCTCGCCCGGTCCGTCGTCCGGCACCGTGTCCCCGTGGCCGTCCCACGGCGTCGCGTCGGCGTTGGTCGTCATCGGACAACGGTAACCGTCGCGCGGCCCGCTCCGCCGCCGAAAGTAGACAGTGTCACGTCGGCCGCACGTGCGCGCGCGGGGCACTTTCCCCGCACCGGGCGCCGTGCGGGGCACCCGCACCGCGTCACACGCGGGCGAGGTGCCCCGCA
>NZ_KE387090.1:35379-40481 GCF_000430445.1 Saccharomonospora iraqiensis subsp. iraqiensis
GGGACGGTCACCTTCTACCGGGACCATCCGGACGAGGAGGCCGTGGCCGCCGCGCTGCCGTTCCTGCCGATCCTGCTGCACGGCGCCGCGGCCGCCGACGACCGCGTCGACCCGGACGCGCTGCTGACCGACGAGGCGGCGCCGCTGATGACCGCGGCCCGCACCGGCTGCATGGACACCGTCCGGGAGAGCGCGGCCGAGGTGGACCCGACCGCGCTCTTCCGGCCGGACGCGGACCTGAGCCCGGTGACCCGGTACTTCGCCACCCAGGAACCGGCCACCGTCACTCCCCGGGTGCCGACCCTGGTCGTGCAGGGCACCGCGGACGCACTCGCCCCGAAACCGGCCACCGACCGGCTGGTGGACACGCTGTGCGGGCGCTACCCGATGATCGACTACGCGGTGTACGAGGGCAGCGACCACCGGGAGACGGTGGCCGACTCCCTCCCCGACGTCCGCCGCTTCGTCGACACCGTCCGCGCCGGCGACCGCCCCGACACCCACTGCTGACGCTTCCGCCGCCCCGGGTGTCGCGTGCGGGGCACATTCGCTGCGTGTGGCGCAGGGAATGTGCCCCGCACGGCACCGGGCGCAGGAAAAGTGCCCTTCACGGTGACACCGCGGTGACGCGAGGGGTCAGACGAGGTTGTCCTCGACGGGGAGGCCGAATTCGCCGCGGCCGAACAGGGCCAGGCCGCGTTCGACGTCGTTGGCGACGTGGACGCTGCCCGCGTGGACGTCGCGCCAGGTGCGTTCCACCCGGTTGCCCCGCCCGAGCGAGCTGCCGCCCGCGGTTTTGAACAGCAGGTCGATCGCCTCGACGGCGCGTTCGGCCGCGCGGACCTGGTCCCGCCGGACCCGCAGCCGGGTGCGCAGCGGGATCGGTTCGTCGTCGCGGGCGTGCGCGTACACCTCGCCGAGGTTGCGGTCGAGCTGGAGTGCGGCCGCGTCGAGCTCGCTGGCGGCACGGGCGACGGCGGCCTGCACGAAGCCATCCTCGGCGAACCGGCCTCCACCGAGGCTGCGGCGTACCCGGTCCCGCATGGTGGTGAGGTAGTGCTCGTAACACCCCGCCGCCCCGCCGACCAGCGGGCTGGTCACCGCGGTGGTGAACACCGTGGCGAACGGCATCCGGTACAGCGGCCCGGGATTCACCCGCTGTCCCGGCCCGCGCAGCTGGGCCTGCTCGTAGTTGCGGATCACCCGGTGGGCGGGCACGAACACGTCCTCGACCACGAGGTCGTCACTGGCCGTGCCGCGCAGACCGACCACGTCCCACACCGGCACGATCGTGTAGTCGGTGTGCGGGACCAGCAGGGACAGGAAGTCGACCGGCCTGCCCGTGCCGTCCACCGCCATCGCGCCCAGCACCGCCCAGGAGGCGTACCCGCAGCCGGAGGCGAACCGCCACCGGCCGCTGAGCCGGTACCCACCGTCCACGGGCGTGAGCGTGCCCACCGGGGCGTAGGACGAACAGATCAGCACGTCGGGACCGTCGCCCCACACCTCGTGCTGGGCACGGTCGTCGAAGAGGCCGAGCTGCCACGGGTGCACCCCGAGTACGGCCGTCACCCAGCCGGTCGACACGCAGGCGCCGGCGATCTCGCGGACGGCGTCGGCGAAGTACCGCGGGTCGGCCTCCAGCCCGCCGTACCGGGCCGGCTGCAACAGCCGGAACACGCCGGTCGCGACGAGTGCGTCCATGGTCTCCGCGCCGAGTGAGCCCCGCTCGTCACAGGTCGGCGCGCGTTCGGCGAGCTCCGGCAGCAGTGCGCGCACCGCCGCCTGCACGTCCCCGGCCGTCGCCGGGGTCGTCGCGGGAATCCGGGAGGAGTCGGGCACGCGCCGATCCTGCGCGTCCGCCCGGGAGGATCGGAGCCGGACATCCCGAACAGTGGGACTCCTCCGCCCCCCGCCGCATCCGGCGACCTACCTTCACGATCGCAGGACTTCCGTCGGTGAAGGAATGGGATCCAAGTGACCACAGTCGAGTCGGCGAGCGACGACGTTCGCACCATCGAGGCCGAGGCCGCACCGACGCGGTTCGCGCGGGGGTGGCACTGCCTCGGCCTCGCCGAGTGGTTCCGGGACGGCGAGCCGCACACCATCACCGCGTTCGGCCGGAAGCTGGTCGTGTTCCGCAGCGAGAGCGACGACCGGTTGAACGTGCTCGACGCCTACTGCCGGCACATGGGCGGCGACCTCTCCCGCGGCACCGTCAAGGGGGACGAGATCGCCTGCCCGTTCCACGACTGGCGCTGGGGCGGTGACGGCCGCTGCAAGAAGATCCCCTACTCCCGCCGGGTTCCGCTGCGGGCCCGGACCTCCGCGTGGCGGACGATGGAGCAGGACGGGCTGCTGTTCGTGTGGAACGACCCGGAGGGCAACCCGCCTCCGGACGAGGTCACCATTCCCCGGATCGAGGGTGCCACCAGCGACGAGTGGACCGACTGGGTGTGGCACGAGATCGTGGTGGACACGAACTGCCGCGAGATCGTCGACAACGTCGTGGACATGGCGCACTTCTTCTACGTGCACTACTCGTTCCCGACCTACTTCAAGAACGTCTTCGAGGGCCACGTCGCGACCCAGTACATGAACGGCACCGCCCGCGAGGACGTGCAGCCGCCGAGCCGGGACGGCTCGAAACCGGCGCTGGTGGGCAACTCGTCGGTGGCGTCGTACTACGGCCCGTCGTTCATGATCGACGAGCTGACCTACCACTACGACCAGATGAACATCGACTCGGTTCTGATCAACTGCCACTACCCGATCACCGAGAACTCGTTCGTGCTGCAGTACGGCATCATCGTCAAGCGGGACAACCTCGGCGAGGCCGCGGACGCGGTGGCGAACAAGATGGCCGGCTTCATCGCCCAGGGGTTCGAACAGGACGTCGAGATCTGGAAGAACAAGGCCAAGATCGACAATCCGCTGCTGTGCGAGGAGGACGGGCCGGTCTACCAGCTGCGGCGCTGGTACCAGCAGTTCTACGTCGACGTCGCGGACATCGAGCCGGAGATGGTGGAGCGGTTCGAGTTCGAGCTGGACACCACCCGGCCGGTCGAGGCCTGGAAGCAGGAAGTCGCCGACAACCTCGCACACCGCGAGCAGGAGAAGCAGACCACCTGATGATTCGCGAGGACAACCGGCTCGCCGACGTGCCGATGACCCCCGTCCGGTGCCGCGAGTGCGGCACCACGGTGCACGCGCGCAAGGCGAGCTGGGAACAGACCAGCATCCAGTGGAACGCCACGGCGAGGGCCGAGTGCGCCGAGCGCCGCGCCTGCGCCGGGACCGGGAACGGTACGGAACCCACCGCCCGGTTCGCGACCTGCCACGCGCTGCGCGACTCGATCGACCGTGCGGCCGCGACCGGCGCGATCGAGGTGGGCGGGGCCGAGATGGACGGGGCCTCCGCGGGCTGAGACCGCGCCGGGCGGGTCGGAGCCGGCTCGGACGTGCGGAGGCGCGGGGAGACAGGGCGCCGGTCCCGCGCGCCGGGAATCGATCGGATCCACGAGACGAAAGCAGGACACGATGCGGGAGCAGTACGGCCCGTGGGCCGTCATCGCCGGCGGCTCGGAGGGCGTGGGGGCGGCCTTCGCCCACCAGCTCGCCGACGCGGGGATCAACAGCGTGCTGATCGCGCGCAAACCCGGGCCCCTGGCGGAGACCGCCGCGGCGGTGCGGGCCAAGGGGGTCGAGGTCCGCACCCTGGCGCTGGACCTCACCGACCCGGCGGCACCGGACGAGATCCGGACCGCCACCGACGACCTCGACGTCGGTCTGCTGGTGTACAACGCGGGCGCCAACAGCTACGGCCACGAGTTCGTCACCGGCGACCTGGACCGGATGCGCGAGGTCGTCGACCTGAACATCACCGCCCAGCTGGCGCTGACCCGGCATTTCGGGCAGCGTCTCGCCGAGCGTGGTCGTGGCGGCATCCTGCTGGTCGGCTCGATGGCGGGCTACCTCGGGCACGCCGAGGTCAGCGTGTACTCGGCCGCCAAGGCGTTCGGCCGGGTGTTCGCCGAGGGCCTGTGGCTGGAACTGCGCGAGCACGGGGTGCACGTCCTCGAACTCGTGCTCGGCGTCACCGACACCCCGGCGATGCGCCGCGGCGGGTTGAACCTGGACCTGCCCGGGCTGAACGTCGCCCGCCCCGAGGACGTGGCCCGCGAGGGCCTGGAGCACCTCGCGGACGGCCCGGTGTGGATCGCGGGTGGCAATCAGCGCGCGGTGGAGAAGCGCAACGGTTTCCCCCGGGCCGACGTGGTTCTCGGTGCCCACGAGGCGATGCGCCGCCTGCTCGACCCGGCCTCCTGAACCGGTCCCGTGTCGCGACGCCCCGTCCGCGACACGGGCTTCGGGACACGGACCCTCGGGACCCAACCCTCCCGGAACACCACCCGACACGGCCGGGACCGGCCTTCCCGCACCGTCGGCGGGGAGGCCGGTCTCCGCTGTGCGAACCGTCTCCGCCGGCGAACCGCCTCAGCTGTGCGAACCGCCGTCGACGCGGAGTTCCACGCCGTTGAGGTAGCCGCCGTCGTCCGAGCCCGCGAAGGCGATCGCGGCGGCGATCTGTTCCGGCTCCCCCGGCTCGCCCCACAGCGGGAAGGTGCGCCGGTACCAGCGCGTGTCGATACCGGCGTAGGTGTCCCGGTCCGCCGTCAACGGGGTCGCCACCCCACCCGGGGAGACCGGTACCACCCGGATGCGGCGCGGGGCCAGCTCCGCCGCCAGCGACACCGACAGCGACAGCAGCGCCCCCTTCGAGGCGGCGTAGCCGGTCATCCCCGGGTGTGCCTTCGTCGCCGCGGTGGAGGCGACGTTGACGATCACCCCGGTGGAATCCGGCACGTGCGGCAGGAGCTCGCGGCACACCACCGTGGGGGCGAGCACGTTCACCGCGAACAACGCCCGGTAGTCGTCGGTGTCGGCCGACGCGATCGGGGTGGTGCGCAGGGTGCCTGCGACGTTGGCGACCACGTCCACCCGGCCCAGGGTCCGCACCGC
Source organism: Saccharomonospora iraqiensis subsp. iraqiensis (assembly GCF_000430445.1). Lineage (GTDB taxonomy): Bacteria > Actinomycetota > Actinomycetes > Mycobacteriales > Pseudonocardiaceae > Saccharomonospora > Saccharomonospora iraqiensis. The sequence continues at coordinate 40,402 of NZ_KE387090.1, forward strand.
CGCGGCGCAGGCGGCCACGACCGCGTCCTCGACGGACAGGTCGGCGACGTGGGTGTGCAGCCGCGTGGTGGCCGCGGGCC
>NZ_KE387090.1:40581-50746 GCF_000430445.1 Saccharomonospora iraqiensis subsp. iraqiensis
GCGCCGCCGCGCCCGTCACCAGGGGCGCGACCTTCTCCAGCGGGGTGCCGGTGTCCCCGACGACGGAGATCGCCGCGACCGGCCCGTCGGCGCCGCGCACCGCGGCGGCCACGCACGCGATGCCGGGAAAACACTCCTCCCGCTCGAAGGCCAGTCCCCTGCGTTTGCGGATACGGTGCAGTTCCTGGTGCAGTGTGCCCATCTCGCTGATCGTGCGGGGCGTCATCCGGCCGATCCGTTCGCGCAGCCCGGCGTCGACGTCCTCCGGTTCCATCCACGCCAGCATGGCCTTGCCCAGCGCCGTGGAATGGGCGGGCGCACGCCCGCCGACCCGGGAGGGCACCGAGGTCGCGAAGACCCCGCCGACCTTGTCCAGGTAGTACACCTCCGCGCCGTCGAGCACGGCGAGGTGCACCACGAGCCCGGTCCGGGTCTGCAGGGCGTGCAGCAGCGGGGCCGCGGCCTCCCGGATCTCCCCGTGGCCGCCGTCGCGGCCCGCCAGACTCAGCGCCCTCCGGCCGAGCGCGTAGCCGGTGCTGGTGTGGTCCAGCCAGCCCAGGCGCACCAGCTGGTCGAGGATGCGGTGCGCCGTGGAACGCGGGAGCTGGGTCAGCGTCGCCACGTCCTCCAACGTGCGCCTGCTGTTCCGGCCGTCGAACGTGTCCATGATCAGGGTGATCCGCTCGGCCATCGACGGCGGCACCTCGCGCCGGTTCCGCGGGGTGGTCTCGGGTGGAGTACCGGCAACAGTCATTGGTGCCCTCCCAGCTCCACAGAACTGAAATGAATTCTTGTGCAAGGACGGTAGCAGCGGACCCCGGCTCAAGGAAGGCCCGGAATCGTCGGAGGCCCGCACGGCCACCGCGGCTCCCGGTCTGCGGGACACCGGCCACACCGGCGCCCACCGCCGGGATAGGAACGTATTTCAGCCACCGGGGCCGCGGGCCCGGCACCCGGGGCGGGAGCGACCGACGACGGACGACCGGGAGGCGGACGATGCGGGTGGGGATCGTGACCCCGGTGGTGGTGCAGCTGCCCGGGGCGCACGCGGAGTGGGAGGTCACGGCGGGCATCGAGGAGATCGCCGGGATCGCCGCGACGGCCGACCGGCTCGGCTACCACCACCTCACCTGCAGCGAGCACGTCGCCGTCCCCGCCGGGGTGGCCGAGCAGCGCGGCGGCACCTACTGGGATCCGCTGGCGACCTTCGGCCACCTCGCCGCGTACACCCGGCGCATCCTGCTCGCGACCCGGGTGCTCGTGCTCGGGTACCACCACCCGCTGGAGATCGCGAAACGCTACGGCACGCTCGACCGACTCTCCGGGGGACGGCTCGTTCTCGGCGTGGGTGTGGGCAGCCTCGCCGAGGAGTTCGATCTGCTCGACGTGCCGTTCCGCGACCGCGGCGCACGCGCCGACGAGGCACTGCGTGCGCTGCGGTCGTCCCTCGGCGAGCGGGTCGCCGAGTTCCACGGCACCTACTACGACTACGCGGACATGGTGGTGGATCCGCACGCCACCCGGCGCAGCCCGATCTGGGTCGGGGGGCGGACGGCGCGCTCGTTGCGCCGCGCCGTGGAGCACGGCGACGGGTGGGTGCCGTTCGGCCTGCGCACGGCGGAACTGGGCGAGCTGCTGTCCCGGTTCGCACTTCCCGCCGGGTTCGAGGTCGTGTTGAGCACGGGGGCACCGCTGGACCCGCTCGCCGACCGGGACCGCACGCTGCGTGCCCTCGACCGGCTCCGGGCGGCCGGGGCCACCCTGGTGAGCGTGTCCCTGCACGCCGAGTCCGCCGCGCACCACCGGGACCAGTTGGCGGCCCTGCGCGACCTCGACACCGAACTGGACCTGTCGTTCGCGCCGCGCGCGTGAGCGGTGCCCGACCGCGCCGACCCCGAGGGAGCAGCCGATGACCACACCGAACGGCCCGAACGGCCCGAGCGGCGCGGGGGGCACGGACGCCGACGCCGACCGCCTCGCCCGGCTCGAACGCCGGGTGCGGGAACTGGAGGACACCGCCGAGATCCAACGGCTGATCGCGACCTACGGCCCGCTCGTGGACAGCGGGGACGCGGAGGCCGTGGCCGCGCTGTGGGAGCCGGACGGTGTCTACGACGTGGACACGGGGGTGCTCACCGGGCACGACGAGATCGCCGCGATGGTCCGGTCCCGGCCGCACCAGCGCCTGATCGCCACCGGCTGTGCCCACGTGGTCGGCCCGGCCCACGTCACCGTGCACGGCGACGAGGCCACGGCCACCTGCTACTCACAACTCCTCCTGCACGACGCCCCCGACGCCCCCGACGACGCCGCCGCCCCGGAGACCGGGACCGGGACCGGGACCGGGACCGGGGCTTCCACGCGGCCGGGCGGGTTCCGTGTCCTCCGGGTGACCGCGAACCACTGGCACCTGCGCCGGGGCCCGCACGGCTGGCGCGTCCACCGCCGCACCAACCGCCTGCTCGACGGCAGACCCACCGCCCCCACCCTCCTCGCCGCCGACGTCACACCCCCCACCACCCCCGCGAGTTGACACCCCAGACTCGCGAGTCGTCACCCCAGACTCGCGAGTCGTCACTCCAGTCCCGCGAGTCGCCACTCCAGTCCCGCGAGTCGCCACTCCAGTCCCCCGAGTCGCCGCTTCAGATCCGCGAGTCGGCGCTCCGGTCCCGCGGGTCACCGCCCCGGCCCGACGACCCGGTCCCCGACGTCCCGGCAGGCGTGCGCCCGTCGGCTCGGCCGGTCCGCGACACCATCCTGCGGTGACCCGCGCCCGTCACCGGTTCCCGCCGTCGGCGTCGGCCGTGTCCACGATTCGCGCGAGCAGCTCCCGCAAGGTGTCCTGCTCCGCGTCACTCAGCGCGCGCAGGCGGTGCCGGGTGTCCGCCCACACCCGCTCCCCCGCACGGTGCCGGACCCGCTCCCCTTCCTCGGTGGCCACGACCAGCCGGGTCCGCCGGTCGGACGGCGCGGGCCGCCGCTCCACCAGCCCGGCACCGACGAGTTCGTCCACCAGCAGCACGACCTGACTCGGGTCCAGCCCGAGCGTGCCGGCCAGTTCCCGCTGGGAGATCCCGTCCGGTGCGCGCACGGCCAGGGCCAGGACCGAGTACTGCCGGACCCGGAGTCCGTACTCGCCGAGTGCGGCATTGGCCCCCCGCACGGCGAGTCCGCTGGCCCGGGAGAGCAGGAAGCCGACGTCGTCCGTCAGCTCCGGGAGATTCATGTACTTCTCCATAGTTGACAACCTCTACTATCTCTCCCTAGCGTACAGAACGGCATCGACGGGGCGACGAAGCCTTCGGTCACGTCCCGCCCCGCATCCCCGGCGAGACAGGGAGTCGTTCAAGTGGATCTTTCCGGCAAGGTCGCGATCGTGACCGGTAGCGGCCAGGGACTGGGGCGCGCCTACGCCACCGAACTCGCCCGGTGCGGCGCCTCCGTCGTCGTCAACGACGTCGACTCCGCCGCCGCCGAGGCGTGCGTCGACGACATCCGGCGGGCGGGCGGTACCGCCGTCGCCGAGGTCGTCGGGGTGGGCACCAGCGAGGCCGCACAGGCCCTCGTCGACCGGGCGGTGTCCGAGTTCGGCCGGCTCGACGTGCTCGTCAACAACGCGGGCATCCTGCGGGACTCCACGCTGTGGAAGATGTCCGACGACGACTTCGACGCCGTGCTCACCACCCACCTGCGTGGCACGTTCACCTGCACCCGCGCCGCGGCGGTCCGGATGCGCGAACAGGGCGAGGGCGGCCGCATCATCTGCGTCGGCTCCCCCACCGGCCAGGTCGGCAACTTCGGGCAGACCAACTACGCCGCGGCCAAGGCCGGCATCGTCGGCATGGTGCGCACCTGGGCCCTGGAACTCGCCCGGGCCGAGGTCACGGTGAACGCGGTGGTGCCCGTCGCGGCGACCGCGATGACCGAGACCGTGCCGTTCTTCACCCGCTACGTCGAGGCGCTCTCCGCGGGCGAACCGCTGCCCCCGTTCGCCCGGAAGGAACTCGGATTCGGCGCGCCGGAGGACGCCGCCGGGGTGGTGGCCTTCCTCGCCTCCGACGCCGCGGCCGGGATCACCGGTCAGGCGGTCGGCATCGGCGGCGACCGGCTGTCCCTGTGGTCGCACCCGGACGAGATCGTCACCGAGTTCGCCGACGGCACCGGGTGGTCGGCCGATGCGATCGCCGAGGTCTGGCCGGAGCGGTTCGCCGCCGCCGAGCAGACCACGGGTCAGCAGCTCCCCGAGGAGGCGAAGTGAACCGCACACCCGGAATGGACGTGGACGAGCTGGTCGCCGTCGACGTGCACGTGCACGTCCATCAGGACCTCGACGGGCACCTCACGATGGACGACGAGCTGCTCGACGCGGCGTCGGCGTACTTCAAGGCCGAGGACCCCAATCCGACCGTGCCCGAGATCGCCGAGCAGTACCGGCAACGGCGGATGGCCGCGGTGGTGTTCACCGTGGACACCGAACTGGCGACCGGGCACCCGGCGGTGTCCAACGAGGGCATCGCCGAGGCGGCGGCCGAGCATCCGGACGTGCTGATCCCGTTCGCCTCGATCGATCCGGCGCGCGGCGTCGCCGGGATCCGGGCGGCGCGCAGACTGGTCACCGAGTACGGCGTCCGCGGGTTCAAGTTCCATCCCAGCCTGCAGGGCTTCGAGCCGAACGACCGGCGGGTGTATCCGCTCTACGAGGAGATCCAGTCGCTCGGCGTCCCCGCGTTGTTCCACACCGGACAGACGGGGATCGGGTCGGGGCTGCGCGGTGGGCGCGGCATCCGGTTGCGCTACTCGGATCCGATGCTGCTCGACGACGTCGCCGTCGACTTCCCGGACCTGACGATCATCATGGCACACCCGTCGGTGCCGTGGCAGGACGCGGCAATCTCGGTCGCCCAGCACAAGCCGAACGTCTACATCGACCTCTCCGGCTGGGCGCCGAAGTACTTCCCGCCACAGCTGGTGCGGGCGGCCGACACCATGCTGCGGCACAAGGTGCTGTTCGGCTCGGACTTCCCGCTGATCACGCCGGAACGCTGGATCCGGGACTTCGAGCGGCTGGAGATCCGTGAGGAGGTCCGGCCGCTGATCATGAAGGAGAACGCGGTCACGGCCCTGGGACTGCGCCATGCGTAACGCCGGACTGGGCTCGTGGCCGGAGCGGCGACGGCGGATCTCCCCCGACCGCGACGCCGTGTGGTTCGAGGGGAGCACGACCTCGCACGCCGGTTTCGCCGAACGGGTGCGGCGGGTGGCGTCGGCCCTGGCCGCCCACGGGGTCCGCACCGGGGATCGGGTGGCGTGGACCGGGGAGAACCACCCCTCCGCGCTGGAGACGCTGTACGCCTGCGGACAGCTCGGGGCGATCTGGGTGCCGGTCAACGCCCGGCTCACCGTGGCCGAGGCGGAGTACGTACTCGCGCACTCCGGCGCGTCGGTCGTGCTCCACGGCCGGGAGCACGGCGAGTGGGCGGACGCGCTGCGCGAGCGTCTCCCCGCGGTCCGGCACTGGATCGCGACGGAGCCGCCCACGTCCGGCGGAGCCGACTCCCTGCCGTACGAGGACCTGCTCACCGAGGCGGATCCCGAGCAGCGGGACCATCCGGTCACGCTCGACGACCCCTGCCTGATCATGTACACCTCCGGCACGACCGGCAGGCCCAAGGGTGCCGTGCTCACCCACGGCAACATGACGTCCAACGCGGTGAACCAGTATCTCGGCCTGCACATGGTCCCGGACGAGCGGACGCTCGCGCTCGCGCCGCTGTTCCACATCGGCGGACTCAACGGCACCGTGAACCCGGCACTGCTCGCGGGCGGCTGCGCCGTCGTGCTGCGCCGGTTCGACCCGGCCGACACGCTGCGGGTCCTGGAACAGCAGCGGGTGAACTCGTTCTTCGCCGTGCCGACCATGCTGGACGCCATGGCACGCGAGGCGGAGTTCCACGACCGGGACCTCTCCGCGCTGCGCGGTATCGGCGCGGCGGGCGCACCGGTGCCGCTGCCGACGCTGCGCACCTGGCTGGACCGCGGGGTGACCATGCAGCAGTGCTACGGGATGACCGAGGCGGCGCCGGGCTGCACCGTGCTCGACTCCGCCGACGCCGTGCGCAAGGTCGGGTCGGCGGGCAAGCCGATGTTCTTCACCGACCTGCGGGTGCTGCGCCCGGACGGCACCGACACCGACACCGACGAGGTCGGGGAGATCGTGGTGCAGGGCCCGAACGTGATGGCCGGGTACTGGAACGAGCCGGAACGCACGGCCGAGGTCCTGGTGGACGGCTGGTACCACACCGGCGACGCCGGCTCCCTGGATTCCGAGGGCTACCTCTACATCCACGACCGGTACAAGGACATGATCATCTCCGGTGGGGAGAACATCTACCCCGCCGAGGTCGAGTCCGCGCTGCTGGAACTGCCGGAGGTCGAGGAGGCCGCCGTGATCGGCGTCCCGGACGAGACCTGGGGCGAGGTGGGGCTCGCACTGATCCGTCCCGCCCCGGACGGCGACCCGGACGCGGACACGATCCGTGCCGCGCTGGCGACCCGGCTCGCCCGGTTCAAGGTGCCCCGGCACGTCGAGTTCGTCGACGACCTGCCCAAGACCGCCACCGGCAAGGTCCGCAAACCCGACCTGCGGGCCCGGTACCGCCACTGACGAGGAGAGCTTCGCATGAGCACCACCACGACCACCACACTCGCCGGACTGTCCGGCCTGCAGGGCGCCGAGCTGGGCACCAGCGACTGGGTCGACGTGCCGCAGGAACGGGTCAACCGGTTCGCCGAGGCGACCGGCGACCACCAGTGGATCCACGTCGACGTCGAACGCGCCCGTGCCGAGAGCCCGTTCGGCGGCCCGATCGCCCACGGCTATCTCACCCTCTCCCTGCTGATCCCGATGTGGTCGCAGGTGTTGGAGGTGACCGACGCGACGATGGCGGTGAACTACGGGCTGAACAAGGTCCGCTTTCCCGACTCCGTCCCGGTGGGGTCCCGGGTGCGGATGACCGCCACCCTGACCGGGGTCACCGAGATCCCCGGCGGCGTGCAGGTCACCGTCTCGGCCGTGATCGAGCGGGAGGGCGGGGACAAGCCGGTGTGCATCGCCGAACCCGTGTTCCGCTTCCTCGCCTGAGTGCCGTGCCCACCGCGCGGGCCGGCGGGGCGCGTCCCACGGGCAGGGGGTGTCGACCCGCCGGCCGGCGGTGCCGACTCGCGGGCACCTGGCGACGACTCGCGGGCGTGGAGTGGCAACTCGCGAGCACGGAGTGGCAACTCGCGGGCACGGAGTGGCGACTCGCGGTCAGGGGGTGGGGAGGTGGGCGGTTCGGCCGTGTGCGGCGAACTCCTGTTCCAGGGCTTCGCGGTCGGACGGGGTGAACGGACGGTAGTCGCCCGTGAGGTCCGTGCGCCGGTAGACGGGGTCGGTGGTGTGCCACGCCCGGGTGCGCAGCGGCCGCTTGTCCACCTTGTTGTTGCCGGTGAGCGGGAGCGCCGACACGAGGCGGACGAACCGGGGCCACCACTTGGTGCCCAGGTCGGGCCGGGAATCGAGGAAGCGGGCGAAACCGTCCGGGTCGAACGTGCACCCCGGCACGAGTTCCAGCGCGCACATCACCTGGTCACCGGTGCGGGGATCGGGCACCGGGTACACCGCGGCCGCCGCGACCGCCGGGTGGTGGGCGAGGATGCGTTCGACCGGGGCGGCGGCGAAGTTCTCGCTGTCCACCCGCAGCCAGTCGGAGGAGCGCCCCGCGAAGTAGAAGAACCCGTCGGCGTCGCGGTAGGCGAGATCGCCGCTCCAGAAGTCGGCGCCGCGCACGCGCTCGGCCGTGGCCCCGGGATTGTTGTAGTAGCCCTCGAACGCGGCCGCGCCGCCGAGCGCGACCAGCTGACCGATGGCGTCCGGGTTGGCCAGCCTGCCGTCGGCGTCGAGTTCGGCACGCGGGCACTCGGTGCCGGTGGCCTCGTCGAGCACCCGCACGTCCGCCCCGCCCACCGGGACACCGAGCGCGCCGGGCGGGGTGTCCGGGGTGCGGTTGATCCGGAAGACCCCCTCGCTGAGCCCGAAGCCCTCGGAGACCACACAGCCGAACCGGCGCCGGAAGCGTGCGACGTCCGCCTCGGAGGCCTCGGTGCCGAAGGCGACGGCGAGGGTGCTGTCGGCGTCCCGGGGGTCCGGCGGTGTGGACAGCACATAGGACAGTGCCCGCCCGACGTAGTTCACGTAGGTCACGCCGTACCGGTGGACGTCGGCGGAGAACTCCGAGGCGGAGAACTTCCGGCGCATCGCGATCCGCGCGCCGACCGCGGTGGCCGGTGCCGCGTTCATCATCACCGCGTTGCCGTGGAACAGCGGCATGCACAGATACGTCACCGATTCGCGGGACAGCCCCACCCGTTCGGCCATCGTGTCGGCGAGCGTCCCGAGCCGGCCCTGGCTCACCACGACCGCCTTCGGCGCGCCGGTGGAGCCGGAGCTGAACAACAGCAGCAGCGTGTCCCCCGGTGCGGGCCCGGGACGACCCGCGGGGTCCGGTGCGGCACCCCGGTGGGCCGCGAGGTGGTCGGCGTAACCCGGCGCGTCGATGTCGCGCACCGTTTCCACCCCGTGCTCGATCCCGTCGAGCAGGACCCGCTGCCGGGACTCGGTGACGATCAGGTCGCAGTCGGTGTGCCGGATGTCGCGGGCCAGTTCCGCACCCCGGCGGCTCGGGTTGATCCCGACCAGCACGTCGCCGGACAGCGCCACCGCACCGAGCCAGAACAGGTAGTCCGGGACGTTGTCCAACAGCACCCCGACGTGGCGCTGCCGGCCTCCGGACACGGGCAGGTCGGCCTGCAGCGCGGCGGCACGGCAGGCGCACTCCGCCACCACCTCGGCCCAGGTCCACTCCCGGTCGCCGAAGCACAGTCCGACGGTGTCGTCGTCGGCGCGCGAACGCAGGACGTCGGCGAAGGTCCGCACCGGTTCCCCCTCTCTCCCGTCACGCGGCCGGGCGCGCGGGGTCGTCGCCGTCCACGGCGACGTGGTGGCAGGCGACGTGGTGACCGGTTCCGATCGTGCGCAACGGCGGCTCCTCCCGCGCGCAGATCCCGGTCGCCCACGGACAGCGGGTGCGGAACCGGCACCCGCTCGGCGGATCGAGCGGTGAGGGCAGTTCCGTGGACCCCGGGGTGGTCCCGGTCCCGCCGTCCGGGTCGGCACCGCCCGTCCCCGGGGTGTCCGGTACCGACTCCAGCAACAGCCGGGTGTACGGGTGCGCCGCGGACCGCATCCGCCCGGACGGCACCACCTCGCACACCTTCCCGAGGTACATCACCATGATCCGGTCGCTGACGCTGTTCACCACGGCGAGGTCGTGGGCGATGAACACCATGCTCAGGCCGTGCTCGTCCTTCGCCGACTCCAACAGGTTCAGGATCTGCGCCTGCACCGAGACGTCCAGACTGGACACCGGTTCGTCGCAGATCAGCACCCGGGGTTCGAGCAGCAGCGCGCGGGCGAGGCACACGCGCTGGCACTGGCCACCGGAGAGTTCGTGCGGTCTGCGGTGCCACACCACCGCGGGGTCGAGCCCGACCGAGGACAGCACCTGCTCGATCCGCTCGCGCCCGGGCGGCGGGCCCCACAGCACGGCACCCTCGGCCACCAGATCGGCCACCGTCCGCCGGGGGTTCAGCGACGACACCGGGTCCTGCAGGATCATCTGCATCGGCCTGCGGGCGCGACGCAGTTCCCGCCCGGTGAGTCCGGTGAGTTCGGTGCCCGCCAGCCGCACCGACCCGGCCGTCGGCGGGGGCAGCTGCATCGCGGCCCGCCCGGCGGTCGACTTGCCGCACCCGGACTCGCCGAGGATGCCCAACGTCTCCCCCGGGAGCAGGTCGAAGCTGACCCCGGAGACGGCGTGCACGTGCCGACGGCGGCCGACCGGGAACTTCACGACCAGGTCCCGGACCGACAGCACCGCCTCGGCGTCCGGACGCAGGTGCACGGTGGCGGCGCTCGTCATCGGTGCGCTCCTTCCACGGCGAGCGGGTGGTGGCAGGCGAACAGGTGCCGTGCGGACCCCGGCCCGCCCGCCGTCGACACGGGCTCCGTCGGCACGGTGTCCGTCGGCGCCGGGCCCGTCGGCACGGGCTCCGTCGACACGGCGTC
>NZ_KE387090.1:50846-55506 GCF_000430445.1 Saccharomonospora iraqiensis subsp. iraqiensis
CCCGCTCCCGGCGCGCCACGGCGGCACGCCGTTGGGGCCCGAGTTCGGCGCCGGCCTCCTCGGGTTCGGCGCCCTCCGCCGCGGGTCCGCCCTCGGCGTCGGCGACGGTGAGCGGCTTGGCGATGTTCTCCATGCCCACGCCCTCGGAGCGCACCCCGAAGATCAGTTCCGCCACCCCGCCCAGCGCCATGACCACCGCGCCGACGGCGAACCCGATGGCCACCAGGGCGGCCTCGCCGGTGGCGATGAGCGAACCGAACAGCAGCGGGCCGATGATCCCGCCGAGTCCGGTGCCCACGGCGTAGAAGAAGGCGATGGCCAACGCCCTGGTCTCCATCGGGAAGATCTCGCTGACGGTGAGATAGGCCGAACTCGCGCCCGCGGAGGCGAAGAAGAACGTCACCCCGATCAGGGCGATGAACGACCACCGGTCGAACGCACCCACCACCAGCAGCACCGCGATGAGCAGGGTCAGGCCCGCGGAAACCAGGTAGGTCGTGGTGATCATCTGCTTGCGGCCGACGGTGTCGAACAGTCTGCCGAGCAGCAGCGGACCCATGAAGTTGCCCACGGCGAAGATCGCCATGAAGTACGGCACCGTCCCCGAGGCCACGTCGTAGAACTCGCTGAGCAGGGTGCCGAGATCGAAGGTGACCGCGTTGTACAGGAACGCCTGCCCGACGAACAGCGACAGCCCCAGGATCGTCCGCCTCGGATACAGCCTGCGCGCCACCCGGGCGATCTCGCGGAACGGGATCCTCTCCCGCTGCCGGACGGTGAGCCCCTCCTGCGGTTCGGACAGCTCCTGGGTGGTGTGTTCGCGCACCTCCTGTTCGACCTCGTCGGCCAGACGTTCGGCCTCGTCCTGGCGGCCGTGGATGAACAGCCAACGGGGACTCTCCGGGACGGTCCGGCGCAGCAGCAGGATCCCGAAGCCGAGGAACCCGCCGATCGCGAACGCGAGCCGCCAACCCAGGTCGAACGCGAAGAACGCGGTGTTGAGCAGCAGCACGGCCCCGAGCGCGCCCAGTGCCGCGCCCACCCAGTAACTCCCGTTGATGGTGATGTCCACCTGCCCGCGGTTGCGCGCGGGGATCAGCTCGTCGATGGCCGAGTTCACCGCGGCGTACTCGCCACCGATCCCGAGTCCGGTGACGAACCGGGCGAGGAAGAAGTACCACGGCGCGAAGGCGAACGCCGTCGCCACCGTCGCCACCACGTACACCGCGAGCGTGATGATCATCAGCTTCTTGCGGCCGAACCGGTCGGTGAGCTGACCGAAGAACAACGCCCCCAGGCACGCCCCCACGATGTAGATGGCCGCCCCGTAGCCGATGTCCGCGGCGTCGAGAGCGATCCCGCTCCCGGGCTCGATCATCCGCGCCGCGACCGAACCCACGATCGTGACCTCGAGTCCGTCCAGGATCCAGACGGTGCCCAGCGCGAACACGATCCGCCAGTGGAACCGGGACCACGGAAGTCTGTCCAGACGGGCCGGAACACGTGTCCGGATGGTGCCGAGTTCGACCGCCATGCCCAGACTCCCTTCCTCGCACCGGTCGTCTACGTCCTGCGCCGCCTCCGGGCGACCGTCCGAACGGCACTCACACATCGCGTCCGCCGCACCACGGCGCGTGTTCGTGGAGCGGGTGCCGCCAGCTGATACCCGCTCGCCGGTGGCTCGAACCACGGCACCCGCGGTATCCGCGGGGTACGATCCGGCCATGTTCCGATGCCGGCTGCTCGGCCACCGCTTCCGGTTCACCAGCGCCGGCGCCACCATGCGCTGGGCCTGTGCGCGGGGGTGCGGCGCCGAGGGGGCGAAGACCTACCCGACCCCCGAGGCGGCGCACCACTACGCCACCGTCTTCGACCGGGAGGACCGCGCCGATCTGGGCAGGCGCGCTCCACTGGTCGCCGGGATCCCCCTGCGCGTGGCGCATGCCCTCCGTTCCCGGCGGACCCGTCCCGGTGGGCGAGACAACTCGGTTAACAAGCGTTAGAGTCTGCGCGATTCACTCGATCGAGCGACTACACGACGAGACGCACACATCAGACGGACGAACGAGACGGAAGTTCTATGCAGGAACAACGTGAGCAGTGGGGAACCCGTGCCGGGTTCCTCCTGGCCGCGATCGGTTCAGCCGTCGGCCTCGGCAACATCTGGCGCTTCCCCTACGTCGCGTACGAGAACGGCGGCGGCGCCTTCCTTCTGCCCTACCTGGTCGCCCTGCTGACCGCGGGCATCCCGCTGCTGATCCTCGAGTACACGATCGGACACCGGTACCGCAGCTCGCCACCGACGGCGTTCCTCCGGTTGTCCAAGCCGGCCCAGCCGATCGGCTGGTGGCAGGTGATCATCTCCTTCGTGATCGCGGTGTACTACGCACTGATCATCGCCTGGGCGGTGATGTACACCGGCTTCTCCGTCGGCACCTCCTGGGGTGACGACCCGGAGAGCTTCCTGTTCGGCGACTTCCTGAACACGGCGGACGCGCCGGACGCGGGCTTCTCCTACGTCGGTGGGGTCGCCCTGCCGCTGATCGCGGTCTGGGTCGGCACCCTCGCGGTGCTCGCGATCGGGGTCCGCAAGGGCATCGAGCGGGCGGCCCGGATCTTCATCCCGCTGCTGGCGGTCCTGTTCGTCGTCCTGGTGATCCGGGCGCTGACCCTGCCGGGCGCCACCGACGGGCTGAACGCGCTGTTCTCCCCGGACTGGTCGGCGATCACGGACGGCAGCGTGTGGGTCGCCGCGTACGGACAGATCTTCTTCACCCTGTCCGTCGGCTTCGGCATCATGGTCACCTACGCCTCCTACCTGCGGCGGCGTGCCGACCTGAGCGGGTCCGCACTGGTGGCGGGCTTCGCGAACGGCTCGTTCGAACTCCTCGCGGGCATCGGCGTGTTCGCCACCCTCGGCTTCATGGCCGCGGGCACCGGCACACCGGTCGGCGAGATCGCCACCAGCGGGATCGGCCTGGCCTTCGTGGCCTTCCCGGAGATCATCTCCAGCATGCCCGGGGGCGAGATCTTCGGCGTGGTCTTCTTCGCCTCGCTCACCATCGCGGGACTGACCTCGCTGATCAGCATCGTGCAGGTGGTGGTGTCCTCCGTGGCCGACCGCACCGGCCTGAGCCGGGTGCCCGCCGTGCTGATCGTCGGTGGCCTCACCGCGGTGGTCTCGATCGCGCTGTTCCCGACGACGCAGGGCGTCAACATCCTCGACGTGGTCGACCACTTCATCAACCAGTACGGCATCGCGCTGGCCGGGCTGGTCGCCGTCATCGTGGTGGCCTGGTTCATCCGCGGACTGAAGCCGCTGGCCGAGCACGCGAACCTGACCTCCGCCGTGCGGGTGGGACCGCTGTGGCGGATCACCCTCGGCATCGTCACGCCGGTGGTGCTGGGCTGGATGATGTGGGACAGCCTCAGCGCCGAGTTCGCCGAGAACTACGGTGACTACCCGACGTGGTTCCTGATCGGCGCGGGCTGGGCCGTGGCGGTCGGCGCGATCGTGCTCGGCATCGTGCTCTCGCTGCTGCCGTGGAAGCACGGCGGGCAACAGTCCCCGGACGAGACCGGGGCCACCGACGTGGAAGGGGTGCAGCACTGATGTCCACCGGTGCCATCATCATGCTGATCGTGGCGATCCTGCTGGTCTGGGGTGGCCTCGGGGTGTCGATCGCGCTGCTGCGCCGGCATCCGGAACAGCCCGACGACGAGCTCTGAGAGCCCGACGACGCAGGTGTGTGGGGCACCGTTTCCCGTGGTCGCCGCGGGGAACGGTGCCCCACACCCGTCTCCGGCCGCGGTGCCTTCCGACGACCCGCCCGCATAGTCGCCGACCCTCCGGGTAGCCGAGTCGCACACACAGCGACCCGGCCGGTGCGTGAGCGAGGAGGGCACGTGAAGTACCAGGACCTGATCGAGACCGTTCGGACCGACGCCCGACTGGACAGCAACGAGCACGCGCGCGAGACCGTCCAGGCGGTGCTGACCACGGTCGCGCACGGGATCCCGCCCGAGGACCGGACGCGGCTGGCCGAGGCCCTGCCGGGTTCCCTGGAGAGCGCGGCCGAGGTCCCGGGGCCGCGGGAACCCCGCGACGGTGCCGGGGTCGTCACCGAGATCGGACGACGGCTCGACGTGGAGGCCGAACGCGCCCGCTACCTCGCCCAGGCGGTGTTCGGTGCCCTCCGGACGAACGACCCCGAGCTGGCGGACCGGCTGCACGGGGACCTCGAGGCCGACGTGCGGGAGGTGCTGACCCCGTCCGGCGAGGCCTCCCGGCGCGCGGAGAGCGAGCGCGGCGAGGTACCGACCGAACTGTCCGACGCCGAGGTGGACCAGGCGCTGCGCCGACTGACCGGGTGGACCGGGGACCACACCGCGATCTCCCGCACGGTCCAGCTCCCGGCGGACCGGCTCGAACCGCTGGTGAACCAGGTGCAGCGGGTCGCGGGCGAGCGCAACGACAAGGCGGCGGTGTCCCGGGACAGCACCGACACGGTGACGTTCACGCTGCGCACCGGTCGACCGGGGGTGGTCACCGAGCCGGACATCGAACTCGCCGAGCAGATCGACCGGGTCGTGTTCGAGGTGGGATCCGGCGGACAGCCCGGGTGAGGGCGTGGCCGGCGCGGGCGCTCGCCGCCGTCAC
>NZ_KE387090.1:55606-58563 GCF_000430445.1 Saccharomonospora iraqiensis subsp. iraqiensis
GACCGCGGCACGTCCCTGCACCAATGTCATGGCGGCACTGTACCGAGCGGCGGGCGGGCGGGGCGCCGTTCCCGGCGCACACGGATCGCGCCCGTGCCGGGTCCCCGGTTGTGCGCGGTGTCCGCACCGGCGGGCCACCGGGGACGGTCCCGCCGTCCGGGCCGGTGTCGCCCGGGCGCACAGCGGGTAGTTCCCCCGGCAGCGGCGACGGGTCGGAGGGTGGTCGGTGATGACGTACGGAATCGGCATCCGGGTTCCCGAACCCGTGGACGAGGTGCGCAACCGGCTCCTGGACGCACTGCGCGAACAGGGCTTCGGTGTGCTCACCGAGATCGACATCCAGGCGACGCTGCGGGAGAAGCAGGGCGTCGACATCGGGCCCTACGTCATCCTGGGCGCGTGCAATCCCTCACTGGCCGCTCGTGCCCTCGACGTCGACCGGCGCATCGGGATGCTGCTGCCGTGCAACGTCGTGCTGCGGGCCGACGGCGCGGAGACGGTCGTCGAGGCGTTGGACCCGCAGGTGATGGTGACCGTGCCGGAACAACCGGCACTGCAGCCGGTCGCCGACGAGGCGGGCAGACGGATCCGCGACGCGCTGGAGACCCTGTCGGCGACGATCACCGGGTGAGACGGCCACCCTCGGGCGGTCCGGGACGGAGTGACCCACGATGATGAACGGCTGGGGCATGGGGGGCTGGATGTGGATCTGGCCCGTGCTGATCCTGATCGGGCTCGCCGTGCTCGCCACCACCGCGGTGCTGTGGACCCGCGGCCGCGGCCCGTCGGGCGACGACCGGGGGACGGCCCGCCGCATCCTCGACGAGCGGTTCGCCCGGGGTGAGATCGACGAGGAGGAGTACCGGCGGCGGCGGGACGAACTGCGGTGAGTCGCGAGCTCGGCAGGCGTCGGGCACTCGGACTGCTCGCCGCGGGTTCGGCCGCCGTCGCGACGGGCGTCGCGGGGTGGGTGTGGCGGATCGGCGCCCCGGAGGAGACCGCCGTGGGCGCCGCGACGAGTGGGGAGCCACTGCGTGCCCCGCCCGAACGGCTCGCCCGGGACGGCGTGTTGACGGTACCGCTGGACGCCGGGCCCGGTGTGCGGCTCGCCGGACGGGACACCTCCGCCCTGGGGTTCAACGGTTCCTCCCCCGGCCCGACCCTGCGGGTGCGGCCGGGTGACGACCTGCGCGTCCGACTCACCAACCGGCTCGGACAGCCCACCAACCTGCACACCCACGGCCTGCACGTCTCACCGCGGGGCAACAGCGACAACCCGTTCCTGAGCATCGCGCCCGGCGAGACCTTCGACTACCGCTTCCGGATCCCGGACGACCACCCACCGGGGACGTTCTGGTACCACCCGCACCGCCACGGCCTCGTGGCCGACCAGCTCTTCGGCGGCCTCGCGGGGGCCCTGATCGTCGACGGCGGACCGGAGCTCGCGGAGACCGAACGGGTCCTGGTCGTCACCGACCTCTCGCTGACCGAAGCGGGTGATGTCGTCCCCGCGGGCCCCCGGGAACGCATGCTCGGCCGGGAGGGCAACCTCGTCCTGGTCAACGGCCAACACGAACCCGTCGTGGAGCTGCGTGCCGGAGCCACCGAACGGTGGCGGGTGGTCAACGCCTGCACCTCGCGGGTGCTGTCCCTGCGGCCGGAGAACGCGCGGGTCACCCGAGTCGGCTCGGACGGGTTCCTCCTCCCCCGGCCCGTGCCCCGGCAGCGGGTCGTGCTGGCCCCGGGAAACCGGGCGGATCTGCTGGTCACCCCCACCGGTCCCGGGCGGGGACGACTGGTGAGCGACCCGGTCCGACGCGGACACGGAGGGATGCCGGGCATGGGCGGCACGGCCGACCCGGTCCCGGGTGCCGGCGGCACCCGGCAGGGGCCGGTCACACTGGTGCGGCTGGACGTGTCCGGCCCGGCCACCGGGACCTCGCGAGAACCACCGGCGGAGCTGCCCGCTCCCCCGCTGCCCGGCCGGAGCGTCTCCCGGCGCCGGGAGATCGCGTTCACCATGGGTATGGGCGGCATGGGCGGCATGGGTGACGGGGACGGGATGCGGGGACCGGGCATGCGGTTCGGCTTCGACGGCCGGGCGTTCGACGCCGACCGCACCGATCAGACCGTCGCCGCCGGGGCCACCGAGGAGTGGCTGATCCGCAACGACACCCCGATGGATCATCCGTTCCACCTGCACGTCTGGCCGTTCCAGGTGGTCGGATCCAGTGACGGGGGACAGGCCGACGGCAGTCTGCGCGATGTCGTGCTCGTCCCGGCGCGCGGCTGGGCACGGCTGCGCGTGCATTTCGCCGACCACACCGGACGCACGGTGTATCACTGCCACATTCTCGACCACGAGGACGCGGGCATGATGGCGACCGTGCGGGTCGGTGGCTGAGGGCACCCGGCCCGACGGGAGTCGCGGCGGACCTCACCTCATCGTGCATAGTCCGCGCCTCTCCGGGTAACCGTCGCCGGGCGGTGGGCAGCCGCAGCCGGAACGGTCGGGAGGTGTGGTCCACGATGACGGTCGAGGGCGCGGTCGTCGTGCTCGCGTCGGGGCTCGGGGTCACCGCCGCGTTGTACGCGGCAGCCCTCCTCGTCCGTCCCGGCCGCACGGTCGCGGGCGTCCGGCCGTTCCTGTCCGGTCAGGACCCCCGGGAGCACGCCGTTTCCCGCTATCACGTGCGCTGGTACACGGTTTCGATGATCTTCCTGGTCTTCGACATGGAGATGGTGTTCATGTACCCGTGGACACTGGTCGTCGCGGAGAAGGGCACCTCGGCCGTCGTCGAGATGTTCGTGTTCCTGGCGATCCTGCTGGCCGGGGTGGTCTACGCCTGGCGGGAGGGGGCGCTGCGGTGGACCTGACCGCATGGTTGCTCCGGCACACCCCGCCCCGGCCGCTGCTGGTCGCCACGCCGGGCGGGACGGCAGCCCGGGTCGCGGCG
>NZ_KE387090.1:58663-62349 GCF_000430445.1 Saccharomonospora iraqiensis subsp. iraqiensis
CCCGACCGCGTCCAGGCCGCTCAGCGGCGAGCCGAGCACGGCGTCGCCGGCCACCAGCGCGAGCGGCGCCGCCACGGTGACCAGCGGCCACCGCCGGTACGCCCGCAGCAGGACCGGACTCAGCAGGACCAACCACAGGTAGGTGCGGACGTACCAGAGCACGATGGCGGCGTCCCGGCCCAGTCCCCACTCGCCGTACGGCGGGTCGAGCACGGGGAAGACCCACAGCAGCAGCTCGGGCGGATTCAGCGGTGTGGCCCCGCCGTCGCCCGCGGACCCGGCGCCGTCGAGCGTGGTGCTCCAGCCGTGGGCCAGCATCAGCGGCACCATCACCACCGCCAGCACCCACACCGGCGGCAGCAGCCTGCGGATCCGGCTGCCGACGACATCGACCGGCGGGGTGCGCTCCATCGACCGGGCGGCCAGGGAACCACCGATCGCGAACATGACACCCATCGCCGGGAACGCGACACTGAGCCACGCCCACCCGACAGTGTGGTAGAGCAGCACGCGGGCCAGCGCCGCCGCACGCAACAGGTCCAGCCACCGTTCCCGCACCGGCACCGGGGTGGTGGACGACCGTGCCGGTGGGTTCCCCGGTCCCCGCGCGGCCCACAGTGTCGGCCGGAACCCCGCTTCCTGCGGGGAATCCGGTGGCTGCGGGGCATCCGGTGCCTGCGGGGCATCCGGCGCCTTCGGGGCATCGAGTGCCTGTAGGGAATGTGGTGCCCGTGGGGCATCCGGTGCTTGTGGTCGTCCCCCGGCCGGGTTCTCCGCGGCCCCGGGTCCGTCCGTACCGTGCCGTCCCTCCGTGTCCTCCCCCCGTTCGGTGCCGCCGTGCCCGTCCGGTGCGGTCGCGGTGCCGCGTGCGGTGGGTGCGGCGACCGTGCCGGGCCGCGTGATGCCGGTGCGGCGCAGGTGCTGCCACCGCACCCGCACCCCGGACACCGCCGCGATCACCGACTGCACCAGGACGACGTACATCAGCTGCCGGTACACCAACTGCTGGGTGGGCAGCAGCCACAGCGCCGAGCGCGACTCCCGGTCGAGGCCGAACGCGCAATACGCACCGACCCCCTGGATCGCCAGCATGGACAGCCACAACAGCACGGTGGTGCCCGGATCGAGGAAGAGGACGCCGTAGAGCAGGAAGACGTCGATCACCGGGGCCAGCATCGGCAGCAGCACCTGGAACGCGAGCACGTGCAGCAGGCCGAACCGGCCCACGCGGCCCGCCGCGCCCCGCTCGACGATCGCCCGGCGGTGCTTCCACACCGCCTGCATCGTGCCGAACGTCCACCGGAACCGCTGCTGCCACAGCTGCCGGACGGTCGTGGGCGCCTCGGTCCAGGTGACGGCGGTCTCCTGGTAGACGGTGCGCCATCCCGCGCGGCCGACGGCGATCGTGAGATCGGTGTCCTCGGCCAGGGTCCGCGCGCTGAGCCCGCCGACCGCCTCCAGCACCTCCCGCCGGAACGCGCCGCCCGCACCCGGCACGGTCGGCATCGACCGGGTGACGTCGTACACCCGGCGGTCGACGTTGAAGCCGACCACGTACTCGATGTGCTGCAGGCGGGCGAGCAGGGTCTCCCGGTTGGCGATCTTGACGTTGCCGGACACCGCGCCCACCGTCGGGTCCGCGAAGGGCTGCACCAGCTCGCGCACGGTGTCCGGCTCGAACAGGGTGTCCCCGTCGACCATGACGATCAGGTCGTGCGCGGCGGCGGCGACGCCCGCGTTGAGCGCCGCCGACTTGCCCCCGTTGGGCAGCCGCAGGACCCGCACCCCGGGCAGGGAGAGCCGCTCCACCACGTCGGCGGTGCCGTCGTCCGACCCGTCGTCGATCACGAGAATCTCGACCGGGTGGTCGCTCGCCGCGGCCGAGCGGACGGTGGCGGCGATGTTGGTGGCCTCGTTGTACGCGGGGATGAGCACCGACACCGGGCGGCGGACCGGGTCCCCCCAGCATTCCGGATGCGCACGTCGGTACCGGGCGTGCCGCCGGGCGAGGACGAGCAGCACCAGCAACCGCGCCACGGTGAGCGCCCCGACCACGATCAGGGCCCACTTCAGCACCGTCATCATCGCCCTCGCGGCCGTGACCAGTGCGGTCAGCGCCGACCCGGAGACACGGTCGCCCACGGCGGCGGGGTGTTCCGCGTCGATCCCGACCGCCTCGCTGACCGTGGTGAACCGGTAGCCCTGCCGCTTCAGCTCCGGGATCAGCACGTCCAGCGCCGCGACCGTCTGCGCACGGTCGCCACCGGCGTCGTGCAGCAGCACGGTGCCGCCGCGCCCGTTCTCCGGCGTCGCGTTGTCCACAATGGCGTCAACCCCCGGACGCCGCCAGTCCTGACTGTCCACATCGGTGAACACGCTGACGTACCCGTGTTCGCCCGCGTCGCGCACCACCCGGTACGCCGGATCGTCGAGGGCCCCGACGGTGGACGAGTACGGCGGTCGGAACAGGCGGGTGGTGACCCCGGTGGCCCCGGCGAGCACCAGCTGCGTCTGATGCAGCTCCCGTTCGACCCGCCAGTCCCCGGTGGTGGCCAGGTCCGGGTGGGTGAAGGTGTGCACCCCCAGTTCGGACCCGGAGCGGTGGATGCGCTCGACCAGCTCCGGGTGCCGGGACGCCATCGAGCCGACCACGAAGAACGTGCCCGGGACGTCGTGCCGGTCGAGCACCTCCAGCACCCGCGGCGTCCAGGTCGGGTCCGGACCGTCGTCGAAGGTCAGCGCGATCGTGCGGTCCGGCAGTCCGGTGGAGACCACCTCGTCGCCGGTGGCGTCGACGACCGAGCCACCCCGCAGGATCGAGGAGGGCACGGTGTCCTCGCCGGCGAACTCCCGTTCCGGGTTCGCGTCGTTGCCGATCTCCGAGTTGGACCATCCCGCGACGAGCAGCATCGTCACGAACAGCACGCCGACGACGGCGACGACGATCCACGAACCCCGTATCCGCACAGTCGTCCCCTCACCCGCCGGACGGGGGCGACATCCGCCCGAGCGCGCGTTCCGCGCTCAGCGCGATCCGCACCGGCCGGGGTGCGTCCGCCCGCGCGGTGTCCTCCCCACCGGGTCCGGAACCACCCACCGGGTACCGGGAGGGTGCCGGGGTCTCCGTCCCGGCGCCGGGTGTGGCCGGACCGTCCGCGCCGGACCCGCCGCCGTGGTCTCCGTCGCGGTCGGCGTTCCCGCCGTTCCGGGGATCCCCGTCCCGGGGATCCCCGTGCTCGGGATCCCCCTCGTCGCGGTCCGGCCGGTCGGACCCGCCACCACCGCGCTCATCGCCGTCCTCCGGGGCCCTGTCGCCGGACTCCCCGTCGCCGGTGTCCCCGTCGCCGGTGTCCCCGTCGCCCGTGTCCCCGTCGCCCGTGTCACCGGAGTCCCCGTCCCCGGGGTCGCCGTCCTCCGGCACTCCTTCGTCGGGGTCGCCGCCCTCCGGGGGCGGAGGAACGGGATCGTCCTCCCGCGGGTCGCGGTCGCCGGGGCCGCCGGGAGCTTCGTCGTCCCGGCCGGTGTCCGGACCGTCCGACCCTCCGTCGTCCTCCGGCCCCGTCGCGTCCTGGTCGCTGCCGTCCGGATCGCTGCCGTCCGGGTCGCTGCCGTCCGGGCGACCGCGGTTGTCCGGACCGGCGGGTGACCCGTCCGCGGAGCCGGGGACGTCCCGCCCGGCCGTGTCG
>NZ_KE387090.1:62449-70307 GCF_000430445.1 Saccharomonospora iraqiensis subsp. iraqiensis
CTCGGCCTCCCAGCGGGCGCGGCGCTCGGCCAGCTCGTCCTGCCTGCGCTCGTGTTCGCGCAGCATGTGTTCCTCGCGGGCGTCCAGCTCCGCGGCGCGGTCCCGCGCGGCGGCCTCCGCCTCGGCGCGGATCTCGAGCGCCTCGGACTCCGCGAGCTCCACCATGCGCAGCAGACGTTCGGACAGCCCGTCCGACTCCACCGGGGTGCCGCAGACGCGGTCGAACCGGTCGCGCAGACCGTCGTAACTCTCCCGCAGGGCCGCCAGCTCCGTGCCGTATCTGTGCGCGCGCTGGGCCGCGGCGTCCCGTTCCGCGGCCAACAGCCGCACGGTCTCCACGACGCCCCGCACGTACTCGTCCACCTGGTCGCGGTCGTAACCCCGCCACGTCACCGGAAAAACGGTGCGCGGCGGCACCTGGCCGTCCGGTTCTGCTGCGCTGCTCATTTCCACCTCGCCCCGACTCGCGTTGGATCGGCCAACCCTAAACGCACGTGTCGACAAGGATAGTGAGGTGGTCCACCCCATGATCGAGAGGTGTCGTCGCCCACCGGGCCTCGCACGGGGCCCGGCGGTGTCCCGCGCGCGGACGCCGGCCCGCGGGCGGGTGGGACGGTGGTGACCGCTCGCCGTTGAACGGCCACCACCAGCTTCGACGCGCGACCGCGTGCCTCAGCGGTCGCGGGTGTGCCCGGTACGGCTCACCGGTCGTTCAGCGGCGACCAGTGGTCGAGCATCTCCGCGAACGTCTCGAAGGCGGGCTTCGACGGCCCGTACGGGGCCTCGAGGTGGATGCTCAGCGGGAAGCCGAGCTCACCCACCCCGTCGACGACCCGCTTGTACAGGTCGACGACCGCCTTCTTCCGTTCCGCGAAGCTCTTCTCCGCGACCCGGGCGACGAACTCCTGTTCCTGCTTGACCACGTCGTTGCCGGGGTCCTGGATCAGCCAGTCGATGAGGCCGACCTTGGTCTCCGCGCTCGGGATGAACCCGAACGACAGCAGGATCTCCGGCCGGTGCGAGGTCTGCCGGGCGAAGTCGGCCAGGAAGTCGACGATCGCCTCGGAGAACAGCAACTGCGTCATGGCGAACGTGGCGCCACTGTCGCACTTGAAGTTGAACCGGCCCTGCTCCCCCTCACGGGTGGGGATCAGGATGACGCCGCGGTTGTCCACGACGTCGGTGAACTCGGACAGCGCGTCCGTCGGGGGCATGCCCGGCCCGTCGCCGTCGCTCATGGTCCGCGGCACCCCGACGAAGGTGATGCCGTCCATGCCCGAGTTCCGCAGCGAGCGCAGCCGCTCGGTGAGCTGCGGCTTGTCATGGAACGCCGTGACCTGCGTGCACAGGCCGCGCACGTCCCCGATCACCGGCCGGACCGTCTCCCAGAAGTCCAGGGTGTCCATCTTGGGCTTCATCTCGATGGGACGGTCGGGGTCCTCGGCGATCATGCCGGGAATCATCAGGTGCTTGATCTGATCGGTCATCCCAGTCGCGCGGCAACTGTCGACGACCTTCTGGCCCACTTCCACCGCCTCATCGACACCGCCGTCGAGGTTCGGTGGAACGAGTTCCAGTGCGATGGTCTTCATGCTTCTCTCCGCTCCGTTCGCCGTCACCGACCGCCTGGGCCCCGACCCCACGCAGGCCCCCGCACGGGGCGGGGCCTGCGTGGGGCGGGACCGACGAGGTGAGGCTCAGTAGCGGTAGTGCTCGGGCTTGTACGGGCCCTCGACGTCGACGCCGATGTACTCGGCCTGCTCCTTGGTCAGCTTGGTCAGCTTCACGCCGATGGCGTCCAGGTGCAGCAGCGCGACCTTCTCGTCGAGCTTCTTCGGCAGGACGTAGACCTGCTTGTCGTACTCACCGGGCTTGGTGAACAGCTCGATCTGGGCCATCACCTGGTTGGTGAAGCTGTTGGACATCACGAAGCTCGGGTGGCCGGTCGCGTTGCCCAGGTTCAGCAGGCGGCCCTCGCTGAGCACGATGATCGAGTGGCCGTCGGTGAACCGGTACTCGTGCACCTGCGGCTTGATCTCGATCTTCTGGATGCCCGGGGTCTTCTCCAGGCCGGCCATGTCGATCTCGTTGTCGAAGTGGCCGATGTTGCCGACGATGGCCTGGTGCTTCATCCGGGCCATGTGGTCGGCGGTGATGATGTTGAAGTTACCGGTCGTGGTCACGAAGATGTCGGCCGTCTCGACGACGTCCTCCATCGTGACGACCTCGTACCCCTCCATCGCGGCCTGCAGCGCGCAGATCGGGTCGATCTCGGTGACCACGACGCGGGCGCCCTGGCCCCGCAGCGACTCGGCGCTGCCCTTGCCGACGTCACCGAAGCCGGCGATCACGGCGGTCTTGCCCGCGATCAGCGTGTCGGTGGCGCGGTTGATGCCGTCCACCAGCGAGTGCCGGCAGCCGTACTTGTTGTCGAACTTCGACTTGGTGACCGAGTCGTTGACGTTGATCGCCGGGAAGAGCAGGTCACCGGTCTTGGCGAAGTCGTAGAGACGCTTCACACCGGTGGTGGTCTCCTCGGTGACACCCTTGACCGCCTCGGCGATCCGGGTGAACCGCCCGGAGTCCGCGGCCAGGCTCTTGCGCAGGGTGGACAGGACGACCTTGAACTCGTCCGGGTCCTCCTCGGTGGCCTCCGGCACGGCGCCGGCGGCCTCGAACTCGACACCCTTGTGCACGAGCAGCGTCGCGTCGCCGCCGTCGTCCAGGATCATGTTCGGGGCCTGGTCACCGAACTGGAACAGCTGGTCGGTGCACCACCAGTAGTCCTCCAGCGTCTCGCCCTTCCAGGCGAAGACCGGGACACCGGCGGGCTTGTCCGGCGTGCCGTTCGGGCCCACGACGACCGCCGCGGCGGCCTCGTCCTGGGTCGAGAAGATGTTGCACGACACCCAGCGGACCTCGGCACCGAGCTCGACGAGCGTCTCGATCAGCACGGCGGTCTGCACGGTCATGTGCAGCGAACCCGCGATCCGGGCGCCCTTGAGCGGCTTGGACGCCGCGAACTCCTTGCGAGTCGCCATCAGGCCGGGCATCTCGTGCTCCGCCAGCCGGATCTGGTGCCGCCCGGCCTCGGCCAGGTTCAGGTCGGCGATGGCGAACTCGAGACCGTTCACCTTCTGCAACTTCGCGCTCATGTTTTCCTTTCCCTCGTTGCGGGTCGTGCCCGCTGATCAGGTTCCGCCCGCGGGTCGTGCCCGCGGATCAGGTGTTGAAGTACTTCGCCTCGGGGTGGTGCGCCACGATCGCGTCCGTGGACTGCTCCGGATGCAGCTGGAACTCCTCGGACAGCTCCACACCGATCCGCTCGGCGTCCAACAGCTCGACGATCTTGGCACGGTCCTCCAGCTCCGGGCACGCGCCGTAACCGAGCGAGAACCGCGCGCCCCGGTAGCCGAGCTTGAAGAACTCCTCCACGTCCTCCGGGTCCTCGTCGGCGACCGGCTTGCCCGAGGAGAACGTCAGTTCCTGCCGGATGCGGCGGTGCCAGTACTCCGCCAGCGCCTCGGTGAGCTGCACCGAGAGTCCGTGGATCTCCAGGTAGTCCCGGTAGGCGTCCTTCGCGAACAGCTCGTTGGCGTGGTCGGCGATCGGCTGGCCCATCGTGACCAGCTGCAACGGCAGCACGTCGACCTGCCCGGTCTCCTGGGCCTTCTCCTTGGACCGGTAGAAGTCCGCCAGGCAGAACCGCCGGTCCCGGCGCTGCCGGGGGAAGGTGAACCGCATCCGCTCCGGGGCGTCCGGCTCGTCCTTGTCCAGCACCACCAGGTCGTTGCCCTCGGAGTAGCACGGGAAGTAGCCGTAGACCAGCGCGGCGTGCTGCAGGATGCCCTTGGTCGACAGTTCGTCGATCCAGGCCCGCAGCCGCGGCCTGCCCTCGGTCTCCACGAGCTCCTCGTAGGTCGGGCCCTCGCCCTTCTTGGACCCGCGCAGACCCCACTGGCCGAAGAACGTGGCACGCTCGTCCAGCACCGCCAGGTAGTCGGCGACCGAGAGCCCCTTGACGACCCGCGAACCCCAGAAGGGCGGGGTCGGCACCGGCACGTCCGGGTCGACGTCCGACCGGGTCGTGTCGTCCAGGCTCGGCTCCGGCTCCTGCTCGGCCTTGCGCTTCTCGGCGATGCGCTTGGACCGTTCGCGGCGGGCCTTGCGCTCCTCGCGCTTGGCCTTCTCCGCCTCGTTCTCCTCCAGGGCCTCGCCGCGCTTGACCGCCATGATGCGGTCCATCAGCGTGAGCCCCTCGAAGGCGTCCTTGGCGTAGTGGACCTCACCCTCGTAGACCTCGTCGAGGTCGTTCTCCACGAAGGTCCGGGTCAGGGCCGCGCCGCCGAGCATCACCGGGAACTTGTCGGCCACCCCGCGGGAGTTCATCTCCTGCAGGTTGTCCTTCATGATCACCGTGGACTTCACCAGCAGGCCGGACATGCCGATCGCGTCGACCTTGTGCTCCTCGGCGGCGTCCAGGATGGCGTTGATCGGCTGCTTGATGCCGATGTTGACCACGTCGTAGCCGTTGTTCGACACGATGATGTCGACCAGGTTCTTGCCGATGTCGTGGACGTCGCCCTTGACGGTGGCCAGCAGGAGCTTGCCCTTGCCGCCCGAGTCGTCCTTCTCCATGTGCGGCTCGAGGTGCGCGACCGCGGTCTTCATCGCCTCGGCCGACTGGAGCACGAACGGCAGCTGCATCTGCCCGGAACCGAACAGGTCGCCCACGACCTTCATCCCGGCGAGCAGGTCCTCGTTGACGATCTGCAGCGGCTTCTTCTCCTGCATCGCCTCGTCGAGGTCGCCGTGGAGGCCGTTGAGCTCGCCGTCGATGATGCGCTTCTGCAGCCGCTCGAACAGCGGGAGCTTGGCCAGCTCCTCCGCGCGGGAGGCCTGGTTCGAGGACGCGGTCTTGCCCTCGAACAGGCCCATGAGCTTCTGCAGCGGGTCGTAGTCCTCGGCACGCCGGTCGTAGACCAGGTCGAGCGCCACCTGCTTGGGCTCGTCCTCGATCTTGTTCATCGGCAGGATCTTCGAGGAGTTCACGATCGCCGAGTCGAGCCCGGCCTCGCGGCACTCGTTGAGGAACACCGAGTTGAGCACCTGCCGCGCCGCCGGGTTCAGCCCGAACGACACGTTCGACAACCCGAGCGTGGTCTGCACGCGCGGGTGGCGCTGCTTCAGCTCGCGGATCGCGTTGATCGTCTCGATGGCGTCCTTGCGGACCTCCTCCTGGCCCGTGGTGATCGGGAACACCAGGAGGTCGATGATGACCGCCGACTCGTCGAGACCCCAGTTCTCGGTGAGGTCGGTGATGGCCCGTTCGGCGACCCGGAGCTTCCAGTCCGCGGTCCGCGCCTGGCCCTCCTCGTCGATGCAGGTGACGACCACGGTCGCACCGTGCTCGACCGCCATCCGCATGACCCGGTCGTAGCGGCCGCCGGGCTCGGTGCCGTCCTCGTAGTTGATCGAGTTGATCGCGCACCGGCCGCCGAACCGCTCCAGGCCCGCCTCGATGACGTCGGCCTCGGTCGAGTCGACCATGACCGGCAGCGTGGAGGACGTCGCCAGCCGCGAGGCCAGCTCGATCATGTCCTCGGTGCCGTCCCGGCCCACGTAGTCCACGCAGAGGTCGAGCATGTGCGCGCCCTCGCGGGTCTGCGCCTTGGCGATCTCCACGCAGTCGTCGTAGCGCTGCTCCAGCATCGCCTCGCGGAACGCCTTCGAGCCGTTGGCGTTGGTCCGCTCGCCCACGTTGAGCAGGGAGGCCTCCTGCTCGAACGGGATCGCCTGGTACACCGACGACACCGAGGGCACGACCTCCGGCTCACGCTCCTTCGGCGTCAGGCCGGACACCGCGTCGACCACCGCGCGCACGTGCTCACCGGTGGTGCCGCAGCAACCGCCGACCAGCCGGGCGCCGAAGTCGGTGACGAACTCCTTCAGCGACGCCGCCAGCTCGTCCGGCTGCAGCGGGTACACCGCGCCGTTCTCCCCGAGCTCGGGCAGACCGGCGTTGGGCATCACCGAGATCGGCACCGTCGCGTGCTCGGCCAGCACCCGGAGGTGCTCGGTCATCTCCGCCGGGCCGGTGGCGCAGTTCATGCCGATCATGTCGATGCCGAGCGGCTCCAGCGCGGTCAGCGCCGCGCCGATCTCGGAGCCGACCAGCATGGTGCCGGTCTGCTCGACCGTCACCTGCGCGATGATCGGGATGCGCCGGCCCGCCTGCGTCATGGCGCGCTTGGCGCCGACGATCGCGGCCTTCGTCTGGAGCAGGTCCTGCGACGTCTCGACGAGCACCGCGTCCGCGCCGCCGTCGAGCAGGCCGAGCGCGTTCTCCTGGTAGTAGTCCCGCAGCAGCGCGTAGGGGGCGTGCCCGAGCGTCGGCAGCTTGGTCCCGGGGCCCATCGAGCCGAGCACGAACCGGGGCTTGTCCGGCGTCGAGTACTCGTCGGCGCACTCGCGCGCCAGCGAGGCGCCCTTCTCGGCCAGGTCACGGCAGCGGTCGAGGATGTCGTACTCGCCGAAGTTGCCGTAGTTGGTGCCGAACGTGTTCGACTCGATCGCGTCGGAACCCGCCTCGAGGAACCCGCGGTAGATCGAGCGGACGACGTCCGGCCTGGTCTCGTTCAGAATTTCGTTGCAGCCCTCGAGCTGGGCGAAGTCGTCCAGCGTGAGGTCGTACTCCTGCAGCGCGGTACCCATCCCACCGTCGGCGACGAGCACCCGGCGCTGCAGTTCGTCGAGAAAACGACTATCCATGATGATTCACACCCGCAGCTTGGACTCGATCTCGGCCGCGGCGTCGTTGCCGTAGGCCCTGGCCACGCGGTCGGAGAAGTCCGCACGGTCGAGCGGGTACTCCTGCGGGCCGACCGTCTCGAGCACGATGCTCGCGAGTGCACAGCCGGCCTGCGCCGCCCTCTCCATCGTCATCTTACGGCTGATTCCCCACAGGAAGCCGGATCGGAACGCGTCGCCGACCCCGGTCGGCTCCACCGGCTCCACGTCCGGGATGGCGGGCAGCGAGATCGTGTCGTGGCCGCGGCCCTCGATCCGCACGCCCTCGCCACCGTGGGTGCTGACCCAGGTACCGACGCGGTCCAGGACCTCGTCGGCCGACCAGCCGGTGTGCTTGAGCAGCAGCGAGCTCTCGTACTCGTTGGTGAACAGGTAGGCCGCGCCCTCGACGAGCTTCTTCACGTCCTCGCCCGGCATGATCGCCAGCTGCTGGGAGATGTCGGCCGCGAACGGGATGCCGCGCTGGCGGCACTCCTCGGTGTGCCGCAGCATCGCCTCGGGGTCGTTGGGCGCGATGACCACCAGGTCCAGCTCGCCCACGCGGTCGGCGACGGCCTGGATCTCGATCTCGCGGGCCTCGCTCATCGCCCCGGCGTAGAAGGAGGCGAGCTGGTTCTGGGTCTCGTCGGTGGTGCACATGAAGCGCGCCGTGTGCTTGTCGGCGGAGACGTGCACCGACTTGGTGTCCACGCCGTGCCGCTCCAGCCAGGAGCGGTAGTCGTCGAAGTCGTGGCCGACCGCGCCGACCAGGATCGGCGTCAGGCCCATGCGGCCCAGCGCGAACGAGATGTTCGCCGCCACACCGCCCCTACGGATCTCCAGGTCTTCGACCAGGAACGACAGCGAGACGTTCTCCAGCTTGTCGGCGACGAACTGGTCGGCGAACTTGCCGGAGAACGACATCAGATGGTCGGTCGCGATGGATCCGGTCACCGCAATGCGCATTCAGGCACTCCTCGGAAAAAGGCTGCCCCGGTGGGGGACGGGCCGCCGTGGTGGGGCGGCCCGCTCCACCGGCCCGCCCCGGTGGTCGTGCACCGGGGCGGGC
>NZ_KE387090.1:70407-76693 GCF_000430445.1 Saccharomonospora iraqiensis subsp. iraqiensis
CCGGACCGGGGGCCGCCGCGGTCGGCGCGCACCGGCCCTGCCACCGGGCCGCCGACCGACCGTCGATCGCGCCGTCGCACCCCCCGGGGGGCCGATTTCGCGAATTATTCCGTCACCGGCCGTCATTCGTTCATCCGCAGGTCATCCGGATGGCGTAAAAAACGGCGTCCGACAGATCGACCGCTCTTGTCGCCGCATCGGGCGACATGCAAATATCGCGCTGCAGATCGCAGGCATTTCCGCCCCGGCGGAATGCGCGGGACGGACCGGAGGCGGGTGGGTACCGGCGTGGCCAGAGCATCGCGGCAGATCCGCTTCGCCTTCCAGCCGGTGTACGACCTCCGTACCGGGGACGTGGTCGCCGTCGAGGCACTCACCAGGCCGTTGACCGGCTCCGTCCGGGACCTGCTCGACAGTGCGCACCGACGTGGCCGACTGGTGCAGGTGGACCTCGGGCTCGCCACGCGCGCGCTGCGGTCCGTCCCCGGCAGGCACCGGGCGCGGACGCTCCATCTCAACATCACCGCACTCACCTCGGCCTCCGCACCGTCGGCACTGACGACACTGCTGGACACGCTCGCCCGAGCGGAACGGCGACCCGACGACGTGGTGTTGGAAATAGGACCGCCGTTTCACGGAATGGCACCCGAGGCACTTCTCGCCGGAATCCGTGATCTGTGGTCCCGGGGCTTCCGGCTGGCGCTGGACGGATTCCACGCCGGCGACATCCCGCTCAACGTCCTGTCCGGATCGCCCGTGGACACGGTCAAGCTGGACCGGGCGACGTTGTGCCGGATCGGCACCGACACCACGACGACCGCGCTCACCGAGTCGCTGGTGCACTTCGCCGACCGCACCGGCCGACACCTCGTGGCCACGGGGGTCGAGCGCACCGGGCATCTCGACGTGCTCGATTCCCTCGGAGTACGCCTCGCCCAGGGGGAGCTGCTGTCCGCGGACCCGTCGGTGGCGCGCCGCGGTGCGGCGACCGCGGCGGTGCCCGCACACCCGGCGGTCCCGCACCGTCGTGCGCGACTGTCGCTGGTCGACTTCCTGCGACCCGCCCGTACCCTGCCCGCGGACGCGACCTGTGAGGAGGTCCGGTCGATCCTCGTCGAACAGGACCCTCCGGGAGGGATCGTCGGCGTCGACGACCAGAGTCGTCCACAGTGGTCGATCGACCGGACCCGGTTCCTGCTCGGCGTGACCGGGCCGTTCGGCCACGCGCTGCACGCCCACCGCCCGGCGGCCGCTCTCGCGGACCGTCCCCACGTCCTCGCGGACACCGCGGACACCGCGCGGTTCTTCGAGGTTCTGGCTTGTACCCGGTCCGAACGGGTGGGTGACGAGATCGTCGTGGTGGACCGCGACGGACGCTGCACCGGGGTCGTCCCCGCGAACGAGATCGTGCGTGCCCTCGCCGAGATGCGGGTGGAGGAGGCCGCGTCGCTGAACCCGCTGACCCGGCTGCCCGGCAGCGATGTCGTCGCCCGGGACGTCGACCGGCGTCTCGGGGACGGCACGCCGTTCGTGGCGGGGTGGCTGGACGTCGACGCCTTCAAGGACGTGAACGACACCGCGGGTTTCGCGGCCGCCGACGACCTCATCCGCACGCTCGGGCACACACTCGGCCGGCTCGCCACCGAGACACCGGGCACCACCGTCAGTCACGTGGGCGGGGACGATTTTCTGATCGTGTGTGCGACCGACGGGATCACGTACGTGGCCGACCGGCTCCTGCACACCCACTGGTCCGCCGGGGCCCTGACCGTGTCGGTGTCCCTGGCGACCCTGGTGTGCGCGACCCCGTCGGTCCGTGACTACCGGGAGGTCTCCCGGTTGCTCGCACCACTGAAGCGACACGCCAAGGAGATCGCCGGACCGAGCTGGGTCAACGGCAGACCCGGACATCGGGAGCCCGAGGTGCTGTACGGCCGCGGTTCGCGGCCGGCACCGGGTCGCGGGGACGGGTCCGCGGTGCACCGGTGACCCGGTGGGTGGAGTGTCCCGGTGCTGCTGGGGGTTCAGCACCGGGACACCGTCACCACTGCGGCGCCCTGGGGAGGGAAACGGGCGCGCGGGCGGCCGGCGCGGACGCCGAGCGTCGTCGCCGGCTCCGCTGAGCATACGACACGGTGGACCCTTCGCACACCCTGTCAGTCGATCGTATTCCGCTCACCGAAACGGCACCCGGCCCCGGCGCGGAACCGACGCCACGTGTGCACGGCGGCCAGCCCCAGCACACGGGCCAGTGCGGCGGGCTCGCCCGGGTCGTCCTCGGCGGCGTCGTAGTCGTCCCACAGGGCGGTGATCGCCTCGTCGGTCACCGTCTCCGCCGGATGGAGGTACCGCCCCCCGGAGGCCTCGGCACCGTCGTCGGCACGCAGTCCCACCACCTCCCCGGCCGTGCGGCCCGCATCGTCCACGACCGTGGCCGCGAGTTCCCTTGCGCGGGCGGGAGCCTCGCCCGGACCGGCCAGGAAGAGCACCCGGTGGGACACCGTCCAGCCGCTCAGGCCGTCGCCCGGCGTCCGGGAGGCTCCGCGCCGCTGCGCGCGTACGGACTCCCGCGACACCGCGGGCACGGTGATGCCGAGCGCCCGGCACCGGGCCGCCGTCAGCGCGCGCACGTATCCGGCGGCGTGCGCCCGTTCGAGCCGACCGTGCGGAGCGCGGTCGTACCACCGGGCCTCCGCCTCCCGCGGATAGTCCTCCCCCTCCGGCCACTCCTCCGCCGGGAGCGGACGGGGTGTGTCCGTCGCGCGGAGCGCGGGGACGTACCCGGTCCGGTGGCAGGGGATCCGCACGTACCGGGTGAGCCGGTACCGCGCCTCCTCGACGTCGTGGGCCACGGCACGGACGCGCACCGTGCCCAGCCACAGCCGCACGCACCGCCCCCGTCTCCGTTTCTCCCACTCCCGCAGGGCGGGGCTGTCCTCCGTCGCCTCCTGCCCGGAGCCCCGGTCCGCCGCGGCGGTCTCCCGCACGGGTCTCCCGCAGCCGGGACACCCGTGCGCCACGGTGCGCGGTGCCGGGTCACCTCCCCCGCTTCCGCGCCCGGGAGGTGGCCGGAAACGCCTCCCGGGCGGCACCGCCCACCACCGGGAGTACGGACGGCCCCCGGCCACCGGAGACTGGTACATACGACGCTCCAGAAGGTCGGTCCTCGGTGCGTGGCGCACGTCGCGCACCTGCTCGGTCCGGCGACGCGGCCGTGCGCAAGGGGGTCCCCACGGCCGGCGCCACCGGGGGCTAACGTGACAGGTGTCCAACTGTCCGTAGCCACGCACACTGTAGCGCGCTACATCTGTACCGCGCTACACCGCGGCGTGGCCCGTTCGGGTGACATATGGGGTGTCACCCGGAGTCGAAAGGTGGGGCCCTTGGTCGAGGTGAGCCATGTCGTCGCGGAATGGGCGTTCACCCTGGGACTGAAGCGACTGCGCGAGGCCGGCGAGAACTCGAACCAGAGCGAGATCGCCAGGAGGATCGGGAAGAGTCGCGCGACCATCGGGCACTACGAGATGGGGCGGTACCTGCCGAGCCACGAGAGCCTGGACATCATGCTCGACGCGTACGGCCACCCCGAACGCGCCGGGTACTACCGGGAGCTGCGGGACCGCGTGGAGACCCGGGTCCGGGACTGGTGGGAGGACCTGTTCCCGGACGGCTTCCCGCCCTACCCGCTCGCGCTGCTCGCGGGAATGGAGTCCTCGGCGGTCCGGATGCACGTCTTCGAGCCGAATGTCGTGCCCGAACTCCTGCGCACACCCGAGTACGCGGAGCACGTGGTCCGTGCCGGACTCCCGACGCACGACGCGGAGTCCCGCGCGCGGCACCTCCGCATGTTGGCCGGACGTCAGGAGGTTCTGGAGCGGGACGAGCCGCCCGAACTGCGATGCGTCGTCGAGGAAGCGGTGCTGCGTCGCACGGTCGGCAGCACCGAGATCCTCGCCCGTCAGGTGGCACACCTCGAGGAACTCACCCACGCCCCGCACATCGAGATTCGGATCCTCACCGACGGCAGCGCGGGTGCGTGCCCGGCGGCGGGCGCCTTCACCGAACTCGTGCTCCCGTCGGAAGCCATCCGGGACTTCGGTGAGGTCGTCTGGGTGAGCACGCCCGTGGACCGCATTCACCACGAGTCCAGCGGCGAACTGGACGTCTTCCACGCGTTGTGGCGCGAGGTGGCCGACAACGCGCTCTCGCCGGAGGACTCCCGCGCATTCCTCGGCGAGGTCGCCCACGAGCTACGGCACCCTCCCGCACGCAGCGCCTGAACGGGCCGCGGCGGCGCTCACCCCGATTCCCGGGGTGGGCGCCGCTGCCGCGGCAACACGACCCGGCCCGACCGGGGACAGAATCGCCGCGCCGACGCCCCGGGGAGCGGAGCGGCTCGCCCACACCAGGTTCCGCTCCGGGAACACCGGAAACGATCGCCCGGACAATTCCGCGACCCGCACGGATCACGACCGAAAAGGAAACCCATACCACCCCTGCGCTCTCGCGGTCATCACGTCGTCCGGATCCGGCGGCGCGGCCCGGCCGGAAGGGGAAGTCCGCGCCGCGCCGCCGTGTCAGCCACCTTCGTGGGCGGGTGGTGAACGGTCCCGTACCCGATGGCCGCCATCACTGTAGCACGCTACGTAGATAGCGCGCTACGCCGCGGTGGTTCCGTGGTGTCCGCGGAGAAGGGGCCGGTCAGCGCACCGTCCGCCCGTACCGGACCGCCGCCGCGAGCTGATCGGACGGCACGTCGAGCGCGAGGCTCAACCACTGCCGCCAGTACGGACCCGGCACCCGTTTCCCCCGTTCCCACCGCGCGACCTCGTCGCGACTGACACTGGAGTTCCGGGACAGCTCGACGAGCCGGTCCGCGAGCTGGTACTGGGTCAGTCCACGCAGCTTGCGGACCCGACGGACGAGCTCCCAGACCGGCTCGGCATCGCCGTCCTCCGGCAGGGTCGCGCGCGAACGGGTACCGGACGGGCGCAGCGATTCCGACGGGGTCTCGCGGAGCGTGGTCGAGGGAAAGGCCGGCGCGGTGTCGGTGAACGGCGGCGTGGGCTGCTGTGAAGCCGTCGTCTGCTGAGAAGACGTGGCCTGCTGAGAAGACATAGTCATGAGGAGTACGGGGTCCGGGGACGAGTTCGGGGGACGCGGCACAGACCGTTGGCCATCGGCCAAAAAATGCGGGACCCCCAGCCGCGTGGCTGCACCACGATCAACACACCTCCAGTTTCGGACACGGACCGCGACACCGACACCACCAAACGGGCTATCTTGCACTCCGCAATTTGCACCGACCCGGCCGGGCGGGAAACGCACACGCCGCCGACCGTCCAACCCGTACTCCTCCCCGGAATCACTATCGTTGGAGACGGCGATTCGTTACAACGGGCTCCCCCGGTCGATTCCGCGACATCGCGGGACCGGCCAGTACCCCGGCGACCTCGTGGCCCCCTGCTCGGAAAGGTCCGGACCGGATAGGCTTTTTCGTCAACAGGCGATCCGTATTCCACAGGGGAGCATCGGCGTGTCGGGACGACGCAATCAGGGAAATGGGACCGGGGACGAGACCGTGGTGTCCGGCGAAGAACGGGATTACACGGTCCGCGCGGTCGAGCGCGTCTGTTCGATTCTCAACCTCTTGCAGGAGTCGATCGACGGTGTGTCCCTGATCGATGTCGGCCAGGCGACCGATCTGCCCAAGTCGTCCGCATTCCGCTATCTGTGGACACTGGAGGCCCACCGCTACGTCGAACGGGACGGCAACACCGGGCTGTACCGGCTGGGACTCGGTTTCGTCGGCATGCAGTCGCGGCAGCTGGAGATCCTCCGGGAGCGCGCGCACCCGTGGCTGGAGCGACTGCGGGACGAGTTCGAGGAGACGACCACCCTCGCGATCCTCGACGGCGACCACGTCGTCCACGTCGACATCGTCGAGAGCCGGCACCGTGTCCGGTTCACGTCGGCGCGGGGGGCCCGGGACCCGCTGCACTCCACCGCGCTGGGCAAGGCGATCGCGTCCCGGCTCGCGGAGGCACGGGTGCGGGAACTGCTGGAGCACACCGGTATGTGGTCCCGCACGGAACGGACCATCACCGCCGTGGACGCCTTCGTCGACGAGGTCGACCGGGTGCGCAGGGACGGATACGCGGTCAACGACGGTGAGCACGAGGCGGACGGACGCTGCGTCGCGGCCCCGCTGCCCGGGACCCGTCTCCCCGCGGCCCTCGGGATCAGCGCGCCCGCGGCACGCTTCGCCCCCGCGGACGCGCAGCAG
>NZ_KE387090.1:76793-79274 GCF_000430445.1 Saccharomonospora iraqiensis subsp. iraqiensis
CGAGCAGGCGCAGGCCCTGCGGGAGGCGGGCGCCGACGTCGTGGTGGACGACCTCGCCGACCTGTTGCCGGCCGGATCGCTGAAGGGAGGAGCGTGACCGACGTCGAACGCGGCTACGGGCGCTCGCCGTGGGAGCTCCGCTGGCAGGGCCTGGCCGTGGACCAGCTGCAACGCACGGAGTCGACGTTCGCACTGTCGAACGGGCACATCGGGATGCGGGGCACCCTGGAGGAGGCGGAACCGCGCGGGTTGCCCGGGACCTACCTGAACGGTTTCTACGAGGAGCACGAACTGCCGTACGCCGAGGGCGGCTACGGCTATCCCGAGGCGGGCCAGACGGTCGTCAACGTCACCGACGGCAAGGTGATCCGCCTGCTCGTCGAGGACGAACCGCTGGACATGCGGTACGGGCACGCGGAACGGCACTCCCGCACCCTGGACTTCCGGACGGGGACCCTGCGGCGGGAGACCGAGTGGGTCTCCCCCACGGGCAGGCGGGTGCTGGTCCGCACCGAACGCCTGGTGTCGTTCACCCAGCGGGCGGCGGCGGCGATCCGGTACGAGGTGGAACCGCTCGACGGGGACGTCCAGCTCGTGGCCCAGTCCGACCTGCTCGCCAACGAGCCCATCGAGTCGGACTCCGGCGATCCGCGGGTGGCCGCGGCCCTGGAGGCACCGCTGATGGGCGAGTTCGCCCGTGCCGAGAACCAGCGTGCCGTCCTGGTCCACCGCACGAAGCGGTCCGGGCTGCGCATGGCCGCCGCCATGGACCACCGGATCGAGGCCGGCGAGGGCCTGCGCACGGACATCACGGTGGAGCAGGACCTGGCCCGGCTCACGATCGCCGTCGACGTCCCGCTCGGCGAGAAGCTGCGGGTGACCAAGTACCTGGCCTACGGCTGGTCGGCGCAACGGTCGCTGCCCGCGGTGCACGCCCAGGTGGACGCCGCGCTCGCCGGGGCCCTGCAGACGGGCTGGGAGGGGCTGCTGGCCGAGCAGCGGCGGTTCCTGGACCAGTTCTGGGCCAGCGCGGACGTGGAGATCGACGGCGATCCGGAACTCCAGCAGGCCGTCCGGTTCGGGTTGTTCCACGTGCTGCAGGCCGGGGCCCGCGGCGAGAGCCGGGCGATCCCGGGCAAGGGGCTGAGCGGCCCGGGCTACGACGGCCACGCGTTCTGGGACACCGAGACCTTCGTGCTGCAGGTGCTCACCTACACCCTGCCGGACGCCGCGCGGGACGCCCTGCGCTGGCGGCACAGCACCCTGGACAAGGCGCGGGACCGCGCCGCACAGCTCGGGCTGCGCGGGGCGGCGTTCCCGTGGCGCTCGATCAACGGCGCCGAGTGCTCGGCGTACTGGCCCGCGGGCACCGCCGCCTTCCACGTCAACGCCGACATCGCGGACGCGGTCGTGCGGTACCTGCAGGCCACCCACGACACCGAGTTCGAACGGCAGTGCGGCACCGAACTGCTCACCGAGACGGCACGCCTGTGGATCTCACTGGGCCACCACGACCCGCACGGCGGATTCCGCATCGACGGGGTGACCGGGCCGGACGAGTACAGCGCCGTGGTGGACAACAACGTCTACACCAACCTGATGGCGCAGCGGAACCTCCGCGCCGCCGCGGACTCGTGCGAGCAGCAGCCGGACATCGCCGAGGAGCTCGGGGTCGACCACGTGGAGGTCGCCGGCTGGCGGGAGGCCGCCCGGAAAATGCGGATCCCGTACGACGACCTGCTCAAGGTGCATCCGCAGTCGGAGCGGTTCACCGAGCACGCCCGGTGGGACTTCGCGGGGACACCGACCCACCGGTACCCGCTGCTGCTGAACTTCCCGTACTTCGACCTCTACCGCAAACAGGTGGTCAAGCAGGCGGACCTGGTGCTGGCGATGCACCTGCGCGGCGACGCCTTCTCGTTGGAGCAGAAGCGGCGCAACTTCGCCTACTACGAACAGCTGACCGTCCGGGACTCGTCGTTGTCGGCGGCCACCCAGGCGGTGCTGGCCGCCGAGTGCGGACACCCGGACCTGGCCTACGACTACTTCGCCGAGGCGGCCCTGACCGATCTGCGCGACCTGCACCACAACGTGCGCAACGGGCTGCACATGGCCGCCATGTCGGGCTCGTGGCTGGCGATGGTCGCCGGGTTCGGCGGGATGCGGGACCACGGGGGCGAGTTGAGCTTCGCCCCACGGCTGCCGTCCGTCCCGCACCGGATCGCCTTCCGGATGTGCTTCCGCGGGTCCCAGTTCTGCGTCGAGATCCGGCGGGAGTCGGCGACCTACCGGCTGATCCACGGCAAGCCGTTCACCCTCACGCATTACGGGGAACCGGTGACCGTCACCGAGGAGCCGACGACCCTGCCCCTGCCTCCCGGGGAGCCCACCGAACGCCCGTCCCAGCCCGCCGGGCGGGCCCCCACCCGGCGCCGGGTCCCGGTCACCGGGGCGGGCTGACCCCGCGGGACGCCGGGCGGG
>NZ_KE387090.1:79374-80951 GCF_000430445.1 Saccharomonospora iraqiensis subsp. iraqiensis
GACCCCGCGGGACGCCGGGCGGGACCACCGCGGGGTTCCGGACCCCGCGGCCCCGGGGACGCCGCCCCGGGGGCGGCACCGTCGTCAGTCCGGGGGTTCGACGGTGCCCGCGTCCGAGGTCACGTCGTCGGTGCGGATGTCGTCCCTGTTGGGCGGCTCCGGGACGTCGCGGTTCAGGGTCCCGTCGGTGTCCGGCTCCCGGCGGTGCCGGGTTCGGTCACGGACCGGGTCCGTCTCGTCCGGCCGGGGTCCGCGCTCGTCGGCCGGGGGGAACTCGGGTCGGCTCATGGGTTTCGACCTCGCCTTCGGTGAGCGATTCGCCGGCACCCCACGCGGGTGCCGACACGCACGCCGCCACGGCGATCACGCTGCCTGCGACCGTACCCACTCGCCGGTGCCCTCGTCCATCAGCGCGAGCAGCAGCCCCTGCGTCGTCGACCAGGGGCAGGTGACGACGGGGCCGCCGAACACGGTGAGCAGTGCCTCGGCCACCACGGCACCCGCGAGGGACTGGCGGGCACGCGGGCGGGAGATCCCGGGCAGTTCGGCCCGGCGCGCGGGCGGCAGTGCCGCCAACCGCGGGATCCACTCCCGCACGTCCTCGACGTGCAGTTCCCGGCTCTTCGTGCCCTTCCGCCGTCGACCGGCCAGGACGGCGAGCTGGCGCAACACCTTCGAGCAGCCGACCGTGCGGAACTCCCGCAGCCGGGGCACCTCGTCGCCGACCGCGGCGAGGACCCGCTCGACGGCGTGGTCCCGCAGTGCGTCGAGCGCGGCCCCGGACGGGCGGTCGGTGTCCAGCCGCCACCGGCGGGTGGTCTCCCGGGCGCCCAGCCGCAGCGACCGGGCGAACTCGGCGTGCATCCCCCGCCCGGCGGCGAGTTCGACGGTGCCACCGCCGATGTCGAGCACGGCGAGCGACCCGGCCTCCGCACCGAACCACGCCCGCGCGGCCCGGTAGGACAGCCCGGCCTCCTGGACCCCGCTGAGGAACCGCAGGGCGATACCGGTCTCGTCCCGGACCCGGGACCGGATCTCCTCGGCGTTGCGCGCGTCCCGGATGGACGA
The DNA here is from genome assembly GCF_000430445.1 of Saccharomonospora iraqiensis subsp. iraqiensis. Classification (GTDB taxonomy): domain Bacteria; phylum Actinomycetota; class Actinomycetes; order Mycobacteriales; family Pseudonocardiaceae; genus Saccharomonospora; species Saccharomonospora iraqiensis. The sequence continues at coordinate 80,443 of NZ_KE387090.1, forward strand.
GGTCGCCAGGCCGAAGACGTCGGTCACCCCGTTCCGTCGGGCGACCTCGGCGGCGGCACGGACGGCGGAGACCACCGCGTCCACTCCCTCGTCGCGCAGCCGGCCGGTGGCGTCGAGGGACCGGTCCAGGCGTAGTCGCGTCTTGTGGTTCACCACCGGTTCGAGGGCCGCCCCGGCACGGTCCACACACCGCAACCGTGCGCTGAAGCAGCCCACGTCGAGTACGCCGACCGTGCCCGAGCCCGACACCGACCGCACCTCCCTGCCGCGAAAACCGACGGATTCCCACGCACCGCGACGGATAACGGCGCTGTAACCCTTTCGGGTGACATTAGTTCGTGTGACACCTGTTGCCGTAACGACACAGACCCGTCCCGGCGATCCTAGAGAAGGGAATAATCACACCGGAGGGGACGAGGAGAGTGGCAACCCTGCGCATGCCCGGCGACCGGACGCCGGGGCCGCCGGGCGCCCGGCCGGACGAGACGGCCCGGTGGGGTGCCGCCGCG
>NZ_KE387090.1:81051-87745 GCF_000430445.1 Saccharomonospora iraqiensis subsp. iraqiensis
GGCCGCGGTCGGGGACGCGCTCCGCTCCCCGGCCTCCGATCCCGCGGACCCCTCCGTCGCGGCCGTCGTCCCCGTCCGGTCGGCGGCACCCGTGTCGGAGTCGGTGGCCCCGGTCGGGACCGCCTCGTCGGTGGCGTCCGTCTCCGCCGTCCCGGTCGTGCCCGCCGAATCCGGGTCCGGTGCCGACGCCGGGCTCGTCCGCGCCTGCTCGGCTTCTTCCGCCTTGTCGCCTGTCTCCGCGTTGTCGCGTGTCTCCGCCGTGTCGGTCGTCTCCGCCGTGTCGGTCGTCTCAGCCGTGTCGGCGGAATCCGCGGTGTCGGCCGTGTCAGCCGTGTCCGCGCTGTCGGTCTCTGCCGGGTCGGCGGTCTCCGTCGCCTCGACGGTCTCCGCCGGTTCGGATCCGCCGGTGGTGCCGTCCGTCCCGGTCGTGTCGGCGGAGGCGGCGTCCGGGCCGGTACGGCCCCGCCTCCAGTCGACGACCAGTAACAGCCCGGCGACGGCGGACAGTCCGATCGAGATCCAGGCCCAGAGCGATCCGGCCGTGACGAGTGCCGCCACCACCAACCCCAGGGCCGCCAGCACCAGAAGTAGGACGAGGAAAAGCACGGTGAATTACACCACGTCGGTCACGGGACCCGCCCGCCGACCCGCCGACCACGGTGGGGGCGTGTCGGTCCGGTCGGGCGGCGGCACCGTTCAGCCTGCCTCGGCCCGGGGGCCGAACGAGTAGCCCTGACCGCTGCTCCCACCGGTGCCGCCGGTGCTGTGACTGCCGGAACTGTGGTTACCGCTGCTGTGGCTCCCGCTGCTGTGCCCGCCGGAGCTCTCGCCGTTACCGGACTGGTTGCCCGACGAGGCGGAGGCGGGGGCCGCGGAGCCGCGGTCGTCGAGCTCGCGCAGCTGGGACTCCAGGAAGCCACGCAGCCGGGTGCGGTACTCCCGCTCGATCGTGCGCAGCTCCTCGATCTTCTTGTTCAGCGAGCTCTTCTCGGTGTTCAGCTCGTTCATCGTCTCGGTGTACTTGCGCTGCGCCTCGCGATCCATGTTGGTCGCCTTCTCGCGCGCCTGACGCTCCAGCGTCTCCGCCCTCGTCCGGGCGTCGCTGAGCATCGACTCGGCCTTCGTCCGGGCCTCGTTCACCATGGAGTCGGCCTTGGACCGGGCGTCGGAGAGCAGCTGCTCGGACTTCGTCCGCGCCTCGGCGAGCATCCCGTCGGACTCGGTCTTGGCCTCGGCCGTCAGCCGGTCGGCCATCTCCTGTGCGAGCCCGAGCACCTTCGCGGCCTGCACGTTCGGCTCGCCGTTCTCGTTGGTCAGCCCGGTGGCCTGGGTCTGCTCCATCGCGGAGGTCGGCGGCGGGACCGGAGCCAGCCTGCGGGACGGTGCCTCGTCCTGCGCGCCGCCGCCCGTGCCGGCCGAGGACTTCGCGGACTCCAACTCACTACGGGCGGATTCCAACTCGGCATCGAGCTGTTCGACCTGTTGCCGCAGCTCGGTATTGTCCTCGATCAGCCGCGCGAGTTCGGTCTCGACGAGGTCGAGGAACGCGTCCACCTCGTCCTCGTTGTACCCGCGCTTGCCGATCGGAGGTTTGCTGAACGCGACGTTATGCACGTCAGCAGGAGTCAACGACATCAGATCTCACCTCACGCACTCCAGGGCTGCCTTCCGGCCCGGATTCCCCGTTACCCGGGCAGCGCCAGTTGCATCAGTATGAACACAACCAACAGCAGCACCATAATCGATAGGTCCAGTCCCACGCCGCCGATCCGGACGACGGGGATGATGCGCCGCACGAGTCGAACCGGTGGGTCGGTCATTGTGTAGATGGTCTCGAGCACGACCGCAACCCCACCGGTGGGACGCCAGTCACGCGCGAAGGCGCGCACGAGCTCCACCACGATCCGGGCCGTCAGCAACAGCCAGAACGCGAAGAGCAGCCAGAACAGAATCAGCCGGACGGTGAGCACGGCGCCTACTCTGCCACACCCGTGTCCCGCGATCAGTGACGGAGGAACAGACCGCCCTCGGCGATCCGCTTGCGGTCCTCCGCGGTGACGTCCACGTCCGGCGGTGAGAGCAGGAACACCTTGTTGGTGACCTTGTCCATCGACCCGCGCAGGGCGAACGCCAACCCCGCGGCGAAGTCGACGAGCCGTTTGGCGTCGGCGTTCTCCATCTCCGTGAGGTTCATGATGACCGGGGCGCCGTCCCGGTACGCCTCGCCGATCTCCCGCGCCTCACCGTAACTGGTCGGGTGCAGGGTGATGATCCGGCTCAGCGGGTCCCGCGCGGTCTGCCGGGTGTTCTCGGTCGCGGGCCGCAGACGTGCCACCGGCTCCGGCTGCCGGTCCACGGCCAACGATCCGTGAACCGACGGCTCACTGCGGCCGGCGGTCCTGCCCCGGCCGCGGCCCCCCGTGTTCTCCGCCTCCTCGAACTCGTCCATGACGTGGTACCGCGGCCGCGACCGGCGCGGCTTGGCCCCGGAGTACGGGCCCTCCTCGTAGGAGCCGTACCCGCTGTCCGGGTGGTCGCGCCGGTAGTCGTCGTCGAGCTCGTACTCGTCCTCGGCAGGGACCATCCCGAAGTAGGCCTTCAGCTTCTGCAACGCGCTCATGCCTCTCCCTCACCCTCCGCGACGCCACCCGGGGTGTTCTTCCGTCCTCGTTGGGACCGTTCCCGACCGGTCCCGGTTCCCACCGGTGCGGGAGACGGGACCGGCCGACCACACCGCCGACCGGCCGACCACAGCGCCGACCTGCGTGTTCCGGTTCCCGAACGGCCCACTCGGTCAACCGTGCTGGGGCGAGGCTAGACCGCGCCCCCCGAGCAGCGCGGTTCCGACACGCACACACGTCGAGCCGTACCCGATCGCCTGTTCCAGGTCCCCGGTCATCCCCGCGGAGATCTCCGTGGCCCCGGGATGGTCCCTGCGCAGGGCTTCCGCGGCACGGGCCAGCCGTTCGAAGGCCGGTTCCGGGTCGGCACCCAGCGGTGCGACCGCCATCAGCCCCCGCAGGTGGAGAACATCACTCTCCCGGGCTACGGCCTCGGCCAGCCGACCGAGCCCGTCCACCGGACAGCCGCCCCGTGCCGGATCATCGTCGAGACTCGTCTGCAGGAGTACGTCCATCGGCGCGTCCCGCTCGCCCGCGTCCCGCGCCGTCCGTACCGCCCCGGCGAGCGCGTCGACCAGCCGGAGGGAGTCGACCGACTGTACCTCCGCGGCCCACCGGGCCACCGAACGCGCCTTGTTGCGCTGCAGCCTGCCGACCATGTGCCAGCGCACACCGGCCTCCGGGCGCAGGCGGGCGACCTCGCGCGCCTTCGCGGCCGCCTCCTGGTCGCGGTTCTCGGCCAGCCCGGTCACCCCCAGATCGGTGAGCAACGCCGCGTCGGTGGCGGGGAAGGTCTTCGTCACGGCCAGCAGCCGCACCTCGTCCCGCGGACGGCCCGCCGCGCGACAGGCGGCGTCGATCCGCCCGGACACGGCGGTCAACGAGGCGGCGATCTCGTCACGGCGGTCCACCGTCACTCCTCGTACCAGGTCAGTGCGGCGATCCTGCCGGTCCGGCCGGTGCGCCGGTGGCTGAACAGGGTGTGGTCCTCCACCGTGCAGCGGGGGTCCACCCCCACCGCGCCGACACCCAGTTCCCCGAGCTGGTTCCACAGGCCCGACCGCAGGTCCAGCGCGGGCCTGCCCGCGCGGCTGGAACAGGCGCTGCCGGGCAGGTGTGCCTCCACGTCGTCGGCCATCTCGCGCGGGACCTCGTAACACGCGCCGCAGACGGCCGGTCCGAGCAACGCCTCGATCCGCTCGACCCGCGCCCCCTCGGCCGTCATCGCCGCCACCGCGGCGGGCAGGACACCGACGCGGGCACCCACCCGGCCCGCGTGGACGGCGGCGACCACTCCCGCCTCGGCGTCACCGAGCAGGACGGGGACACAGTCCGCGACGAGCACGGCCACCGCGGTGCCCGGACGGGTGGTGACCAGTGCGTCCGTCGCCTCGGCCGGCTCCTCCTCGGTCCCGTCGACCACGGTCACCGTCCGGCCGTGGACCTGTTCCATCCACGCCACCCGACTCAGGTCGAGCTCGTCGGTGAGCCGTCGGCGGTTGGCCGCGACGGCATCCGGGTCGTCGCCGACGTGGTCACCGAGATTGAACGAGTCGAACGGCGGCTTCGACACGCCGCCCGACCTGGTGGTCACGACCCGACGGATCCGCGCGGGACCCGACGCTTCCGACACGGCGCCCACTCCTTCGACTGCCGACCCCTGGCGGGCCACTCCGGTTCCGCCCGCCGAGCCTACCGCGCGGGCGGAATCGCTCAGCGGCGCATGAAGGGGGGCACGTCGACGTCGTCGTCGGTCGGATCGTCGTCGGTGACCGGGAACGCCCGTCCGCTCCAACCGCCCTGGTTCCGCGGCCCGCCGACGGCCCCGGACTGGGCCGACCCGGACGAGGTCCCCGTCGGCCTCGCGGAGGCGGCGCCCTGCCGGCCCCCGCCCTGGTGACCGTCGCCGTGCTGACCACCCTGGTGATCACTCTGCTGACCGCCGCCCCGGTGGCCGCCGCGGTCGTCCCCCTGCGGGGACGGCAGCGAGCCGGACTGCGCACCCTCACCGGTCGCGGACGGCTGCGGCCTGCGCACCGGCGGGGTGGGGTTCGTGGGATCGGTTTCGAGCCCTCCACCCCCGGTCTCGCCCCGACCGGTTCCGACGGGCCCGCCGTCCGATCCGGGGGCCTGCACGCCCGGGGGCGACTCCTCGGCGACGGCGCCCCGTGCGGTGAACGTGCCGGGGTCCAGCTTCTTGTGGGTGGGTGCGCCGGCGTCGAAACCCGCGGCGATCACCGTGACCCGGACCTCGTCGCCGAGCGAGTCGTCGATGATCGTGCCGAAGATGATGTTCGCCTCGGGGTGCGCGGACTCCTGCACCAGCGACGCCGCTTCGTTGATCTCGAAGAGGCCGAGGTCGGACCCGCCCGCGATGGACAGCAACGCGCCGTGCGCCCCGTCCATCGAGGCCTCCAGCAGCGGCGAATTGATCGCTTTCTCCGCGGCCTGCACGGCTCTGCCCTCCCCGCGGGCGGACCCGATCCCCATCAGGGCGCTGCCCGCCCCGGACATCACGCTCTTGACGTCGGCGAAGTCGAGGTTGATCAGGCCGGGGGTGGTGATCAGATCGGTGATGCCCTGGACACCGGAGAGCAGGACCTCGTCGGCGGAGCGGAAGGCGTCCATCAGGGAGACGCCGATGTCGCCGAGCTGCAGCAGCCGGTCGTTGGGGATGACGATGAGCGTGTCGCACTCGTTGCGCAGGGCCTGGATACCGTCCTCGGCCTGCCGGGCGCGGCGCTTGCCCTCGAACGAGAACGGACGGGTGACCACGCCGATCGTCAGTGCGCCGAGCTTGCGCGCGATCTGCCCGACGACCGGGGCGCCCCCCGTGCCGGTGCCGCCTCCCTCACCCGCCGTGACGAAGACCATGTCGGCGCCCTTCAGGACCTCCTCGATCTCCTCACGGTGGTCCTCGGCGGCCTTCTGCCCGACCTCGGGCGAGGCGCCCGCACCGAGTCCGCGCGTCAGTTCGCGCCCGATGTCGAGCTTGACGTCGGCGTCGGACATCAACAGGGCCTGCGCGTCGGTGTTCACCGCGATGAACTCCACGCCTTTCAGGCCGACCTCGATCATGCGGTTCACGGCGTTCACGCCGCCGCCGCCGATACCGACGACCTTGATCACCGCGAGGTAATTGTGCGGGGGCGTCATCGGGGTGCCTTCCTGATCGTGGTGGTGCTCTCGTGCGTCGGCGCCGGATGTCGGCGGGCCGGTCGGCTCCCGCGAACCCTCAACCTCAACTCGAGATTCAGGGTTGTGTCAACTACCGACGTTGCTGGTGGACGGTAAGCATTGAACAGCGTGGAATCCAGCAGCGACCCGGCGTGTCGCCGAGGTGTTTCAGACCACCCGTGCCGTCGGAGGTCAGGACACGGTGGGCAGTTCGGGGCTGGCGACATCGTAGACCGAGCCGTCCCTGGTCAGCAGGACCGACAGCACCCGTGCCTTGATCCGGTTCTGTTCCGCGTCCCCCCACCGCACCGTCGAGCCGTCCCCGAGGTCGAACCGGACGTCCCCGGGGGTGGCGGCCCGGACGGCGGTGACCCGCCCGGACAGCTCCGGCGGCAGGGAGGCCAGCACCGTCGCCGCCGCCCGGCTCGCCGGGTCGTCCGGGGACGGATCCGCGTGCTCGAACCGGGGCAGCCCCGCGGGTGCCTCGTCGACCCGCTTGAACGGCGTCGCCGCGGTGTCGACCAGCGACACCGTGGTCCCGTCCACGTGGTACGCCACGGCCACCCGTTCCCGGACGGTGACGGTGAGGGTCGAGGGCCACGAGCGGGTGACCGCCACCTCGGCGACCTCCGGCAGTGCGGCGACCCGCCCGGCCACCGCGTCCGTGTCCACCCGCAGCATCGGCCGTTCCCGTGGCACGTCCGCCGCGCTGCGGATGTCGGCGGCCACCGCCCCGGACACCCCCACGACCTCGACCGAGCGCACCCCCAGCGTCGGGGTGAACAGCAGGACGTAGCCCAGTCCGACCACGGTCAGCACGCTGAGCACGGCCGCCCGGCGGCGCATCGCGACCTGCTGTCGGGACCGGCCCCGCCCGCGCGCCCCGGTGGCCGTGC
>NZ_KE387090.1:87845-90154 GCF_000430445.1 Saccharomonospora iraqiensis subsp. iraqiensis
AGCCCAGCTCCAGCGCGACCGCCGCGGCGGCGAGCGCGTTGGCGACGTGGTGCTCACCCACCAGGGACAGCCGCACCTCGGCCCGCTCGCCGCCCGCCACGAGGTCGAAGGTGGCCCGGGCGTGCTCGTCCAGCCGTACCCGCTCGGCGCGCACCGTGGCGTCCGGGCCCTCGCCGAACCCGACCACGCGGGCGCGAGTCCGCCCGGCCATCGCCGCCACGAGCGGGTCGTCGACGTTGAGTACCGCGACGCCGTCCTCCGGCAGCGCCTCCACCAGTTCGCCCTTCGTGCGGGCGATCCCCTCCCGGGAGCCGAACTCGCCGACGTGTGCGCTGCCGACGTTGAGCACCACCCCGATCCGGGGCGGCGCCACGGCGGCCAGCTCGGCGATGTGCCCGGGCCCGCGGGCCGAGAGTTCGAGGACGAGATGGCGGGTGTCGGCGTCGGCACGCAGCGCCGTCCACGGATGCCCCAGCTCGTTGTTGAACGAGCCGGGCGGGGCGACGGTGGGGCCTCTCGGTTCGAGCACCTGGGCGATCAGGTCCTTGGTGGAGGTCTTGCCGGACGAGCCCGTCACCCCCACCACGTGCAGCCCCGTCCGGGACCGCTCCGTCCGGGACAGTTCGGTCACCACGTGCCGGGCCAACGCGCCGAGCGCCGCGAGCACCGCCGCGCCCGAACCGTCGGTGTCCCCGGTCAGCGCGACGGACCGCTCGTGCGCCGTCCCCGACGGCGGTGCCGGGACGAGCACCGCGGGCGCCTCCACCTCGCGGGCGGCGAGCACCCCCACCGCACCGCCCTCGCTGACGGCCGTCGCGGCGTAGGCGTGCCCGTCCACCCGTTCGCCCGGCAGGGCGACGAACAGGCTCCCCGCGGTGAGCCTGCGGGAGTCGAACTCGACCGTGCCGGTCACGCGCTCGCTGCCGTCGGCGCGGTGCAGGCGGCCGCCCACCACCCGCGCGATCTCCGCGAGTGTCATCTCGATCATTCGGTTCCTCCGTCGCCCCTCCGGCGGATCGCGGCCGCCAGCTCGCCGGTGTCCGAGAAGGGGTGCACCACCCCCGCGATCTCCTGCCCGGTCTCGTGTCCCTTGCCCGCCACGAGCACCACGTCACCCGGCCGGGCGCGGTCGACGGCGGCGGTGATGGCCTCCCGCCGGTCGCCGATCTCGCACACCTCGCCGCCCCGGCTCGGGCCGACGGCGCGGGCGCCGGCGAGCATGGCCTCCCGGATCGCCGCCGGGTCCTCACTGCGGGGGTTGTCGTCGGTGATGATGACCAGGTCGCTCCCGCGCGCCGCGGCCTCACCCATCACCGGACGTTTCGCCGTGTCCCGGTCGCCCCCGCACCCGAGGACCGTGATGATCCGGCCGTCCGCGCGGGCGCGCAGGGCCCGCAGCGCCTGGGTGACGGCGGCCGGTTTGTGCGCGTAGTCCACCACGGCGGTGAACGGCTGTCCCACGGACACCCGCTCCATCCGGCCCGGCACCTCGACCGTGGCCAGTCCGGTGACGATGTCCGGCAGGGACACCCCCACACTGTCCAGCACCGCAGCCGCGAGGACCGCGTTGGCGACGTTGAACTCCCCCGGCAGCGGCAGCGTGGCCTTCGCGCTGCGCCCGTCCGGCCCGTGCAGCACGAACGCCTGCTCGCCGGTGGGGGTGAGGGTGATCCCGTCCGCGCGCCAGGAGGCGTCGACGCCCGGTTCGGTGGCCACCGTGACCGTGGCCGGGGTCACCAGTGCCTGGCCCCACGCGGTGTCGGCCACCACGACCTCCTGCGTGGAGCGCCCGTCGAACAGCAACGACTTCGCGGCGAAGTAGTCCTCCATGTCGCGGTGGAAGTCGAGATGTTCCGGTGAGAGGTTGGTGAAGGCGCCGACGGTGAACCGGGTGCCGTTCACCCGGCCCAGCGCCAGCGCGTGGCTGGAGACCTCCATCGCCACATGCGTGACCCCCTGCTCCACCATGATCGCGAACAACGCCTGCAGATCGGGGGCTTCGGGGGTGGTGAAGGCACTGGCCAGCCGCTCCGCGCCGAGCCGGGTCTCGACGGTACCGACGAGGCCGGTGTGGTGCCCGGCGGCGCGCAGTCCGGACTCGACGAGGTAGGCCGTGGTGGTCTTGCCCGACGTCCCGGTCACCCCGAGCACCGACAACCGCAGCGACGGCTCACCGTAGATCCACGCCGCCACGGACCCGAGGATCCCGCGCGGGTCGTCGTGCACCAGCACCGGCAGCCCGGCGTCGCGCACGGCGGGCCGGTCCGCCCCGTCCGCGTCGGTGAGCACGGCGACCGCACCGGCGGTCA
>NZ_KE387090.1:90254-94474 GCF_000430445.1 Saccharomonospora iraqiensis subsp. iraqiensis
CGCGCACCTCGGGAAGGTCCTCGGCCAACGCCGCCACCCGGAGCACGAGATCGTCGAGTGCGGCCAGGTCGGCGGGCTCGTCCCCGCGGTACCCGGTGAGCAGCGGCGCGGTGCGCGGCTCGCGCACCAGGTTCCGCGCGTCCACGTCGGTCAGCGGCACCGCCCGGAACGCCTGGTCCCCCAGCAGCGAACTCACCACGCCGGAGAGCCCGAAGGAGACCAGCGTGCCGAACGAGGGGTCGTCCCGCAGTCCGATCGCGCACGACACCCCCTTGGGGGCCATCCGCTGCACGTACACGTCCCCGCTGCCGGAGACCTCGCGCAGGTCCCGGTACCCGACGCGCACCGAGTCCTCGGAGGTGAGGTCCAGCCGCACCCCGGCCAGGTCGGGGCGGTCGCGCAGGCTGTCGTCGAACGCCTTCAGCGTCACCGGGTAGCCGAGCCCGGCCGCGGCCGTCACCGCGTCGTCCTCGGAGCCGACCACGCGGAACGGCACCACACCGATCCCGTAGCAGTCCAGCAGCCGCACCATGGCGTCCTCGGGCATCCGCACCGGCCGTCCGTCGCCGTCCCCGGGGCCGCCCTGCTCGCGCACGGTGTCCTCCGTGTGCTCCCGCACGGTGCCCTCCGCGTGCTCGCGCACGGTGCCGTCGGCGTGCTCCCGCACGGTGCCGTCGGCGTGCTCCCGCACGATGGCCTCCGCGCCCGCGACGTCCAGCCCGTCCGGGCGCACCACCGTCCCCTGCGGCCGCTGTCGCCAGCCGGCGTAACGCACGACCCGGGCCAGCGAGTTCACCGCCCGTTCGGGGCTGGGGTACGACGGGATCGAGCCGAAGGTCGGAGCACCGTCCGGCCCGGTGACCGCCAGCTCCGCGGGCACCCCCTCGGCGGCGAGGAACGTCGACACGATCGGTTTGGCCCATCCGGCGGGGTCCTCGCCGACCGAGTCCCGCAGCGCGCGGGCGTAGGCCGTCCCCGGGGTGGCGACCGGCGGCACGAACACCACCACGAGCGCGTCCACCTCCTCCGACTCCAGCGCACGGCCGACCGCGGCGGCGAACGCCTCCGGCGGGGCCTGGGACCCGATGTCCACCGGCTCCATCCCGAGCCGCAGCCCCTGCGCCCGGGCCGTGTCGGCGGCGAGCATCCCGATCGCGCTCGAGTTCCCGACGATCGCGATCCGCGCACCCCGGGGCAACGGCTGGTGGGCGAACACGAGCGCGGTATCGAACAGCTGCGCCAGCGTGTCCACGCGCACCACCCCGGCCTGGTCGAACAGCGCCTGCACACTCGACTCGTCGATCTCGGTGGACGTGGCCGCCAGCTGGGGGCGCACGGCGTGCCTGCCCGACTTCACCGCGACCACCGGCTTGCTGCGCGCGATCCGGCGGGCCAGCCGGGCGAACTTGCGCGGGTTGCCGAACGACTCCAGGTACAGCAGCACCACGTCGGTGTGCGGATCGGTCTCCCAGTACTGGAGCAGATCGTTGCCGGAGACGTCGGCCCGGTTGCCCGCGGAGACGAACGTGGACAGGCCCAACCCCCGCGCCTCGGCGTCGGCGAGGATCGCGATGCCCAACGCCCCGGACTGGCAGAAGAACCCGGTGCGGCCCCGGCGGGGCAGCGAGGGGGCCAGCGTGGCGTTGAGCCGGACACCCGGATCCGCGTTGAGCACGCCGAGCGCGTTCGGCCCGACGACCCGCATCCCGTGCGCGCGGGCCTCGCGGACGAGCCGGAGCTCGGCGTCGGCACCGTGCGGCCCGGTCTCGGCGAACCCGGCCGACACGATCACCAGCGCCTTCACCCCCTTGGCCAGCGCCGCGTCCAGAACCTCCTCGACCTGTCCGGCGGGGACGGCCACCACGGCGAGATCGACCGGATCGGGGATCTCGGTCACCGAGGCGTAGGCGCGCACCCCGCGCACCGACCCGTGCTCGGGATTGACGGGATAGACCGGGCCGGTGAAGTCGGCCGAGAGGAGGTTGCTCAGCACCGCGTAGCCGATCTTCGTGGGATCGGTGGAGGCACCGATCACGGCGACCGAACGGGGGTGCAGCAGGTTGTGCACGCTGCGCGCCTCGGCGGCCTGCTCGCGGGCACGGGCCACCGCGACCGACTCCTCGGTGGGGTCGATGTCGAACTCCAGGTGCAGCAACCCCTCCTCGAAGGCCCGGCTGACCTGGTACCCGGCATCGCGGAAGACCCGGGTCATGGCCGCGTTCTCGGCCAGCACCTCGGCGACGAAGCGGCGCAGCCCCCGCTCCGAGGCGGCGGCCGCGAGGTGTTCCAACAGGATCGACCCCAGGCCCCGCCCCTGGTGCGCGTCGTCGACGACGAAGGCGACCTCCGCGGAGGCGCGGTCGAGCCGTTCGTACCGGCCCACGGCGACGATCTCGTCCCCGAGCACCGCCACGAACGCGACCCGGTCGTGGTGGTCGACCGTGGTGAACCGTTCGAGGTCCCGCGCCGGGATCCGGGGATAGGCGCCGAAGTAGCGCAGGTACCGCGTCCGTTCGGACAGCCGCGCGTGCAGGGCGACGATCCGGTCCGCGTCGCTCGGCACGATCGGCCGCAGGTGCACGGTCCCGCCGTCGCTGAGCACGACGTCGGCCTCCCAGTCGGCCGGATAGGCGAACGGGTCCGGTCCCCCGCCGGTGTCCGCGGGCCCCCGCTCCGTTCCGGACCCACCGGACTCCGGCTCACCGCCGCTGTTGTTCATCGTCGACGCCCCTCCTGCCCGACGGTCGGCGTTGGTTACGCCCCGTCCTAGTCCCGTGGATCATCCGGGTCGAGGCCGTACGACGGGAAGACCGCGCGCCGGGTCTCCCGCACGGCGACGTCCACCGGGTCGTCGTCCCCGTCCCCCCACGGGGAGAACGAGTCGGCGCCCCCGTCGGTCATGGTGCCGGGCAGGGCCGCGTTCGGGGCCTTCTCCCGCACCTGCTCCGCCCACGTGGCGGGGACCGGCGTCGTCGGGGCGACGTCCCGGTCCAGCACGGTGGCGAGCAGGTGCGTCCACGAGCGGGGGACCACCCGGATGAGCTGGTACCCGCCACCGCCGACGGCCAGCCACCGGCCGTCGGCGTGCGTGTCGGCCAGCTCCCGCAGGGTCCGGTAGATCCGGCGGTGACCGTCCACACTCAGGGACAGGTCCGCCAACGGGTCCTCGGCGTGCGAGTCGACGCCGCACTGCGTGATCAGGATCTGCGGACGGAACCGTTCGAGCACCGAGGGCACCACGGCGTGGAAGGCACGCAGCCAGCCCGCGTCCCCCGTGCCGGGCGGCAGCGCCACGTTCACGGCGGTCCCGTCGGCCTCGCCCGCGCCGGTCTCGGCGGCGTAGCCCGTCCCCGGGAAGAGGGTGAACGGGTGCTGGTGCAACGACACCGTGAGCACGCGGGGGTCGTCGTAGAAGGCCGCCTGTACCCCGTCGCCGTGGTGCACGTCGGTGTCCACGTAGGCGATGCGGTCGAAACCCTGGTCCAGCAGCCACGAGACGGCCACCGCACAGTCGTTGTAGACGCAGAACCCGGAGGCGTGGCCCGGCATCGCGTGGTGCAGGCCCCCGGCGATACCGACCGCACGCGCCGCACGGCCCTCGACCAGGCACCGCGCCCCGAGCAGGGTGGACCCGACCACCAGCGCCGAGGCGTCGTGCATGTCGGGAAACACCGGGTTGTCCGGCGTGCCGAGTCCGTGGCCGACGTCGTGGCCGGCCATCGGCGCCTGCCGGACCGCCTCGACGTAGTCGGGGGTGTGCGCCCGCACCAGCTCGTCCTCCCCGGCCGGGTCCGGGGCCAGCAGGGGTACGTCGTCGAGCACCCCGAGCGCGGTCGCCAGGCGCACCGTGAGGTCGAGCCGGACCGGGTTGAACGGATGGTCGTCCCCCAGGTCGTAGGCGAGCAGGGCGGGATCCCAGACGACGGCCGAGGAGGGCATGGGCACCGACCCTATCCGGGATCGCCTCCGGTGACAGCCACCCGCCGGGGATCGGCCGACCAGTTCGACCACGACCCGGCGTACAGCGCCGCCGGTTCCGGGTGCCCCGCGAGTTCGAGGGCGAGCACCACCGAGCAGGCGGTGACCCCGGAACCGCAGTACGCACCGACCGGGGTACCGGGCGTGACGCCGAGGTCGCGGAAGTGCCGTGCCAGCGCCTCCGGGGTCCGCCAGCGGCCGTGCCCGTCGACGTGCGCGGCGAACGGGGCGTTGCGGGCGCC
>NZ_KE387090.1:94574-102060 GCF_000430445.1 Saccharomonospora iraqiensis subsp. iraqiensis
GAGAACGGAGGTGGCCGGCGACGTCGTCGCGGCCGTGGCCGACCGGGTCCCGGGCAGTCGGGTGGGGCTGACCGTGTACGACCGCGCCACCGCACGCACGGTGGCCGAGCACGATCCCGGAGGGCGGTTCCACACCGCCTCGGTGGTCAAGCTGGCCATCGCCACCCGGGTGCTGCGCACCGCGGGATGGCGCCCCCCGCCCCCGGGGCCCGAGCGGGGACGTCTCGTGCGGATGCTGGCGGCCAGTGACGATTTGGTCGCCTCCGACCTGTGGGCGCGGTACGGGGGTCCCGCGGTGGTGCACCGGACGGTGGCGGAGGCGGGCCTGCGCGCGACCACCCCGCCCGCCGAGCCCGCGGAGTGGGAGCTGACCGTCACCACCCCGCGCGACCTGCGCATCCTGTACACCTACATCACCGACGGGATTCCCGACCCCGCCGCCGACCTCGTGCTCGGTGCCCTGTCCGGGGCGCGGACCACCGCCGCCGACGGCCTCGACCAGAGCTTCGGCATCCGGTCGGCCCTGCCGGACACCGAAACGGCGGTGAAGCAGGGGTGGATGCGTGTCGACGGGGAACTGGTCCTGCACACGACCGGGCTGGTGGGGGCGGATCACCGCTACGTCGTGGTGCTGCTGTCCCGGCACCCGGCAGGCACCGACCTCACCACGGCCGCCACGGCTCTCACGGAGGGGGTGGCCGCGCTGGCACCCGCCCTGACCGGGATCCGTCCCCCACCGGACTCGGCCGGGACCGACTGCCCTCCCGGCACCCGCGCCGAGGGCCCCTGCTGAGGCCGACCGGTCCACGAGCCGGGACGGACGGCCCCGGCGAACGGCACCGGAACCGGCTCACCCCGTGGTGTCGAACCTGCCGCCGACGATGTAGGACTCCAACTGCTCGCGGTCCTGCTCCAGTTCGTCCATCCGGGACTTCACGACGTCCCCGATGCTGACGATCCCGCCGAGGACACCGTCCACCAGCACCGGTACGTGCCGGATCCGCCGCCGCGTCATCACGGCACTGAGCTCGTCCACCGAGTCCTCCGGGGTGCAGCCCGCGACGTCCGTGGTCATGATGTCGCCGACCCGGGTGGCCAACAGGTCGGTGCCCCGTTCGCGCAAACCGCGCACGACGTCCCGTTCGGAGACGATGCCGATCACTTCACCGGCCGGACCGACCACCACCAGGGCCCCGACGTTGTGCTCCGCCAACCGGGCCACCAGGCCGTCGACCCCCGTGTCCGGGGTGATCGTGGCGACCGTGGAACCTTTGCGCCGCAACAGATCGGCGATCCGCATGGGCCTCCTCCCCGTCGGTGAGCCGGATCACATCAGGCTACCGGGTGTCCACGCTGGGGAAAAGAGCACACGGGACGGCTGGCAGACTCGGTGGGATGAGTGAGGCGCACGTGACCACGGACGACGACCCGTTCCTCTGGCTGGAGGAGGTCGAGGGCGCCGAGGCGCTCGACTGGGTGCGGGCCCGCAACGCCGGGACCGTGGACGGGACCGCGCACCGGGAGTCGTTCGACCGGTTGACCGGCCGGCTGCGGGAGGTGCTCGACGCCGACACCCGCATCCCCTTCGTCCGGCGGCGGGGTGGGCACCTCTACAACTTCTGGCGGGACGCGGCCCATCCCCGGGGACTGTGGCGGCGCACCACCCTCGACGAGTACCGCAAACCGGACCCGGAGTGGGAGGTGCTGATCGACGTCGACGCGCTGGCCGCCGCCGAGGCGGAGAACTGGGTCTGGCAGGGCGCCACGGTGCTGCGCCCCGGCCACCGGCGGTGCCTGGTCGAGCTGTCCCGCGGTGGCGCCGACGCGGCGGTCGTGCGGGAGTTCGACCTCGACCGCCGGGAGTTCGTCCCCGACGGGTTCCACCTGCCCGAGGCGAAGAGCGCGGTGTCCTGGATCGATCGCGACCACGTCTACGTGGCCACCGACTTCGGTCCCGGGTCGCTGACCGACTCCGGCTACCCCCGGATCGTCAAGGAGTGGCGTCGGGGCACTCCCCTGCGGGAGGCCACCGTCGTGTTCGAGGGTGAGCCCGGTGACGTGGCGGTCGGCGCCACCCACGACCCGACCGAGGGGTGGGAACGCGACCTGGTCCGGCGGGACATCGACTTCTACCGCGGCCGGACGTGGCTGCGCACCGACACGGGACTGGTGTTCCTCGACGTGCCCGAGGACGCCGCCGTGACGGTGCGCCGGGAGTGGTTGCTGGTCCGCACCCGCAGCCCGTGGTGCCCCGCGGACGTCCGCTATCCCGCGGGCGCGCTGTTGGCGGCCCGCCTGGAGGACTTCCTCGCCGGGGACCGCACCCTGACCGTGCTGTTCGAGCCGGATGCGCACACCTCGCTCGACCGCTACGCCTGGACCCGGAACCACCTGCTGCTGGGCACACTGCGGGACGTCCGGACCCGGTTCCGCGTGCTGACCCCCACCCCCGACGGGTGGCGGGACGCACCGCTGCCCGGGCTTCCCGAGGTGGGCACCGTGGATCTCGTGGGCACCGATCCCTACGACAGCGACGAGTACTTCGTCCAGGTCACCGGCTACACGCAGGCACCGGTGCTGCTGCGGGGCACACTCGGCACCGGGCCGCCGGAGGCGGCCGGGGCCGCACCGCCGGACACGGCGGGAACCACACCGCCGGACACGGCGGGAACCACCGAACGACTGCGGGAGACCCCCGCGTTCTTCGACACCACGGGGCTGGAGACCGAGCAGCACTTCGCCGTCTCGGCCGACGGCACCCGCATCCCGTACTTCGTCGTCGGCCGGGCCGACCGGCGACCCGGACCGACGCTGCTCACCGGCTACGGCGGGTTCGAGCTGTCGGTGACCCCGTCCTACAGCGGGGTGATCGGCCGCGGATGGCTGGAGCCGGGCGGCACCTACGTGGTGGCGAACCTGCGCGGCGGCGGCGAGTACGGACCGGACTGGCACAACCAGGCGGTCAAGCGGAACCGGCTGCGGGTCTACGAGGACTTCGCCGCCGTGGCCTCCGATCTCGTCGACCGGGGTGTCACCACCCCCGATCTCCTCGGTGTCGAGGGCGGCAGCAACGGCGGACTGCTCACCGGGGTGATGCTGACCCGCTACCCCGAGCTGGTCGGCGCGGTGGTCAGTCAGGTGCCCCTGCTGGACATGCGGCGGTACCACCTGCTCCCGGCCGGCGCCTCGTGGATGGCCGAGTACGGCGACCCGGACGATCCCGGGGACTGGGCCACGCTGCGGCGGTACTCGCCGTACCACAATCTCGACGCCGGTGTGGACTATCCGCCGACGCTGGTCGTGACCTCGACCCGGGACGACCGGGTCCATCCCGGGCACGCCCGCAAGATGGTGGCGCGGATGCGCGAACAGGGCCACGACGTGACCTACTACGAGAACATCGAGGGGGGACACGGCGCCGCCGCCGACAACGCCCAGGCCGCGTTCAAGTGGGCGCTGGTGTTCGACTTCCTCTGGCGCCGGCTCACCGGAGAGCCCGCCCCGGAACCCGGCTGAGCGGGCCCCGCCGACCGCCTCGTCCGGTCGGTGTCCGGGCCGGCCGCCGACCCGGACACCTCACCTGCCGGGTACTCCCGACACCCGCGGACCGACCGGACACCGCGCGGTGCGCGGTGTCCGGTCGGCTGCGCGGTGTCCGGTCAGCTGCACCCGGAGGTGGCCCCGCAGCCCTCGCAGGCGTAGCAGGAACCGGCCGGGCGCATCTTCGTCCCACAGGTCATGCACAGCGGCGCGTCGGCCGCCTTGCCCATCTGCAGTTCACGCAGCTCGGTCGTGCTGTGCGCCTCGCCGGAGGGGCCGCCCGACCCGGAGGAACCGCGGTCCTCGCCCGACCGGTTCGCCCGGCCGTCCTCCGCGCTCTCCGTGGATTCCGTCGACTCGACGGTGCTGCGCAACGTGTTCAGGTCCACGTTCTGCTGTGCCGGATCCGCACCGCCGCCGTAGTCGGCCTCCACCTGGGCGGTGCGCTCGTCCGCGGTGAACACGCCGAGCACGGCACGCTTGTCGTAGGGCAGGTAGTCCAGCGCGAGCCTGCGGAACAGGTAGTCCAGCACGCTCGTGGCGATCCGCACGTCCGGGTCGTCGGTCATCCCGGCCGGTTCGAACCGCACGTTCTGGAACTTCTGCACGTAGAACTCCAGCGGGATGCCATACTGGAGGCCCACCGAGATCGACATCGAGAAGGCGTCCATCACGCCCGCCAGCGTCGACCCCTGCTTGCCCAGCTTGACGAAGATCTCGCCGAGGCCGTCGTCCGGGTACGAGCCCGCCGTGAGGTAGCCCTCGGCGCCGCCGACCGTGAACGACACCGTCTGGCTCGGCCGCTTCTTCGGCAGCCGCCTGCGCACCGGCCGGTACTCGACGACCTTCTCCGGCTCGGCCTCCTCCTCGGCGTCGGTCCCGTTCTTCTCGTTCTTCCCGGTGGACAGCGGCTGGCCGACCTTGCAGTTGTCCCGGTAGATCGCCAGCGCCTTCAGACCCAGCTTCCAGCCCTGGAAGTAGATCTCCTCGACGTCGGCGACCGTCGCGGACTCCGGCATGTTCACGGTCTTGGAGATCGCCCCGGAGATGAACGGCTGCACCGCCGCCATCATCCGGACGTGCCCCATCGGGGCGATGGCGCGCTCGCCGACCGCGCAGTCGAACACCTCGTAGTGTTCCGGGCGCAGCCCCGGGGCGTCGATCACGTGGCCGTGCTCGGCGATGTAGTCCACGATCGCCTCGACCTGCTCGTTCTGGTAGCCCAGCGACCGCAGCGCGCGCGGCACCGCGTTGTTGACGATCTGCATGGACCCGCCACCGACGAGCTTCTTGAACTTCACCAGGGAGAAGTCCGGTTCGACCCCCGTGGTGTCGCAGTCCATCATGAACCCGATCGTGCCCGTGGGGGCGAGCACGCTGGCCTGGGCGTTGCGCCAGCCGTTGGCGGCGCCGATCTCGTTGCCGCGCTCCCACTCGCGCGTCGCCCGCTCCCGCACGGCGGCGTCGTTGCCGTGGTAGGTGCGGATCAGCTCGTTGGCCGCCGCGTGCTTGCGCATCACGCGCTTGTGTCCCTCGGCGTTGCGGGCGTATCCCTCGTACGGACCGACCACACCCGCCATCTCGGCCGAACGCCGGTACGACACCGCGGTCATCAGCGAGGTGATCGACGCGGCGAGGGCGCGACCGCCCTCGGAGTCGTAGGCGTGGCCGGTCGCCATCAGCAGCGCGCCCAGGTTCGCGTAGCCGATCCCGAGCTGCCGGTAGCTGCGGGTCGTCTCGGCGATGGCCTCGGTCGGGAAGTCGGCGAAGCAGATCGAGATGTCCATCGCCGTGATGACCAGCTCGACCGCCTCGGCGAACCGCTCGGCATCGAAGGTGCCGTCGTCGCCGAGGAACTTCAGCAGGTTGAGCGAGGCCAGGTTGCAGCTGGAGTTGTCCAGGTGCATGTACTCCGAGCACGGGTTCGACGCGGTGATCCGCCCCGACTCGGGGCAGGTGTGCCAGTCGTTGATCGTGTCGTCGTACTGCAGTCCCGGGTCGGCGCACTCCCACGCCGCACGGGCCATCTTGCGGAACAGGGGTTGCGCGGGGGTGCGCTCCAGCACCTCACCGGTCATCCGCGCACGCAGGCCGAACTGCTCCCCGGTCTCCACGGCCTGCATGAACTCGTCCGAGACCCGCACCGAGTTGTTCGCGTTCTGGTACTGCACCGACGCACTGTCGCTGCCCCCGAGGTCCATGTCGAAACCGGCGTCGCGGAGCACGCGGATCTTGTGCTCCTCCTTCGCCTTGGTCTCGATGAACTCGTCGATGTCCGGGTGGTCGACGTCGAGCACCACCATCTTGGCCGCCCGCCGGGTGGCACCGCCGGACTTGATCGTCCCGGCGGAGGCGTCGGCGCCACGCATGAACGACACCGGTCCGGACGCCGTGCCGCCGGACGAGAGCAGCTCCCGGGACGACCGGATCCGGGAGAGGTTCAGTCCCGCGCCGGAACCACCCTTGAAGATCAGACCCTCTTCCTTGTACCAGTTGAGGATCGACTCCATGGTGTCGTCCACCGACAGGATGAAGCACGCGGACACCTGCTGCTTCGAGGTGGTCCCGACGTTGAACCACACCGGCGAGTTGAAGCTGAACACCTGGTGCAGCAGCATCCAGGTCAGCTCGTGCTCGAAGATCGCGGCATCGGCCGGGCTCGCGAAGTAACCGTGCTCGGTCCCCGCGGCGACATAGGTCTTCACGACCCGGTCGATGAGCTGCCGGAGGCTGTACTCCCGTTCCGGGCTGCCGTCGGCACCGCGGAAGTACTTGCTGGTGACGATGTTGGTGGCGTTGACCGACCAGAACTCGGGGAACTCCACCCCGCGCTGCTCGAAGTTGACCGTGCCGTCACGCCAGTTGGTCATGACGACGTCGCGCTTGACCCACCGCACCTCGTCGTAGGGGTGTACACCCTCGGTGGTGTGGACACGCCGGATACTCAACCCCTTGCGTGCGCCCGCGCCCTGACGCTTCTTGCCCTTGTGCGGGGCGTCTGCGCCGGCCCCCACGGTTTCTGTCATGACTCCCTCTCCCGCGTTCACAACTGGCGGCGACGTCCCGCGTCGTCCGCGCTTCTGGCGCTGTCGTCCGGTTGGTCCGTCGAATCGGCGATCACCTCGCGCAGCCCCCGGATCTCGGCCTCGAAATCCTCGATCGAGGAGAAGGCGCGGTAGACACTGGCGAACCGCAGATACGCCACGGTGTCGAGCTCCCGGAGCGGACCGAGGATCGCCAACCCCACCTCATGGCTCGGCACCTCGGCGACCCCGCTCGCCCGGACGGTCTCCTCCACCCGCTGCGCGAGCTGCTGGAGGGCGTCGTCGTCGACCGGGCGCCCCTGGCACGCGCGCCGCACACCCCGGACCACCTTGTCCCGGCTGAACTGCTCGGTGACCCCGGACCGTTTCACCACGGCGAGGACCATCGTCTCGGACGTGGTGAACCGGCGACCACACGCCGAGCAGGACCGGCGTCGCCGGATCGCCTGCCCCTCGTCCACCTCGCGGGAGTCGACGACCCGGGAATCGGCGTTCCGGCAGAACGGGCATCGCACCCTTCTCGCACCTCCCTGCGCACGTCCCTGCGCACGTTCACGCCCGCGTCGGAGCCGGCCGGAACGGACCGCCCGCCCACGAACCCTACCGCGATGGTACCCCAACTTGTGGAGCAACTACAGCAATGTAACTACTAGATGTAGGGGTCGACTCTATGGGGCGGCGGACACCGGCGCAAGCCGACAACCGCGCCGCGGCAGGTGACAACCGACATACCGGTGCCACCGACCGACGTGCCGGCCGGGCGCCGTGCGGAGAGCGCAGCGGCTCGCCCGGGCACGACATCCCGGGCACGACGACCGGAGCGGCGACGGAGACGACCGCGACATCTGGGGACTCGCCACGGACCGGCCGCGGCGCGGACCCCACCCTACGACGCCGCGGTC
>NZ_KE387090.1:102160-113138 GCF_000430445.1 Saccharomonospora iraqiensis subsp. iraqiensis
CCGAGGAGGCCGAGGAGATCGCGGCGTCGTCCACCCAGTGGAAGGCCGCGGGCGACCGGCTGCGGGCCATCCTCGAGGAGTGGAAGACCGTCAAGGGGGTCGACCGCAGAACCGACGACGAACTGTGGAAGCGGTTCTCCAAGGCGCGGGAGGCGTTCAACCGGCGCCGCGGGGCGCACTTCGCCGAACTGGACAAACAGCGCGCGGCGGCGAAGCAGCGCAAGGAGGAACTGATCACCGAGGCCGAGTCGCTGTCCGACTCCACCGACTGGGGCCCGACGGCGGCCCGGTACAAGGAGCTGATGGCCGAGTGGAAGGCCGCCGGCCGGGCCCCGAAGGACGCCGACGAGTCGCTCTGGCAGCGGTTCCGCGCGGCCCAAGACGCCTTCTTCTCCCGCCGCTCCGAGGCCTTCGCCGAACGGGACGCGGAGTTCGCGGAGAACGCCACCCGCAAGGAGGAACTGCTCGCCGAGGCCGAGAAGATCGACCCCGCGGCCAACCTCGACGCCGCCAAAGGACAGCTGCGCCGGATCCAGCAGCGGTGGGACGAGATCGGCAAGGTGCCGCGGGAGCGCATCCGGGAGCTGGACGGGCGGCTGAAGGCGGTGCAGGACCGGGTGCGCTCGGCCGAGGACGCCCGCTGGCGGCGCACCGACCCGGAGGCGCACGCCCGTGCCGCGCAGTTCCGCGAGCGGGTCGACCAGTTCGAGTCGCAGGCCGAGAAGGCCCGCGAGGCGGGCGACGAGAAGCGGGCGGCCGAGGCAGAGCAGCAGGCCGCGCAGTGGCGGGAGTGGCTGCGCGCGGCCGAGGAGGCCGTGGCGAACCGCTGACCCGGACCTCCCGGAGTCGACGGGCACCGGAGTCGACGGGCACCGGAGTCGACCGGTGCGGCGGCGACCGCTGGGGGCGGGCCGGCGTTCGGCCCGCCCCCGTGCTCACGGCCGGGACCAGGCCAGTCGCATCCACTGCGCGGCGAGGACCACCATGGCGACGGTGGAGAGCACCAGTCCGATCCCGGGCCCGCCCCCGGCGACGTCCGGGGCGGTGGCGGACTGCTGCGACCAGATCGCCAGGACGCCGTCGACGGAGGCGAACCAGCCGCCGACGGCGCAGACCCAGGTCAGCCACCAGCGCCGGGTGGCGAGCGCGACGGCGGAGGCGAGGACACCGAAGCCGGTGGCGGTCGCGGCGAACAGCTGCGGGATCGCGTCGGCACGTCCGAGCAGCACCTGCCACCCCGCGAACCCGTCGACCCAGGGCAGCACGAGTCCGATCACGAGCACGAACACGGTCACGGCCACGGCGAAGCCACGCCTGCCGAACTCCACGGTCTTGACGGCCCGGTCCAGCGCCGCCTCCGCGTCGGCGGCCAGGTGGCCCAGGTCGTCCCCGCGGTGATCCCGGTCGCTGTCCGACCTCGCCCCGGTCATCACGCACACCCCCCGTCTCCGCAGGATCCCGCGGGTTCCGGCTCGGTCCGGGGCGCACCGAAGGACGGCAGTCCCAGCCCCACGCCCCGGGTCTTCGGCCGCAGTCCGGCCTCGACGTTGTCCCCCGCCGCGGTCCGGCGGTGGGACAGCAGTTCGGCGTCGGCGACCAGGTGGTGCGGGGCCGCGTAGGTGACCGTGGTCTCCACGACGTCCCCGGGCCGCACCTCCCGGTCCACCGCCCCACCGGACGGGGTGAAGTGGACCAGCCTGCCGTCCCGCGCCCGGCCGCTCATCCGGTTGGTCTCGGCGTCCTTGCGCCCCTCGCCGACGGCGACGAGCAGTTCCACCTTGCTCCCGACGAGGGCCCGGTTCTCCTCCCAGGCGATCTCGTTCTGCAGTGCCACGAGCCGCTCGTAACGTTCCTGGACGACGTGCTTCGGGACCTGGTCGGCCATCCCGGCGGCGGGCGTGCCGGCGCGCGGCGAGTACTGGAACGTGAAGGCGCCGGAGAACCGGGCCTTGCGCACCACCTCGAGCGTGGCCTCGAAGTCCTCCTCCGTCTCCCCCGGGAAGCCGACGATGATGTCGGTGGTGATGGCCGCGTCCGGCATCGCCGCCCGCACCTTGTCGAGGATGGACAGGAACCGGCTCGACCGGTACGACCGGCGCATGGCCTTCAGCACCCGGTCGGATCCGGACTGCAACGGCATGTGCAGCTGGGGGCAGACGTTCGGCGTCTCGGCCATCGCGTCGATCACGTCGTCGGTGAACGCCGCCGGGTGCGGCGAGGTGAACCGCACCCGCTCCAGTCCGTCCACGGAACCGCACGACCGCAGCAGCTTGCCGAACGCGTACCGGTCGCCGAACTCGACGCCGTAGGAGTTGACGTTCTGACCGAGCAGGGTGACCTCGGAGACCCCCTCGGCCACCAGCGCCTCGACCTCGGCGAGGATCTCGCCCGGCCGCCGGTCGCGCTCCTTGCCGCGCAGCGAGGGCACGATGCAGAAGGTGCAGGTGTTGTTGCACCCCACCGAGATCGACACCCAGCCGGAGTACGCCGACTCCCGCCGCGCGGGCAGCGTCGACGGGAACGTCTCCAGCGATTCGAGGATCTCGACCTGGGCCTCGTCGTTGTGCCGGGAGCGTTCGAGCAGTGTGGGCAGCGCGGCGATGTTGTGCGTGCCGAACACGGCGTCCACCCACGGCGCGCGACGGACGATCTCGCCGCGGTCCTTCTGCGCCAGGCAGCCCCCGACGGCGATCTGCATGCCGGGCCTGCTCCGCTTGCTCGCCCGGAGGTGCCCCAGGTGCCCGTAGAGCTTGTTGTCGGCGTTCTCCCGCACCGCACAGGTGTTGAGCACCACGAGGTCCGGCGCATCACCGCCGGTGACCGGCCGGTAACCAGCGTCCTCCAGCTGGCCCGCGAGCCGCTCGGAGTCGTGGACGTTCATCTGACACCCGAAGGTGCGGATCTCGAAGGTCTTGCTACCGCTCACCGGGTCTCCTGGTGCGCGCAGGCCGACAGGTACCTCTCCAGGGTAGGCCAGGCAGGTCGCGCCGCCGCACCGGCTCCGGCGGCCCCGGCGCCGCCGCGGAACCCACGTCTACGCCGTTCGGGCGTTCCGTCGCGCCGCCGGATCCGGTAAAGGTTCGGACACGTCTGCGCGATTCTCTTCACGGAGTGCGGGCATGGACACGTATGGTGTCGTCCCGGCTCGAAACCCGTGCCCTATTGCCCCGAAGGTGTGAGCACCCGGTGTTACCCGTGACAGCCCGCGACCCGTGGCGTGCCGAGTGATGGAGGTCTGATGAGCACCGCGACGTCCGCACCGCCGATGATCAAGGCGGCGGCGGTCAACAAGCACTTCGGCGACCTGCATGTGCTCCGGGACATCGACTTCGAGGTCCCACGCGGGCAGGTCGTGGTGGTCCTCGGCCCGTCCGGCTCCGGCAAGTCGACCCTCTGCCGGGCCATCAACCGTCTGGAACCCGTCGACTCCGGGGAACTCGCCGTCGACGGGAAGCCGCTGCCCGCCGAGGGGCGCGCACTCGCCGCGCTGCGGGCCGACGTCGGCATGGTCTTCCAGCAGTTCAACCTCTTCTCCCACAAGACGATCCTGGACAACGTCACGCTCGGGCCGATCAAGGTCCGGAAGACCCCCGCGTCCGAGGCCCGGCAGCAGGCGATGGAGCTGCTCGACCGGGTCGGTATCACCGACCAGGCGGACAAGTACCCCGCCCAGCTCTCCGGCGGCCAGCAACAACGGGCCGCGATCGCGCGGGCACTGGCGATGCGGCCGAAGGTCATGCTGTTCGACGAGCCCACCTCCGCGCTCGACCCGGAGATGGTGCAGGAGGTCCTGGACACCATGACCGAGCTGGCCGACGAGGGCATGACGATGCTCGTGGTCACGCACGAGATGGGCTTCGCGCGCCGGGCCGCGCACCGCGTGGTGTTCATGTCCGACGGCGAGATCGTCGAGGATTCCACCCCCGAGGAGTTCTTCACCGCGCCGAAGTCCGAGCGCGCGCGGGACTTCCTTGGCAAGATCCTGACCCACTGACCTCCGGCGGCGCGCGCCGCCGTGGGAAGCCGGGGCGGCACCGCCGCCGTGGAGACCGGGGCGGCACGGGCCGTCTCAACCGGAAAGAGGAGAGGTGCACATGAAGTTCCGCACCCTGGCGGCCGGTGTGCTGGCCGCGGGTCTCGTCCTGAGCGCGTGCGGCAGGGAGGGTTCGCCCTCCGACAACGGAGAGGGCGGCGGCGGGGGTGACGGCGACAACGCCGCCGCCTCGCTGAACTACGAGGTCGCCTCGGACGTCACCGTCGAGGGCTCGCCCACCTTCCAGACGATGACCGACCGGGGCAACCCCATCGTCGGGGTGAAGGAGGATCAGCCGGGACTCGGCGAGAAGGACGCCATGACCGGCGAGTTCAGCGGGTTCGACATCGAGATCGCGCGGATGGTCACCGCCCGGCTCGGCTTCGACCCGGGCGACATCGAGTACAAGGTCGTGCCCTCGGCCGGACGTGAGCAGGCGCTGGTCAACGGCGACGTGGACTACTACGTCGGCACCTACACGATCAACGACAAGCGCAAGGAGCAGGTCGACTTCGCCGGCCCGTACTACGTCGCGGGTCAGAGCCTGCTGGTGTCCGCGGACAACGAGGACATCCAGAGCAAGGACGACCTGCAGGGCAAGGCGGTCTGCTCGGTCAGCGGCTCGACCCCCATCCAGCGGGTGCGGGAGCAGGGCCTGACCGAGAACATCGTCGAGCTGCAGACCTATTCGCAGTGCGTCACCCAGCTCCAGCAGGGCGAGGTCGACGCGGTCACCACGGACGACGCGATCCTGCTCGGCTACGCCGCCCAGGAGCCGGACGCGCTGAAGGTCGTCGGCGACACCTTCTCCGACGAGCCGTACGGCGTCGGCCTGCCCAAGGGTGACGACGCCCTGCGGGAGAAGGTCAACGACATCCTGCAGGACGCCATGGACGACGGCACCTGGCAGGAGATCTACGACGCCACGCTGGGCAAGTCCGGCATCGAGGCGGAGATGCCCACCCTCGAGCGGTACTGACGCCCACGGCGCCCGTTCCGGTCCGGTCACGGTCCACCCCGACCACGGCGGTGGGCCGTGACCGGGCGTGTGCCCGACCCCCCGCTCGAGCTCCCCCGAGGGAAACATGGACGTTCTGCTGGACAACCTCGACCTCTACGGTCCGGGCTTTCTCAACACCCTCGAGCTGTTCGCCCTCGCGGCGGCCGGCTCGCTGGTGCTGGGCACCGTCCTCGCGATGCTGCGGGTCTCGCCGGTGCCGATCCTGCGGGCCGCCGGGGCCACCTACGTCACCCTGTTCCGCAACACGCCCCTGACGCTGCTGTTCTTCTTCTTCGCCTTCGCCTACCCGCTGCTGGACATCGTCGACCTGTCGTACTTCGCCGCGGCGGTCGTCGCGCTGATCGTCTACACCTCGGCGTTCGTGTGCGAGGTGGTGCGGTCCGGTATCAACACCGTCCCGGTCGGCCAGGCCGAGGCGGCGCGCGCCGTGGGGCTGACCTTCGGCCAGATGCTCGGCCAGGTGGTACTGCCGCAGGCCACCCGCTCGGTGGTCCCGCCGATGGTGAGCACGATGATCGCGTTGCTGAAGAACACCACGATCGCGGCCGGGTTCTCCGTCGTCGAGGCCGGCGCGATCCAGAACTACCTCTCCGAACGCGGCTACAGCGTCATGGTGGGTCTGCTGTGGGTCGCGCTCGGGTTCGTGATCCTCGTCGTCCCGATGACCCTGCTGCAACGCAGCCTCGAGAAGCGCTGGAGCGTGGCCCGATGAGCGCGGTCCTGTACGACGTCCCCGGCCCGAGGGCCCGCGCGCGGCACCGGGTGTACGCCGTGGTCGGCGTGCTCGCGCTGGTGGCCTTCGTCGGCTTCGTGGTGTACCAGTTCGCCGACGCGGGCCAGTTCGACGGCGAGATGTGGGAGTGGATCCTCTACGAACACGTCCAGCTCCAGCTCCTCGAGGCACTGGGCAACACCCTGCGGGCGTTCGCGGTGGCCGCCGTGCTGGCGCTGGCCTTCGGCGCGATCTTCGCGGCGGGCCGGCTGTCCGACCACGCCGCCGTCCGGGTCCCGGCCACGATCATCGTCGAGTTCTTCCGTGCCGTACCGCTCGTGGTGATGATCTTTTTCTTCTACTACGGGATCGGGCTGGGCGAGCCGTTCCACTCGGTGGTGTTCGGGCTGACGCTGTACAACGGCTCGGTGCTGGCCGAGGTCTTCCGCGCCGGGGTGCTGTCCCTGCCGAAGGGCCAGGGCGAGGCCGCCTACGCGATCGGGATGCGCAAGACCCAGGTGATGCGGTCGGTGCTGCTGCCCCAGGCGCTGCGCGCGATGCTGCCCGCGATCATCAGCCAGCTCGTCGTGCTGCTCAAGGACACCGCACTGGGCTTCCTGATCACCTACGAGGAGCTGCTGCGCTACGCCCGGTACCTCGGTGGTGTCGTCGACTTCGACCGGCCGCTGGTCCCGGTGACCCTCGTGGTGGGGGCCATGTACATCGTCATGTGCCTGGCACTGACCGGCCTGGCGCGGTACCTGGAGTCCCGCAACCGCCACAACCGCAAGGCCCCCGACCCGGAGGTCACGCGCCGGACCGAGAACACGGTCCGCGAGCACGAACCCCTGGAGTGACCGCCCCCGGCGCGCCTGACGTGGTGCCGTGAAGGACTCCCTGCCTGCGCTTGGTGCCGTGAAGGACTCCTTCACGGCGTCACACGCAGCGAAGGAGTCCTTCACGGCACCACCGGGGTGCGGGGTCAGCTGCCCTTGCGGCGGAAAATCTTGTCGCCGAGCCAGACGAGGGGGTCGTAGCGGCGGTCGGCGACCCGCTCCTTCATCGGGATGAGCGCGTTGTCGGTGATGTGGATGTTCTCCGGGCACACCTCGGTGCAGCACTTGGTGATGTTGCAGTAGCCGAGCCCGTGTTCGGTCTGCGCCTCGTTCCGCCGGTCGGCCACGTCGAGCGGGTGCATCTCCAGCTCGGCGATCCGCATGAGGAACCGCGGCCCGGCGAACACGGGCTTGTTCTCCTCGTGGTCACGGATCACGTGGCACACGTCCTGGCACAGGAAGCACTCGATGCACTTGCGGAACTCCTGCGACCGGTCGACGTCCTCCTGGGCCATCCGGTACTCGCCGGGCGCCAGGTCCGGCGGCGGCGCGAACGCCGGGACCTCGCGGGCCTTGGCGTAGTTGTACGACACGTCGGGAACCAGGTCCCGGATCACGGGGAACGTGCGCATGGGGGTGACCGTGATGACCTCCCCCTCCTCGAAGATCGACATGCGGGTCATGCACAGCAGCCTCGGCCTGCCGTTCACCTCGGCCGAACACGAGCCGCACTTGCCCGCCTTGCAGTTCCACCGCACCGCCAGGTCGGGCTCCTGGGTGGCCTGCAGCCGGTGGATCAGGTCCAGCACGACCTCGCCCTCGTTCGCCTGGACGGTGTAGTCCCGCAGTTCGCCGGAGTCCTCGTCGCCCCGCCAGACGCGGAGGGTGGCCTCGTAGCTCATGTCACGGCGTCCTTTCCCCCGTGCGCGGTCAGTTCGTCGGCGGTGTAGTACTTCTCCAGCTCGGAGAGCTCGAACAGGTCGAGCAGGTCGGCACGCATCGGCTCCTGCCGCTTCGCCTCGACGGTCACCTCCGGCACCACGGCGGCCTCGTCGTCCCGCACCGTGCACACGAGCAGGGTGTTGCGCCACTGGGCGTCCATCGCCGGGTGGTCGTCGCGGGTGTGCCCGCCGCGGCTCTCGGTGCGCCGCAGCGCCGCGCGGGCGACGCACTCGCTGACCAGCAGCATGTTGCGCAGGTCCACCGCCGTGTGCCAGCCGGGGTGGTACTCGCGGTCCCCCTCCACCGTGACGCCCGGAAGCCTCCTGCGGATCCCGTCCAGCGCCTCGAGGGCCTTCTCGATCTCCTCGGCCGTGCGGATGATGCCCACCAGCTCGTTCATGCACTGTTGCAGCTCGGCCTGCACCGCGTAGGGGTTCTCCCGCCGTACCCCGTCCCGTGGGCCGTCGAACGGCGCCGACGCGGTCCGCTCCGCCATCGCGACGTCCACCTCGGAGACCTCCGGCCACCGATCGAGCGAGTCGACGTAGTCCGCCGCCCCGAGCCCGGCCCGCCGTCCGAACACCAACAGGTCGGACAACGAGTTGCCCCCGAGCCGGTTCGACCCGTGCATCCCGCCCGCGCACTCCCCGGCGGAGAACAGTCCGGGCACACCCGCGCGGGCCGTGTCCGGGTCCACCTCGATCCCGCCCATCACGTAGTGGCAGGTCGGCCCGACCTCCATGGGTTCCCGGGTGATGTCCACATCGGCCAGTTCGCGGAACTGGTGGTACATCGACGGCAGCCTGCGCCGGATCTCGTCGGCGGGCAGCCTGCTCGCGATGTCCAGGAACACCCCGCCGTGCGGCGACCCGCGCCCCTCCTTGACCTCGGTGTTGATCGCCCTGGCGACCTCGTCCCTCGGCAACAGGTCGGGGGTGCGCCGGTGGTTGTCCGGGTCGGCGTACCAGCGGTCGGCCTCCTCGGCGCTCTCGGCGTACTGCCCCTTGAACACGTCCGGCACGTAGTCGAACATGAACCGCTCGCCTTCGGAGTTGCGCAGCACCCCGCCGTCCCCGCGGACGCCCTCGGTGACCAGGATCCCGTTCACGCTGGGCGGCCAGACCATGCCGGTCGGGTGGAACTGCACGAACTCCATGTTGATCAGCGGCGCACCCGCGCGCAGCGCCAGCGCGTGCCCGTCGCCGGTGTACTCCCAGGAGTTCGACGTGACCTGGAACGACTTGCCGATGCCGCCCGTGGCGAGGACCACGGCCGGGGTCTCGAACAGCACGAACCGGCCGGAGGCCCGTCGGTAGCCGAACGCGCCGGCGATCGCGCCGTCCTGCTTCAGCAGTTCGGTCACCGTGCACTCGTCGAACACCCGGAGTTTCGCCCCGTGGTCGCCGTGGACGGCGAAGTCCTCCTGCTGCAACGAGACGATCTTCTGCTGCATGGTGCGGATCAGTTCCAGCCCGGTGCGGTCGCCCACGTGCGCCAGGCGGGGGTAGGTGTGCCCGCCGAAGTTGCGCTGGCTGATCCGGCCGTCGGTGGTGCGGTCGAACAACGCGCCGTAGGTCTCCAGCTCCCACACCCGCTCGGCGGCCTCTTTCGCGTGCAGTTCGGCCATCCGCCAGTTGTTCAGGAACTTGCCCCCGCGCATGGTGTCGCGGAAGTGCACCGCCCAGTCGTCGTTCGGGTTCACGTTGCCCATCGACGCCGCGCACCCGCCCTCGGCCATCACGGTGTGGGCCTTGCCGAACAGCGACTTGCACACCACCGCGACGCTCAGCCCCCGCTGCCGCGCCTCGATCGCGGCACGCAGACCCGCACCCCCGGCACCGATCACCACCACGTCGTAGCTGTGCCGTTCGACCTCGGTCATCGAAATGTGCCACCTCTGGTTGTCGGCACCGGCGCCCCGGTGCGGATTCTTCCACCGGCGCCCGGTGCGGATTCAGTTGACGAAACGCAGGTCCGGGATCGTGCCGGTGGACACCAGCCACACGTACAGATCGGTGATCACCAACGAGGCGAGGGTGACCCACGCGAACTGCATGTGCCGGACGTTCATCCGGCTGACCCAGGTCCAGATCCGGTACCGGACCGGATTGCGGGAGAAGTGCTTGAGCCGCCCGCCGGTGACGTGTCGGCACGAGTGGCAGGACAACGTGTATCCCCACAGCAGCACCACGTTGACCAGCAGGATCACGTTGCCGAGCCCGAATCCCAGCCCGCGTTCGCCGTCGAAGGCGAGGATCGCGTCGTAGGTGTTGATCAACGTGATGACGAACGCCGCGTAGAAGAAGTACCGGTGCGCGTTCTGCAGGATCAGCGGGAGTCGGGTCTCGCCGGTGTAGCGGTCGTGCGGTTCGGTGACCGCGCACGCGGGCGGCGCGAACCAGAACGAGCGGTAGTACGCCTTGCGGTAGTAGTAACAGGTCAGTCGGAAGCCGAGCAGGAACGGCAGGGAGAGGAACGCCAGCGGGATGAAGCCGGGCAGCTCCCCGATCGGGGTGCCGAAGTGGCTCGACCCCGCCACGCAGGAGTCGCTGAGGCAGGGCGAGTAGAACGGCGTCAGGTAGTGGTTCTCGGCGTCCCAGTACCCCTCGCGCATGAACGACCGGACGGTCGCGTAGACGACGAAGGTGGCGAGCCCGAGCGCGGTGAGCAGCGGAGGCAGCCACCACCGGTCGGTGCGCAGGGTACGTCCACCCGGGGTGGACCCGGCGGGCCGCGCCCCGGCCCGGTGCGGTGCGGTGTTCACGGAGTCGGTCACGGATGCCTGCCCGGGCCGGTCAGTGCTGGTCACGCTGATGACCGCCCACGCCCTCGTCGTCCGCACCCTTCCACAGGTCCGGGTCGTACGGCGTGTCCGGCACGGGCACCACGTCGGTCCGTCCGGCGGAACGGCCCCGGGCCGGCACGGGCGGCGTCTGCGCGAGGTCGCCCGCGTCGATGTCGAGCCGGTCGACGTCGTTGGCGATCCGGCGGACCGCGGCCGCCTCGCCGTAGCGTGACCGCAACGCACCGACGCACTGTCTGAGCTGGCCGATCGCCCGGCGCAGCTCGCTCAGTTCCGCACTGGACATGCTCACCCTCCGAGGTCGTTGTCCCACCGGTCGCTGCCGACAGCGCCGACTCTGCCCCGACACGGGACGTGTGACAAGTCACAACCCGCGCGTGTCCCGCGTGATCGGGATCACTCATCCTGCCCTACTTAATCGATTTTGTGCGCGCCGAGCTCGACTGTATCGTGTCAGTGATCCCACGGCCGCGAGCGCCAGTGCCGCCGTCCGCTGCCTGTCCTGATCACGAAGAGCGACCGGGAGCGCCGTTGACCTCTCTCCATCCCGTCCTCGCGGACGTCACCGACCGCATCGCCCGCCGCAGCGAGACCACCCGCCGGGACTACCTCGACCGGGTCGCCGCCGCCG
>NZ_KE387090.1:113238-121614 GCF_000430445.1 Saccharomonospora iraqiensis subsp. iraqiensis
CGCCGCCGCGGCGGAGGGGCCCGCCCGGGCGGGCCTGGGCTGCAGCAACCTCGCGCACGGCTTCGCCGCCTGCTCCGGCACCGACCGCACGGCACTGCGGGGGTTGCGCAAGCCGGGAGTGGCGATCGTGTCCGCGTACAACGACCTGCTGTCCGCGCACCAACCGCTCGGCACGTTCCCCGAACGGATCAAGCAGGCCACCCGGGAGGCCGGGGGTGTGGCGCAGTTCGCCGGCGGTGTGCCCGCGATGTGCGACGGCATCACCCAGGGCCGCACCGGGATGGAACTGTCCCTGTTCAGCCGGGACGTGATCGCCATGGCCACCGGCGTCGCGCTGTCCCACGAGATGTTCGACGCCGCGCTGCTGCTCGGTGTGTGCGACAAGATCGTGCCCGGGCTGCTCCTCGGTGCGCTGTCGTTCGGGCACCTGCCCGCCGTCCTCGTCCCCGCGGGGCCGATGACCTCGGGCCTGCCCAACCGGGAGAAGGCCCGCGTCCGGCAGGACTACGCCGAGGGCCGGGCCACCCGTGCCGACCTGCTCGACGCCGAGGCCGCCTCCTACCACTCCCCCGGAACCTGCACCTTCTACGGCACCGCCAACTCGAACCAGCTCGTGGTCGAGGTGATGGGCCTGCACCTGCCGGGATCGAGCTTCGTGCACCCCGGCACCGAGCTGCGGGACGCGCTGACCGAGGAGGCCGCCCGCCGGGCCGTGGAGATCTCGCGGGGCGACGAATACACCCCGCTCGCCGAGGTCATCGACGAGCGCGCCGTCGTCAACGGCCTCGTCGCGCTGCTGGCCACCGGCGGGTCGCCCAACCACACGCTGCACCTGGTGGCCGTCGCCGCGGCCGCGGGCATCGAACTGACCTGGGACGACTTCGCCGACCTCTCGGCGGTCGTGCCGCTCGTGGCCAGCGTCTACCCGAACGGCAGCGCCGACATCAACCACTTCCACGCCGCGGGCGGTGTCCAGGTCCTCGTCGGTTCCCTGCTCGACGCCGGGCTGCTGCACCCGGACGTGCGGACCGTGGCCGGGGACGGTCTGCACCGCTACCGGTCCGAACCCGTCCTCGACGACGGCAGGCTCACCTGGCGCGAGGTCGAGCCCCGCAGCCTCGACGAGGACGTGCTCCGGCCCCCGCACCGGCCGTTCGCACCGGAAGGCGGTCTGCGGGTGGTGGACGGCAACCTCGGCCGCGCCGTCGTCAAGGTCTCCGCCGTCGCCCCCGAACACCGCGTCGTGCGGGCACCGGCACGGGTGTTCGCCACGCAGGCGGAGTTCGACGACGCCTACCGCGCGGGCGAGCTGGACCGCGACGTCGTGGTGGTACTGCCGCACCACGGGGCCCGCGCCCGCGGGATGCCGGAACTGCACGGCCTGATCCCCGCACTCGGCTCCCTGATGGACCGGGGACACCGCGTCGCACTCGTCACCGACGGGCGCATGTCCGGCGCCTCCGGCAAGGTCCCGGCGGCGATCCACCTCAGCCCGGAAGCCGCCGACGGGCCCCTGGCGCGCGTGGCCGACGGGGACCTCGTCCACCTCGATGCCGACGCCGGACGGCTGGACCTGCACGTGGACCCGGCCACCCTCGCCGCCCGCACCCCCTCCGACCCGCCGGACGAACACACGTGGGTCGGCACGGGCCGGGAACTGTTCCGCGCCCTGCGCCGCTCCGTCGGCGCGCCCGAACAGGGGGCGAGTGTGTTCACCCCCGCGGCGGTCCCGAGCGCCGCGGGGAACGGCACGGAGAGGAGGACGGCGTGAACCGGGACGGATCCCCCACGCTCGACGCCCGGACGCTGCTCGGCCTGTCCCCGGTCCTGCCGGTGGTGGTGCTGGACGACGCCGACGCCGCCGTGGCCACCGCACGCGCCCTGCTGGCGGGCGGGGTCGGCGTCATGGAAGTGACCCTGCGGACCCCCGCCGCGCTGGAGGCGATCACGCGGATCCGGCTCGAGGTGCCGGACCTCGTCGTGGGTGCGGGAACCGTCACCCGTCCGGACCAGGCCGACCGTGCCGCACACGCCGGTGCGACGTTCCTGGTGACCCCGGGTCAGACCGACACGTTGCTGGACGCGGCCGTCGCCACCGGGCTACCCGTCCTGCCCGGGGTGGCCACGGTCTCCGAGGCGCTGCGGGCGGCCGAGCGGGGGCTCGACACGCTGAAGTTCTTCCCGGCCGAGGCGAGCGGCGGCGCCGCGGCACTGTCGGCCTTCGCCGGACCGTTGCCGGACCTCCGGTTCTGTCCCACCGGAGGGATCACCCCGGACAACGCCGCGCGGTACCTGGCACTGCCCAACGTCGACTGTGTCGGCGGCACCTGGCTCACCCCGGCGGACGCGATCGCCGCCCGTGATCTCGGCAGGATTGAGACACTGGCACGGGAGGCCACCACGCCGACCACCTGAACCGGCCACACCGACCGGCCCGGCGGGGGACGCGGCGTGGATCACCACGGGGATCACCGGGTGGCTCGTCGTGTGGACCACCGCGAACGGGAGGGGAGAACGTCCGGTGCACTGGGACTGGTTCACCGCCGACGGGTACTGGGCGTCCCGTCTGCTGTTCCAGAAGCTGCTGGCCGCGATCTACGTGGTGGCCTTCGTGTGCGCGGCGAACCAGTTCCGGGCGCTGCTCGGCCGGCGCGGCCTGCTGCCCATCCCCGAGTTCCTCCGCCGGGTCTCCGCCCGCGAGGCACCCAGCCTGTTCCACTGGCACTACAGCGACCGGTTCTTCGCCGTCGTCGCCGGGACCGGGATCGCGGTGTCGGCGGCGTTGCTGCTCGGTGCGGCCGACCGGGTCCCGGTGTGGGCAGCGCTGCTGCTGTGGGCGGTGCCGTGGGTGCTCTACCTCTCGATCGTCAACGTGGGCCAGGCCTGGTACTCGTTCGGCTGGGAATCGCTGCTGCTGGAGGCCGGGTTCCTCGCGATCTTCCTCGGTCCCGCGCACACCGCCGTGCCGCTGCCGATCCTGCTGCTGCTGGTGTGGTTGCTGTTCCGCGTGGAGTTCGGCGCGGGGCTGATCAAACTCCGCGGTGACCGGTGCTGGCGGGACCTCACGTGCCTGCACTACCACCACGAGACACAGCCCATGCCCGGCCCGTTGAGCTGGTACTTCCACCACGCACCGGGCTGGGCACACCGGGCGGAGGTGCTGGCGAACCACGTCGCGCAGCTCGTCGTGCCGTTCGTCCTGTTCGCACCGCAGCCCGCGGCGACCGTGGCGGCCTGCCTCGTCCTCGTCACCCAGGGCTGGCTGGTGCTCAGCGGGAACTTCGCGTGGCTGAACGTGCTGACGATGGCTCTCGCGGTCCCCGTCATCGACGGGCGGCTGTGGCCGTGGGCACCGCCGGAACCCCCCGCCGACCCGCCGCTCTGGTACGGCGCGGTGGTCCTCGCGGTGACCGCGCTCGTCGTGGTGCTGAGCTACTGGCCCGTGCGCAACCTGATCGGCCGGGGACAGGTCATGAACACCACCTACAACCGGTGGCACCTGGTCAACTCCTACGGGGCGTTCGGCAGCGTCACCCGGGACCGCTACGAGGTGATCATCGAGGGCACCGCCGACGCCCACCTCGGCGACGACACGGTCTGGCGGGAGTACGAGTTCAAGGGCAAGCCGGGCGACCCGTACCGGAGGCCGCCGCAGATCGCGCCCTACCACCTCCGACTGGACTGGATGCTGTGGTTCGCCTCGCTGTCCTCCCGCTACGGGGGCCGGTGGCTGCCCGCACTGGCGACCCGGCTCCTCGACGGCGACCCCACCGTCCGCCGCCTGCTGCGGCACGACCCCTTCGACGGCGAACCACCGCGGTTCCTCCGCGCCCGGCTGTTCCACTACCGCTTCACCACCCGCACCGAACGCCGCGAGACCGGCGCCTGGTGGGTCCGGGAACCGGTGGGCACCGTGCTCCGCACCAGCCGCCTGGCCCCCGACGGCACCCCCATCCCGGTCCCCCTCCCCGACTGACCCACCCACCCCCCGCGAGTCGCCGTTCCAGGACCGCGAGTTGACGTCCCAGGACCGCGAGTCGACATCCCAGGACCGCGAGTCGACATCCCATGACTGCGAGTTGACGTTCCGGCCCTGCGAGTTGACGTTTCAGGACTTCGAGCCGGCACCGGGATCGCGAAGCTCCTGGTGAGGCCCGGTGGTGCGGCGCGGGAACGCAGGAGGGTCGGTCCGCACGAGGTGTCGATCCGTCCGCGCCAGCTGTGGACCCGTGGGCGCGAAATGTCGACTCGCCGGCATGGGGCGTCAACCCATGGGAGTGAGGTGACGACTCGTGGGCACGAGGTGTTAACTCGCCTGCACGAGGTGTCGACTCGCGGGCAGGGGGTGTCGACTCGCGGTCAGGGGTCGGTGAGTTCGGTGCGGACGACCGAGTGGGACAGGCCCTCCGGGTAGCCCTTGCGGGCCAGCATGGCGAGCAGGCGGCGGGTGGCCTTCTGCTCGTCCACACCGGTCATCGTGCGCAGCTTCTTGCGGACCAGTTCCCGTGCGCGCTGCTCCTCCGACTCCTCGTCGATCTCGTTCGCCGCCTCGGCGGCGACCTCGGCGTCCACACCCTTGCGTTTCAGTTCGGCCACCAGGGCGCGGCGGCCCAGGCCCTTGTGGGTGTGCCGCGACCGCACCCACGTCTCGGCGAACGCCGCGTCGTCCACCAGCCCGGCATCGTCCAACTTGGCGAGCAGGCTCCCGGCGATCTCCTCGTCACAGCCCTTCCGCGCCAGCGCCTGCCGCAGTTCCTCCCGGGTGCGGGGGCGGGCGGCTAGGAGGTCGAAACAGACCTCCCTGGCCTTGCGCCGCGCCTCCTCCGGCGGCAGATCCGCCATCGACTGCGCCATGAGCGGCCGGTCCCTAGAACTCGGCCGACGCCGGCTCGTCCGTCGACTCGGCCTCGGCCTTGACGCCGACGCCCAGCTTCTCCTTGATGCGCTTCTCGATCTCGTTCGCGACGTCCGGGTTGTCCCGGAGGAACCGGCGCGCGTTCTCCTTGCCCTGACCGAGCTGGTCGCCCTCGTAGGTGTACCAGGCGCCGGACTTGCGCACGATGCCCTGATCCACCCCCATGTCGATCAGCGAACCCTCGCGGGAGATCCCGACGCCGTAGAGGATGTCGAACTCGGCCTGCTTGAACGGCGGCGCGACCTTGTTCTTGACCACCTTCACCCGGGTGCGGTTGCCGACCGGCTCACCGCCGTCCTTCAGCGTCTCGATCCGACGCACGTCCAGCCGCACCGAGGCGTAGAACTTCAGCGCCTTCCCACCGGTCGTCGTCTCGGGGCTGTTGTGCACCATGACCCCGTCGACGAAATAGTTGTGGTTCCCCTCGACCTCGATGTCGAAGCGGTGCATCGACCGGGTCGCCGGCTTCGTGTGGATGTCGAGGACCCGGGCGGGCGTCGGCCGCATCCGCGGCTCGGCGAACTCCGGCCGAACGGAGCACCGCCCCCGCAACCGGGGCAGCAGCTTGTACTCCATCGACGCCGGCACGTACGGGGCGATCATCTCCTGGAACCGCTCGGTCGCCGCCGTCGAGAAGCGCAGGACCGCCACCCCGCGCGCGCCGCGGTAACCGAGCTGGACGTCGAGGTCGTAGCTGTCCCGGAGGTGGTTGAGCAGCCGGGTCCTGGTGTCGGTTCCCATCGCCTCGACGCAGATCTCGATCCGGCCGCTTCCCCCCTCGGTGCGTTGCTGCGCACCCTTCGAGCGCATCGTGAAACT
Organism: Saccharomonospora iraqiensis subsp. iraqiensis; assembly: GCF_000430445.1. Taxonomy (GTDB): domain Bacteria; phylum Actinomycetota; class Actinomycetes; order Mycobacteriales; family Pseudonocardiaceae; genus Saccharomonospora; species Saccharomonospora iraqiensis. Next base: position 118,973 of record NZ_KE387090.1, read on the forward strand.
GCCGTCGTCCAGGTACCAGACCGCGAGCGCCAGCGGCGTCAGCGCCTTCAGGTAATCCCAGGAGAGATGCTTCCTGCCGTCACCGAAGTAGACCGCGCGACGGATCTCGGCCAACTCCGGAAGTGGCGTGAAGTCCGCGAACGAGGCGCCCTTGTCGTTCGTGGACCTCGTGCAGGAAACATTGCCCAGCAGCGACACCTTCCAGTCGAGGTATTCCGTCTGCTGCGCACCGTGCCCCATCCGGAACCGCACGCCCGAACGGTCACGCCGATTCGGGGAGATGCTTCCGTCGCCCATCAGGGACCCGAGCACCAGCTGCCACTGTTGTTCCGACAGGACTTCCTTCTCGTTCGCCATCACCCGGTCGCCCGGGGTCAGCTCACCCGCGTGCCGCCACCCGCCGGGCGTCCGGACGAGGTGGTTCTCCGTGGCGGCGAACTGGGCGCGGCCGTTCCCTCCGGACTTCTCCACCGTGAACTGGAGGAATTCCTCCGCCGGCCCGTTGTCGAACCAGTCGACGACCTTGCGCGGAACGACGCGGTCCGCCTCCGGATCGTACGAGAGGACCTCGACCGGGAGTTTCTGGTTGACGATCTTCCCGATCTTCTCCTGACTCCCGTCGGCCAGGGTCACCCGCGTGGAGTAGTTGAAACACCCGAACATGACCCCGACTTTTTCGCGAAGTTGGTTGATGAAGATGGCGGTGGTTCCGGAATTGTGCAGTGCGCCGGTGATCTTGCGGAGTGCCTGGCTCATCAGGCGGGCCTGCAACCCGACGTGCGAGTCGCCCATCTCGCCCTCGATCTCGGCGCGGGGCACCAGCGCGGCGACCGAGTCGATCACGACGACGTCCAGGGCGCCGGAGCGGATCAACATGTCCGCGATCTCCAGCGCCTGTTCCCCGGTGTCCGGCTGGGAGACCAGCAGGGCGTCGGTGTCCACGCCGAGCACCTTCGCGTACTCCGGGTCCAGGGCGTGCTCGGCGTCGATGAACGCCGCGATGCCCCCGTCCTTCTGCGCGTTGGCGACGGCGTGCAGGGCGACCGTCGTCTTACCGGAGGACTCCGGCCCGTACACCTCGACCACACGGCCCTTCGGCAGTCCGCCCACGCCGAGGGAGATGTCCAGCGCGATGGCCCCGGTCGGGATGGCCTCGACCGGCGGTCGGGTGTCCTCGCCGAGCCGCATCACCGAGCCCTTGCCGAACTGTTTGTCGATCTGCGCGATGGCGAGATCGAGTGCCTTGCCCTTGTCCGGCGCTGCTGGCATGGAAATCCACCTCATTGACTGCTGGCTGGTTGGCTGCCGTCCCCGGCCCGCCCCTCCGGTACCCGGAAGCGGCCGGACGACCGTGTGGCGTCACCCCGGGAGGCCGTGGTGTCGGGTCCGACGGTACGGGGCCCGTCCGACAGTTTCGACGCCGCGACCGCCACCTTGTGGACCGACGGCTGCCTGTGGACAACCACCCTAGCCGAACACCTGTTCGACGTCGAATCGACACACCGGCATGGTAAGCTCTCGCGCTTCTCTCCGCCCACCTCCCGTCCCGCGGAGCGCGTGGCGGGGAACGGTCGGCCACGTGGCGGGGCCGGTCAGCGCCGTTCGGCGGGGATGTCGAACTCCGCGCACACCTGACGCCAGATCTCCTTCGGGGAGACACCCTCGTCCAGGGCCCGCTCGATCGTGCGCCCGCCGAGGCCGCTGAGGACGTGGTCGACGGACAGCGTCTCGGCCCGCGCGGCCCCGAACTCCTCGGCCATCAGCCGCCGGAAAACCGTGATCCGCATCGGCTCCAGGGTAGTCCGGCTGCGGCGGGGTCCCCGCCCCCGCCGTACGGTGAGGGCATGCTGCTCGCACAGGAAGCGTCCGAGCTGGGCTCACTGGCTCTGCGGCTCGCCTCGATCGCCGTGGTGGTGTCCGCGCTGATCGTTCTGATCATCACGGTGCGCAACAACCGGCGGAAGTGACGGCCGGCCCGCCCGGTTGCCGGGCGGGGGCCGGTCACTCCCCGGGCTGCACGGTGCGCTCGAAGTAGTCGGCCATCTCGTCGGGCGAGGTCGGCTCCCCGTCCCCGTCGACGTCGAGCTGGTACACGAAACCGGCCACCGGCCGGTCCGGCACGGTGAACACCAGCACCGACGCGGTCCTCCCCGACGTCGCGGCGTAACTGCCGTCCAGCGCGTTGCCCCGCCAGTTCGCGCGGACCTGTTCGAGGCCACCCGTGCGGGTCAGCAGGGTCTGGGTGGACCGCTCGACCGCGTCGTCGGCACGGCCGTGCAGATACGTGATCTGCGCACCCGGCAGTCCCGGGGCGGAGCAGGTCACGCTCGCGCCGAGTTCCGACTCGTCGACCGCGGCGGCCGCGGGCCCGGTTCCCGTGCCCGGCTCGCAGTCCGCACCCTCCGGCAACGTTCCCGCGAGCTGGCGCAGGCACCCGGTGAAACCCTGCGCGTCCACGCTGCCCGGCTCGGCGCACTCGGCCGCGGTGTAGGTGGTCACCGTGGGCCCGGAGGTGAGCCACAGGACCGCCCCGACACCCGACCCGATCGCGACCACGCCGATCGCCGAGGCGACCAGCCACCTCGTGCGGCCGCCACGACGGGCGGGCCGGACGGGTCCGGACGGCGGGTGGGTGGGGTTCG
>NZ_KE387090.1:121714-124102 GCF_000430445.1 Saccharomonospora iraqiensis subsp. iraqiensis
CAGGCCGTGGTGCTGGCGGCGGCCGACCCGGCCCAGCCGTACGGCGCGGCGTTGCCGTGGCCCGCGGTGCTCGGGGACACGAAACACCGGCCCGCCCGCAAGGCGGGGGCACTGGCCGTGCTGGTGGACGGGGTGCCCGCGCTCTACGTCGAACGGGGTGGCCGGTCGCTGCTGTCGTTCACCGAGGACCGTGCGACGTTGCACGCGGCGGCGACGGCGCTGTCCGCGGCGGTGCGGGACGGCTGGCTCGGCCGGTTGCAGGTACAGAAGGCCGACGGGGAGCGCGCGCTGACCTCCGGTCTCGCGGAGGTGCTGCGGGAGGTGGGGTTCCGCGCGACCCCGGCGGGGCTGCGGCTGCGGGCGTGACCCCGGCGCGCCGTCCCGGCGGGCTAGGGTGGGCGCGACCAGGAAAGGACGAGACTTCCCATGACCGTACGTGACCTGCGCTATTTCGGTGACCCGGTGCTGAAGACGGTGGCCGACCCGGTCACCACGTTCGACCGGACCACGAAGGCACTGGTGGACGATCTGCTCGACACCGTCGACCTGCCGGGCCGGGCGGGGCTGGCCGCGCCGCAGATCGGCGTGGGCCTGCGCGCGTTCAGCTACCGGGTCGACGACGCCGTGGGATACGTGCTCAACCCGGTCCTGGTCGAGGTGTCCGAGGAGACCCACCTGCTCGACGAGGGCTGTCTGTCCGTGCCGGAGCTGAGTTTCCCGACCGAGCGGGCACGCCGGGCCGTCGTGCGTGGTGTCGACCTCGACAACGAGCCCGTCACCGTGGAGGGGACCGGTGTGCTGGCGCAGTGTCTGCAGCACGAGGTGGACCACCTCGACGGTGTGCTGTATCTGGACCGGCTCACGACCGAGCGGCGACGGCAGGCGTTCCGTGAGGCGCGGCGGCACGACTGGTTCTGGTCCGTATAGGACCGACACGCGCCGTGACCAGCGGCGTTATTGATCTGTGTCCGTCGCCACTCCCTCGTGACACTTTCGTTGCCGGTTCTTAATCTGACCGCCATCGCCGTCACCGGAATGAGGGAAAGATGGCTGGTCGACACCGCGCCCAACCACGGAGGCCGTGGGCCAAACCCACGGCGGTCGGACTTCTCGCCGCCACCGCACTGGTCGGCACCATGGCCCTGACGGACACCGCGCCGCCGGAGGAGGACCACACCACGGCGGTGGCCGCAGTCGCCGCCGGTCTGCCCACCCCGTCGTCCACCCCGGCACGGTCCCGGTCGACCGACCCCACGTCGAGCACCGCCGAGAGCACCACCCCGGAGAGCACCACTCCGGAGAGCACGACCACCACGTCGACCACCTCCACGGAACCGGAGACGACCGGGCCGGCTCCGGAGGAGGAGACCACCGAGGCCGCCGCGAACGCCGAGGCCGAGGCGACGGTGGAGGCGTGCCCGACCGGGCTGGAGGGCACCGTCCCCCACGTCGCACAGGTCGGTAACCACCTGCTGGAGCGGTTCTCCGTCGACTCGGTGGGGGGCCGGGCACCCCGGTCGAACCCCAGCGACCATCCCGCCGGGCTCGCCCTCGACTTCATGGTGGGCGTGTCCACCGGCGACGCGCTGGCCGACTACGTGGTCGAGCACCGCGACGAGTTCGGGGTCAAGTACGTCATCTGGCGCCAACGCATCAACAACGGCGCCGGATGGTCCGCGATGGCCGACCGCGGCAGTGCCACGGCGAACCACATGGATCACGTCCACGTCTCGTTCCGCAGTGGCGTGGACGTCTCGGTCACCTGCTGAGGTGGGGCGTTTCGGCCCGCGGCGGTCCGGGACGCCCCACCTCAGCGCGTGGCCAGCCGCAGGAGTGCCCACAGCTGGGCGACGGCGTCGTCGTCGCCGTCGACGGTGACCGAACCGGGCCCTTCCCTGCCCCACAACCACAGGTAGACCCGGGTGACGGCGCCGGACACGACCGCGTCGACGCGGTCGTCCGGCCCGGCCGGAGCGCCGTCCCCGGGACCGCGGACGACCACCGCCCCGTCGGGTCCGGCGTGGGTGAGCCACCTGCGCGCCGCCGTGTCCACCGCCACCGCGGCCGGTCTGGTGCCGGTGACCCCCATCCGCCCCAGCCGGTGGCCGAACCACAGGTTCACCGCCTCGTCCACTCCGTCCACGGCGACCTCGTCGGCGATCGGGGACGGCTCCGGCCCCGCGGCGCGTTCCACGTCGACGCGGTGCACGGTCGCCTCGTGCAGCATGCGTCGGCGCCAGAATCCGAACGTCCGGTCGGTGTCCCACCACGTGGCCGCGGGCTCGGCGGGCCCGTGCGCGGCGAGCAGATCGCGCAGCGCGGACACGCCGTCCCGGAGGTAGGCCTGCGGCGTCTGTCCCGCGGCCGGGGCCCTCCGCCAGTCCCGGG
>NZ_KE387090.1:124202-127440 GCF_000430445.1 Saccharomonospora iraqiensis subsp. iraqiensis
AGCGAGGCGAGGGCACCACCCACGAGCAGGCGATAGGTCGCGACCGCGAGCGGATGCAGACCGGCCGCCCCGGCCAGGACCGAGCCCGCCAGACCACCGGTCCCCCACAGCACCCCCGCGGCCAGCAGACCCGCCGTGGCCACGGCGGGCTCGGACGGGCGGAGCCGGGCCACGGGCACGCAAGTTCTCCAACCTGTCGTCGACGGACCGGCCCGGTCCGGACCGAGGGGGCACCCCGGAGGATAGCCGTCCGGCCCCGGGGGCCGACCCTCGGTGTTTCGATCTTGTGACCCCCGGGAACATTGCCCGGGTGCCGGACACCGCCCTCTCCCCACCGCCCCCGCTCCCCGCGGCCGCGCTGGTCTCGCTGCCCGGTCTCTACCTCGGTGCCGCCGACTACCTCGGGTTGCCGCACCCCGCGGTCGCGGCCCCGCTGGCGGCGGTCGTCTACGGCGTCGCGATCATCGGTGCGGCCTTCCTGCTGTCGTGGGCCGCCGAGGCCGCCCAGGTCGACATCAACGGCGGGCTCGCGCTCGCCCTGCTGGCCTTCCTGGCGGTGCTGCCGGAGTACGCCGTGGACTTCGTGTTCACGATGCGGGCGGGGATGATCAACGCCGAACAGGGGCACTGCCTGCCGGACGCGGAGGGGGCCAATCCGTGTTCCCTGGCGCTGGCGAACATGACCGGCGCCAACCGGATCCTGGTGGGGATCGGCTGGCCGCTCGTGGTGCTCGTGGCCACGCTCGCGGTCGTGCGGGCACGGCGCCGGGGCGGCGCGCACAGCGTCTCCGCACACGTCGGGTGGGTGCGCCTGCCGCGGCGGATGTCGGTCGAGGTGTTCTTCCTCGGCGCCGCGACGGTGTACTCGCTGCACTTCCCGCTGCGGGACTCGCTGACCCTGGTGGACGCGGCGGTGCTGGTGTCGTTGTTCGTGCTCTACGCCTGGCGCCTGGCCAAGGCGCCGGTGGAGGAACCGGAGCTCACGGGCACGTCGGCGTGGATCGGCACCCGACCGGCACGCCCGCGGCGCTGGCTCTACGGGCTCCTGTTCGGGTACGCGGCCGTGGTCATCCTGGCCACGGCGGAACACTTCGCCGAGAACCTCGTGCACACCGGCACCGAACTGGGCATCGACCACTTCCTGCTCGTGCAGTGGGTCGCCCCACTGGCCAGCGAGTCACCCGAACTGATCGTGGCGTGTCTGTTCGCCTGGAAACTGCACGCGAGCTCGGCCCTGGGCACGCTGTTGTCCAGCAAGGTCAACCAGTGGACCCTGCTGGTGGGCACGATCCCGGTCGTGTTCGCGCTGTCCTCGGCCTCGTTCGACGGCCTGCCGATCGACCTGCACCAGCGCTTCGAGCTGCTGATCACGGCGGCGCAGTCGCTGTTCGCCGTGTGCATCCTGCTCACGCTCACCATGACGGCGCGCTGGGCCGCCACGCTGCTGGTGCTGTTCCTCATCCAGTTCGGCACCAGCATCGTGCTGCCCGAGGAGCAGGACCGCCTCGTCATCGCCGTGCTGAGCGTCGTCTACGGTGTCCTGTCGCTCGGCCTGCTCATCGCCCGGCGCGCGGAGCTGACACGGGTGATCCGGGACGGGACCGCGACACCGTTCGCGGTGCTCCAGCGCGCCGACGAACAGGAGGCGGCGCGGCTGAGCGGCGAGTGACCGACGGCTGTCCGTGGGAGGTCACCGCCGACCCGGGGTGGTGTCGCGGTGCCTCCCACGGCCCCCCGCCTCAGGTGTCGTCGGCCATCAACTGCGTACGCAGGGTGTCCAGCCCCATGCCGCCCATCCGCAGGGCGCGGGTGTGGAAGTCCCTGAGGTCGAAGGCGTCCCCGCGGCGACGCCGGACGTCCTCCCTGGCCTCCAGCCACAACCGCTCCCCCAGCTTGTAGGCCGGGGCCTGCCCCGGCCAGCCGAGGTACCGGTCGATCTCGTCGTGCACATGGTCCGCGTCGGTGATCGTGCGGGTGAGCATGAACTCCAGACCCAGGTCGGGGGTCCAGCGCTCACCCTCGTGGAAGCCGGTTCCCGCCGGGATCTCGAGTCCGAGGTGCATCCCGATGTCGACGATCACCCGCGCGGCCCGGAACAGGTGCGCGTCCAGCATCCCGAGCAGGTTGCCGTCGTCGGTGAGGAACCCGAGATCGCGCATCAGCCGCTCGGCGTAGAGCGCCCACCCCTCGGCGTGGCCGGAGGTGAGCGCGAGCAGCCGCTGGAACCGGTTCAGCGACGCCTCGTGCACCCCGGTCGCGATCTGCAGATGGTGCCCCGGCACCCCCTCGTGGTAGACGGTCGTGACCTCCCGCCACGTGGGGAACTCCGTCCGGTCGGTGGGCACGGACCACCACATCCGGCCCGGCCGGGAGAAGTCCTCGCTCGGGCCGGTGTAGTAGGCCCCGACCGGCCCGCCGGGCGGGGCGATCCGGCACTCCAGGCCCATCAGCGCGTCCGGGATCTCGAAGTGCGACCCGCGCAGCGCCGTGAGGGCGTCGTCGGACAGCCGCTGCATCCACTCGCGCAGCGCATCCTGACCGCGCACGCGGTAGCGCTCGTCGGCGTCGAGCGCCTCGGCGGCCTCGGCGGGGGTCGCCCCCGGCCGGATGCGGTCGGCGACCTCGGCGATCTCCCGCTCGATGCGGGTGAACTCCTGCCACCCCCATTCGTAGGCCTCCCGCGGGTCCAGGTCGGCACCGAGGAAGTAGCGGGACCACAGCCGGTAGGTGTCCTCGCCGACGGCGTCGGTGGTGGGTGCCTCGGGGGCGAGTTCGGCGCGCAGGAACCCGGCGAGCTCGGCGTAGGCCTCCTGGGCGGTGTGCGCGGCGTGCCGGAGGTCCGCGCGCAGGGTCTCGGGCACGCCTGCGACCCGGTCGGCCCCGGCGACCAGCGTCTCGAAGTAGCCGGTTCCGCCGCTCAGTCCGGCCCACACCTCGGCCTGCTCGGCCACCTTGGTGACCTGCCGCAGGGCGGGGGCGCGGCCGGCCTCGGCGGCCGCCAGCAGGGAGGTGCGCACCCCGTCCAACGCGCCCGGAACCCGGGACAGCCGGGTGGCGAGGGTGGCCCAGTGCTCCTCGGTGTCGGTGGGCATCAGGTCGAACGCCATGCGCAGTTCCTGCACCGGGCTCGCGATGACGTTCAGCGCGGCCTCGTCCTGGCCCGCCTCGTGCAACTCCAGCTCGATGCCGACCCGCTCGGTGAACACGGCCTTCGCCAGCCGCTCGGCCTCGTCGGCGG
>NZ_KE387090.1:127540-129358 GCF_000430445.1 Saccharomonospora iraqiensis subsp. iraqiensis
CCAGCAGGGCGGGCACCGCGGCCAGCGCCAGCAGGGCGAGCGGAACGGGCCAGGACACCAGGTCGGCGCCGGTGAGGTCGTCGGCCATCCGGCCGTCGACGGTCAGCCCCCGCGGCACCTCGACCCAGGTGAGCGACGACGCACCCCACAGCGCGCCCGCCGCGAGCACCAACGCCAGCAATGCTGTCCACAGTGGACGACGCGCGGCAGCTGCCCGCGTCGCCGGATCGTCGCCGTCAGTCACCGGTCCCGGTCTCTCCCACCGGTCGCATCGTGTCGGCGGCGGCCACCGCCGACAGCACGGTCCTGGCCTTGTTCAACGCCTCGGTGTCCTCGTAGCCGGGTTCGGAATCGGCGACCACGCCGCCGCCCGCCTGCACGTGGGCCACCCCGTCCCGCATCAGCGCGGTGCGGATCGCGATGGCGGTGTCGGCGTCACCGGCGAAGTCGAGGTAGCCCACGATACCGCCGTACAGGCCGCGTCTGGTCGGTTCGAGCTCCTCGATCAGCTCCATCGCCCGCACCTTCGGCGCCCCCGTGAGGGTCCCCGCGGGAAAGCACGCCCGGACGGCGTCGAAGGCGGTCCGGCCCTCGGCGAGCTCCCCGGTGACCGTGGACACGATGTGCATGACGTGGCTGTAGCGCTCGACGGTGAAGAAGTCGACCACCCGTACGCTGCCCGCGCGGCAGACCTTGCCGAGGTCGTTGCGACCGAGGTCGACCAGCATCAGGTGCTCGGCGCGTTCCTTGTCGTCGGCGAGCAGGTCCTTGGCCAGTGCCGCGTCCTCCTCCGGGTCCGTCCCGCGCCACCGGGTCCCGGCGATCGGGTGGGTGGTGGCCCGCCCGTCCCGCACCGTCACCAGCGACTCGGGACTGGAGCCGACGATGTCGAAGCCGTCCAGCCGGAACAGGTACATGTAGGGGCTCGGGTTGGAGGTGCGCAGCACGCGGTAGACGTCCAGCGCGTCGGCACCCGTGCGCATCTCGAACCGCTGCGAGGGTACGACCTGGAACGCCTCCCCGGCGTGCACGGCCTCCACCGCCCGGTTCACCGCGGCGTGGAACTCGGCCTCCGAACGGCGCCGGGTGAACGCGGGCGCGGGCCGGTCGAAGGTGGCGTTCGTCGCGGGTGCCGGTTCGGCCAGGCGGGCGGTCATGCCGTCCAGCCGCGCCACGGCGTCGTCGTAGGCGGCGTCCACCCGCTCCGGCGAGTCGTCCCAGTTCACCGCGTTCGCGATCAGGGTGACGGTGCCCTCGTGGTGGTCGAAGGCGGCGAGGTCGGTGGCCAGCAGCATCGTCAGCTCGGGGATGTCGAGATCCTTCTCGGCCAGCTCCGGCAGCCGCTCCACCCAGCGCACGGAGTCGTACCCGAGGTAGCCGACCATCCCGCCGGTCAACGGGGGCATCCCCGGCAGCGGTTCGGTGTGCAGGATCTCGACGGTCTCCCGGAGCACCGCGAGCGGGTCCCCGCCGGTGGGCAGCCCCGCCACCGGGGTCCCCGTCCACACGGCCTCCCCGTCCCGGACGGTCAGCGCCGCGGGGCTGTGCACGCCGATGAACGACCAGCGCGACCACGACTGCCCGTTCTCCGCGGACTCCAGCAGGAAGGTGCCGGGCCGGTCACCCGCCAGCTTCCGGTACAGCGCCACGGGCGTGTCCGCGTCGGCCAGCAGCTTGCGCACCACCGGGATGACCCGGCGGTCGGCCGCCAGCGCGCGGAACTCGTCCCGGCCGGGGCTCACCCCGCCGAGCCCCCGGGCGGCCGTGTCGGAGATCTGCGCAGTCACCATGGCGTCATTGTGCCGGGCACCGGCGACG
>NZ_KE387091.1:0-1253 GCF_000430445.1 Saccharomonospora iraqiensis subsp. iraqiensis
CCGCCCCGGCCGGTGGCGTGTTCGGCGCGGGCCCGGTGTCGGTGCTGCGTGGCGGGGCCGGCGCGATCGGCTCTTCCGGCTGCGGACGCAGGGCGTAGGCGACCGCGGCCGCGAGGGTTCCCAGCCCGAGCAGCCAGGGCCACACCTTCCTCCGCTTACGACCGCCGTCGTTCGCCACCTTCCTCGCCTCGGCCACGGCCGCGGCGAGTTCCTTCTTCGCCTGTTTGAAGTCGCGCTTGGCCCGGCGCTTGGACTGCCCCGCCGACTTCGCCGCCTTGATGGCGGCCTTCTTCGCCTTCCGCCCCGGCACGCGCAGTTCCTCGCGGTGCTCGGCGAGCCTGCGGGCGTACTCCGCGTTCCGGGCCACGTCCCGGCGTGCCCGTGCGGCCCTGCGGCCGAACTCCTTGCGCGCGACCTCGGTGCTCTCGGTCAGCCGCTGCTCGGCGACCTGGGCGGCCTGCGTGGCCACGTCGGCGCTCGCCCGCCCCATCTCCCGCGCACGGGCCCGGAGCGCGCGGGAACCGTTCCTGCCGGACGCGCTCGTGGTCTCCGCGGTTCGACCCATCGCCTTCACCTCATCAATCCGTCGGTCCTGCTCTTGCGCACCTGGTTCCATCCTGCCCCTTCTCCGCCGACGGCGCTGTGGGATGGCACGATGAAGTGCGTGACTGAGAGCAACGGATCCCCCGGCGGGTCGAGGACGAAGGCGACCCTCCACACCAGCCAAGGCGACATTCATCTGGACCTTTTCCCTGATCACGCGCCCAAGACGGTCGCGAACTTCACCGGATTGGCCGAAGGTACGAAGGAGTACACCCAGCCGAACGCCAAGGGTGAGAAGTCGGGCCCGTTCTACGACGGCAGCATCTTCCACCGGATCATCGCGGGCTTCATGGTGCAGGCCGGCGACCCGACCGGGACGGGGCGCGGGGGCCCGGGGTACAAGTTCGACGACGAGTTCCACCCCGAGCTGCAGTTCAACCGTCCGTACCTGCTGGCGATGGCCAACGCGGGTCCGGGGACGAACGGCTCGCAGTTCTTCATCACGGTCGCGCCGACGCCGCACCTGAACTTCAAGCACACCATCTTCGGCGAGGTCGCCGACCAGGCCTCGCGCGACGTCGTGGACACGATCGCCCAGGCCGCCACGGGCCCGGCCGACAAGCCGCTCGAGGACATCGTGATCGAGCGGGTCACCGTCGAGCACGGCTGACGGACGACCGACGCGCGGCCGACGCCCGCACCCTCCGCGG
>NZ_KE387091.1:1353-2674 GCF_000430445.1 Saccharomonospora iraqiensis subsp. iraqiensis
GGCGGCTGGCCGTAGCCCGGGTCGTAGCCGGGAGCAGGAGGCTGGCCGTAGGGGTCGTAACCGGGGGCCCCGTAGCCCTGGTCGTAACCAGGGGCGCCGTAGCCCTGGTCGTACCCGGGGGCGCCGTAGCCCTGGTCGTAACCAGGGGCGCCGTAGCCCTGGTCGTACCCGGGAGCACCGTAGCCCTGGTCGTAACCAGGGGCGCCGTAGCCCTGGTCGTACCCCGGAGCACCGTAGCCCTGGTCGTACCCGGGGCCTGCTTGTCCGTAGCCGTACTGGCCCTGCTGGCCGTACGGGTCACCCTGGTCGTATTGGCCGTAGCCGCCGGGCTGGCTCATTGGTCGGTCTCCTGCGTCGCTCATTCGTGCCGACCGTGCGGAGGTCCCTCCGTCGTGTGCCGTGACGTCGGGGTCGACGGTCGAGCGGGTTCTGAACTTTCCAGTATGCAGCGCCTCGTTGCGCTCTAGCGAAACTACGACGTCACCATAGGTGTCCCAGCCGTGCTCAGCGAGGTGCTGTGAGACTGCTTCGGCGAGCATCCGGGTGACCCGTTGCTCGTCTTCCGCCATCCGGTCGTGATCGGCGGCTCCCAACGACACGACGTAGTGGTTGGGCGCGAGTTTGCGCCCGCCCGCGAGGTCCCGGACGTTGTCCTCACACTCACGCTCCAGTTCCAGCGCCACTTCCTGCGTGACGACGTTGCCGCCGAATATCCGCGCGAAGGCGTCTCCCACGAGGTTCTCGAGGCGCCGATCGAAGCGCTGCACGCGTCCCACCGGGGCCACCTCCCTCCACGTGTACCTTCCGACGCGATCGTATCCGGTTTTCGGCGTGAAAGACCGGGCCCTGTGAAACCCCGTCGACGGGGCCTGGTAGGCTTCTTCTTGCTGACGCGGTCAGTCACTCGGGCGAGTGGCGGAATGGCAGACGCGCACGGTTCAGGTCCGTGTGTCCGGAAGGACGTGAGGGTTCAACTCCCTCCTCGCCCACCACGAGCCCCGTCCCGGTCCGCCGGGGCGGGGCTACTTCTCTGCGCGGGGCCTGTCGCGAATGTCACCCGCCGTCCGCGTCCCCGTCCGGCCGCATCCGGCCGCCGATACCGTGACGGGCGTGAGCGAACAGTGGTCGGCACGGACCCGTGCGATCGTGGCGGGACGCCCGCACGAGTCGGACGGGCCGATGAACACCCCCCTCGTCCCGGTCAGCACACTCGGCCTCGGCTACGCCCGCGAGGACGGCACGCCGACCTGGGCCGCGTTCGAGGACGCGGTCGGTGACCTGGAGGGCGGCACCGCCACGGCGTTCGCCTCCGGGATCGCCA
>NZ_KE387092.1:0-2935 GCF_000430445.1 Saccharomonospora iraqiensis subsp. iraqiensis
CGGCGGTCGCGCCGCGGCCGGCTGGGCGCGGGTCTGGTGGACGTGCCGCAGGTTCCCTACCGCGATCCGGCCGAGGCCGTGCTCGCGGACCCGGTGGTGGCCGAGGCGAAGCGCTGGTGCGGCAACTGCGGTGCGAAGGTCGGCCGCGGTACCGACGACGGCCAGGGCGAACCCGAGGGCACCTGCGCGACGTGCGGCACACCGTTCTCGTTCCTGCCGAAGCTGCGTCCGCACGAGATCGTCGGCGGGCAGTACGAGGTGATCGGGGCGCTGGCCTACGGCGGGCTCGGCTGGATCTACCTGGCCACCGACCACAACGTCAGCGGACGCTGGGTCGTGCTGAAGGGACTCATCAACACCGGGGACGCCACGGCGGTGGCCGCGGCCGTCAACGAGACCCGGTTCCTGGCCGAGGTCGAACACCCGAACATCGTCAAGATCTACAACTTCGTCCAGCACCCGGACCCGGACACCGGCAACTCCGTCGGCTACATCGTCATGGAGTACATCGGCGGGCAGTCGCTGCGCCAGCTCGCGATCGCCCACCACCGGGAGAGCGGACGCGCCGAACCGCTGCCGATCGGGCAGGTCATCGCGTACGGGTTGGAGATCCTCCCCGCGCTCGGGTACCTGCACAACCAGGGGCTGCTGTACTGCGACCTGAAGCCGGACAACGTCATCCAGACCGGGGACCAGCTCAAGCTGATCGACCTCGGCGCGGTGCGCCGGATGGACGACTACACCAGTCCGTTGTTCTTCACCAGCGGCTACAGCGCCCCGGAACTGCCCACCCGGGGCGCCTCGGTCGCCTCCGACCTGTTCACCGTCGGCCGCACACTCGCCGTCCTCAGCTTCGAGTTCACCGGCTACACCGGCCGGTACAAGACGACCCTGCCCGCGCAGGACGACGTCGGACTGTTCAAGCTGTTCGACTCGTACTACCGCTTCCTGCGCCGGGCCACCCACGCCGACCCGGACCGCCGGTTCCCCTCCGCGGAGGACATGGGTGACCAGCTCGCCGGGGTGCTGCGGGAGATCATGGCCCTGGGCACGGGTACCCCGCGGCCTGGCGCCTCCACGGTGTTCGGGCCCGAGACCAACACCTTCGGCGTCGAGCTGGTCGTGCCCGAACACTGGCAGCAGGTCTCGTCCCCCGATCCGGGCGAGGTGGTGGCGGGCCTGCCGATCCCGCAGGTCCACACCGACGACCCGGGCGCCGGTGTGCTGGCCACGTTGCTCTCGGCCGATCCGCGCACCGCCATCGCCGCCCTCGCGCACGCCCCGCGCGAGTCGATCGAGGTCCGCCTGCGGATCGTGCGGGCGCGGATCGAGCTCGGTGAGCTGGCCGAGGCCCACCGGCAGTTGCAGGCCGCCCAGTACCTCGCGATCAAGTCGGGGTTCCCGCACGACTGGCGGGTCGACTGGTACCGCGGTCTCATCGAGCTGGCGGGCGGACGGTCGAGGGTGGCCCACGTGGCCTTCGACACCGTCTACGACGAGCTGCCCGGGGAGATCGCGCCGAAACTGGCGTTGGCCGTGAGCGCCGAGACGGTCGGGGACTACTTCAAGGCCGCCCGGCTGTACGAACTCGTGTGGCGTACCGACCGCTCCTACGTCAGCGCCGCCTTCGGGCTGGCGCGGGTCTACCTCGCGCAGGGCGGCAGGCAGTCCGCGATCGAGGTCCTGGAATCGGTGCCCGCCTCCTCGACCCACCACACCGCCGCACAGGTCGCCGCGGTCAAGATCAAGACGCGGCAGGTGTACGGCTCGCAGCAGGTCACCGGATCGGACCTGGTGGCCGCCTCGGACCAGGTGGGGCGGCTGACCCTGGACGCCGAACGCCGGACGCGGCTGGAGGCCGAGGTGCTGGAGGCGGCTTTCGAGTGGACCCGCGCCCACGGCGTCGCCGACCCGCACACCACCGTGCTGGGCTGGCCGCTGACGGAGCGGGATCTGCGGTTCGGCCTCGAGGACCGGTACCGGACGCTGGCACGGCTGGCGGGGGACGCGCAGCGCCGGATCGAACTGGTGGACCGGGCCAACGCCGTCCGGCCGCGCACGCTGACCTGAGCCGTCAGGGCGTGGGTCGCGGCCCTCAGGGCGTGGGCCCCGCGCGCAGTTCGACGACCGAGATCTCCGGTGGTGCGCCCACCCGGACGGGTGGTCCCCAGAACCCGGCACCACTGGTGACGTACAGGCGCGTGTCGCCGCGCCGGTACAGCCCCGCCACGGCGCCCTGCTGCAGCGACACCGCCACCTCGAACGGCGTGAGCTGGCCGCCGTGGGTGTGTCCGGCGAGCATCAGGTCCACCCCGGCGTCGACCGCGTCGGTCACGTCGATCGGCTGGTGGGCCAGCAGCACGACGGCACGGTCGGGGTCCCGCCCCGCCAGGGCCGCACCCACGTCCCCGGGGTCCTGCCAGCGGTAGCCGGTGTGGTCGTTGATGCCCGCGAGGTCGAAGACGCCGCCACCGGTCTCGATCGGCACGTGCGTGTTCCGCAGGGGCCGGATCCCGAGCGTGGGCAGGTGCCGGATCCACTGCCGGTAGCCGACGTAGTACTCGTGGTTGCCGGTGACGTAGAAGGTGCCGTGCCCGCTGCGCAGGTCCGCCAGCGGTGCGGCCGCCTCGGCCAGATCGGGGACGTCCCCGTCCACCAGGTCGCCCACCAGGGCCACCGCGTCCACCCGTTCGGCGTTGACCAGGTCCACGATCCGCCGGGTGTACGACCGGCCGATGATCGGGCCGAGGTGCAGGTCGCTGACCACCGCGATGCGGAAGCCGTCCGCGCGGGGATCGAGGCGGGGCAGGGTGACCGGGATCCGGGTGAGCACGGGCGGACCCGTCGCCACCGTCACGCCGTACCCGACGAGCCCGGTCGCCACGGCGCCGACGAGCGCGGCCGAACCCCGCGCCAGCACCACCCGCCGGTCGAC
>NZ_KE387092.1:3035-4827 GCF_000430445.1 Saccharomonospora iraqiensis subsp. iraqiensis
CCGGCCCGGCTCCCGGATGCCCGGGCCTCAGTGCGGGGTGCGCGCCCGCGGGCCGGGCGCGGTGCGCCGGAGCCAGAGCAGCCCGAGCCCCGGGAGAACGAGGGGGATGAACAGGTACCCCATCCCGAAGTTCGACCAGACGGTGGCATCGGGGAACACACCGGGCAGCAGCAGGCTCACCGCGCCGACGGTGAGCACGCCGACCAGTTCGAACGCGCAGGCCACGACCGCGACGCGCCACCACGCGGCACCACCGCGCGCGAGTGCGACCGTGGCGAGGACGTAGACCACCGCGGCGAAGGCGGACAGCAGGTACGGGACCGGGGCCTCGCCGAAGCGGGTCGCGATCTGCACGGCCGCACGCGAGGTGGCGCCGACGGCGAAGATCGCGTAGATCGCGACGAGGACCCTGCCGGGACCACTCGCGGTGGGGGACGGTGCCGGGTGGGTGCGTTCCGGTCCGGGGCTGTCAGACACCGGCCCCGCCGCCCACCCACACCACGTACATCCGCAGGAGCAGCACCGGCACCGTGCCGCAGGCGACCCCGAGCACGGCCGTGCTCGCGCGGCTGCGCTCGGCGAGTGCCCACACCGTGCCCAGCGGGAGCACGAAGAGGATCCCGATCAGGTAGGACACGAACGTCAGCAGGTCGCCGGGTCGTTCGCCCGCGATCAACAGAACGACCGAGATCACGACCTGGACGACGAGCAGCGCCTCGACGACGCCGAGTCCGATCAGCAGGGGCCGCGCGGGGGGCCGGTCGGCGATGGCGAGGGCGAAGGCCCACACCGCGACCGCGAGCGCGCACACCACCAGCGCGACGGCGAACCCAGGGATCACCGGCACCCTCCTGCTGTCTACTACCCGCTGTAGCGTACGGGGTCCGGCCGATCCCGCGTCGATCGGGGCGCGGACCCCGGTCGCGGTCCCGCTCGCGTCGTCGACGGCGCCGGCGAGGATGCCGTGAAGGCCCCCTTCCCTGCGTCGGACGCCGCGAAGGACGCCCTCGCTGCGCGGGACGCCGCGAAGGGGTCCTTCGCTGCGCCGGGTGCCGGGAAGGGGTCCTTCACGGCGCCACCCGGAGGCGGGTGAGGGCGGTGCGGAGCGGGTCCTGCAGGGGGACCGGGCGGCGGGTGGTGCGGTCCACGAAGACGTGGACGAAGTGGCCCTCGGCGATCAGCTCCGAGCGGTCCGCGCGGTGGATGCCCACCTCGTACCGCACACTGGAGTTGCCGAGGTGTCCCACGCGCAGGCCGACGGCCGCGCTCTCCGGGAAGGTCAGCGAGGCGTGGTAGTTGCAGTGCGACTCCACGCACAGCCCGATCACCGCGCCCTCGTGGATGTCGAGACCACCCTCGTTGATCAACCAGTTGTTGATGACGGTGTCCATGAACGTGTAGTGCACGACGTTGTTCACGTGGCCGTAGACGTCGTTGTCCTTCCACCGTGTCGGCACGGTCTCCCAGTGCGCGTAGCTCACGGCGGTACAGACTCTCACGGGCACCGCCCGCGCAGGCACACCGCGGTCGTCCGGCGCCCGGGGACCCGGCCACCGTCGGCCACGTCACCGGGTCGTGACCGGATCGTCGCCGGACGGCGACCTGGGTCACGGCGTCGCCACGATCACTGCGCCGTTGGTGGACTCCGCCCCGCCGGGCACACGCGCTGCATTACGGTCATGCGCGTACCGACACTGGGTGGAGGAGCGCGATGACGAGCACCGTGCCGCGTCCCGGGCCGGGCGGGGGCGGCGTGCCCGCGGACCCGCAGCCGCCGGAGACACCGGGGCGG
>NZ_KE387092.1:4927-16048 GCF_000430445.1 Saccharomonospora iraqiensis subsp. iraqiensis
GGGTGGCCCGAGCGGTGCGCGTCGTACGGGGCGGCCTCGTGCGGGGCGGCGGCGTACGGGACCGCCCGTGGATCCCGTGGTGCCTGTGCCGCGGGGGGTGACTGTACGGCCGGTGGTACGTGTGCCGCGGGGGGCGCCTCGGCGGCCCCCCGGTCCTCCCAGGCCAGCCGTTCGAGGACCCACTCCTGGGCCAACGCGCCGGGGGAGGTGCCGCGCTCGGCGGCGAGGTCCCTGAGCTGCTGGCCCGCGGCAGGGGTCAACCGCACCTGGTGGACGTCCGCCTCGCCGAACCGGCGTCCCGAGCCGGTGCTCTCCGGGTCGGTCTCCGGGGCGAGCGCCGCGAGGTAGCTGGACAGTTCGTGGTCGTCGACGTCCTTGTCCGTGGCGGCCCCGGACGAGGCGTCCCGGTCGTCGCGGCTGCCGCGGTCGTCCCGGTGCGGCGGTGTGTGCGCGGCCCTGCTCTTGCTGCGGCCGCGTCCGAATGCGGGAAGTGGCACGACCACACGATAACGGTTGTGTCTCGACAGGGGTCGCGGTGTGTCGTGGCCCACGTCGGGGCGTCGTGCCCGCCGGCCGCCGATCACATGGAGAGGCCCCCGCGCCAGGGGGAGGAACGCGGGGGCCCGGAGGGGATCTCCACAGGCGCTGACCGGGGGTGTGTCAGCACCCCGATTCTTACACGACGATCCGCCGGATCGCGAGTGGTACAGCGGGAAAAATCGCCGGACCTGTCACCGTCCCGTTGCCGGACGTTCACCGACGGAGCGCTCGATCGGGTGTCTCAAGGCACGCACCGTGACACCCGGTTCACTCTCCGGGCGGCTATGGGGTGTCTCCGCTGATCGTTAGCCTCGTCGGCCACACCAACGAGGCCCCGGGAGGAGCCATGGGCAGGTCGGCGGAGATGCGGCAGTTTCTCCTTCGCTACGAGGGAGAAGGGCAGAGCGCGCGGTACGGGGGTGTGCCGACGCAGCGGGCCGGGGCGTCGGAGGCTCCACGGGTCTCGGATGATCAGGTGCGCCGCGCCCGGGTCGCCGTCGCCCAGGGGGCCCACGACGCCCGGGACTGCGCCGAACTGCTGGAGATGCTGGGGCTGACCCCGGACGAGGAGGGCAACCACCCGGTGCAGCGCTGACCCCGGCCGTCGCGGGTCGGAATGACCCGGTCGGCGGGCCCCGGTCGCGCGGGGCCGCCGCGAGGAAGCCGCCCAGGTGCACACCCCCTGATCGTGCACCTGGGCAGGCGACAAAATACTGTCCGGAACCGCCCCTGGGCAATCAATTGACGCCTCTGGGTGGGCTTCGGCCGGAAAATTTCTCATCAACGCCGACAGGACCGCAGAGTTTTCGTCACGCCGGTGAGTACGCGGGCGTCGCCTCCGGGATGGCCCCGGTCGTCCGCCCTTCGGGTCGTCCGGTGTGGAACCGGCCGCCGGCCCCGGCGGGGGAGCAGGTGGACGGCGGCCGGGGCCTCCGCGGGTGGGCCACGACTTGTCGCAGGTCAGCGGCGGGTCCGCGAGTTAAGTGACCCCCCTTTGAAAGGGGCTCGACGGGTGTCCTAGACTGGTGATCGCTCCCAGGGGATGACCTGGAAGCGCGGTCGGTAGCCGAACCGACTGGGCTCCCATCGTCCAGCGGCCTAGGACTCCGCCCTTTCAAGGCGGCAACGCGGGTTCGAATCCCGTTGGGAGTACGGAGAACTGAAAACGGTACACAGCATGGCCCTGTGGCGCAGTTGGTCAGCGCGCCGCCCTGTCACGGCGGAGGTCGCGGGTTCAAGTCCCGTCAGGGTCGCCAAGGCGTTCGGTCCCGCACCGGCGTTTCGGCCAGGTAGCTCAGTTGGTACGAGCGTCCGCCTGAAAAGCGGAAGGTCGGCGGTTCGATCCCGTCCCTGGCCACCCGGTTGACCCGTAACCGCCCCGATCCGGTCGGGGCGGTTTTTTCATGTCCGGGCCTTCCCGTCCGAGCCCTGCCGAGCCCGGCAGCGCAGGCCACCAGACGGGGGGTTCCGCCTCGCCTCAGAGGGCGTTCTCATCGCCGATCAGCGCGATCACCCGGTCCTGCGTCAGGCTGCTGCGCCGGAGCGCCCTTCGCGCTGCTCCGCGGAAGAGGCGATGTCGGGTGTAGTATGCTAGCTGCCTCACGTGCCGTAGGGGCGAGGACATGTTTTTCCAGTGGCAGGCAGACCAGTTGCGCAGGATGCCCAAGGTGTACAGTCTGTCGCTCACCGTAGACCTGGCAAGGTAGTCAAGCTCCCGGAGCCGGCGATAAACGGAGGTCGGGCGTGACGAGTCAGGCGGACCTCCTTGTCAACTCCTATCACGAGTGGCTCAGGAAACATACGCATGTAAAAGCGGTGGCCGGTGACATAACCGAGTTCACTGCTCCGTTCCTGGACAGGCACAACGACTACTTCCAGATCTATGCCGAAAGAGTCGCGGCCGACTCCTATCTCCTCACCGACGACGGGTACGTCATCGGTGAGCTGAAGTCGAGCGGTGTGGAGAGCCGGGGTCCCAGAAGGCAGGATTTGATACGGCGACTCCTGAGTGGGCTCGGTGTGACTCTTGAGGGCGCGGAACTGAGGACATCCGCGACGAGCGAGAATTTTGGTCAGCGGATCCACAACCTGATCCAGGCGATGCTCAGCATCGACGACATGCATGTCCTCTCGCAGCCGACTGTCGAAGGTCTGTTCGCCGAGGACGTCGCCCGCTTTCTCGACGCTCGGCGAATTCGCTACACCTCTGGGGTCAAGCTCGCCGGACGAAGCGGTTTCGATCATTTGATCGAATTCGCGATACCGAAGTCGGAGCAGGCTCCGGAGCGGATGTTGAAGCTCATGAGGAGTCCTCGCCGCGACCGTGTCGAGAATCTGTTGTTCGCTATCGCTGATACCCGTGATGCACGCGATGCGGAAACCGAGTTTCTCGCGCTGATCGACGATCGAAAAAGGGATGTTCCAGCGGGTGTGATCGAGGCGTTCGAGAGGTATTCGGTCACCGCTCGTGCGTGGTCCTCGCGTGAGGAGTTGCTCGACCGCCTCGCTTCATGAACCAGGGACCCGACCGTTTCGTGCTTCGGGCGGAGCGTGCTGGTCCTTATGGGTGAATGAGCGATCCGGTCAGAGTCCGGTGACGATGAGGGCGGTGTCGTCCTCGGTGGGGCGGTCGGTGAGGAGGTCGGCGAGCAGGGTGTTGGCGAGCTCGTCGGTGGCGAGCGTGGCGTGGTCGGTGAGGCTTCGCCGGAGCCGGTCCAGGCCGACGTCGAGCACTTCGCCCCGGCGTTCGACGAGCCCGTCGGTGTAGAGCACGAGGACCGAGCCGGGCTCGTAGGTGTATCGCGCCTGCGGTCGGGCCCGGTGGAGCGGGCCGACGGACAGGGGGAGCGACAGGGCTTCGTCGAGTGCGTCGACGCCGCCGTCCGGCCGCAGCAGCATGGGTGGCAGGTGGCCCGCACAGCCGTAGGTCAGGGTGTGCGCGTCGGTGTTCACGGTGACCTTGGCGACCGTGGTGCCCAGCGCGCCGTCGATCGACCGGGCGTACCGGTCGAGCATCGCCAGAGCGCTTCCCGGCCGGTCCGGGTCCGCCCGGATCAGTGCGCCGAGCGCGCTGCGCAGCCGCCCCATCACGGCCGCGGCGCGCAGGCCGCAGCCGACCACGTCGCCGACTGCCGCGGTGAACCTGCCCTGCCCGAGCTCGACGAAGTCGTACCAGTCACCGCCCAGGTTCGAGCCGCTGAGTGCCGGGCGGTACCGGGCGGCCATCCGCTCGGTGACCGTCGCCGGCCCCGGCATCATGGCCTCCTGCAGGGTCAGCGCGGTCTCCCGTTCCCGGGTGTAGTTGCGCACCAGCCCGGTGGTGTCCACCGGGCAGATCACCAGCCGGTCCACCGCGCCGTCCCGGTCGAGCACCGGGACACTCACCAGACCCCAGTACCGTTCCTGGTAGTCGCCGGTGCGCCGGGTGGCGATGTCGTAGCGCACCAACGGCAGCGTGTCGGGTCGGCCCGTTTCCAGTGCCCGGTGCAGCGACGCGGACACGCGCTGCGTGTCCGTGCGGTCCGCCCCCTCCGGATGGCCGGGGAAGACGTCGAAGAAGTAGTGATCCAGCAGCTCGTCCCGGGCCCGCCCGGTCACCCACATGTACGCCCAGTTGACCTCCCGGATCACCAGGTCGGGGCTGAGCACGGCGTACGGGCTCGAATAGGGACTCGAAAACGTGGCGGCGACGTCGTGCGCGGCCATCTCGCGCCTCTCGCTTCACTGGGGCATCCGGCGTCGACCGGTGCTCGTTCCCGGATAGCCCCGGTGTCGTCCCGGCAAACCGTCCCGGACCCGGGTCAGAGGTCGACGGCCGCCGACACGGACCGCATCGTGTCGACGACGGTACGCACGGCGGTGGGCGCCGGATCCCGCCGCGCGGCGAAGGTGTCGATGTCCAGGCTCCGGCCCTCGGCGTCGCGGTCGGACACGGGGATCCAGCTCCAGTCGGGCAGGTGCCGGGTCGCCGACAGATGGGTCACCAGTACGGCGTCCACTTCGGACGCCAGGGCGATCAGCCAGCTGTGTTCGGAGAAGCGGCGGAACAACCATTCCGTTCCGGCGCCCGCGGCGGTCGAGGCGGCCTGCATGCGGCTCACCTCGACGTCCACCTCGCCCGCGGCGTGGGCCATCACCCGGGCGCCGTCGAGGTCGGCGAAACGGATCGCGTCCCGGCCCGCCAGGGCCGAACCCGGCGGCACGGCGACACCGATGCGCTGGGTGAACAGCTTCTCGCAGTGCACCTCCGAGGCCTCGGTGTGCAACAGCCCGATGTCGATCAACCCGTTCTGCAGCAGTTGGCGTTGTTCCTCGGTGGTGGCCTCGTGCAGGGACAGCCGCAGCGACGGTGCCCGCCCGGCCAGGGTGTCGAGCAGCGTGAAGCCCCACGGCTGGGGCAACCCCTGCGGTACGCCGACCCGCACCAGCCGCACCTGTTCACCCGCCGTGCGCACCACCTCGGGAATGCGTTCGACCTGCTCGAACACGGTGTCCAGGTGGTCGAGCAGACCGAGCCCCGCCGGGGTCGGCTCCACGCCCTGCGGGGTGCGTTCGAGCAGGGACTGCCCGAGTTCCCGCTCCAGCGCCATGATCTGCCTGCTCAGTGACGGCTGCGTCATGTGCAGGATGGCGGCCGCCTTACTGAACGACCGCACCTCGGCGACCTTGCTGAAGTAGGTCAGCTGCCGCAGTTCCACGCGACCAGCCTAGGCGCGTGTGCTCCCGTGCCCGCCCGAGCCGGTCGACCGGCCGCTATGCGCTGAGGGCATAACCCCCGGACACATCCGGTATTGGACGGCCGGACGGGGGAGCGGTCAGGGTCACACCCAACAGATGTGAAGACCCTGTTTCGGGTGATGAACCAGCCCCGGCTGTAGTGAGGTGGAACGGGAATGTCCACGGACTTCGACGTCGTCGTGATCGGCGGTGGCGCGGCGGGGATCGCCGCGGCCGTCGGCGCGGCGCGGTCGGGTGCGTCGGTCTGTGTGATCGAGCAGTACGGGTTCCTCGGCGGGGCGGCCACGAACAGTTCCGTGCTCACCCACTGCGGCTTCTTCGACCAGACCGGCACCCAGGTGGTGGCCGGGGTCGGGCAACAGGTGCTCGACCGCCTCGACGAACGCGACCTCTACCGCACCCAGACCATCGCCGACACCGGCAACACCGTCGTGCTGCTCGATCTGGAGACCACCAAGAGCGTCTACGACCGGGTGGTGCGGGACGCGGGGGTGACACTCTTGCTGCACAGCAGGCTGGTCTCGGCCACGACGGAGGACGGACGGATCACCGGGGTGGAGATCGTGCACCGCGGCGGCCACCGGCACCTCACCGGCCGCGCCTTCGTCGACTGCAGCGGGGACGGCGCGCTCCTCGCGGAGTCCGGCTCGGCGGTGCGGCTGTCCGCCCCGGAGCGCAGGCAGGCGTGCACGCTCGTGATGCGCGCGGGCGCGGTCGCCGACGACGCCGACCTCAGCCCGGCCGGGATGGCCGCCGCGGTGGACAAGTACCGGACCGAGACCGGCCGCACCCTGGTGCGGGACAGCGGGATCGCGGTGCGGATGCCGGTCAGCGGCGAGATCATGCTGCTGTTGGCCGACCAGCACCGGGACGTGCTCGACGTCGACGACCTGACCGAGGCCGAGATCCGCGCCCGGGAGCTGAGCTGGCGGTACCTGGAGGCGTTCCGCCGCCACCTGCCCGGGTGGGAGTCCGCCTTCCTCGCCTCCACCGGCCCGCAGATCGGCATCCGCGAGGGCCGCAGGCTCGCCGGGCGCGACGCGGTGTGCGCCGACGACGTCTCCACCGGACGCCGCAGGCCGCACGACGCGGTGGCGCGGTGCGGGTGGCCGATGGAGAAGCACGTCGCCCCCGGGGTCACCGAATACGGTGGGATCCGGGACAAGGGCTGGTACCACATCCCGTACGGGGCGCTCTGCTCCGAATCCACCGACAACCTCTGGGCGGGCGGCCGCCTGGTCAGTTCGGACGACTCCGCCTACGCCTCGCTGCGCGTGATGGGCACGTCGTTCGCCACCGGGCACGCCTGCGGTGTGGCCGCGAGCGTCTACGCCGCGGGCGGCACGCACGACTATCCCGCCGTCCGCCGGGAACTGGAGCGGCAGGGGGCGTTGATCTGATGACCACCGACCGGACCACCACCGACGACCGGACGACCACCGACGACCGGACCACCGCCGACGGGCCGCACGGGCGCCCGGACCGGATCGCGTTGACCGGCGCGGCGGGCTCACTGGCCACCGACGTGCTGCCGGGGCTGACCGACCTCGGGTACCACGTGGTGGGAGTGGACCGGAAGCCGGCGACCGACACGGCCGCCGCCATCTGCCAGGACTGGGCCCGCTGCGAGATCACCGACAGCGACGCCCTGGTCACCGCGTTCACCGGGTGCGGCGCGGTCGTCCACCTGGCGGGCATCCCGCTGGAGGCCGACTGGGAGACGGTGTCCCGGGTCAACATCGACGGCACGCAGGCGGTCCTGGAGGCCGCACGCCGTGCGGGGGTGCCCCGGGTGGTGCTGGCGAGCTCCATCCACGCCGTGGGCTACGTCGGTATCCCCGCGGACGGCGGGACCGTGCCGGACGACGTGCCCGCGCGGCCGAACACCTTCTACGGGGTCAGCAAGGCCGCGGTGGAGGCGCTCGGGAGTCTGTACCACGACCGGTACGGCCTCGAGGTCGTGTGCCTGCGGATCGCCTCCCGCTTCGCCCGGCCGCGCGACGAGCGGATGCTGGCCACCTGGCTCTCCCCCGCGGACGCGGTGCGGCTGACCGACGCCGCACTCCGCGCCCCGGGGGTCGGATTCCGGCTCGTGTGGGGGGTCTCGGCCAACAGCCGCGGCTACCTCTCCCACTCCGGCGGCGCCGCGATCGGCTACACCCCGGTCGACGACGCGGAACGGTATGCGGACACGCTTTTCGCCGAGGCCGGGGACGATCCCTCGGTGCTCGCCTCCGAGGAGGACCGTCGGTTCCTCGGAGGGGTCTTCTGTTCGGAGCACCCTCCGATGTTTGAATGGTGATTTCGTTCGGGCGGTGCTCCCCTCCCGGCCAGAACGGTTCCGCCGACTCGATCAAGGATTGTTCATGACCACATCCCCCACGACACGAACGACGTCCGACGACGCCTTCGTCGTCGAGAACGTGTCGAAGATCTTCGTCGGGGAGAGTCAGGTCCAGGCGCTCGACGACATCGACCTCACGTTCGAGAAGGGGTCGTTCACCTGCATCGTCGGCCCGTCCGGCTGCGGGAAGTCGACCCTGTTGCGCATCCTCGGCGAGCTGGAGACCGCCTCGGCGGGACAGGTCCACAACAATCTCGCGAAGGGAAAGGTCCCGCGTTCCGCGTTCGTTTTCCAGGATCACGGCGTCCTGCCGTGGTTCACCGTCCTGCAGAATGTGGCCTTCGGTGAGCAGATGGCCTCGGTCGGTAAACGGGAACGCGAGGAACACGCGCGGCACTGGATCTCCGAGGTCGGACTGACCGGATTCGAACAGGCCTATCCGCACCAGCTCTCCGGCGGGATGCGGCAGCGGATCGCGATCGCCCGCGCGTTCGCGACGGGGTCGCCGTCCCTGCTGATGGACGAGCCGCTGGGCGCGCTGGACGCGCAGACCCGGATTTTGATGCAGGAGCAGCTGGTCGGTCTGTGGGAGGCCGAGCGCAAGACCGTCGTGCTGGTGACGCACGCGATCGAGGAGGCACTGCTGCTCGGCGACCGCATCGTGGTCATGTCGGCGCGGCCGGGCCGGGTCAAGGAAGTGATCGACGTCCCGTTCGGCAGGCCGCGCAGTGTGGAGATGGAGACCGATCCCGAGTTCGCGCGGATGAAGCAGGACATCTGGGAGTCGCTGCGGGATGAAGTTCAAGCATCGTTGAGGTTCTCATGACACAATCACTGACGCGGGACTCGACCGCGGCCCGGTCCGACGACGCCCTGCGGCGCGCCGTGGAGCGGGAACACCGCAGGCACCGGTTGTTGCGGACCCGGGACCTCGCGCTCGCCGTGCTCACCCCGCTCGTACTGCTCGCGCTGTGGGAGGTCGCCGCCGCGACCGGGATGCTCGACGCCCGGCTGTTCACGCCACCGAGCGAGATCCTCTCCCGCGGCTGGGAGATGATCTCCACGGGTGAACTGTGGGTGCACGTGTACTCCACGGTCGCGCGGCTGCTCACCGGCTTCGCGCTCGGTGCGGTGGTCGGGATCGCCGTGGGGCTGGTGATGGGCGTGTCCCGACCGTTGCGGGCGGCGTTCGGCCCGACGTTCACGGCGTTGTACGCGCTGCCGAAGATCGCGATCCTCCCGCTGCTGCTGTTGATCTTCGGGTTGACCGAGACGCCGAAGGTGCTCTCGGTGGCGATCTCGGTGTTCTTCGTCGTGCAGATCAACACGCTCGCGGGCATCACGCAGATCGACGGACGGATCCTCGAGGCCGCGCGGGCCTACCGGGCCACCGGCTGGCGGCTGTTCCGCTACGTGCTCCTGCCCGGCGCGACACCGTCCATCATGACCGGGCTGCGCGTGTCGGCGGGCATGGCGGTGATCGTGGTGACGGCCGTCGAGTTCGTCGCCTCGAACAACGGACTGGGGTACCTGATCTGGAACTCGTGGCAGTTGTTCCAGCCACAGACGATGTTCGTCGGACTGATCACGGTCTCGATCATCGGCGCTGTGGTCACCGGGCTCATCATCCTGTTGGAGCGGGCGTTGCTCCCCTGGCAGCACTCCGGCGGGCCCCGAAAAAAGGGAAGGAAACAATGAGGAAACTGACGGCGATGGCAGCGACGATGCTGCTCGGTGTCGGCCTGTCCGCCTGCGGCGCCGGCGGTGACACCGCGGGCGGCGGCGGGGACGACACCGTCGACGTGGGATACGTGCAGCTGTCGATCTTCTCGCCACTGTTCGTGGCACAGGAAAAGGGCTACTTCGCCGACGAAGGCCTGAAGGTCAACCTGGAGAACGTGAAGTCGGGCCAGGACGCGATCCCGCTGGCCTCCAGCGGCAAACTGGACACCGCCCTCGTCGGGTTCTCCGCGGGCATGTTCAGCGCGATCAACACCGGACTGGACGTCGAGGTCGTCGGCTCGATGGGTGTGCAGCCCGAGGACCGGGAGCGTCCGCCGTCGGCACTGCTGGTGCGTCAGGAGCTGATCGACAGCGGGGAGTACTCCTCGCTGGCGGACCTGGAGGGCCGCACGATCGGCGTGCTCGGCGGTGAGGGCGCGACCGGTGCCTTCTACGTCGGGATGGCGTTGCAGGAGGCCGGGCTCTCGCTGGACGACGTGAACTTCACCCAGCTGTCGAATCCCGACATGCCGACCGGGCTGCAGACCGGGGGCGTGGACGCGGCCTTCGCCTCGGCGCCGTTCTGGGAGATGGCCGTGGAGGACGGAGCCGCCGAAAAGGTCTGGACCACGCCGGAGGGTACCTCCGGCACGGGCATGATCTACGGCGGTGAGTTCTCCGACAGCGAGAACGGGCAAAAGTTCTTCGACGCCATGGCCCGGGCGGCCAAGGACCTTCAGGGCGAGCAGCGCTACTCCGAGGAGAACCTGCGCATCATCGCCGAGGCCACCGACCAGAGCGTCGAGGACGTCAAGTCGACGCCGCTGTACACGTGGCTGCCCGACCTGGCGCCGTTGCCCGACCAGCTCGCCACGATGGAGCAGACCTGGATGGAGCTGGGCGCGCTGGAGTACGACCAGCCGCTCCCGCAGGAGGAGTACGTCAACACGACCTTCTCCGACAACGTCGACGCCGGGCAGGACGGCTCGGACGGGTCCGCGGGCTCCGACGGGTGAGCCCGTGACCGGTTGAGCGCGTGAGGGCCGTGGGTGGACGGTGCACGTCGCCCACGGCCCTCCGTCACGGGTCCTCCACCGGCACGGGACTTTCTGCTCGCGATGGAAGCCACGGGCAATCTGCGCATCGACGGGGTCCACGGTTACGGGCCGGACGGGATGCGGGACGTGATCGCACTCGGCGGGTAGCGCCGGACCGCTGCGGCGGACGGTGTCCGGGGCTCATGCTTCGGTGCCGACCTCCCGCCAGAAGGCGTCGACCCGGGAGTTGAAGGATTCCGGGGACTCCTGGAACGGTTGGTGCGCCTCCCCGGGCAGGATCTCGAACCGGGCGTCGCCGATCCGCTCGGCGACCGCCCGCCCGAGGTCCGGCGGTGTCGCGATGTCCCGTTCCCCGGCGAGTACCAGGGTCGGGACCGTGATCGCGCCGAGGCGGTCGAGCGTCGCGTGCTGCCGGAAGGCGTCGAGCTGGCGTTGGAAGGCGTCGACGGACTGCCCGTGCGGGAACGCCAACGCCTCGTCGACGAACGCGGCCACGGTGCCGTCCTCGTGCGCGCGGCGCGTGTAGATCCAGAGATAGAACGCTTCCAGCATCGCGCGTTCGCTCGGCGCACGCTCCGCCAACCAGTGCCAGGCCTCGGCCATCGTGAGGAAGTAGGCGTCGGGCTCGGCCCAGGTGCTCGTCAGCACGAGGCTGCGTACGACGCCCGGGTGCCGCAGAGCCAGCTCCTGGGCGATCGCGCTTCCGCCGGAGAAACCGGC
>NZ_KE387092.1:16148-22915 GCF_000430445.1 Saccharomonospora iraqiensis subsp. iraqiensis
GCCGGTGCCGCGCGACTACCGGCGTGCGCGCACCGTCGCGGACCCGGCCGGGTTGCTGGCCCGGCGCCTGGCGGACTACCGGGCCGTCGTGCACCGGGTCGGTGCGGACGAGGTGGCCGGGACGATCCGGCGGTGTCTGGCCGACCGGGGTGTGTCCACGATGGCGGTTCCCGCCGACGTGGACCCGGCGTGGTGCGCGGACGGGGTGCGCTGGCTGCCCGACGCGCCGCCGGAGGCGGCACTGTCCGTGGCCGAGCTGGACCGGGTCGACGGGGTGTTGACCGGGTGCGCGGTGGCGATCGCCGACACGGGCACCCTCGTGCTGGACACCGGGCCGGGGCAGGGCAGGCGGATGCTCACGCTGGTGCCGGACTACCACCTGTGCGTCATCCCGGCCGGACGCATCGCGGCAGGCGTTCCCGACGCGCTGGCGCGGCTGGACCCGGCACGCCCGCTGACCTTCGTCAGCGGCCCCTCGGCGACCAGCGACATCGAACTCGACCGCGTGGAGGGTGTCCACGGCCCCCGCACCCTGGAGGTGCTGGTGGCCGACGACCCGTGACCGCGGTCACCGGGCCGCCCATGGCGCGGGCCCGTCGGTCGCCTCACGCGTAGATGTCGGCCGGGGTCACCAGGGACAGCGTCGGGTCCCCGGCCGCGTGCCGGACCAGTCGATCGGTGAATCCCGCGCGGGAGCAGAGCACCCGACGCGGCCGGTCGACGACCCTGTCGACGAACGGTGTCAGGCTGTCCAGCAGGTTGAGCTCGGCGAAATCGACCGCTGACGTGGTCCACTTGCACATACCGAGCACGCGGGTGTTGTTGTCCCCGTCCACACCGACGATGTCTATCTCGCGTTCGGTCGTGCGACGATCCCGCCCCGTCGGCACCGGTCCCCACCAGCGGCCGACGGAGCTCACCTCGGGCGAGTTCAGCAGCACGTGCTCCCGGCAGACGTCTTCCCATACTCCCGACGTGTGATGATCGAGCTGAGGGAGCACCGTGTCCTGCACGTAGGCGGCGGCGAGGGCGTTCGTCCGCAACTGGGAACGCGCGGCTTCGACGAAGCGGTAGTGGAAGCGGAGGAACTGGTCGCGGATCCGATAGGTGACCTTCTTGCTACGGGGGGACGCGGTGACCGGGCGTTGACTCTCGACGAGACCCAACCGTTCGAGGGTGCCGAGCAGCTTGGTGATATGGGCCGGCTCGAGCCCGGTACGGGCACTCATGGTGCTGTTGCGGTTGTGGCCGTGGGCGATCGCGCGGAGCACGGCGGTGTGATTGGCCGGGTCACCGATCGACTGTCTCAGCATGAGTTCGGCCTCGTCGTGCAGGAGGCCGCCGCGCTCGAACACCTCGGTCAGCAGATGCTCACCGAGCGGCCGGTCATCGGTGAACCGTGCCAGGTAGTACGGGATGCCACCACACACGGAATACGCCCGTACCCGGTCCTCGGCGGTGTAGCCGGGGTGGAAGAGTGCCGCGTCGCGCGCCAGGAACGGTTCCACCTTGAGCTGTCCGGTCCGCCTCCCGTACAGACGTCCGGCGAGCACCTCGTCCTCGAAGAAGGAGATCTCGCTCCCGGCGAGGACCAGGACGAGTGGCAGCGTCCGGCCTGTCGTTCGCCACCAGCGGCTGAGCACACTCTCCAGTTCGGGTGCCTGCTGCGCCAGCAGCTGGAACTCGTCGAAGACCACGAGTGTGCGCTGGTCGCCCACGAAGCGGGCGATCGCGGCCAGCGCCGCCTCCCAGCTGGTCAGTGGTTGGCTCTTCAACAGCTCGTCTCCGGAGACCCGGGCGAGCTCGTCGGTGAGGTCGTGCAGTTGTTCCTGTCTGACGGTGTCCGTCGCTTCCACGAACAGCGCCCGCGTGCCGTCCGCGAAGTGGGTCAGCAGCTCGGTCTTGCCGACGCGCCGACGCCCGTAGACCACGAGGAGCTCTGCGGACTCGCCCCGGAGACGCCGGTCGAGTAGCTCCAGTTCGTCCGCCCGGTTGAGGAACTGCACATCGGTATCGTACATCGAAATTGCCGACGCAGGATTATCCTGCACAGGATTATCCGCCGACGGCAATTTCGATGTGGGACCACGCCCACGGGACCACCCCGGTCGGTCGAGGTCGGCCGGGCCGGTCGTGTCCGGGGGAGAGTGCCGGGGTCACCCGCGGTGCGGGTCCTTGTGCGGGAGGTCGTCGGCCCCGCCGCCCGCTCCGGCCTCGGCCAGCTCGGCGAGGGCCTGCGCCCGCCGCAGGCGCAGCACGGTCTCCCGCAACGCGAGGTTCACCGTCTCCTCCGCGGTGTTCGTGCCGAGTAGTTCGGACGCCTCGCTGAGCGCGTCGTCGTCGATGTCGAAGGAAACGTTGGACATGGCACGTTCCTACACGACTCCGATGCCGCACGGTTCGCCCCATCGGGTCGGGTCGTCGGTCGTGCGGTCGGTGTCCGGTCAGGAGTCGAACGCCTCGTCGGCCGGCGCGGGCCTGCCGAAGTGGAAGCCCTGGGCCCGATCGCAGCCGAGGTCGCGCAGCACCCGCACCTGACGCTCGTTCTCCGCGCCCTCGGCGACCACCGTGAGCCCCATCGAATGCGCCATCCGCACGATGCCCGTGATGATGGCCTCCGCGTCGCTGTCCGTCGGGCCGTCGAGGCCCGCGACGAATGAGCGGTCGATCTTGAGCGTGTCCAGCGGCAGCTTCCACAGCTGGGCCAGCGACGAATAGCCGGTGCCGAAGTCGTCGATGGCCAGCCGGACCCCCAGCCCGCGCAGGGCCGTCAGCACCTCGGCCGCGGCGGACGGCTCGCGCATCAGCGCGCTCTCGGTGATCTCCAGACACAGCTCGCCCGCCGGCAGGCCGGTGGTGCGCAGGGCGTCGTCCACGGCCGCCACCAGCGACTCGTCGTCGAGCTGACGTGCGGAGAGGTTCACCGCGAGCCGGGTGCGGGACGTGCCGTGCAGCCGTCGCCGGGCCAGCTCCCCGGTGGCCGTGCGCAGCATGTGGCCGCCGATGAGCGTGATCAGGTCGCTCTCCTCGGCCAGCGGGATGAACTCGCCGGGGGAGATGAGCCCGTGAACCGGGTGCTGCCAGCGCAACAGGCCCTCCACGGCCACCCGGCGGTAGGTGCGCAGGTCCACGATCGGCTGGTAGGCGACCCAGAGCTGGCCCTGCGGCACCGCGTCGCGCAGGTCCTGCTCCAGCCGGAGCTGCCGTTGCACCCGCTCCCGCAGTTCGACGTCGAAGAACTCGTACCGGCCCCGGCCCCGGGTCTTCGCCTGGTACATCGCGACGTCGGCGTCGCGCAGCAGGTCCTCGGGGCAGCGCCCGTCGTCACCGGTCGCGGTGACGATGCCGATGCTGGCGTCGACGCGCAGCCTGCGGCCGTCGACCGTGATCGGTTCGGTGAGCGCGCGGCGCAGCGAATCGACCAGCGCACGGACCTGCCCGCAGTGCTGCACACCGGGGGTCACGACGGCGAACTCGTCCCCGCCCAGCCTGCCGACGACGTCCCGGTCCCGCACGTGGCGGCGGAGGCGGTCGCCGACGATACGCAGGACGCGGTCGCCGACCCCGTGCCCGAGCGAGTCGTTGATGACCTTGAACTTGTCCAGATCGATGAACAGCACGCAGGTCATGTCCTCCGGCCCGGTGCCGCGGAGGGCGGAGGCGAGACCGCGCAGCACGAGCGCCCGGTTGGCGAGCCCGGTCAGCGAGTCGTGGGTCGCGTCGTGCGCCAGACGTCGCCCGATCGCGCGGCGCTCGGTGATGTCGCCGAACGAGACGACCACGGCGTGCGGGGCGGGGCCCTGCGGATCCAGCGCGCGGCAGCTCAGCGACAGCCACACCCAGCGCCCGTCCGGCCTGCGCGCACGCACGACCCGGCCGTCGACGGGCCTGCCGGTGTGCCGGGTCACCGCGGCCGGGTTCTCGCTCGTCGGGATCCGCGTCCCGGACTCGTCGTGCAGCGGGAACAACGCGGGCGAACAGCCGATCATCGCGTCGACCGGGAGCCCGAGAATGCGCCCGGCCGCCGGGTTGGCGGTCTCGACCAGCCCGGTCGGGGCGAGGACCACGACGCCCTCGTCCAGGGCGGCGACCACGGTCCGGTACCGGCGTTGCGCCTGGCGGCGGGCCGTCTCGTCCGCGCACACCAGGACGTAGCCGTCGTCCATCTCGGCGGCCGAGACCCGCACCGTCACCGCGGTGCCGTCGCACCGCCGGTGTTCGGTCTCGGTCACGCCGCCCTCGGCGACGATCGTGGCCGGGTCGGGGCCCCCGCCCACCAGGTCGAGGACGTGCCTGCCCACGGCGGTCTCCGCCGGATGCCCGTACACCGTCCCGGCGGCGGGATTCCAGCTGCGCACCACACCGCCGGAGTCCGTGGCGATGATCGCGTCGCTCACGTGCGAGACCAGCGCGGCCTCGTACCGCAGGGTCGACTCCACCGACCGCGCCCGGGTGACGTCGCGCAGGGTGACCTGGTACGCCGGACGACCCCGCCAGGTGGTGCGCACCGCGGTGGACTCGACGACCGTGGTGCCTCCGTCGGCCCGGACCAGCCTCACCCGGACCGGGCCGGTCGTCGCACCCGGCCGGTCGAGCGTGTCGATCCGGCGCAGCATCTCCGGGACGGCGTCGGTGGTGACGAACTCGGTGATGTGCCTGCCCGCCAGCGCACCGGGGTCGTTCGCACCCACCAGGGCGGCGGTCGCCGGATTGGCGTAGAGCAGCGTCGTTCCGTCGTGGACACAGATGCCGTGCGGGTGGGACTCGACCAGCCGCCGGTAGCCCTCGCCCGGGTCGCCGGGCCATGGGGCACCCCGGACCTCGGCGACGTCGGTCTCCGCGGGATCCCCGGTCACGTCGGTCGCGATGCCGACCAGTCGCCCGGGGTCGGGATGCGGGGTCCCG
This sequence comes from Saccharomonospora iraqiensis subsp. iraqiensis, assembly GCF_000430445.1. Lineage (GTDB taxonomy): Bacteria > Actinomycetota > Actinomycetes > Mycobacteriales > Pseudonocardiaceae > Saccharomonospora > Saccharomonospora iraqiensis. The sequence continues at coordinate 21,054 of NZ_KE387092.1, forward strand.
GCTTCCGGACCGGCCTCGGTGTGCTCGTCACCGGTGGCCGGCGGGCGGTGGACACGCGCGAGGAACCGCAGGCGGCGCGACGATCCGTCGAATGTGGTGTGCCGTTGTTCGAGATCGAGAATCTCCCACGCCGGGGAATTGCGGGCGGCGGCGGTCAACGGGCCGATCAGTTCGCGCAGTCGCGCGCCGATATCGTCCTCGTCCGCGGTGGGGACGCCCAGAACCTCCGGGAGATCCGCATTCCAGGTGATCTCACCAGTGCCCAGATCGGCGGACCACGTCGCCCCCACACCACCGGTCGATGCGAGATCGACGAGATCGTCCCGGTCCGGACCGAACCAGTGGGGTACCTCGTCGCGTGTATGCGCCTCCATGTCGAAGTCCATCCGCCGCTCGTCTCCGGGCACGATCACGATATGAAATCACCACTGGGCAAGACGAGGGAAATCGTGCCGCACGTGCCGCGCCGGTTTCTCTTCCACACCGACCCGCGGTCGTCAGACTAGGCGGTGTCGACGCTTTTCGCCCGGGTCGGTGGTCCGAACCGCCGATTCCGGTGACGGGAGGAGGGTCGTGCCGGAGGCCGACGAAACCACCACTCGCCCGACGGTGTGAGCGACGAACCGCCGGGGAGGACAGCGCGAGCGGTGGGTGGGGTGCCGGTGCGCTGAGGGGGCCGGGCCGGATTCGCACGTGACGGGGAGGTCGGGGTGGTGTTCAGTGGTCCCTGGACATGAGCACTGTTCTCGATGGAGGAACACCGATGACCGACGCGCGTCGCTACCGCCGACCCGGGAAGCTCGATGCGGGACTCAACCTCGTCGTCCGGTCGCTGACCGGTCTGGGCGTGAGCCTGTGGGGCACGCGGATCCTGTCCGTGCGGGGGCGGCGTTCCGGACAGTGGCGGTCCACGCCGGTGAACCTGCTGACCCTGGACGGTGCGGACTACCTCGTCTCCCCCCGTGGGCACACCCAGTGGGTCCGCAACCTCCGCGCCGCCGGGGACGGACAGCTCCGGGTGGGGCGGCGTGTCCGGCGCTTCCGCGCGGTCGAGCTGCCCGACGACGAGAAGGTGGAGATCCTGCGCGCCTACCTGGCCCGGTGGGGGTGGGAGGTCGGCCGGTTCTTCGACGGGGTCGACGCGCACTCCGACACGGCGGACCTCCGCGCGGCCGCCCCGGGTTGCCCGGTCTTCCGGGTGGTCACGCCGCCGTGAGACGTGCTTCGCATCGCAGCACTGTCACGGGCGGACCGTGCGGGTCCGACCCCGGAAGGTCGACCGGTGCCCGCCCCCGGCACCGGTGTGCTGGTGTGGTCCCGCCGAGGTCAGTGCCGGGACGCGTGCTCCTGCGCGGCCGGCTCCACGGCCAGGTCGAACAGTTCGGGCGCGTCGGTGGTCACCGCGTCGGTGACCTCGTTGATGCTCGGATTGACCAGCACACGGTCACCGATGAACACCGTGGGAACGGTCTCGTCGCCGTCGGTCGCCGCACGCACCCGGGCCGCCGCCTCCGAGTCCTCCCAGATGTTGATCTCCCGCACGGGGAGTCCGGTATTGCGCAGGCGGCCCCGCAGGATGGCGCAGAACGGGCACCCCGGCCGCCAGTAGAACTCGATCTCGTTGATAGCCACAGTTTCCTCCCTCTTCCGACACCGTAACCGGGCGCGGGCCGGGCGTGCCGCCCGCCCTTGAGCGACCCTGTGCCCATGGATTTCGACGCGGTGGCCGACGAGTTGTACGGCACCGATCGGGCGGGATTCGTCTCCCTGCGCGGGCGGCGTGCGGCCGAGGCGCGCGCCGCGGGCGAGCGTGACCTGGCACGACGGATCTCCCGGCTGCGCAAGCCGACCACGGCCGCCGC
>NZ_KE387092.1:23015-26871 GCF_000430445.1 Saccharomonospora iraqiensis subsp. iraqiensis
GGGCGCGCGCCGCGGAGGACGTGCCGATCGGGGCGGTTGTGCTCGCCCCCGACGGCACCGTGTTGGCCGGGGCGCACAACGCCCGGGAGGAGCTGGGCGACCCCACCGCCCACGCGGAGATCCTGGCGCTGCGGGAGGCGGCGCGGGCGCACGGTGACGGGTGGCGGTTGTCCGGCTGCACCCTCGCGGTCACCGTGGAGCCGTGCACGATGTGCGCGGGCGCGCTCGTGCTCGCGCGGGTGTCCCGGGTGGTGTTCGGGGCGTGGGAACCGCGCACCGGCGCGGTCGGTTCGCTGTGGGACGTGGTCCGCGACCGCAGGCTCAACCATCGCCCCGAGGTGCTCGGCGGGGTGCTCGCCGACGAGTGCGCGGCACTGCTGGACGACTTCTTCGCCGGTCGGCGGGACGACCCCGGTGCCGGTCAGTGGGGTGCGGACGACCTCACCGGGCCGGGGGTGCCCCCCTCGTCGGATCGGTGAGAACCCTCCAGTACAGTATTCAGCGGTAGCGTGTCCGAGCGGCCTAAGGAGCGCGACTCGAAATCGCGTGAGGGTAACACCTCCGTGGGTTCGAATCCCACCGCTACCGCCACGGCACGGCGCCGGGTCCGCGGGTGAGTCCGCGGACCCGGCGCCGTTTCGCTGTGTGGTCGGTTTCGCTGTGTGCCCGGGTTCGGCTGTGCGCCCCGGTCCTCCGTCCGGTCGGGGGTCAGGCGGCCGACCCGGTCCCCGGTGCCGGGTCGAACACCCGCTCGCGGGTCAGCCACTCGTCGATGCGCCGCATCGTGACGTGCAGCCGGTTGCCCATCAGCACCATGTGGTCCGCCCCGGGAATCTCGACGTAGCTGCCGCGCCGGTACCGCCGGGCCGTGGCGCGCGGGATCCGCGGCGAGATCATCCGGTCCCGTTCGCCACCGATCGCCAGCACCGGCCCGGTGACCGCGTCGAAGTCCACGGTGGCGGCCCTGCGCGGGTCGAGGAACGGGAAGGCCATCTCGCAGTAGGCCCGGCCCGACTCGCAGACCAGGTCCGAGTACATCCCGCGGACGTAGTCCTCGTCCTGGGTGTGCGCCGCCCCCCAGCGCAGCCGGTGCCAGGTGGGATACAGCGGCTTGTCCCAGGGGCGCGGCTGGAGGTAGTGGCTGCCGAACAGCCGGACGGTGTTCGGGTACATCCCGAACACGCCCGCCGCCGGGGCCGGGCACGCGGCCACGACGCCCGCGTGCGGGACCCGCGCCGCCACGAGCTGGGCGAGCAGTCCGCCCATCGACAGCCCCACCAGCAGCGGCGGCCGGTCCAGCGACCGCGCGAGTTCGGCGAGGTCGTCGGTGTAGTCCGTCAGGCTCACCGAGGCCATTCGCAGCGACCCCTCCAGCAGCGGGAGGTCGTGGTGGCGCAGGCTCGGCGTGTGCACGGTGAAGCCGCGCTGTTCGAACGCCTGCCGCGCTTCGGTCCAGTGGGACCCGCGCATCCAGGTCCCGTGGACGAGGATGACGTGTTCGCTCGCGATCATGTGTCGCAAACTACCCGACCCCGCGGTACGGTCCGCCGCGTGGCGTGGCCCCCCGGACGCCGCGGACGGCAAGTCCCCTGATCGGGCGGCGGACTTCACGCGGCCGGGTGCCGTCTTGACACGAACGGCGTGTCCCGGGAAACAATCCCGGAAAGGCGGTCGACAGTGCCGGTATGAGGTCCCCTGGGAACCGTACTGTCGTCCGTCTCCTCGCCGTCACCCTCGCCGGACTGGTGGCGGCGAGCCTGTCCGTCGTCGCCTCCGCGCACTCCGGCCCGGACCCGGACCCCGGGGCCGGACCTCCCGACCGGTCGGCGTCCGGCTCCGCGGCTCCCGAACTGCCGTCGGGGTTCACCCTGCGGACGCTGCCCGCGGCACAGTCCCCGGGCAAGCTCACCGACTTCGCGTACCTGCCGGACGGTGGCGTGCTCACCACCGGCAAGGAGGGCACCGTCTCCTGGGTGTCGGCCGACGGCGAGCGCAGCCGCACGCTGCGCGACCTGCCCGTCGTCGGTGTCCAGGACATGGGGCTGCTCGGCCTCGCCGCGGCCGCCGACTACGGGACCACCCGGCACGTCTACCTGGCCCGGTCGGTGCCCACCGGCGGCGGGTCCTTCGACCTCACCCTGGCGCGCTGGCGCGTGACCGGCGCGGACGAGCCGACCGGGCTGACCGGCGAGACCGAACTGCTCCGCATCCCCGGTGACGCGGTCGTGCACGGGATCACCGGCCTCGTGCCGGACCCCGACGGCACGCTGTGGGTCTCGGTGGGCGACGTGGCCGACTACACCGAGGTGGACCCGCTGGCCCTGCGGGCCAAGGACCCGTCGGTGGTGCAGGGCAAGATCCTGCATCTGGACGCGGACGGCCGGGGCGTCCCGGACAACCCGTTCTACGACCCGGCCGCCCCCGACTCCGCCCGCAGCAAGGTCTTCGCGGGGGGTTTCCGCAGCCCGTTCCGCCTCTCCCTGGACCCACGCACCGGCCTGCCGCTCGTGGGCGACGTCGGCTGGAACACCTGGGAGGAGATCAACCTGGTGCGTCCGGGCCGGACCTACGGCTGGCCGTGCTGGGAGGGCACCGCCCGCACCCCCGGCTACCGGGAGCTGCCCGGCTGCGCGGACGCGGACAACACCGAGCCGTTGGTGAGCCTGCGGCACGGGGAGGGTGCGGACAACGCCAACAGCGTCACCGGCGGCGTGGTCTACACCGGCACGAGCTATCCGGAGCGGTACCGGGGTGCGTACTTCTTCGGCGACTACGCCCACGGGAAACTGTGGACGCTGCGCTACGACGACCAGGGCAGGCTGTCCCGCGGCCCGGAGAGCCCGCCGCTGGGCACCGACATCGGCAGGCCGGTCAGCTTCGGCACCGCGGCGAACGGCGACATCGTCTACGCCGACATCGGCTCCGGCACGCTCAAACGGCTCACGTACGTCGGCGGCAACCGTGCCCCGAGCGCACACGCCGACGTCGACACCGACCCGGACAGCCGCACGGTGACCTTCGACGCCTCCGATTCCACCGACCACGACGGCGACCTGCTGATCTACGAGTGGGAGTTCGGGGACGGGGAGACCGCCTCCGGGGTGCGGGCGCGTCACACCTACGCCGAGGGGATCGACTCCGCCACCGCCACGCTCACCGTCACCGACCCCGCGGGAGCCGTGGACCGCGCGGAGATCACCGTCGTGCCGGGCAACCACACCCCCCGGATCGAGGCGGACGTCCGCGAGGACGCGAACTACGCGGTCGGGGACCCGGTGCGGGTCTCGGCACGGGCCACCGACGCCGAGGACGGACGGCTGCCGCTGCACTGGGAGGCCACGGTGGTGCACTGCCCCGAGGACGCCACCTGCCACGCGCACCCCACCGGCTCCGGGGACGGGCGGTCCTTCTCGATCCCGTTCACCGACCACCCCGACTCGCACATGGAGCTCACCGCCACCGCCACCGACGGGGCGGGGGTGACCACGACCTACACGTACGTGGCCCAGCCGAGGGAGCACCGGCTGACCCTGACCGGCAACGTGCCCGCGGCCCTGGAGATCGCCAGCGAGGGGGACGGGGACGATGCCGGAGGGACGACCAGCTCGGCGTGGGTCACCGAGGGCGCCACGGTCAGCGTGGCCGCGGCCCGGACCGCGACGGACGGCGAGTCCACCTTCCACCACTGGGAGGAGGACGGCGACACCGACCGCGTCCGGACGTTCACCATGCCCGACGACGACCTCACGTTGACCGCGCACTACCTCGCCCCGGGCGAGGATCCGCCCGCGGCGTCGACCGACACCGCGTCGACCGGCACCGCGTCGGCGGCCGACGGGCCGCTCGACGGGCTGAT
>NZ_KE387092.1:26971-32045 GCF_000430445.1 Saccharomonospora iraqiensis subsp. iraqiensis
GGCCGGTCCGGTGACCGCCGGGGCGGCGACGGGGCACGGCGCGGGGGAGTCGCCCGCCTCCGGCGTCGTGCGCACCCGGATCCACGAGGTGCAGGGCACCACCCGGCTCTCCCCGCTGGAGGGCGAGCGGGTCGCCGTGCCCGGTGTCGTGACGGCGACGCGCACGTTCGGCTCCGCGCGCGGATTCTGGATGCAGGACCCCGATCCGGACGACGATCCGCGCACCAGCGAGGGGCTGTTCGTGTTCACCGGTGCGGCCGACCCGGACCTGTCCCCCGGAGACCGTGTCCGGGTGACCGGCACGGTCGAGGAGTACTACCCGGACGATCCGGCCACGTCGGACTTCCAGTCCGCCACGGAACTGGTCGACGCCACGTGGACGGTCTCCGCCCGTGGTGGGGAGGTGCCCGCGGCGCTGGAGATCGGGCCGGACACGGTCCCGGAGGAGCGCACCGCCGAGCCGGGCGGGTCGATCGAGCGGGCGCCCCTGCGGCCGGACAAGTACGCCCTCGATTCTGGGAGGCGCACGAGGGTGAGCTAGTGTCGGTGCGCGACGTGCGCCTGGTCGGGCCGAGCACCGATTACCACGAGCTGTACGCGACCACGAAACCGGAGCAGCACCCGACCGCACGGGGCGGCACGGTGAACCTCGGTTACGACCGGTCGAACACCGGTGTCCTCAAGATCGAGTCGCTGATCCCGTTCGGTGAACGCCCTTTCCCGGAGGCGAACACGGGGGACACGCTCGGCGGACGGACGGCGGGCCCGCTGGCCTACGACCGCTTCGGCGGCTACACGCTCATGGCGAACGTCCTCGGCGAGGTCACCGACAACGGGCTGGACCGCGAGGTCACCCGCGCGCAGCGGCCCGGGGAACTGTCCGTGGCGACGTACAACGTGGAGAACCTCTCGGCCGTCGACGCGCAGGCGAGGTTCGACGAGCTGGCCCACGGCATCGTGCACAATCTCCGCTCCCCGGACATCGTCACGCTGGAGGAGATCCAGGACGACAACGGGCCGACCGGCGTCGACGACGGCGTCGTGTCGGCCCGGGAGACGCTGACCCGGTTCACCGACGCCATCGAGGCGGCGGGGGGACCGCGCTACGAGTGGCGGCAGATCGACCCGGTGGACGGTGCCGACGGCGGGCAGCCGGGCGGCAACATCCGCGTCGGCTTCCTGTTCGACCCGCGGCGGGTGTCGTTCGTGGACCGCCCCGGCGGGGACGCCACGACCCCCGTGGCGGTGGAGCGTGACCGCGGCGGCGCGGCGCTGTCCGTCTCACCGGGCCGCATCGACCCCGGTGACCGGGCCTGGGCGGACAGCCGCAAGCCGTTGGCGGGCGAGTTCCGGTTCCGGGGCCGGACGGTGTTCGTGCTGGCCAACCACTTCGCCTCCAAGGGCGGTGACCAGCCGGTACACGGCCGGTTCCAGCCACCGACGCGGTACTCCGAGCAGCAGCGGGTGCGCCAGGCCGAGGTGGTGCGCGGCTTCGTCGACGACCTGCTCGCGGTCGACCCGCGGGCCAACGTGGTCGTGGCGGGGGATCTGAACGACTTCCAGTTCTCCCCGACCCTGCACACCCTCACCGAGGGCGGCGCACTGGAGGCGCTGGTGGAGACCCTCCCGCCCGGGCAGCGCTACAGCTACATCTACGAGGGCCGCTCCCAGGTGCTGGACCACATCCTCGTCTCGTCGGCCCCGCACCGTGTGGACTACGACGTGGTGCACATCAACGCCGAGTTCGCCGACCGGGCCAGCGACCACGACCCCCAGATCACCCGCCTCACCCCGAGGTGACCCCATTCCACCCCCGCGAGTCCCCACTCCAGCCCGGCGAGTTGCCACCTCAGGCCCCGCGAGTCGCCACTTCCTGCCCGCGAGTTGCCGGCTCAGGCCGGCGAGTCGCCGTCTCAGGCCCGCGAGTTGCCGCCCCAGGCCGACGAGTTGCCGCCTCAGGTCGGCTAGTCGCCGGCTCGTGCCTCCCGGCGATCAGCGCCCACCGGGCGCGAGGAGCCTCGCCGCGGTCTTGCGGGATCTGTGCACGAGGTTCGACGTGGTTCACGGACGTTCGTGGCGACCGTCCGGACGTGGGATGCCGGTTCGCGGGCCTGTGGCGTCGGTTTGCGGGCCTGGGGTGTCAACTCGCGGGCAGGAAGCGGCGACTCGCGGGCCTGGGGTGTCAACTCGCGGGCAGGAAGTGGCGACTCGCGGGCCTGGGGTGGCGACTCGCCGGGCTGTGGGGGCGGGTCAGCGGGCGCGCCAGCCGAGGTCGACGACGGAGCGGGTGAGTTCCTGGTAGGCCGTGCGGATGTCCTCGGCGTAGCGGTCGAGGTGGTCCTTGTGTGCCGAGGACGCCGGTTCGGGGTCCGGGCCCGGTTCCAGCCAGGACAGCCGCGAGATCTCGTCACAGGCCATCCGCCAGAAGTGGTACGCGCGCTCGGCCGCCGTGCGTTCGCGCTCGGTCGCCTTCTCGACGCGCTGTTCGGCGGCGCGGATCTCCGCGTCGAGCTCCCGGGCGCGGGTCCGCTCCCAGGAGCGCAGATCCTCGGCCGCCCTGCGGGCCAGGCCCATGATCTCCTTGTACCGCACGGCCGCATCCGGCTCGTCAGGCATCGTCGGCCTCCTCCGCGTGGAACGGGATGGTGACCTCGGGGCTCGCGTGCGTGGTGCGGTCGAAGAACAACGCCCGGCCGGGCCGCGGTGACCAGTGCACCACCTGCCCGGCGCAGAACGGGGCGAGTTCGTTGCCCTGCACGTCCAGCGCCACCCACGCGCCGATGTCGTCGGTGCCGCCGAAGCCGAGGGTGTCCTTGAGCCGGGACACCCCGCGCCACCAGCCGAGCACGTGCGTGCCCCGCACGGGGCCCTGCTTGAGGACCGTGCGCAGGTGGTCCAGCCCACTGCTCGTGCCCGGCTCCTTGCGCTCCAGCGCGGGCAGCACCGCGTCGACACCGTAGAGGACGACGAAGCGCGCGGTGTCGGCGTCGGACAGGCTGCCCGACAGGTCGGCCAGTGCGGCACCGAGATCGTCGGGTGCCACCACCCGCGCCTTGTGCCCGTCGGCGACCAGGGCCTCGCCCAGCCGCGTCACCTCGGGCACACAGGCCGGCACCGCGCAGCTGAGCACGAACTCGACGTCACCCGGGCCGAACTGCCGGGACAACGACCGGGTGGCCGCGTCCAGGATGGACAGGGCGTCCCGACGGGTGGTGCCGAGCACGGCGAGGTTGCGGCCCGGCGCGTCGGCCAGTTCGACGGCGTGGGCGTCGTCGGACACCGCGATCGCCTGGCCCACCACGGCGCGCGGCCGGTCGGTGCGGGTCAGCGCGGCGAAGGCCGGGGAGTCGTCGAGCCGGGGCGCGATCGCACCGTCGAACAGCCGGGGGCGGCCCTGCGTCCCGTACCGCTGCCAGAGCTGGCGTTGCAACGTGGGGAACACACCCCGGGCGCTGGCGTCCGGGATGTGGGCGAGGGCGTTGCCGTGCGCGATGCCGGAGTCGTGGTTGATCACGGCGTGCCAGCGCGGGGCCGACACGGCCGCCTGGTTCGCCTCGGCGAGCACCCGGCGCGCCTTCGGCATCGCCACCCGCAGGGTGCACTGCTCGAACACGGCGGGTTTGCCCCAGAACGCCTCGATCCCGGCAATGTCCTGGCTGGCCAGGATCAGGTGGATGCCCTGCGACCGGCCGCGCCGCGCGAGGTCCTCCAGCAGCGCGGTGGCCATCCCGGTGACGCTGTCGCGTTCGGCGAACAGGTACTGGAACTCGTCGATCACCGCGACGATGCGGGGCCAGTGCCCGTCCGGGTCCTGTTCGCGGAGCTCGGCGAGGTTGGTGACCTCGAACTCCTTGGCCGCGGCCGAGCGCCTGCGCATCTCGTCGGACAGGTACCGCAGCAGGGCCAGGCCGAACTCGCGGTCGGTGTTCACGTTCACCCCGACCAGCCGGGCGTGCGGCAGCCAGCTCTCGTCCTTGCGGCCCGGGGCGAGCCCGGCGAACGACACGCCCTCCTTGAAGTCCAGCAGGTACAGCGCCAGCTCGTCCGGCGAGTACCGCGCGGCGAGGCTGCCGAGCAGGGCGTAGAGGAAGTTCGTCTTGCCCGACCCGCTCGGGCCGCCGATCAGTGCGTGCGGGGTGGTGTCGCCGATGACGACCTCCACCGGCTCGCCCTCGTGGAAGCCGACCGGCGCGCGCAGTTCGGCCGCCGAGTTGTGCCTGCCGAACTCGGTGGGCAGCAGGTCGGTGAACGACCGGGGTCCGCCCTGCCGGGCGATGAGCGAGTCGGCGATGCGGGAGGTCGCCGTCGCCACACCCCCGGCGGGCAGCGCCGGGTCGAGGTCGACGGGGACGTCGGTGCCGGTCATCGACGTGATCGCGCGCCGCTCGTCGAGCAGGCTGATCGTCTCCACCGCCCCGCCGAGCACGGTGGGCACGTCGACGAGGATCAGCGAGATGCCCGCCGCGAGCGCCCCGCCCGCGATCCGTTTGAGGTCGCGCAGCTGCTCGGGTGGCAGGTCCTCGCCGTTGCCGTAGAGCACGACCACCCGCCACGGCTCGGTGCGCCGGCCGGTGGCCTCGCGCTGTGCCCGCAGCGAGGGGTATCCCGCCTGCATCGTCCGGGCGTTGGTGCGGCGGATCTGTCCGGCCAGTTCGTCGAGCAGCTCCTCCAGCCGGGTCGGGTCGTGCACGGTGACCGCGCTGGTGCGGGTCAGGGCGTAGAAGTTCGGCAGCACGGTGGTGAGCTGACCGAGGTCCAGCAGGTCCACCCGGACCGCGCCGGGGACGAACGTGGACAGCACCCGCATCAGCAGGTTCTCCACCACCGCGTCCACGGTGCTGCGGGTCCCGGGCGCGGACGTGATCGCCAGGTGCGACTCGTCGAGCAGCGGCACGGCGACGTCGAACGTCTCCTCCCGCACCGCCACGGGGTCCGCACCGGGTCCGGCGAGGGGGGCGGAGCCGGTCACGGTCGCCGAGCCGATCCGCCACAACCCGGGCACGGTGCTGCCGTCGGAGTACCCGGTCCGGCCCAGCCACTCGCCGGGCGGCCTGCCCGCGGGCCCGGGCGCCGC
>NZ_KE387092.1:32145-45778 GCF_000430445.1 Saccharomonospora iraqiensis subsp. iraqiensis
GCAGCCGTTCGAGGAGTTCGGGGTCGTCGAGGGCGTTCTCGGTGCCCGTGGTGACCCCCTGCCGTTCCAGCCGCAGCCGGGCAAGGTCGGCCTCGGCGGCCTCGCGGCGGTGTCGCGCCGCGCCGAGCACCAGCCCGATCCGGTCGCGGAGGGTGTCGAGCGCCTGCGTGACCCGGGCGCGGCGCTGCGCGTTCCTGCGTCGCACGCCTACACCCTCGAACGGTAGTGGTCGATCATCTGCTCCGCCCCGTCGATCCGCGCGCGGTTCGCGTCGAGCTGCTCGACCGCCCGCGCGAGCTCGTCCGGCAGCCAGGCGTCGGGACGGGCCTGGGCCTCGGTGACCACCCGCCGGTAGTCCTCCAGCAGCTCGCGGGCGGCGGCGTTGTGTGCACGGACGTCGTCGAGGGTGCCGAGCACCTCGCCGAGCGCGTGCCGTAGTTGTTCCGCTGACATGGGACCTCCCGACGCTTCACCGACGTGCGGTCACCGGCCGCGACCGGGCCGGCCGGGTTCACAGCCGGGCCGAGTAGTTCTCGGCGGAGGTGATGCACGCACGGATGGTGGTCTGGGTGCCGTTGATCCCCTGCAACGCCTCGGCGAGCATCCCGTGCGCCTGGTTGACCTCCTCCTGGGCACTGCCGGAGGTGGCCTGGGCCAGCGACTGTTGGGCTTCCTCGAGGGACTGGGCGGCCTGCTGCAGGGCGGCGATGCTGGCGGAAGCCTTCTCGTTCGCGAGGGCGATCCCCGCGCGAATCTCCTCCACACCGGGCATGGGTCGGGCTCCTTGAGGAAGTCGGATCTGACGGCGACCAACCTATCGTGATCGATCAGCAGCACACAGCAGGTAGGTGGGGGAATCGATCAGTCACCGTGTGCGCACCCCGCCGGGTGTCGAATGTTCAGTGTCGGCTGTACTATTCAGCCCGTGTGGACCTGTGAGACGCGCGGCACCGCGCTCGCCCGGCTCGGGCGGGCCCTGGCCGACCCCACCCGCTGCCGCATCCTCACCGCCCTGCTCGACGGCGTGCACTACCCGGGCGCACTGGCCGAACAGCTCGGGCTGAGCCGGTCGAACGTGTCCAACCACCTGGCCTGCCTGCGCGGCTGCGGACTCGTGGCGGCCACCTACGAGGGCCGCCGCGTCCGCTACGACCTCGCCGACCCGCACCTGGCCCGCGCGCTGGGGGAGCTCTCGGAGATGGTGCTGGCCGTCGACACCGACCGGCCGTGCCTGAACGACACCCCGGTGGCGGCGGACGGCGACGGGGTACGCACGGCCGGGGAGGAGGTTGTCCCGTGAGCCACCCGTCCGACGACACCGGACACCCGGCCACGACCCCGGCCGACGACTGTTGCGCGGGAACGGACGGAGCCTGTGGTGCGGGCCGGGCGGCGTCGGCCCAGCCGCAGGAGGCCCCGCTGTCCGAGCAGCGGCGCGCGGTCCTGACCCGCTGGGTGCGGCTGCTGGTCGCTGCCACGATCACCTACAACGTCGTCGAGGCCGTCGTCGCGATCTCGGCGGGTGCGGTGGCGAACTCCACCGCTCTGATCGGCTTCGGCCTGGACTCGACGATCGAGGTCGCCTCCGCCACGGCCGTGGCCTGGCAGTTCTCCGGCACCGACCCCGAGGCGCGGGAACGGACGGCACTGAAGGTGATCGCCGTGTCGTTCTTCGCGCTGGCCGCCTATGTCGGGGTGGAGTCCGTGCGCGGCCTGTTCGGTGCCGCCGAGGCGGAGCACTCGGCGGTGGGCATCGTGCTCGCCGCGGTGTCGCTGGTGGTCATGCCCGCGTTGTCGCTGACCCAGCGCCACGTCGGCAGGCAGCTCGGCTCGGCCAGTGCCGTGGCGGACTCCAAGCAGACGCTGCTGTGCTGCTATCTCTCCGGTGTGCTGCTGGTGGGCCTGCTGGCGAACAGCCTGTTCGGCTGGGCCTGGGCCGACCCGATCGCCGCCCTGGTCATCGCCGCCGTCGCCGTCCGCGAGGGCCGCGAAGCCTGGCGCGGCGAACACTGCTGCTGACCCCCCACGCACGCGAAAGGCGGCCCCGACTCACTCCCCCAGGTCCGCGAGTCGCCGCCCCAGGACCGCGAGTTGCCGTTCCCGAACCTCGAGTTGACGCTTCACGTCCGCGCGTCGGCCTGTAGGAAGTACCGCCGTCGTGCGCGGGTGGGTGACGGCTGTATCGCGTCCCGCCGTCGGCGTTGAGTCGTAGGCAGGGAGCAGCGACTCGCGGGCCTGGAGTGGCGACTCGCGGCCTTGGAGCGTCAACTCGCGGGCAGTGAATGGCGACTCGCCGGGGTGGGGTTTCCCCGCGCGCGGGTGGTCAGGTCAGACGGGTGGGTGGTGCAGGGGCCGCCTGCCCTCGCCGTCGCACCAGCGGCACGCCCGCATCGTCAGTACCGCGCGGCCGATTCCGTCGAGCACGGCGAGCTTGGGATCGGCGACCTGCCCGTCGCCACCGCACCCGGTGCACACCGCCCGCACCTGCCCGTCGTCGTCGCCCATGCCGGACCTCCCATGAGCTCCCCGCTACCGCCGCAGGTTCGGCAGTCTACGGTCCCGGACCCGGTCCGGCCCTTCGCTCGCCTGTCCGCCGTGCTACACGACGAAGAACGCCGGGCACCCGTAGGTACCCGGCGTTCCGGTGAGCGGAGGATACGGGATTCGAACCCGTGAGGGCTGTTAACCCAACACGATTTCCAATCGTGCGCCTTAGGCCGCTCGGCCAATCCTCCGCGCAACAGCGTATCAGCCGGGTCCGCGCGGTCCGACAACCGCCCGGCCGGTGGCGCTGCGCTGCGCGGACCCGGTGCCGGGAGTGCGGCGCACCGCTCCCGGCGCGGCCGGGTTAACCGGGCGTGACCCCGGGTATCTGCCGGGGACGTGCCGTGCCGGGTCCCGGCGCGGCGGTGATCCGTGGAACGCGCCGAGGGAAGAGGTGGCCGATGTCCGTGGCGACCGTCGATCGCGAGATGCTCACCGAGCTGGGGCAGCAACTGCGGGTGGACGCGGTGCGCGCGGCCGACTTCGCCGGGTCGGGGCATCCGACGTCGTCGATGTCGGCGGCCGACCTGATGGCCGTGCTGCTCGCCGGGCACCTGCGGTACGACTTCGAGGCGGCGCAGAACCCCGCCAACGACCACCTGATCTTCTCCAAGGGGCACGCCTCGGTGCTGCTGTACGCGATGTACGTCGCGGCCGGGGCGATCTCCGAGGACGAACTGCGCTGGTACCGCTCGTCCGGCAGCAGGCTGGAGGGACACCCCACCCCCGCGTTGCCGTGGGTGGACGTGGCCACCGGCTCGCTGGGGCAGGGTCTGCCGATCGGGGTCGGCATCGCGCTCGCCGGGCGCAGGCTCGAACACCGGGACTACCGGACGTGGGTGCTGTGCGGGGACAGCGAACTCGCCGAGGGGTCGATGTGGGAGGCCTTCGAGCACGCCGGGTACGAGCGGCTGAACAACCTCACCGCGATCGTCGACGTCAACCGGCTCGGCCAGCGCGGGCCCACCCGGCACGGGTGGGACACCGGCGCCTACGCCCGCCGCATCGGCGCGTTCGGCTGGCACACCATCGAGATCGACGGGCACGACGTCGAGCAGATCGACCGTGCCTACGCCGAGGCCGCCGGGTCCGACCGGCCCACCGCCATCCTCGCCCGCACGCACAAGGGACGCGGCGTGTCGGCGGTGGACGACACCGAGGGGCAGCACGGCAAGGCGCTGCCGAACGCGGACGAGGCGATCGCCGAGCTGGGCGGGCGGCGGTCGATCCGGGTGGACGTCACCGCGCCCGAGTACGAGCGGCCCGCGCCGCCCCGGCTGCACACGCTGTCGATCCCGACGTACTCGCCGGGTGCGGAGGTCGCCACCCGCACCGCGTTCGGCGAGACGTTGACCGCGCTGGGGCGGGTGCGGTCGGACATCGTGGCGCTCGACGGCGAGGTCAGCGACTCGACCCGCACGGGGTACTTCGCCAAGGAACACCCCGACCGGTTCTTCGAGTGCTACATCGCCGAGCAGCAGATGATCGCCGCGGCGGTGGGGCTGCAGGTGCGGGGCTGGGTGCCGTACGCGGCGACGTTCGCGGCGTTCCTCAGCCGGGCGTACGACTTCGTGCGGATGGCGTCGATCAGCGGGGCGGATTTGTGTCTGATGGGCTCGCACGCGGGGGTGTCGATCGGGCCGGACGGGCCGTCGCAGATGGGGTTGGAGGACCTGGCGTTCTTCCGTGCGGTGTGGCGCAGCACGGTGCTCTACCCGTGTGACGGCAACCAGACCGCGCACCTGACCGCGGCGATGGCCGAGCACTCCGGCATCCGGTACCTGCGCACCACCCGCCCGGACACCCCGGTGCTGTACGGCCCGGAGGAGAGCTTCCCGATCGGCGGCAGCAAGGTGCTGCGCTCGTCGTCGTCGGACGAGGTGACGCTGGTCGGCGCCGGGATCACCGTGCACGAGGCGCTGGCCGCGGCCGACCAGCTCGCCGACGCGGGGATCCGGGCGCGGGTGATCGATCTGTACTCGGTCAAACCCGTGGACATCGCCACGTTGCACGAGGCGGCGGCCGACACCGGCCGCGTGGTCACGGTCGAGGACCACTGGCCGCAGGGCGGGTTGGGCGACGCCGTGCTGGACGCGTTCACCTCGGCGACCACGATGCCGAAGGTCACCAAGCTCGGCGTGCTGGCGATGCCCGGCTCGACCGGCGCCGCCGAGCAGCTCCAGCACGCGGGCATCGACTCCTCGGCCATCGTCGACGCCGCCCGCACCCTCGTCGGCCGCTGACCCCCGCGCTCCCTCGCCCGGAGGTTGTCGTGAAGGGCACTTTCCCTGCGTTGAGTGCCGTGAGGGGCACTTTCACTGCACATGACGCAGGCATAGTGCCCCTCACGGCACACGCCGGGGGCGCGGTCAGCGGCCCCGGCGTGTGCGGCGGCGACGGCGGGGGCGTCGTGGTTCCGTGGCGGCGTAGGTGGTGGCGGTGACCAGGCCGTAGGCCAGGTGGGGCAGGGCGTCGCTGAGCCAGTCGGAGGCGCTCCAGGTGCGGGGATCGGTCACGCCGAGGACGGCCATCGGGGCGTTCGCCCCCGCCATCGCGGCCACGGTCGCGACGACGCCGCCCACCAGCACCGGCGGGCGCCAGCCGAGCCCGTGCAGGACGCCGTAGCCCACGCCCACCGTCGTTCCCGTGACCATGCCGAGCAGCGCGCCGAGCCCCGACTTCCGGCTCTCCTGTTCCTGCGTGTCCCCCGGCAGTTCGGTGCCCGCCGCCCGGCTGATCTTCTCGATCGTCTGCTGCGGGGTGCTGCTGGACGGGCGGCCGCGCAGGGTCATGTCCAGGTAGGTGGCGGCGTGCAGGGCCGTGGTTCCTGCGGCGCCGGCCGCGGCGCCGCGTGCGAGGGAGGACAGCATGCGCGCCGGATACCCCGCCCGCCCGGGGCGAACCGCGCGGGGTGCCGATCCGGTGACGGCGAGTCGTCCCGCACCGGGCGTCTTCGGGCTTTCAACCAGCGAAAACCTCGACGGCAGTGTGTTGAGCGGGTTCACAGGCCGTGTGACGATGTCGCAATGAGCCAGCGTACGAGTCCCCCGTTCCGCGCCGACCACGTCGGCAGCCTGCTCCGTCCGCCCGAGCTGCACGCGGCCCGTGAGAAGGCGGCGCGGGGCGAGATCACCCGTGACGAACTGAAGGCCGTCGAGGACGACGCGATCCGCGAGGTCGTCGAGCGGCAGCGTCGGGCCGGGCTGCGTTCGGCCACCGACGGCGAGTTCCGCCGTGCCTCCTGGCACATGGACTTCATCTACCAGCTCGACGGCGTGTCGCAGAGCGACGAGCGGATGGAGGTCCGGTTCCACAACGCGGCGGGCGACCTGAACTTCTCCCCGCCCAAGCTGCAGGTCGACGGCAAGGTCGGGCTGCGGGAGCCGATCTTCGCCGAGCACTTCGAGTTCCTCAAGTCGGTCACCGACCCGTCGGTGACGCCGAAGCTCACGATCCCGTCGCCGAGCATGGTGTACTACCGGGGCGGCCGTGCCGCCGTCGACGAGTCGGTGTACCCGGACCTCGAGGACTTCTTCACCGACCTGAGCGCGGCCTACGGTGCGCAGATCGCCGCGATGGGCGAGCTCGGGTGCCGCTACCTGCAGCTCGACGACACCAGCCTGGCCTACCTCAACGACCCGAACCAGCGCGAGCTCGTGGCCCGCATGGGCGGCGACCCGGACACCCTGCACCTGCGCAACATCCGGACGATGAACGCCGCCCTGGAGCACAAGCCCGAGGGCATGGCGATCACCACGCACCTGTGCCGGGGCAACTTCCGCTCCTCGTGGGCGGCCGAGGGCGGCTACGACTTCGTCTCCGAGGCGCTGTTCAACGAGCTGAACGTGGACGGCTACTTCCTGGAGTTCGACGACGAGCGCTCCGGCGGCTTCGAGCCGCTGCGCCACGTGCCGAAGGGCAAGTACGTCGTGCTCGGCCTGGTCACCACCAAGCGCGGTGAGCTGGAGTCGCTGGACTCCCTGCAGCGGCGCATCGAGCAGGCGTCCAAGTACATCGACGTCGACCAGCTCTGCCTGTCCCCGCAGTGCGGCTTCTCCTCCACCGAGGAGGGCAACGACCTCACCCGCGACGAGCAGTTCCGCAAGCTCGAACGCATCGTCGAGACCGCCGAGAAGGTCTGGGGCTGACCGAGCCGGTCACCCTCCGTAGTGCCGTGAGGGGCACTTTCCCTGCATGCGACGCAGGGAAAGTGCCCCTCGCTGCGTCCGGCGCAGGGAAGGTGCCCTTCACGGCAACACCCCCGGGAGGGGGTTGCGGGGGTGGGGGTGGCCGCGTTGGGTGGGGGTGTGCGGCACAGGGGTGAGAGTTCGGTGAGTGTGGTCGGGCGGGTGCTGGCCGTGTTCGACGCGTTCAGCCCGCAGCGGCCGGTGTTGACCCTGTCCGAGTTGAGCAGGCGGGCCGGGCTGCCGCTGTCCACCACGCACCGGATCGTGGGTGCGCTCACCGAGCACGGCGCGCTCGAACGCGACGCCGACGGCGGCTACCGCGTCGGGCTGCGGCTGTGGGAGATCGCCTCGCTCGCCCCGCACGGCGCGCCGTTGCGGGACAGCGCCCTCCCGTTCCTGGAGGACCTCTACGAGGCCACCCACCAGAACGTCCAGCTCGCCGTGCTCGACGGCACCGACGTCGTCTACGTCGAGCGCATCGCCGGACGCGAGGCCATCCGGATCCGCTCCCGCGTCGGCGGGCGCATGCCGCCGCACGCCACCGGGGTCGGCCTCGTACTGCTCGCGCACGCCGCGCCGGAGACCCAGGAGCGCGTGCTGGCCGGGCCGCTCACGCGGTACTCGCCGAAGACCCTCGTCGACCCGACCCGGTTGCGCCGGGTGCTCGCCGACGTGCGGCGGGACGGGTTCGTGCTCAGCGACGGCCAGATCGAACCGGACGCGGTGTCCGTCGCCGCCCCCGTCCGCGGTGCCGACGACACCGTGGTCGCCGCCATCTCGATCGTCGTCCCCGCGCAGGGCACCGACCCGTGGACCCTGGTACCCGCCGTCCGCGCCGCCGCGCACGGCATCTCCCGCACGCTCGGGGCGCCGCGTGCGGTCTCCCAGCCGGACGAGCCGGGCGAGCGTTCCCACCCGCGCGACCGGTCCTCCGCCGAACGGACGGGCCGGTCCTCCGCGGGCCGCGGGCGCCCCCGGTCTTGACCGTACCGTCGCACCGGCAGGACCCTCGAATCCCCGGTGCGGCGCACCGGCGGCGGTGGTCGGAACGGTTCTCGTGGGAAGAGAGGACTCCGGTGACGGACACCCGGGTTGGCATCGTCGGAGCGGGCCCCGCGGGCCTGGTGCTGTCCTACCTGCTGCATCTGCAGGGCGTCGAGGCCGTGGTGCTGGAGGCCCGCAGCCGCTCCCACATCGAGCAGCGCGTCCGCGCGGGCGTGTGCGAGCAGCCGACCGTCGAGCTGCTGCGGGAGATCGGGGTGGGCGCCCGGATGGAGGCCCTGGGGATGCCGCACCACGGCCTGTCCCTGCGGTTCGACGGCGCGGACCACCGGATCGACCTCACCGGGCTGACCGGCCGGTGCATCACCGTGTACGGCCAGCAGGAGATCGTGAAGGACCTGATCGCCGCGCACGAGGAGAAGGGCCTGCCGATCGAGTTCGGGGTCTCCGACGTCGCGCTGCACGACGTGGACGGCGACCGGCCGCGGGTGAGCTACACCGACGCGGACGGCCACGCGCGGGAACTGCGCTGCGAGGCGATCGCCGGGTGCGACGGGTTCCACGGGGTGAGCAGGCCGTCGATCCCGGAGCGCGCGCTGACCACCTTCGAGCGGCACTACCCGTTCGCCTGGCTCGGCATCCTCGCACGCACCCCGCCGTCGCACTCCGAGCTGATCTACACCCACCACGAGCGCGGCTTCGCCCTGCACAGCATGCGCTCTCCGGAGATCACCCGGCTGTACCTGCAGGTCGACCCGGACGACCCGGTGGACGACTGGCCGGACGACCGGGTGTGGTCGGAGTTGCAACAGCGGCTGGCCACCGGGGACGGCTTCCGCCTGCGGGAGGGGCCGGTGCTGGAGAAGAGCATCGCACCGATGCGCAGCTTCGTGGTGGAGCCGATGCAGTACGGCAGGCTGTTCCTCGCCGGCGACGCCGCGCACATCGTGCCACCCACCGGGGCGAAGGGCATGAACCTCGCCATCGCCGACGTGCGCCACCTCGCCCGCGCCCTGAAAGCACTGCTGCGTGACGGCGACCCGGCCCCGGCCGCCGCCTACTCGGACACCTGCCTGAGCCGGGTGTGGCGGGCCGAGCACTTCTCCTGGTACATGACGTCGATGCTGCACACCGACCCGGCGACGGACGCCTTCGGGCGCAGGCTGCAGCTGTCCCAACTGCGCTACACGGCGAGCTCCCGCTCCGCCGCGACCAGCCTCGCCGAGAACTACGTCGGTCTGCCGTTCGAGGGGGCGTGACCGGCCCGGCGGCCGGGTGCGTTCCGCGCCCGGTCCGCCGGAACCGTGCCGCCCGCGCAGCCGGTCAGGCCCGCTGTTCGACGCGCGGGTCGGTCGCCCACGTGGTGTGGAAGGTGCCCTCCCGGTCGGTCCGCCGGTAGGTGTGTGCGCCGAAGTAGTCCCGCTGCCCCTGCACCAGTGCGGCGGGCAACCGGTCGGCGCGCAGGCCGTCGTAGTAGGCCAACGCCGTGCTCAGTCCGGGCGTCGGGATGCCCAGCCGCACGGCGGTGGTCACGACGTTGCGCCAGGAGTCCTGCGCGCGCTCCACGGCGGTGCGGAACGTGCCGCTGGTCAGCAGGGTCGGCAGCGTCGGTTCCGCCCGGAACGCCGCCCGGATGTCGTCCAGGAACGTCGCCCGGATGATGCACCCGCCCCGCCAGATCGAGGCGACCGCGCCGAGGTCGATGTCCCAGCCGTACTCGGCGCTGCCCGCCTGGATCTGGTTGAACCCCTGCGCGTAGGCGACGACCTTGGAGGCGTACAGCGCCTGCTCGACGTCGTCGGCGAACCGCTCGGCCTCGGCACCGGTCAGCGCCGCCCGTGCCGGACCGGCGAGGCCGCGGGCGGCCGCGCGCAGCTGGGTGTGCCCGGACAGCGACCGGGCGAACGTGGCCTCGGCGATGCCCGTGATCGGGACGCCGAGTTCGAGCCCGTTCTGCACCGTCCAGCGGCCGGTGCCCTTCTGCTCGGCCTCGTCGGCGACGACGTCGACGAACGGTCCGCCGGTGGTGGGGTCGGTGTGCGCGAGCACCTCGGCGGTGATCTCGATGAGGTAGGAGTCCAGCCTGCCGGTGTTCCAGGTGCGGAACACCTCGGCGATCTCGGCGGGGCCGTACCCGAGCGCCCCGCGCAGCAGGTCGAACGACTCGGCGATGAGCTGCATGTCCGAGTACTCGATGCCGTTGTGCACCATCTTGACGAAGTGGCCCGCGCCGTCCGGGCCCACGTGGGTGCAGCACGGCTCGCCGTCCACCTTCGCGGCGATGTCCTCAAGCAGCGGGCCGAGCGAGGCGTACGACTCGGCCGACCCGCCGGGCATGATGCTCGGGCCGTGCAGCGCCCCCTCCTCGCCACCGGAGACACCGGTGCCGACGAAGTGCAGCCCGCGTTCGCGCAGCGCGGCCTCCCGGCGGCGGGTGTCGGCGAAGTGGGCGTTGCCCGCGTCGATGATGATGTCCCCGGGATCGAGCAGCGGGGCGAACTCCTCGATCACGTCGTCGGTGGGCCCGCCGGCCTTGACCATGATGACCAGTCGGCGCGGCCGTTCGAGCGCGTCCACGAACTCCCGTGCCGAGTAGGTGGGCACGAACGTCCCCTCGGAGCCGAACCCCTCGACCAGCTCCCGGGTGCGGTGTTCGGTGCGGTTGTGCAGGGCGACGGTGTGGCCGTGCCGGGCGAGGTTGCGGGCCAGGTTGCGGCCCATGACCGCAAGGCCCGAGACGCCGATGCTCGCTTTCGTGGTCATGGCTGCCCACCTTACGCCGGGACGGGATTGCGCACGGTGTCCGAGATCCCGCCCGGGGCCATCCGGAGGAGTGATTCCGGACGGCCCGCCGAACGCGGTAACGTCTCCGCGCCATGGCCAGCACCGTGACCTCCCGCCGGAAGCAGCTCGGCAACGAGCTGCGGCACGCGCGTATCGCCGCCGGCTACACCCAGCAGCAGGTCGCCGACATCCTGGGGTGCACCCAGGGCAAGGTCAACAAGATCGAGTCCGGGTCGGTCGGGGTCAAGCTCGGCGACGTCCGTTCCATGCTGGACGCCTACGACATCGCGGGCGAGGAGGCGGAGACGCTGCTGGAGCTGGCCAGGGCCGCCGCCGGGCGGCGCGGGCAGTGGTCCGGCTACCGCTCGGTGGTGCCGCACTGGTTCCGCACGTTCACCGACCTGGAACCCGCCGCCGCCGAGATCCTCACCTGGCACGGCGAGCGGATCCCGGGGCCGTTGCAGTCCGAGCACTACATGCTCAAGCAGTTCACCGAGTTCGGCGCCACCGACGTCACCGCCCTGGTCCGCAACCGCCTCGACCGCAAGAGCGTGTTCGAACAGCAGCACCCGCCGTACTACCGCTTCATCGTCAGCGAGGCGGCGCTGCACCGGGCCCCGGGAGGGCACGCGCCCGCGGTGATGCTCGACCAGCTGGAGCACATGCTGGAGCTGGACGAGCGCAGCCGGGTGTACGTGCACGTGCTGCCGTTCGACGCGAAGCTCGCCGCGGTGCCGAACGACTTCACCGTCATGCGGTTCCCGGACCGCACCCGCGACTTCGTCTACATCGAACACTCCGCGGGCGGTGTCTACCTCGACGACGTCAAGGACTTCCAGATCTTCGTGGACGCCTGGGACCGGCTGCGCGGTGCCGCGTTGGAGCGGCAGGAGAGCAGACAGCTGTTGAAGCAGTTCGCCCACCGGTACCGGGAGTCACTGGAGTCCTGACCGCCTGCTCCGGCGGAGCGTGTCACGCGCGGCACAGGTACCGGAGCGCGAACGGGTCGTCCACCGGCAGGAGCGGCCCGGGATGGCGCCGCGTGGACAGCCGGACGAAGCTGATTCCGAACCGCCCCCGCCGGATCCGGCGGGGGGTCTCCTGTTCGGCCGTCCGGTTCGCGCGTACGGCACTCACCGGCTCGACGTCGAGTCGTACGGCCATGCTGTTGCCACCATCCCCCACAGTTGTTGTCGATCTCTCAGCAGACCGACCCCGATCGCCCGCCTGTCTCTACCGATAGTAATAATCGTAAATGCGCAATAATCATGCTGTCGAGCCGAACCGGGGAATGTCGCACGGATGGAGGCATCCTTTGGTCGGATCGGCGGCATAGCGGCGAAAAACCGGGCCCAACGAACACGACCCGTAGTCGCCGTCACCGTGTACGGAGGGATGCCATGGCCGATTATGCCGGGAGAGTCGCCTACGACCCGACCACGGCCGAGAGCATGTTCGACCCCGGCGGATGGCGGAAGTCGTTCGCCAGCGAGCCCAACGGGGGCAACTGCGTCGAGGTCAACCTGACTCCGGGCCGGGTCGGCGTGCGGGACACCAAGCTCGCCGACAGTCCGGTGTTCGTCTTCGACGAGGGGGAGTGGGATGCCTTCGTCACGGCCGTGAAGGCGGGCCAGTTCGACCTGCCGCACTGAGTCCCCGACCTCGCGCCCGGGGCACGGCCGGGTGCGGACCCGGTGCTGTCACCGTCGGCGGTCATCGCCTACACTGTCCCGTGGACCCCCGCGACGTCCATCCTGTGAACCTCCCCAGGGCCGGAAGGCAGCAAGGATAAGCAGGCTCTGACGGGTGCGGGGGTCCCCTTTCTGCCCGGGTGAAACGCCTCCTCCGAGGGCACCGCTGTCACCGGTGGGCGGTACTCTCGCGCCCGTGGCACTAGCGCTGTACCGCAAGTACCGACCCTCCAGTTTCGGCGAGGTCGTCGGCCAGGACCACGTCACCGAGCCGTTGCGCACCGCGCTGGCCTCCGGCCGGATCAACCACGCGTACCTGTTCTCCGGCCCGCGCGGCTGCGGCAAGACGTCCAGTGCGCGCATCATGGCGCGCTCGCTCAACTGCGTCGCGGGCCCGACCCCGGAACCGTGCGGGGAGTGCGGCCCGTGCGTGGCCCTCGCGCCGGGCGGGCCGGGCAGCGTGGACGTCACCGAGCTGGACGCGGCCAGCCACAACGGTGTCGACGACGCCCGTGAACTGCGGGACCGCGCCTTCTACGCCCCGGCCGAATCGCGCTACCGGGTGTTCGTCATCGACGAGGCCCACATGGTCACCCCGCAGGGCTTCAACGCGCTGCTCAAGATCGTGGAGGAGCCGCCGGAACACCTGATCTTCATCTTCGCCACGACCGAGCCGGACAAGGTGCTGGCGACGATCCGGTCGCGGACGCACCACTACCCGTTCCGGCTGATCCCGCCGAGCGCGATGCGGGAGCTGCTGGAGCGCAACGTGGCCGCCGAGGGGATCGCGGTCGAGCCCGCGGTGTATCCGCTGGTCATCCGTGCGGGCGGCGGTTCGGCACGGGACACCCAGTCGGTGCTGGACCAGCTCATCGCGGGTGCGGGCCCGGACGGCGTGACCTACGAGCGCGCCGTGGCCCTGCTCGGGGTCACCGATGTGGCGCTGATCGACGCGATGGTGGACGCGCTGGCCGCGCAGGACGCGGGCACCGTCTACGGCACGGTGGAACGCCTCGCCGAGGCCGGGCACGACCCCCGCCGGTTCGCCAGCGACCTGCTCGACCGGCTCCGGGACCTCGTCCTGCTGCGCTCGGTGCCGACCGCGGCGGAGACGGGACTGGTCTCGGCGCCCGAGGAGCAGATCGAGCGCATGGTGAGCCAGTCCCAGCGCATCGAACCGGGCACGCTGACCCGCTACGCCGAGATCCTGCACAACGGGCTGCTCGACATGCGCGGGGCGACCTCGCCCCGGTTGGTGCTGGAGCTGCTGTGCGCGCGGATGCTGTTGCCGGAGGTCTCCGGGGACGAGGCCGCGATGCTGCAACGCCTGGAGAGCCTGGAACGCAGGTTCGGTGCGGGCGAGGTCGCGCCCCCGCAGGCCGCACCCCCGCAGGCACCGGCCGCGCAGGCACCGGCCGCGCAGGC
>NZ_KE387092.1:45878-69909 GCF_000430445.1 Saccharomonospora iraqiensis subsp. iraqiensis
CGGGCGTGCTCACCCCGCTCGCCGGGGGACGGCCCCGGTGGCTACCGCCGCATCGAGTGGAGCGCGGGCGAGCCGGCGCCCGGCGCGTGGGTGCGGGTTCCGGTGCCCGGGGTGCTGGTGATCGAGGGCTTCTCGTCCGGCCGCGCCCGTATCCGGCCGCGCCTGTCGGCGCTGTGCTGGGTGGCCGACCCCGACCCGGTGTCCCGGTTGGAGCGTGCGGTGGCGCGCGACGGCGAGGACACCCGACCGCACCTGACGGCGTGGCAGCGGTTCGAGCGCGGCTGGTACGCGGTGGACCTGACCGGTGCGCACGCGACCCAGCGCGTCGCCACCGCCGATATCACGACACGCGTCACACGTTCAGACCAGAAGAGCCCATCCGGACGCCGGAATCGCTACTGAGTGTCTTCGCTACCCGCTGTTTTCGATCACATCGGGCGATGTCGTGTCAGGATCGTAATTTCCGGGGGTTAAGTAAACGGCCGATAACCGCTAGGGTCCCGACATCCGCCGCGTCCGGACAGGGCGTGGGTTCGAACCGATGTTCGCTCAAGAGGTGTCAACATGCATCAGTTGCGGGTGGGCCGATGGCGCCGCGCAGCCCTGACCGGGCTCGCGGGTGCGCTCGCGTTCTCCATGGCCGCGTGTGCCGAGTCCGACCGGGGATCCGGTGAGGGTGGCGACACGTTCGTCTTCGGTGCCGCGGGCGCCCCGGCGAACTTCGACCCGTTCTACGCCTCCGACGGCGAGACGTTCCGCGTGACGCGGCAGATGTACGAGAACCTGGTCGGCATCAAGCCGGGCACCGCCGAGCTGGAGCCGGAGCTGGCCAAGGAGTGGCAGGCCACCAACGAGGAGGGCACGAACTGGGAGTTCACCCTCCAGGAGGGCGTGACCTTCCACGACGGCACGCCGTTCAACGGTCAGGCGGTCTGCGACAACTTCGAGCGCATGCACAACCAGACCGGTGCGGGCGCCTCCGCGGCGCTGTCGTACTACTGGATCAACAACTTCGGCGGGTTCGCCGGGGAGGACAAGGACTCGCTGTACGAGTCCTGCACCGCGACCGGTGAGCACACCGTCGAGCTGGAGCTGACCCGCTTCACCGCCGACTTCCCGACGATGCTGAGCCAGGACGCCTTCGCCATGCAGAGCCCGACGGCGATGGACGAGCACAAGGCCAACGAGGTCGAGGCCCAGGGCGACAGCTTCGTCTTCTCGGAGTACGCGCAGAAGCACCCGACCGGGACCGGGCCGTTCACCTTCGGTTCGTGGGACGAGGCCAACGGCACGATCACGCTGAACCGCAACGACGACTACTGGGGCGAGTCCGCCAAGGTGGACGAACTCATCTTCCGCGTGATCCCGGACGAGACCGCCCGCAGGCAGGCGCTGGAGGCCGGCGACATCGACGGCTACGACCTGCCCTCGCCCGCGGACTGGGCCGCGCTGGAGGAAGCGGGCTTCGACGTCAAGATCCGCGACCCGTTCAACATCCTGTACCTGGGCATCACCCAGAAGAACAACCCGGCGCTGCAGGACCTGAAGGTGCGCCAGGCCCTGGCCCACGCCCTCGACCGGCACAACCTGGTCAGCTCGATCATGCCGGAGAACTCCGAGGTCGCCAAGCAGATGTATCCGGACTCGGTGGACGGCTACGCCGAGGACGTCCAGGAGTACCCGCACGACCCGGACAAGGCCAAGCAGCTGCTGGCCGAGGCGGGACACGAGGACCTGACGGTCGAGTTCTGGTGGCCGACCCAGGTCACCCGGCCGTACATGCCGAACCCGGAGGCCGTCTACGGCGCGCTCCGCCAGGACCTCGAAGAGGCCGGCATCACCGTCGAGGCGGTCAGCAAGCCGTGGACCGGCGGCTACATCGACGACGTCGAGGAATCCCGGGCGCAGCTGTTCCTGCTGGGCTGGACCGGTGACTACAACTCGCCGAACAACTTCCTCGGCAGCTTCTTCAACGACCCGGAGGGGCAGTTCCACACCGCCTCGTCGCCGTGGGGTGAGCAGCTCGCCCAGGAACTCCAGGACGCGAACTCCATCGTGGACGACGCCGAACGGAACGCGGCGTACCAGGAGCTCAACCGGAAGCTGATGTCGGAGTACCTGCCGGCGATCCCGCTGTCGCACTCCCCGCCCGCCATCGTGGTGAACTCCGAGGTCGAGGGGCTGGTTCCCAGCCCGTTGACCAAGGAGGAGTTCGCCACGGTCAGCCTCGGCTCGGAGTAAGAACCGACACGTGCTCCGTTACACCGTCCGACGGGTACTGCAACTCGTACTCGTCATGTTCGTCCTGTCCGTCCTGCTCTTCGCGTGGCTGCGGGCACTCCCGGGAGGGCCGGTCTCGGCCCTCCTCGGGAACCGCGGCACCGCGGAGAGCAGGGCGGAGCTGCGCCAGACCCTCGGGCTCGACGAGCCGATCATCGTGCAGTACTTCGCCTTCCTCGGGCGGGCACTGACCGGCGACTTCGGCACCTCGACGGGCGTCTCGCCCGGCAAGCCCGCCTCGGAACTGTTCCTCGAACGGTTCCCCGCCACCGTCGAACTGAGCCTCGCGGCGATCCTCATCGCGCTGGTCACCGCGATCCCGCTCGGTTACGTCGCCGCGCGCAGGCGCGGCGGGTGGCTGGACAACCTGGGCATCATGGGCTCGCTCGTCGGGATCTCCATCCCGATCTTCTTCCTGGCCTTCCTGCTCAAGTACGTGCTCTCGATCGAGCTCGGGATCCTGCCCACCGGCGGCAGGCAGAGCGTCGGGCTCGACGCCACCCGGGTGACCGGGTTCTTCGTGCTCGACGGTCTGCTGACCCGGGAGTGGGACGCCGCGCTCGACGCGCTGATACACCTGCTGCTGCCCGCGGCGGCGCTGTCCTCGATCCCGTTCGCGGTGATCTTCCGGATCACCCGTGCGTCCGTGCTGGACGTGCTGGACGAGGACTACGTGCGCACCGCCCGCTCGAAGGGGCTGGCGAGCCGGGTGATCCGGGACCGGCACATCATGCGCAACGCGATGCTGCCCGTGGTCACCACCATCGGCCTGCAGACCGGTGCGCTGTTGTCGGGAGCGGTGCTCACCGAGACCGTGTTCGCCTGGCACGGCATCGGCGAGGCGCTGGCGCTCGGATTCGAACGCAAGGACTTCCCCGTGCTGCAAGTGGTCATCATCGCCGCGGCGTCGGCGTACGTGCTGGTCAACCTCGTGGTCGACCTCTCGTACGCGCTGATCGACCCGCGGATCCGGTCGGCACAGAAGGTGGGGTCGTAGCTCATGGCCTCGTCCCGTGCCACGAAGATCGACCGGCTCGCCGAGACGGCGGGCCGGTCCCCGGCGGGCGGAACCGGATCCGGGGTGGAACCGGACCCGTCCGGCGGTGTTGAGGGTGTGAGCCTGGCCGTCTCGGCCTGGCGCAGGCTGCGGCGCAACCCGCTGTTCCTGGTCGGTGCGACGATCATCGGCCTGTTCGTGCTGCTGGCGCTGCTGGCGCCGTTGCTGGCGCAGCACGACCCGGGTCTGCGGATGCTGGAGGAGCAGGTCTCCAACGCCCGCAACGAGATCCCACCGCCGCAGCCGGGGCACCCGCTCGGCGGCGACCAGTACGGCCGGGACCTGCTGTCCCGGGTGCTGCTCGGCTCGCAGCAGACGTTGATGGTGGCGCTGCTGGCCACGATCATCGGTCTGGGCGGCGGCCTGGTGCTCGGCACCCTCGCGGGCGCGTTCGGCGGCTGGGTGGACACGTTCGTCATGCGCGTGGTCGACGTCATGCTGTCGATCCCGTCGCTGCTGCTGGCGGTGTCCATCGGGGCGTTGTTCGCGCAGCAGACCCAGTTCTCGGTGATCCTGGCCGTCGCGATCGTGCAGATACCGATCTTCGCGCGGTTGCTGCGCGGCACGATGCTCAGTGTCCGGGAGAGCGACCACGTGCTCGCCGCGCGGGCGCTCGGGGTGAAACGCGGTGCCATCGTGTTCCGGCACATCCTGCCGAACTCGCTGGGCCCGGTGATCGTGCAGTCCACCCTGGTGCTGGCCATCGCCATCCTGGACGCCGCCGCGCTGTCGTTCCTCGGCCTCGGTGCGGCGGACGACTCGATACCCGAATGGGGACAGATGCTCGGCAACGCGCAGGACTACTTCGACTCGCAGCCACACCTGGCGTTCTGGCCCGCGGCCTGCATCATCGTGGTCGCCCTCGGGTTCACGCTCGTCGGCGAGTCGCTGCGGGAAGCGCTCGACCCGCGGCAGAGGCGGTGACCGGCGATGGCACTGCTCGAAGTCCGTGACCTGTCGGTCACCTTCCACCGCAAGGGCGAGCCGTCCACGACCGCCGTGGACTCGATCAGCTTCGACGTTGAGCCCGGCCGCACGGTCGGGCTGGTCGGCGAGTCCGGGTGCGGCAAGTCGGTCACCTCGCTGGCGCTGATGGGCCTGCTGCCCTCGGCGGGGGCGGAGATCAGCGGGTCGGCCCGGTTCGCGGGTGAGGAACTGCTCGGCCTCTCCGCGAAGGAGATGGACACCCGGCGCGGGCGCGACCTCGGCATGGTGTTCCAGGATCCGCTGTCCTCGCTGAACCCGGTCGTGGAGATCGGGGTGCAGCTCACCGAGGTGCTGCTGCGGCACCGCGACCTGACCCGGAAGCAGGCGAAGGCGGAGGCCGTCGAGCTGCTGGGCCGGGTCGGCATCCCGGACCCGAAGCGCCGGGTGCGGGAGTACCCGCACCAGCTCTCCGGTGGGATGCGGCAGCGGGTGCTCATCGCCATCGCGCTGGCGTGTGCCCCGAAGCTGCTCATCGCCGACGAGCCGACCACGGCGCTGGACGTCACGATCCAGGCGCAGATCCTGCGGCTGCTGCGGGACCTGGTGGCCGAGACCGACACCGCGCTCATTATGATCACGCACGACCTCGGGGTCGTGGCGGGCCTGTGCGACGAGGTCAACGTCATGTACGGCGGGCGGATCGTCGAACGCGCGCAGCGGCACGCGCTGTTCGCCGAGCCGCGCCACCCGTACACCCACGGGCTGCTGGCCTCGATCCCGCGGTTGACCGCGCCGCGCGGGGAGAAGCTCGTGCCGGTGAAGGGGTCGGTGGCCGACAACATCCCCTGGTCCCGTGGCTGCGCGTTCGCGCCGCGGTGCCCGAACGCGGTCGAGGCCTGCTGGACCGACGCGCCGGAGCTGACCGACGACCGGGGTGGGATGCTGCGGTGCCACAATCCGGTCGGAACCGGGGCCGCCGTGGCGGAGGGAGCACGATGACGACGGAATCCACGACCACGGACCGCGCCCCGGCTTCGTCGTCCGATGTGGACGAGGGTGGGGAGCTGCTCGCGCTGGACGACGTGACGGTGCACTTCCCGATCAAGAGCGGGGTGGTGTTCGACCGCACCGTCGGCCACGTCTATGCCGTGGACGGGGTGAGTCTGCGGGTCAACCGGGGCGAGACCTACGGCCTGGTCGGCGAGTCCGGCTGCGGCAAGACCACCCTCGGCCGGGCGCTGCTGCGACTCATCGAGCCGAGCGGCGGCCGCATCACCTTCGACGGCGACGACCTCTCCGCCCTGAAGGGGGAGTCGCTGCGGCGCACCCGCAAACGGATGCAGATGGTGTTCCAGGACCCGCTGTCCAGTCTGGACCCCCGGCAGTCGGTGGAGTCGCTGCTGATCGAGGGGATGCGGGCGCACGGGCTGGACACCGACCGGGAGTCCACCCGGCAGCGGCTGGTCGAGCTGTTGGACGCGGTCGGGTTGCCGCGCACCGCCTTGCGCAAGTACCCGCACGAGTTCTCCGGCGGTCAGCGGCAGCGCATCGGCATCGCGCGGGCGCTGGCGCTGCGGCCGGATCTGATCGTGGCCGACGAGCCGGTGTCGGCGCTGGACGTGTCGGTGCAGGCCCAGGTGCTCAACCTGCTGGAGGAGCTGCAGGAGGAGTTCGGCCTGACCTACGTCGTCATCGCGCACGACCTGGCCGTGGTGCGGCACATCTCCGACCGCATCGGCGTGATGTACCTGGGCGCGCTGGTGGAGGAGGCCGACGCGGACGCGCTCTACGCCGAGCCGCGGCACCCCTACACGAAGGCGCTGCTCTCGGCGGTCCCCGTGCCGGACCCGACGGTGGAGGACACCCGGGAGCAGATCCTGCTCACCGGCGACCTGCCGTCGCCGTCCGACCCGCCGAGCGGCTGCCGGTTCCACACCCGCTGCCCGTGGCGGCAGGAGACGCTGTGCGACACCGACCGCCCGGAGTTGCGGGACCTGGGCGACGGCCACCGCGTGGCCTGCCACTACGCCGAGGACATCCTGGCCGGACGACTGTCCCCACGCTCCTCGGACCCCGCCTCCGCACCGTCCTGACCGGTCCCCGCGCGCCCTGAGGCTCCGGCCGCGAAGGCCCCCTTCCCTGCGCCCGGCGCCGTGAGGGCCCCCTTCGCTGCATCCGACGCAGGGAAGGGGGCCTTCACGGTCACACGCGGCGGTCCCAGCGGAAGAGGCGTTTCGCCGATGCCGCGCCCAGCAGGGTCCAGGCGGTGAGGACGCCGAGGGCGGGCAGTGCGTCGGTGAACTGGGTGGTGAACCCCAGGTCCGGGTGGTAGGCCAGCCGGGAGAGTTCGACCAGTGCCCCGCCGGGCAGCAGGAGCTGGACGGTGTCCGGGCCGCCCGCGCCGTTGGTGCCCGCCCAGATGGCGGTGCCCAACAGGAACAGGAAGAACGGCATCGCGGCCATGTCGGCCTGCTGGGTGGTGGAGACCAGCCCGGTGGTCGCGATCGCGAGCAGCGTGCACAGGGCGACGGTGAGCACCACGCCCACCAACAGCAGCGGCAGGTTCGTGGGTGCCGCGGGGCCGCCGACCCACACGATCGCCACGACCAGCAGGCACTGGACGAAGCCCAGCAGGAACGGCGGTGAGCTGAGGCCGGTGAGGATCGTCGCGTCCGAGCACTCGCTGGTGCGCAGCCGTTTGAGGTAGAGATCCTCCCGGCGGGCCGTCAGGGTCAGCGTGGTGGTGATGTAGACGGTCATCCCGCACATCACGGCCAGCGCGAGCGCCACCGGGAGCGCCCAGCCGAGCGCCCCCAGCGTTCCCCGGCCGGACCACACCAGGAACACGGCCATCCCGATCGGGAAGAGGGTCGCGGTGCCCGCGACCGTGGCGTTGCGCCCGACCAGTTTCGTCTCGGTTTTCAGCAGCGCGAGGATCTGGTGTGCCGTGCGGTTCATCGCCGCCCCTCCTCGTCCTCGCCGGTCGCGCCGGTCGCGCCGGCACCGACGTTCGCCTCGACCGTGCCGCTCGGACCGGCCGTGCCGGGACCGGCGGTGGGTGCCACGGGGCCGAACCGTCCGCGGTTGACGACCCCGTGGAAGACGTCGTCGAGTGAGGCGTGCTGGGCGTGGAAGCGCAGCAGCGGCACCTGGTGGGCGCTGCGCCACTGCAAAACGGCGGTCAGGTCCCGTTCGAGGTCGGTGGTGCGCAGTTCGACCCGACCCACGGCGAGCCGATCCCGGTCGAGCTCGCCGACGAATGCGGGAAGCGTGTCCGCCGGTGCCTCGGCGGGCAGGTCGAAGCCGATCCGGGCCCGTTCCGCGGCCAGCACGTCGACCAGGCTGCCGGAGACGTCGATCCGGCCCTCGTGCATGATCGCGAGCCGGTGGGCCAGGCTCTCCGCCTCGTCGAGGTAGTGGGTGGTCAACAGCATTGTCACCCCCTCGGCGAGCAGGTCGCGCAGGACCTGCCAGGCCGCCTTCCGGGACTCCGGATCCAGCCCCGTGGTCGGCTCGTCCAAAAAGACCAGCTCGGGTCTGCCGAGGACAGCCAGCAGCAGGTCGAGCCGTCGTCGTTCCCCGCCGGAGAGTTGTTTGACCCGTACGTCCCTGCGGTGGGCCAGATCGAGCATCTCCATCGCGGTGTCCGCGTCGGACGGTCTGCTGCCGAGCTCCCGCCACAACGCGACGGTCTCGGCGACGGTCAGATCCCCCGCGAACCCGCTCTCCTGCAACATGACCCCGGTGCGTCTGCGCACCTCCCGCCGGTCGGCGTACGGGTCCAGGCCGAGCACGCGCACGGTGCCCGACGTGGGTCTGCGCAGCCCCTCCAACGTCTCCAACGTCGTCGTCTTGCCCGCCCCGTTGGTGCCGAGCAGTGCGAACAACTCGCCTTGGCGGACGTCGAGGTCGACCCCGGAGACCGCTTCGAACGATCCGTAGGCGCAACGGAGACCGTCCGCCTCGATGACTGGTGTGAACACGCTTTTACGGTAGGAATCCGCTGGGCACCGGCACCAGTACCGGCGATCACCGGTTCCGGGGCGGATCCGCACCGGGGACGCATGACAAATGTCCCGGGTTCTGCAGGCCGGGGCGCGCCGTGCGGCCCCGGCCGGGCATCCTGGTGCCATGGCTGAGTCCGGCACGGTCGCCGCCGCCGACCCGGGACGTATGCGCTGGCTGCGTCGCTACGTCTGGGGATCGCTCGCGTTCGTCGGTCTCGTGACGGCGCCGGTGCTGGCGTCCGACCTGTTCACC
Organism: Saccharomonospora iraqiensis subsp. iraqiensis; assembly: GCF_000430445.1. Lineage (GTDB taxonomy): Bacteria > Actinomycetota > Actinomycetes > Mycobacteriales > Pseudonocardiaceae > Saccharomonospora > Saccharomonospora iraqiensis. The sequence goes on from NZ_KE387092.1 coordinate 54,403, forward strand.
GCCGGATTCGGCACCGCGGACCGGGTAGTGCTGCTGGTCCTGCTGGTCGCGGCCGTCGTGCAGCGCCTCCGGTTCCTCGGCTACGCGGCCAGGGCGGTGGAACTCGCGCGCCGCCGTCGGGTCGAACAGATCCTCACCACCACGGTGGCGATCCTGGCCTGGGCGCACGCGGCGCGGTACACGCCGAACCCGGCGCTCTGGTCGCTGCTGCCCGCCCTCGTCGGCGGTGCGGGGGTGGTCAGCGCCCCGCACGGACAACGGGGCCGCCTGACGGTCGGGCTCGTGTCGGCCACCGCCGTGACCGGCGCGCTCGCGTTGTCCTGGCGGCGTGTGCCGGAGGTGTCGGTCCCGGAGACGGTGGCGGTGGCCGCGGTGATCGTCGCGGCGCTCGCGTTCGCCGACCTGTTGTCGGCCCGGTTCTGGGACATCGTGCTCGAACTGGACCGGGCGCGGGCGCTCGAAGGGGAACTGGCGGCCACCCGTGAGCGTCTCCGGTTCGCCGCCGACCTGCACGACATCCAGGGGCACTCGCTGCAGGCCATCGCGCTCAAGGGCGAACTCACCGAGCGCCTGATCGGCACGGACGACGCGGCGGCCCGCGGGCACGCGGCGGAACTCACCCGGCTGGCGCGCTCGGCGCTCACCGACACCCGGGAACTCGCGAAGGGCTACCGGGAGATCGACCTGCACACCGAGATCGACAATGCGGTGGAGCTGATGCGCGCGGCGGGCATCGAGGTCACGGTGCACGGCGACCCGGCCCGGATCGCACCGCCGTTGCAGCGGGCGTTCGGTGCGCTGGTCCGGGAGGGCACCACCAATGTGCTGCGGCACAGCCGGGCGCGGCGGTGCGAGCTGGATGTCCACGTGGACGACGACGGGGTGACCGTGCGACTCGGCAACGACGGTGTCGGCCACGTCGCCGTCCCGGCCGATACGGCCGGCACCCCGGATACCCCGGACACCGCGGGCAGCGGTGTGCGGGGCCTGCGCGAGCGGTTCGCCACCATCGGCGGTGAGGTGACGGCGGGACGCACGGGCGACGACCGGTACGAACTGACCGGACGGGCACGGGAGGTGTGGTGAGATGATCAGGGTCGTCCTCGCCGATGACGAGGATCTGGTGCGGGGGGCGCTGGCCAGTCTGCTCGACCTGGAGCCGGACATCGAGGTCCTCGCCCAGGCGGCCGACGGTGCGGCCGCGGTGGAGCTGACCCGCGAGCACCGCCCGGATCTCGTCCTGCTGGACCTGGAGATGGCGGGGACGGACGGGCTGGCCGCCGCCGAGACGATCGGGGCGGAGTCGGACGTCCCCGTCGTGATCGTCACCCGGCACGCCCGGCACGGGGTGCTCAAACGCGCGCTCGGCGCCGGGGTGCGCGCGTTCGTGCCCAAGGTGACGCCCGCGCCGAAACTGTCGGCGATCCTGCGGGACGTGCACGCGGGGGGCCGCTACGTCGATCCCGAGCTGGCCGCCTCGGCACTCTCGGCGTCGGCGTGCCCGCTCAGCGAGCGGGAACTGGAGCTGCTGCGGCACAGCCTGGACGGCGCGACCGTCGCGTCGATCGCCGCGGCGACGAACCTGGCCCAGGGCACGGTCCGCAACTACCTGTCCTCGGCGATGTCGAAACTCGACGCGGAGACCCGCTACGCCGCCGCCCGACGCGCCTGGGAGGAGGGCTGGATCTGACCCAGCCCGGCGAGCCCGGCGAGTCGCCACCCCATGTCCGCGAGTCGACGTTCCGTACCCCCGAGTCGACGTTCCATGTCCGCGAGTCGACGTTCCATGTGGGGGAGCACGGTTGGTACGGCCGTCGGTCGAGACGTCCGGCGCGCACGCTGTCGATCAGGCCGAGCGGATGCCGACCGCGGACCCGGATGCCGGAGCACGGCGGCGCCGTGGTCGCCGTCGGGGCGGCTCACCGTCGGGCGGACAGGCACGAGTCGCTGCTGCGCTGTGCCGGAGCACGCTCCCGCCGCGCCACGGCGGCCGCCACCGTGCCGATCGTCAGTGCGACGCCGAAGGACAGCAGCAGGCTCACGTGGGGTTGCCGCACGAGCTCGCCCCCGAGGTAGCCGAGGCCCGCGGCGTAGGTGGACCAGAGCAGCACGCCGATCCCGGACGCGGTCAGGAACCCCGGCCTGGACCAGCGCAGCGACCCGGCCACCAGCGAGCCCGCGGTGCCGCCCGCGGGCAGCCACCGGGCGAGGACGAGTGCGGTGATGCCGCGGCGGTCGAGTTGGTCACCGATCCAGCGGGTGCTCTCCTCCACCGCCGGGCGCCCCCGCAGCCGACCGAGCACACGGGACACGCCGTGCCTGCCCAGGCCGTACAGCGCGAGGTCGTTGACCAGGCAACCCGCGGCCCCGACGCCGATGACCGGCACGAGTGACACGTCCCCCTGTGTCGCGGCGAAGCCCATGCCGATCAGCGCCACCTCGGTCGGCGCGAGCGGGATCGCCGCGACGACGAAGAGGCCGAACAGCGAAGCGGTCGAGAGGTCCACACGACCACTCAACGCGCCGGAAGCTGAGAACTATTCAGCACTCGCCCGGTCGTGACCGCACCGTTGCCGGATCGTGAGTTGACGCGAAGGGCACGTTCCCTCCGTCGGGAGCGGTGAGGGGCACTTTTCCTGCAGTACACGCAGGGAAAGTGCCCCTCACGCCACACCCGGGGGACGGCCTCAGCGGTGGGCGCGGTTCACCGCCGAGACGACGGCGCGCAGGGACGCCGTGACGATCGACGGGTCGATGCCCACACCCCAGTACACCCGGTCCTCGACGGCGCACTCGATGTACGAGGCCGCCCGGGCGTCGTCACCGGGGCTGAGGGTGTGTTCGCTGTAGTCCAGCAGCCGCAGGTCGTAGCCCACCGTCGCCAGCGCGTCGAAGAACGCGGCGATCGGGCCGTTGCCGCTGCCGACGACCTCCTGTTCCTCGCCGTCCAGCCGGATCGTGGCGGTGAGCTGGTAGAGACCACTGTCGTCCGCCCGGACATGCTGGCTGATCAGCTCCAGCGGGGTGCGCGGCCGCAGGTACTCCTCGGCGAAGGCCTCCCACATCGTGTCCGGGTCCACCTCGCCGCCGCCGGCGTCGGTGTGCTTCTGGATCACCTGGGAGAACTCGATCTGCAGCCTGCGCGGCAGGTCGAGCTGGTGTTCGGTGCGCATCACGTAGGCGATGCCGCCCTTGCCGGACTGCGAGTTGACCCGGATGACCGCCTCGTAGGTGCGGCCGACGTCCTTCGGGTCGATCGGCAGGTAGGGCACCTCCCACGGGAACCGCTCCAGCGGCACGCCCTGCTTGTCGGCCGCCTCGCGCAGGGCGTCGAAGCCCTTGTTGATCGCGTCCTGGTGGCTGCCGGAGAACGCGGTGAACACCAGGTCGCCCGCCCACGGGCTGCGCTCGTGCACCGGCAGCTGGTTGCAGTACTCGACGGTGCGCTTGATCTCGTCCAGGTCGGAGAAGTCGATCTGCGGGTCGATGCCCTGGCTGAACAGGTTCATCCCCAGGGCGACCAGGTCGACGTTTCCGGTGCGCTCGCCGTTGCCGAACAGGCAGCCCTCGATCCGGTCACCGCCCGCCTGGTAACCCAGTTCGGCGGCGGCGATGCCGGTGCCCCGGTCGTTGTGCGGATGCAGCGACAGGATCACCCCGTCCCGCCGTTCGAGGTTGCGGCTCATCCACTCGATCGAGTCGGCGTAGACGTTCGGCGTGGCCATCTCCACGGTGGCGGGCAGGTTCAGGATCACCGGCCGCTGCGGCGTGGGCTGCCAGATGTCGGTGACCGCGTTGCACACCTCGGCCGCGTAGGACAGCTCCGTGCCGGTGTAGGACTCGGGCGAGTACTGGAACCGGAACTCGGTGTCGGAGTACTTCGCCGCGTACTCGGCGGCCAGTTCGGCGCCCTGGGTGGCGATCTTCTTGATCCCCTCGCGCTCCTCCCGGAACACCACCCGCCGTTGCAGGATCGAGGTGGAGTTGTAGATGTGCACGATCGCCCGCGGGGCGCCCTCCAGCGCCGCGAAGGTGCGCTCGATCAGCTCGGGGCGGCACTGGGTCAGCACCTGGATGTGCACGTCCTCCGGGATCGCGTCCTCTTCGATGATCTCCCGGACGAAGTCGTAGTCGGTCTGGCTCGCGGCGGGGAAACCGACCTCGATCTCCTTGTAGCCCATGCGCACGAGCAGGTCGAAAAACGTGCGCTTGCGGGCGGGCGACATCGGGTCGATCAGCGCCTGGTTGCCGTCGCGCAGGTCGACCGCGCACCACAGCGGCGCGGTCTCGATGCGGGTGTCCGGCCAGGTGCGGTCGGGCAGCCGGATGTCCTCCACCAGCCGGTACCACGGTTCGTACCGGTCGTAGGGCATCGTACTGCCCTTCTGTTTGTTCCAAAACGGCTGACTCTCGGGCGCCGGACGGGACGGCGTCCGGATGCGGCTCGCGGATCCGGCGCCGGAGACGCTGCCGGGGGAGGTGTGGAAATCGGGTGCGTCGGACGTCCGGAAATCGGAAGTGCTCATGATGGCTGGAAAGCTCCTGCTGCTTGGTCGGTTCGGGCACGATCGACGGCCGGCGCTGCGGCGTGTGAGAACACCGGCGAACCCCGCGACGGGGAGCCGGTCCGAATCAGGCCCCGTCGCGGCAGCGAAGCAGGAGGAGCGAGAGCGCCACGGACGTCAGCCTAACGCCGGTCCGGCCGCGGACGGAACCCCGGGGGTCGTTGTGGAACCGTTATGCGCGGTCCCACCGTGGGGCTACTGGCGCGTAGCCAGGGCGGGGCCGGCGTGCGAAAATCCCGGCATGGGTGAACATCACGCCGAGGGCAGGGACACCACGGCCGACACGACGCGCGCCATGCCCGCCTCGTCGGCGGGCCCCGACGGCCGGCCCCCCGCGGAGGAGGCCGAGTCCGGACCGCGTCCGAAGCGCCGGACCGACTGGCACGCCGCCCGGGACCGGGGCGTCGAGCTGCTCGCCACCCTCGTCCGGTGGGTGGGGCTCGCCTTCGCCGTCGTGCTCGTGCTCCACGTCGTCTTCGTGATCGGCGAGGCGAACCCGGACAACGGCATCGTGTCGTTCGTCGCCGACGCCGCGGAGCGGCTCGCACTGGGCTTCGAGGACATGTTCGTCCCGGACGACCCGCAGCTCGCGGTGCTGCTCAACCACGGCCTCGCGGCGGTGTTCTGGCTGGTCGCCTCGTCCCTGGTCACCCGCATCATCCGGCTCGTCGGCGGCGCCGGCCGCAGCTGAGCGGCCCCGCCCGCCCGGGGTGGTCGCCGCGAAGCCCCCTTGCCCGCGCCGGGTGCCGTGAAGGACTCCTTCCCTGCGTCACACGCAGCGAAGGAGTCCTTCACGGCAACCACCCGGTGACCCCGTCGGGTCAGGACGGGAAGACGGGGGTGTCCCAGGTGTCGGTGAAGGCGAATTCCGCGAGGGGGAGGCGCTCCCTCGGGGCGGTCTCCCGGCTAATGTCGCGGTCGTCGGCCAGCACGTCGGCGTCGGTGGCCACCCCCACCGCGATCGCCGCCAGCGGCTCGAACTCGTCCGGCAACGCGAACTCCCGGCGGACGGTGTCCCGGTCGAACCCGGCCATCTGATGCACCGCCAGCCCGTCGGCGACGGCCTGCAGGGCCAGGTTCTCGGTGGACAGGCCCACGCCGTACTCCGGGTAGGGCACGTCGCCCTTCTCGTTGCGCATCCGCGCGCACGCCACCATGAGCACACTCGCGCGGTGCGCCCACGACTGGTTGCGCTCGGTGAGCGCCCCGAGGATGCGGCGGAAGGTGTCGTCGCCGCGCCTGCCCACGAGGTAGCGGGCGGGCTGGCTGTTGCCGCACGACGGCGCCCAGCGCGCGGCCTCCAGCAGGGCGCGCACCCGCGACGGGTCGACCGTCGCCTCGGCGTCGAACGCCCGCGGGCTCCACCGCCGGGCGATCAGTTCGTGTACGGGCACACTGGTGTCGGCGTCCTTGTCACTCATCGCCGTCCAGAGTAGGCGGGCACGCCCTTCCCCGGCCGGGTGATGCCGCGGCCCGGGGCCGGAAGGATTCCGGTACCGGCGGGGGCGGGGCCGAAGTCCGCCCGGTGGGGCCACCCGCGGCACGAAATCGCACGTCGTCAGTGGTCGGTGCCACAAAGCCGGGTATCCGTCCCGCGTCGCCCCGGTACCCTGGAGCGGCGAAACGATCCGTAGCGCCGCGAGCCGAGACCGGATCGGCGTGGCAGGCGTGCAGCGAGGAGGAGCGAGGCAGTGGCGCTCGTAGTCCAGAAGTACGGTGGTTCGTCGCTGGAGAGCGCCGACCGCATCAAGCGCGTCGCGGAACGGATCGTGGCCACCCGGAAGGCCGGCAACGACGTGGTCGTCGTGTGCTCGGCGATGGGCGACACCACCGACGAGTTGTTGGATCTCGCCGAGCAGGTGAATCCCGTCCCGCCGGAGCGGGAGATGGACATGCTGCTCACCGCGGGGGAACGGATCTCCAACGCCCTGGTCGCGATGGCGATCTCCGCGCAGGGTGCCGAGGCGTGGTCGTTCACCGGCTCCCAGGCCGGGGTGGTGACCACGTCCGTGCACGGCAACGCCCGCATCATCGACGTCACCCCGTCGCGGGTCACCGAGGCGCTCGAACAGGGCTACATCGCCCTCGTGGCCGGGTTCCAGGGAGTCGCCCAGGACACCAAGGACATCACCACGCTCGGCCGCGGCGGGTCCGACACCACCGCGGTCGCCCTGGCCGCGGCCCTGAACGCCGACGTGTGCGAGATCTACTCCGACGTGGACGGGGTCTACACCTCCGACCCGCGGATCGTCCCGGACGCCCGCAGGCTGGACACGGTCCCGTACGAGGAGATGCTGGAGCTCGCCGCGAGCGGTTCGAAGATCCTGCACCTGCGCTCGGTCGAGTACGCCCGCCGGTACGGCGTGCCGATCCGGGTCCGCTCGTCCTACAGTGACAAGCCGGGCACGACCGTGACCGGTTCGATTGAGGAGATCCCCGTGGAACAAGCGTTGATCACCGGCGTCGCCCACGACCGGTCCGAGGCCAAGATCACCGTGACCGGCGTGCCCGACCACGCCGGCGCGGCGGCCCGGATCTTCCGGGCGGTGGCCGACGCGGAGATCGACATCGACATGGTGCTGCAGAACATCTCCAACACGGCGGGCCGCACCGACGTCACCTTCACGCTGTCCAAGGCCAACGGCCCGAGCGCGGTCAGCGAGCTGGAGAAGATCAAGTCGGAGCTCGACTTCTCGGCGGTGGTCTACGACGACCACGTCGGCAAGGTCTCGCTCGTCGGCGCGGGGATGCGCTCGCACCCCGGGGTGACCGCGTCGTTCTGTGAGGCGCTGGCCGAGGCGGGCGTGAACATCGAGATCATCAACACCTCGGAGATCCGCATCTCGGTGCTGATCCGGGACGCGCAGGTGGACGACGCCGTGCGCGCGATCCACGAGGCTTTCGAACTCGGCAGCGACGAAGAGGCTGTCGTCTACGCGGGGAGTGGTCGCTGATGGCGCAGAAAGCGACAGCGCAGAACGCGACAGCGCACAACACCGGCCTCCGGGTCGGCGTCGTCGGCGCCACCGGCCAGGTGGGCGCGGTGATGCGCAGGCTGCTGGCCGAGCGGAACTTCCCGGTCGCCGAGATGCGGTACTTCGCGTCCTCGCGCTCGGCGGGTAGCACCCTGCCGTTCAACGGTTCGGACGTCGTGGTGGAGGACGTCGCCACCGCGGATCCGTCCGGGCTGGACATCGCGCTGTTCTCGGCGGGCGGTGCGACGTCGAAGGCACAGGCGCCCCGGTTCGCCGAGGCGGGCGTGACCGTGATCGACAATTCCTCGGCCTGGCGGCTGGACCCGGACGTGCCGCTGGTGGTGAGCGAGGTCAACCCGCAGGCGGTGAAGGACGCCCGCAAGGGGATCATCGCCAACCCGAACTGCACCACCATGGCGGCGATGCCGGTGCTCAAGCCACTGCACGACGAGGCGGGCCTGGTGCGGCTCGTGGCCAGCACCTACCAGGCGGTCTCCGGCAGCGGCCTGGCCGGGGTGGAGGAGCTCGCCGAGCAGGTGCGGGCCGCGGGCGACCGCGCCACCGACCTCACCCACGACGGCACGGCGGTCGACCTCGGCGAGCCCGCCAAGTACGCACGTCCGATCGCCTACAACGCGCTGCCCATGGCCGGCTCCGTGGTGGACGACGGGACGAACGAGACCGACGAGGAACAGAAGCTCCGCAACGAGAGCCGCAAGATCCTCGACATCCCCGAGCTGCGGGTGTCCGGCACCTGCGTGCGGATCCCGGTGTTCACCGGGCACGCGCTCTCGATCAACGCCGAGTTCGCGCGGCCGCTGTCGGCCGAGCGGGCGAGCAGCCTGCTGGCCACGGCCCCGGGGGTGCGGATGTCCGACATCCCGACGCCGCTGGAGGCCGCGGGCACCGACCCGAGCCATGTGGGCCGGATCCGGGTGGACCCGGGCGTCGACGACGGGCGCGGACTGGCCCTGTTCGTCACCGGGGACAACCTCCGCAAGGGCGCGGCGCTGAACACGGTGCAGATCGCTGAACTGATCGCCGAGGCCGACTGAGGCACCCCGCAGGCGGACACGGTCGGCGGTGCGTCCGGGGTCACCCGGTGGGGCCGGGCGCGGAAGCACGCCGCGTGGTGTCTCCGGGTGCCACCATCGTCAGGTCTCGACGGACTCGAAGGTCGAACACCGGCTCGCTCCGCTCCGGCGAGCGGTCCCGGTCCGGGGGCCACGCGCCCGGCTGCGCTGGGCGGAACTACCACCGACCGGGCCGACGCCGGTACGGTCGTCGTCATGAGGATCTCTGGTGTCCGGGTCGCGTCGGCGGCCGCCGTGTTGTCGGTGGTGGCGCTCACCGCGGGGTGCGGCGAGGTGGGGGAGACGATCGAGCAGGTGGACGGTGCCACCGACAAGGCGAGCGCGTGCAGCGAGGCGCTCGGCATCGTCGATCTGAAACCGAATCTCGATCCGGAGCAGGCCGCGGCGAAGGCCGGGGAGAAGGCCGAGCAGCTGCGTCAGCTGGGCCACGAGGTCGCCGATCAGAGCGTGCAGGAGTCGCTGTTCCAGTTGGCCGACGGGTACGTGGAGCTGGAGCAGCGTAAGGTCGACGGGCTGGACAACTTCAACCAGTGGTTGCAGCGGAACCTGACACAGCTCGACCAGCTCCGGCAGGCGTGCTTCTGAGCCGGCGGCGCCCCGGCCGGGGTCGTCCCGGCACCAGCAGCAGCGCGCCGACCGCGGCGAGGGTGAGCCCGCCGAGCCCGGAGGCGGCGAAGCCCCACGCCGGGCCAGCGTGATCGAGCACCCACCCGACGACGGGGCTGCCCAGCGCCAGTCCCATCCGGGTCGCCGAATCCTGGACGCCCATCGCCTCGCCGCGCACGGTGTGCGGGACCAGCCTGCTCACCGACTCCGTGGTGGCGGCGAGCGTGGGCGCGCACGGCAGGTTCGACGGGATCAGCGCGAGCGCGAGCACCCACCACGGCCCGCTCACCAGGCCGACCGGGAGCACCAGCACCGCCAGCGCGACCATGAGCACCGGTTGCGGCAGCGAACGCGACACCGCGCCGTGCACGAGTCCACCCGCGAGTGACGCCGCGCACATCACCGCGATGACCACTCCGGTCCAGGCGACCTCACCCGACTCCCGCAGGGCGGCGACGGTGGCCAGTTCGGTGCCCACGAGCACGAACAACGCGCCCATGGCCACGAGCAGCGTCGCCACGAGCGGCCTGCTGACCCACGTCCGCAGCGGGGGGCGCGCCGCGGAGCCCCGGACGTCCTCCCCCGGGGCGCGGCACGGGTGGGTCGAGCCACATCAGCGCGCCGGCGGGTGCGGCGAAGGCGAGGCCGATCACGGTGAGGGTGGCCGTGGACGAGACCTGCGTCGTGAGCGCGATCGCGGCCACCGGGCCGGTCATGTAGGTCAGCTCCAGCGACATCATGTCCAGCGAGAAGGCCGTGCGCCGCTGCCGTTCGGGGACGAGCGCGGTGAGCACCTGGCGTGCCACCGACCCCGCGGGGACCACCAGCGCCCCGGCGGGCAGGGCGGCGACGAGCAGGACCTCGTAGGGCAGGTGCCCGGCGGCGATCCAGAACACCCCGGACACCGTCCCGCACACCGCGAGCACCGGGCGCAGGCCGTGCCGGTCGATCATCCGGCCGAGCAGCGGGGCCGCCAGCGCGGTCCCGGCCATCGTGGCGGTCCCGACCAGTCCCGCGGCCCCGTAGCCGCGGCCGAGATCGCCGACCACGTGCAGGGTCAGCGTGATCCCGGTCGCCGTCATCGGCAGTCGCGCGGCGAACATGAGCAGCATCGACGTCGGTACGCCCGGGATCCGGAGTACGGGGAGGTAGGACTTCAGCGCCACCTCCCGGACACAACCCGAACCTGGTACGGCCGTGCAAGCCATTTCCCGTGACGATCACCCGACAGAGGGTGTTTTCTTGACTGATTCCAGAAAGCTGGGCATGCTGGGGACGTCATGCCTCACCGGGAAAGCCCTGTACGGGACCACCTCAAGGCGGCCGGCCTGCGCGTCACCGCGCCCCGGCTGGCCGTGCTCGAGTGGCTCTCCGAGCACCCGCACGCGACGGCCGACCAGGTGGCCGCGGGAGTGCGCGACGCACTCGGATCCGTGTCCACGCAGGCGGTCTACGACGTGCTCGGAGCCTGTACGCACGCCGAACTGGTGAGGCGGATCGAACCGGCCGGGCATCCCGCCCGGTTCGAGACACGAACCGGGGACAACCACCACCACCTCGTCTGCCGCCGGTGCGGACACGCCGAGGACGTCGACTGCGTCCGCGGTGCGGCGCCCTGCCTGCGGCCGTCCCACCTCGGCGGTTTCGCGGTCGAGGAGGCGGAGGTCGTCTTCTGGGGACTGTGCCCCGCCTGTCAGCAGGCCCCGTCCGCGGAATCCGGCCCGTGAGCAGGATTCCCGACCCGTGAACACACACCGACCCACAAGCACGACACCGACCAAGCACGACACCGACCCGCAAGTCGTACGACGAGGAGGCATCGGCGTGACCAAGCCGACCACCAACAACGTCGGTATCCCGGTGGGCAGCGACAACGACTCGCTCACCGCGGGCACCAACGGCCCGATCCTGCTCCAGGATCACTACCTGATCGAGAAGAACGCCCAGTTCAACCGCGAGCGTGTGCCCGAGCGTGTGGTGCACGCCAAGGGCGGCGGCGCCTTCGGTGTGCTCGAGGTCACCGAGGACGTCAGCCAGTACACCAAGGCCGCGCTGTTCCAGCCCGGTGCGCGGACCGAGAGCCTCATCCGGTTCTCCACCGTCGCGGGCGAGCTCGGCTCCCCCGACACCTGGCGCGACCCGCGCGGCTTCGCCGTGAAGTTCTACACCAGCCAGGGCAACTACGACCTGGTCGGCAACAACACGCCGGTGTTCTTCATCCGGGACCCGATCAAGTTCCCGGACTTCATCCACTCGCAGAAGCGCCGCGCGGACAACAACCTGCGCGACCACAACATGCAGTGGGACTTCTGGACCCTGCGTCCGGAGTCCGCCCACCAGGTGACCTGGCTGATGGGTGACCGGGGCCTGCCGAAGACCTGGCGGCACATGAACGGTTACGGCTCGCACACCTACCTGTGGGAGAACGCCCGGGGCGAGAAGTTCTGGGTGAAGTACCACTTCAAGACCGACCAGGGCATCGACTACCTCACCCAGGACGAGGCCGACCGGCTGGCCGGCGCGGACTCGGACCACCACATCCGGGACCTGTGGAACGCCATCGAGCAGGGTGACTACCCGAGCTGGACGCTGTACGTCCAGGTCATGCCGTACGCCGACGCGGCGACCTACCGGTTCAACCCGTTCGACCTGACGAAGGTGTGGCCGCACAGCGACTACCCGCTGATCAAGGTCGGGAAGTACACGCTGAACCGGAACCCGGAGAACTACTTCGCCGAGATCGAGCAGGCCTCGTTCGAGCCGTCGAACCTGGTGCCGGGCATCGGGCCGTCGCCGGACAAGATGCTGCAGGGGCGGCTGTTCGCCTACGCGGACGCCCACCGCTACCGCATCGGCGCGAACTACACCCAGCTGCCGGTGAACGCGGCGAAGTCCGAGGTGAACTCGTACTCCAAGGACGGCCAGATGCGCTACCGCAACACCGGCGACCCGGTGTACGTGCCGAACACCATGGGCGGCGCGCACGCCGACCCGGAGCTGGCCTCGGAGACCACCGCCACCTACGGCATCGACGACGAGGTCGTGCGCTCGGCGTACACCCTGCACGCCGAGGACGACGACTTCGGCCAGGCGGGCACGCTGGTGCGTGAGGTGATGAACGACGAGGAGCGCGAGCGCCTCGTGAACAACATCGTCGGCCACGCGAGCAAGGGCGTGTCCGAGCCGGTGCTGGAGCGGGTCTTCGAGTACTGGCGCAACGTCGACAAGGACCTCGGCGACCGCGTCGCCTCGGCCTTCGGCAAGTGAGCTGACCCCTCCGCGCCCGTGCACGCGGCGGGTGTTGCCGTGAAGGCCCCCTTCCCTGCATCCGACGCAGGGAAGGGGGCCTTCGTTGCGTTGAACGCAGGCAGGGGGTCCTTCACGCCACACCCATGTGGAGGGCGCCGGCGGCCTCCGCGGTGGCCTCGGTGAAGCGCCTGCCGACGCCGAGGAAGTTGGCGTAGCCGTGGATGAGGTCGGACTGGCGGCTCAGGGCGACCGGCACGCCCGCCTGCCGCAGCTTCGTGGCGTAGGCCTCCCCCTCGTCGCGCAGCGGGTCGAATCCCGCCGTGGCGAGGTAGGCGGGCGGCAGCCCGGTGAGGTCGTCGGCGAGCAGCGGCGACAACGTCGGATCGGACCGGTCCACCCCCTCGGGGGCGTAGTGGTCCAGGAACCAGGTCATCTCCTCGTCGGTGAGGAAGAACCCGTCGGCGAACAGGTCCCGGGAACGCCGCCGTACCGTCGCGTCCACGGCCGGGTACAGCAGCAGTTGGAAGGCGGGCGCGGGGCCGCCCCGGCGGGTGGTCACCAGTGCGGTGACCGCGGCCAGGTTGCCGCCCGCACTGTCCCCGCCGACCGCGATCCGGTCCGGGTCGGCGCCGAGATCGCCCGCCTTGGCGTGGGCGAAGTCGAACGCGGTGAGCGCGTCCTCCTGCGCGGCCGGGAAGGGGTGCTCGGGCGCGAGCCGGTACTCCACCGACAGCACCCGGACCTGCGCGTGTTTCGCGAGGAAGCGTGCGGTGTTGTCGTGGCTGGCACGGCTGCCGACGACCCAGCCGCCGCCGTGGTAGAAGACCAGCAGCCCCGGCCCGGGATCCCGCGGGGTGTACAGCGTTGCGGGCAGCTCGCCGTGCGGCGCGGGGATCGGGATCTCCCGGGTGTCGACCGGCTGGATCGCCGGACCGCTGACCAGGTGCCGGGAGGCGTCCAGTGCCGCGCGGGACTCCGCGACGGAACCGTTGGTCAGCCCGGCCCCGGACAACTGTTGCAGGCGGAGCAGCAGGTGTGCGTCCAGTGCGAGTTCCTGGCCGTCCCTGCGGACGGGCCTGCCCGCGAGTGCCCGGCGCAGGGGGCGGGGCAGGGCGTAGAGCAGCTGGGCCGCGGCGGCCTGAACGCGAACCGTCATCGATGGCGCCATGGGTCCCCTTCGTCCGAACGGTCGGTCCGACTGAGGCTACTCGCTGGTAGGCCGGGTGTCACCGGCCTCGTACCGGACCGGGTGAGCGCGGAGGGTGCTCCGTGGTGACTGTGACACAGGTCGTCACGACCGAAGTAGTCCTCGACCTGACTCGAGCGTTTAGCCTCGGAAGCGTGACTGCGACACGTGCGATCAAGGTGCTCGGTATCGGGGGATCCCTGCGGGACGGCTCACAGTCCGAGCGGGCGTTGCGCATCGCCCTGGCCGGTGCGCAGGCCGCGGGGGCCACGACCAGGGCGGTCACCGGGAGCGCGCTCACGCTCCCGTTCTACGACGCCGCGCTCGACCAGCGCTCGCCGGAGGCCACCGCACTCGTCGAGGCGGTGCGGGAGGCCGACGGGCTCGTCGTCGTCTCACCCGGCTACCACGGCGCACTCTCCGGCCTGGTCAAGAACGCCCTCGACTACGTCGAGGACCTGCGCTCGGACGCCCGCCCGTACCTCGACGGCCGTGGGGTCGGGCTCGTCGCGGTGGCGCACGGGTGGCAGGCGGCGGTCACCACGCTGGACCAGCTCCGCACGATCGCGCACGCCCTGCGCGGCTGGCCGACACCGCTCGGTGGTGCCGTGAACTCCGCCGAGGTGAAGTTCGACGAGGCGGGCGGCGCCTCCGACGAGAAGGTCGTGGGCAATCTCCAGATGATCGGCAGGCAGGTCGCCGAGTTCGCCCTCGCCCGTGCGGGTGGTGTTTGACCGTTCACGCTGACGGGTAACGCTCCTTCTGGACCGAGCTCGCCGTGCGGCGAGGAGTCACGCACCACGGAGGAGGAGCACGATGGCGAATTCGCCCATCACGAGCCCGCTCAAGGACAGTGACAAGGAACTGACGGCGAGCGCCCTGCAGACGACCGTCGTCGACCTGGTCGACCTGGCACTGATCGCCAAGCAGGCGCACTGGAACGTCGTCGGTAAGAACTTCCGCAGCGTGCATCTGCAGCTCGACGAGCTGACGACACTCGCGCGTGGTTACACCGACAGCGCCGCCGAACGCGCCAACGCGATCGGTGTCTCCCCGAACGGCAAGGCGAAAACCGTCGCGGAGAACTCCGGACTGCCCGAGTACCCGGAGAACTGGCAGAGCACCGACCAGACGGTGGACAAGATCGTCGAGATCCTCAGCGTGCTCATCCAGCGGATGCGGGTCCGGGTCGACGAGACCGACAAGAGCGACCTCATCACCCAGGACCTGCTGATCGAGATCACCCAGGAACTGGAGAAGCAGCACTGGATGTGGCAGGCGCAGCAGGCCTGACCACCGCCGTCCCCGGTTTTGTCGTGAGGGGCACTTTCCCTGCACCCGGCGCAGGGAAAGTGCCCCTCACTGCGCTGAGCGCAGGGAAGGTGCCCTTCACGGTCACCTCGGCCGCGGGTCAGGCCGCCAGGCCGAGCTTGCGCATCGCGAAGTGGACCTCGGTGGCGACCTGGGTGATCGTTTCGGCGGTGACCAGGGAGCCATGGCCCGCGTCGTAGCGGTAGAACTCGTGGTCGATGCCCCGCGCGGCCAGCCGGTCGAGGTAGTTCTCGATCTGCCGGATCGGGCAGCGCGGGTCGTTGTCCCCGGCCAGCACCAGCACCGGAGCCCGCACCGCGTCCACGTAGGTCAGCGGTGAGCACCGTTCGTACACGTCCGGGACGTCGGTCGGCGAGCCGCCGAACAGCGCGCGGTCGAACGCCCGCAGCGGCTCCATCTCGTCCTCGTAGGCGGCCACGTAGTCCGCCACCGGCACCCCCGCCACACCGGCGGCCCACCGCTGCGGCTGGGTGCCCAGCGCCAGCAGGGTGAGGTAGCCG
>NZ_KE387092.1:70009-74357 GCF_000430445.1 Saccharomonospora iraqiensis subsp. iraqiensis
CGGGTTCCGCGAGGTCCGGTCCCGGGCCCGGCACCTGGCCGACTACGACTACCGGCAACTCGCCCGCGACGTCGAGGCGGAGCTGGCCGGGGCGGTCCGGACCGACGACGGGATCGTGGACCAGCAGCTCGCCAGTGCGGCCCGCTCGGCCTGGATGTGGGTGCGGGGCGGGCCCGGTGACGTCAGCCGTTGCTGGGTGGAGACCCTCGCCGTGCGGTGAATCACGGTCGGTCGCGTGCTCCCCGTCCGCGTGCGACGACGGGGGTGGCACGGCGGAGAACACCCGACCGGACGACGAAGAGGGCCCCTGCCCGGTCGCCCGGGCAGGGGCCCTCTCGCTACGTCGGGGTGGCGGGATTTGAACCCACGACCTCCTCGACCCGAACGAGGCACGCTACCAACCTGCGCCACACCCCGATGTATTCCTCAGCGGGTCGACACCCAGTCTAACGGACGTTGCTCGCGGCTCGACGCGGGGCCGGGTTTTGTGCCGTGTGCGGTGTCGCACCCCTCGGGACCAGCGTCAACAGGCTCGCCTCCGGGGGGCAGGCGAACCGGGCGGGCGCGTACGGCGAGGTGCCGAGCCCGGCGGAGACGTGCAGCCACATGTGCGCGCCCCACCGCGAGGCGCCGCGGGCGCGCGAGCGGTCGAGGTCGCAGTTCGTCACCAGTGCGCCGAACCCCGGCACCCGCAGTTGCCCGCCGTGGGTGTGGCCGGCCAGCACCAGGTCGTAGCCGTCGGCCGCGAACGGGTCCAGCACGCGGGGCTCGGGCGAGTGGGTCACCCCGAGCCGCAACGCGGGCGCGTCCCCGGGTGTGCCGCTCACGTCGGAGTAGCGGTCGCGGTCCAGGTGCGCGTCGTCCACACCGGTGGCGACCACGGTCTGCCCCGCCACGGTCAATGTCCGGCGCACGTGGGTGAGGTCGTGCCACCCGTGTTCCACGAACGCCGCCCGCAGGTCGCGCCAGGGCAGTTGCGGGCCGTGGACGCGCGTGCGGCGCCCCTTCGGCATCAGGTACCGCGCCGGGTTCTTGGGCTTCGGGGCGTAGTAGTCGTTGCTGCCGAACACGAACAGGCCCGGCCGGTCGAGCAGAGGAGCCAGCGCCCGCAGCACGGCGGGCACGGCGCGCGGGTGGGAGAGGTTGTCCCCCGTGTTGACCACCAGGTCCGGTTCCAGTCTGCCCAGCTCGGCCACCCAGCGCTGTTTGGCCTCGTGGCCCGGAAGCATGTGCAGATCGGAGATGTGCAGGACACGCAGCGGCCGCGCGCCCTCGGCCAGTACCGGAAGGTCCGCGGTCCGCAGGGTGAACCGCCGTCGCTCGACCCCGACGGCGTACCCGAGCGTCGCAGCGGCCGTGACCGCTGTCCCCGTCACGAGGCGTTTCATCATCATCCTTGGGGAGACGTGTGTCACCGACAGTACGTCCGCGAGGGACGGTTGGTTGCCTTCCCAGGGCAGACTACCGAAACGGGTGACAGCTGTTCACCCGGTTCAGTGACGGCTCGGTGGAGGCGGGCCGGTTATCGGATGTCCGCGTATCTCGGGTGCGGCTCCGGCAGCGGGGCCACCGGCTCACCCTCCAGCGCGGGCTTCACGGCACGGAACCAGGTACGGGCCGGTGTCTTCCCGCCGAACATGTTGCCCGCGCCCTCCGGGACGGCGCGGACGTTCCCCGGCCCTCCGTCGAGCAGGCCGCCGTTGGGCCTGCTCGGCCGGAACACCATCGCAGCTCCCGCGATCTGGGGTGTCGCACCGATGAACGCGGCGGAACCCTGGAGCTGGGTGGTTCCGGTCTTGCCGATGACGGGTCGGTCCCATCCCGCGTTCTCCGCGGCGGCCTGGGCCGTCCCGCCGGACGCGGTGTCCTTGCTCAACCCGACGGCGAGGGTATCGGCCACTCCCTCGGGTACGGCCTGCTCGCAGGACTTTTCCTCGATGGGTTGCGCGGCGCCGTCCCGGTCGGAGATCTCCAGGATCGGGGTGGGGGGGCACCACACCCCGCCACTCATGATCGTGGCGGCCACGTTGGCCATCTCCAGACCACTCGTCGGGCTCGCGCCGAGCGTGAAGAAGCCCTTACCGTGCGGCGAGAGCTCGCCCGGTTTGAAGTAGTCCGACTGACTCTGGTTGTACATCCGGTCTTCCGAGTCCGGATCGACCGGGCCGCCGACGGCAGGGTTCGAGGCCATGGTCTTACGCAGACCGAGCTTGCTCGCCATGTCCACCACAGGCCCCATCCCGACTTCTTCCTCGAGAATGATGAACGCCGTGTTCGGGGACTTGGCCAGTGCGTCCTGCAGGGTCATCGATCCCGGGTAGTCCCCCGCGTTCTGCACGCAATAGCTCCGGATGCCCCGCGAGTTGTTGGGGCAGTGTTCACCACCGTAGGAGAACACCTGCGAGACGTGGAAATCCGGCACCCGGACCTCGTCGAAGATGCCGTACCTGCGCTGTTCCAGCGTCGCGGCCGCGGTGAAGATCTTGTAGCTGGAGCCGACACCCGTCACGTTCATGATCTCGTAGGGCAGGCCGAGCATGGTCTGGCCCTGGTCCGGATCGGGTCCGTAGTCACGGTTCGCGGCCAGGGAGAGCACCTCGTGCCGATCCTTGCCGGGTTTGACCAGGGAGAGGGTGTTGGCCACGTTGGGCTCGTCCTGATCGACCTCGGCCTTGGCCGCCTGGGCGGCCTGGTGGTTGACCTCGGCGTCCAGCGTGGTGCGGATGGTGTAGCCGCCGGTGAGCAGGTCGTCCTGCTGCATCCCGTGCTCGTAGAGGTACTCGATCACGTACTGGCAGAAGAAGCCGCTCTCGGCGCCGGTGCAGTTGGCGGCGGCCTTGTCCGGACCGCCGGGCAGCACGCCGAGCGGCTCCTTCTTGATGCGTTCGGCGTCCTCCCGGGCGAGTTTCCGGTTGTCCACCATCGTGTCGAGCACGATGTTGCGGCGTTTCTTCGCGCCCTCCGGGTTGTTCCACGGGTCGAGCACCGCGGGGTTGTTCACCGCGCCGGCGAGCAGCGCCGCCTGCGGAACCGTCAGTTCCGCCGCCGTGGTGCCGAAGTACGCCTTCGCGGCCGCGCCGACACCGTAGATCTCCCGGGAGAACTCGATGATGTTGAGGTATCCGGCGAGGATCTCCGGCTTGGACATCTTGGTCTCGAGCTGCATCGCGATGCGCGCCTCCTTCAGTTTGCGCGCGATCGAGACCTCCTGGGCCTTCTGCTGGCCCAGTTCGTCGTTGCGGTAGGTGACGTTGATCAGATAGTTCTTCACGTACTGCTGGGTCAGCGTCGAGGCGCCCTGGGTGTCGCCGCCCGCGGAATTGCTGATGGCGGCCCGCATGGTGCCCTTCCAGTCCACCCCGGGGTGATCGTAGAAGCGCCGGTCCTCGACCGAGATGATCGCCCACTTCATCGCCTCGGAGATCTCGTCCGGCGCGGTGGGGATGCGGTACTGGTCGTAGACCGTCGCGATGCGCTCGCCGTCGCGGTCGGTGATGTTGGTGATCAGTGGTGGTGGCTCGTCGGCCAGGTTCGACGACATCGACTCGACCGTGTCGCTGGCCTGGTTCGAGACCACCCCCGCGGCGCCGACGACCGGGAACAGCAGCCCGGCCACGAGAACGCCCGCGAGCAGACACAGCCCCACCATCTTGAACAGCCCGCTCCGGATACCCACACCGGACAGGGTACGCATGCGGGGGTGTGATCGCGGTGACCCGTTCCGGCGGTATCGTCGTCCGCACCGTGACGCGGTGATCACCCACCGGATCGACGGGCCGGTCGGCCGGGTCGCGGTGGCCGGAGGTCGTTACCGGTCCGATATCTGGTAACAACGGCCGATACGGGGTTGGCGGACGGAACCGATGGGTCCTACAGTCCGTCAACAACTCACGTGGGCGGTGCCGGGGAGGCGCCGTCCGGAGGGAACGTGAGCAACGTGAGACCTGCTTGCGGGGGGCGAGGTCGTCTTCGTCGTCATCCGCCTGCCGGTCGTGACAGGTAGGAGCTGGGGGTATGAACACCGAGCACACCGACTGGCGCATCCATGCCTACTGCCGGGACACCGATCCCGACGGCCTGTTCGTCCGCGGGGCCGAACAGAATCGCGCCAAGATGGTCTGCATGGGATGTCCGGTCCGGACGGAGTGCCTCGCCGAGGCGCTCGACAACCGGATCGAGTTCGGCGTCTGGGGCGGCATGACCGAGCGGGAGCGGCGTGCGCTGCTGCGCAGGCGGCCGAGCGTGCCGAGCTGGCGCGCGCTGCTCGAGGCCGCCAAGCGGGAGTACGAACCCGCCGAACGGGTCTCCTGACCGGGGCCCGGCGGCGTCCGACGTCGTGCGGGCGGCC
>NZ_KE387092.1:74457-78124 GCF_000430445.1 Saccharomonospora iraqiensis subsp. iraqiensis
GCCCGGCCAACGCGCCCAGCAGCGGACCGCGGCGTCCGGTGGCCGGTCCCCAGGCCCGCACCGGTCGGCTCAGCGCGAACGCGACCGAACCGGCGAGGAGGAGCCCACCGCCCACCACGAGTCCCGTCCCCGGCCACGGCGCGGTGACCAGCACCCCCGCGAGTCCGGGGCCGAGGATGAAGAAGACCTCCATGCTGATCGCCTCGTAGGCGTAGGCGGCGTCCCGCGCGGGACCGGCCGGGAGCAGCCTGCCCCACAGTGCGCGGGAGGCGGAGCCGGTCATCGGTTCGGTGACCCCGATCCCGAAGGCCGCGGCGATCAGGACGGCCGCGGCGCTTCCCGCTTCGATCGCCCCGATGAGCAGGGTGAGGAGTGCGGAGAACAGGGCGGAGGCGACCAGCAGCGGCCGGGTCGGGCCGAACCGGTCGATGAGTCGTCCCTGGGCCACCGACCCGATCGAGACCCCGACCAGGGTGCCCGCCGAGACGAGGCCGGCGACCGCGAAGTCGTGTGTGCGTTGCTGCACGTACAACAGGGCCGACAGCCCGATCATCGCGATCGGCAACCGCGCGAGCGCGGAGGCGGCCACCGGACCGCGCGCCTCGGGTGTGCTCAGGGCCACCCGGTAGTCGGACAGGGTCGTCCGTCCGTGGGCCGACGTCTGGGACATGCGTACCAGTATGCTGGGGATGGTACGGCGGTACCGCTTCAGCCCCCGGGAGTGGTGCACCGGGCCCGGGGTTGAATCGGACAAATTTCGCCCGATCGAGGTGTAAGGACACCCCCCGTCGGGTAATCGCATAACGGACCGATAACGGTGCCCGAACTTCGGGCATCCCAGCCGCGTCCCGGGCGTCTATAGGGGTGAAAGTTCTTGAGGCGACCGGTACGGGTCGTGCGACCCTGATTCCGGTCCGATCGGAAGCGGCACCCCGGACACCGGGGACGCCGGGACATCGACCGTACAACGACGGTGCGACGACAACGAGACGAAACGGTGCGGTGCCACGGACGGTGGCGTCGCGTGAGACTCCCTCCGGGTTTCGGGTCGGGGCCTAGACCGGAGGGCGGGGAGCGCGGGCGGTCGGGGGACGGTCCGCGCGAACGGACAAGGGGCCGGACAGTGCCACGTCGGGGGTGGCACCCGGCCCCTTGTTCGTATGTCCGGATGCCCGGTCCGAAGTGTTTCCGCGAGACGATGTCGGTCTTCCCGCGAGACGATGTCGCCGCCCGGCGGGACGTCGCCGTACGGCGAGCCCGGGGCGCGTGCGGGGGTACACACGACTCGTGTGCGTTTCGCGTGTCGGAGGATCTCGCACGTCGGGGGACGTGCGTCGAGCGCGGACGGCGTCCGCGCCTACCCGGTGACCGCCCGGGGTCGACACTGACCCGGGGCGTGTTCCGGTGGGTGCGCCCGGGTCAGCGGGCCCGGCGGGCCAGTCGCTCCGGGTCGAGGATCAGCACACTCTTGCCTTCCAGCCGCAGCCAACCGCGGTGGGCGAAGTCGGCCAGTGCCTTGTTCACCGTCTCCCGCGACGCGCCGACGTACTGGGCGATCTCCTCCTGCGTCAGGTCGTGGGTGACCCGCAGCAGGCCCGCCTCCTGACTGCCGAACCGCTGCGCGAGCTGCAGCAGCGCCCGGGCCACCCGGCCGGGGACGTCGGTGAAGATCAGTTCGGCGACCATGTTGTTCGTGCGGCGCAGCCTGCGGGCCACCACGCGCAGCAGCTGCTCGGCGATCTCCGGCCGAGTCGAGATCCACTGCCGCAGGGCGGGCCGGTCCATCGTGACCGAGCTGACCTCGGTCACCGTCGTGGCGGTCGACGTGCGCGGACCGGGGTCGAAGATCGACAGCTCGCCGAACATGTCCGACGGTCCCATGATCTGGAACAGGTTCTCGCGGCCGTCCGCGGACTTGCGGCCGATCTTCACCTTGCCCGACTTGATGATGTAGAGCTTGTCCCCGGGCTCGCCCTCGTTGAAGATGACGTGGCCCCGGGGAAACTCCGTTGTCTCCAAGGTCTGCGCGAGCGCCTCGGCCGCCGCCGGTTCCACACCCTGGAAGATGCCCGCGCGGGCCAGGGTCTCGTCCACCTCGTGCCTCCTTCGGGTAGCGACCATCCGTCCCCCGGGTGGAGGAGGATGACGCCGATCACTACATGCAGTGTAGGGCGTGCCCTCGAGATCGCTCCCCGCTCGGGCCGCTCGCGCGAGTGCGGACCAGGGGGTATCCTGGCCCTCGCGAACGCAGCGCGTACACCCGGACACGCACTGTCCCCCTCGGTCGAATTCGCACGTCCGAGGGGCCGACGGAGGGATCCCGTCCGACAGGCAAGCCTAACGCCGCATTCCCCGACCCCTGCCCTTGGCCGTCTTCCCGGCGAGACGACGCAGCCGGAAAAGTTCGAGCGCGCGGCCGATGCCGTGCCCGTACAGTGCCCTGACCTCGTCGGGCCGGGCCTGTTCGAGGAACTCCTCCACGTCCTCACCGCGCACCGATACGTGCCGGAGATGGTTCTCGACACGTTCCATGAACAGGGCGAAGCCCATCACCACGATCGGCACGAGGATCACGAACCAGACGGTCATATCACTCCCGGTCACTCGCTCACGCCCGGCTCGGTCGTCGTTGCCACGTCCGGTGTTGGCCCGACGTCAGCGACGCACGTGTGGTCGACTCCCCGGACGGCGCACGTAGGCTAGCGGGGTGTCGTCGTCGGTCGGTCAGGGCCCCCGGAGGGGGCGCACGTTCGCTGAAGAGAGCCGGTTGTCGTTGGTCAGACGCGCGCGGCGTATGAAGCGTTGCCTCGACACCGCCTACCCAAACGCCCACTGCGAGCTGGATTTCGACACACCGTTGGATCTGCTGGTCGCGGTCATCCTCTCGGCGCAGACCACGGACGAACGGGTCAACCAGGTCACGCCCGCGCTGTTCGCCCGCTACCCCACGGCGGCCGACTACGCCGGGGCCGACCGGGTGGAGCTGGAGGAGCTGATCCGGCCGACCGGCTTCTACCGGAACAAGGCGTCCTCGCTGATGAAGCTCGGCGCGGCGCTCCTGGAGCGGCACGACGGTGCCGTCCCCGGATCGCTCGACGCGCTGGTGAAACTGCCCGGGGTGGGGCGCAAGACCGCCAACGTGGTGCTCGGTGAGGCGTTCGCGGTGCCGGGCATCACGGTCGACACCCACTTCGGCAGGCTGGTGCGGCGCTGGGGCTGGACCGTCGCCGACGACCCCGTGAAGGTCGAACACGAGGTCGGCGACCTCTTCCCACGTAAGGAGTGGACCATGCTGTCGCACCGGGTGATCTTTCACGGCAGGCGGGTGTGTCACTCGCGCAGACCCGCCTGCGGTGCCTGCCCGCTGGCCCGCGACTGCCCGTCCTACGGGACCGGTCCGACGGAGTTCGACGCGGCGGCGAAGCTGGTCCGGGGGCCGGAACGGGACCACCTGCTCGGGCTGGTGACGGGACCATGACCAGGGCGACGAAGTGGGCGCTGGCGGCGGGCATCCTCGCGCTGGCCCTTCTCGTGGCGTTGCTGCCGCGCCTCGGGGTCGACCCGGCGGAAGGGCCGGGGGCGGGAGCGGACCGCGACGACGGCGGACTCGCCGAGGCGCGGGCCCGGGCCGACCTGGACCGGTGCCCGTCGGGCGGTGCCCCGGAGC
>NZ_KE387092.1:78224-80662 GCF_000430445.1 Saccharomonospora iraqiensis subsp. iraqiensis
CGAGGTCAGCGCCTCCCGGACGTGCCCGCCCGCGCGGTCCAGTGCGGCGGCGGCCGCCGCGGTCTCCGCACCGGACAGCAGGTGGACGAGCGCGACCTTGAGGTCCCCACCGGCCCGGGCGAGTGCCTGCGTGCAGGACTGCGTACCGAGTCCGGTGGCCTCCCGCAGGACCCGGACGGTGCGGCCGCGCAGCTTGGCGTTGGTGGCGTGCATGCTGACCATGAGGTTCGAGTACGTCCGCCCCATCCTGATCATGGTGGCGGTGGAGAACGAGGTCAGCACGAGCTTCTGCGCGGTCCCGGCCTTCATCCGGGTCGAACCCGTGACGACCTCGGGGCCGGTGTCCACGGTGATCCGGATGTCGACCTCGTCCGGGACGGGCGCCTCCGGATTCCCGGTGACCAGGGCGGTGGCCGCACCGCGGTGCCGGGCCGTGCGGAGCGCGGCGAGCACGTACGGCGTCCGCCCCGAGGCCGTCAGACCGAGGACGAAGTCCCCGTCGGCGACAGAGCCGCGCAACTCGGCCGCCGCGGCCTCCTCGTCGTCCTCGGCGTCCTCGACGGCCTCCCGGAGGGCATCGGGTCCGCCCGCGTGGTGGGGCACGAACCAGCCGGGCGGGATGTTGTAGGTGGGGGCCAGTTCCGCGGCGTCGAGCACGGCCAGTCTGCCCGAGGTCCCCGCGCCGACGTAGTGCACCCGCCCGCCCGCGCGCAGCGCCCCGGTGGCGGTGTCGACCGCGCGGGTCAACTCCGGCAGTGCCCGTCCGACGGCCTCGGGCACCGAGCGGTCCTCGGCGTTGACGGTGGCCAGGACGTCGGCCGTGGACATGCGGTCGATCCCGGTGGTGGCCGGGTTGCGCCGCTCGGTCGGGGACTCGACGTGGGTGATCCGGTTTCCGGGGCCCGGCCCGGGCTGTGCCTCGGTCATGGTTCTCGCTGGTCCTCCGTCGTGCGGCTACCGGCTGTCCCGCCGCCGGCCGTCGGGGCGGACCCCGAGCCGGTGCCCCTCGACCGCGTTCCGGGTCGCCTCCAGTGCGCCGAGCGCCTCGTCGCTGTGCCGCCGGGCGACCCCGATGAACAGGCAGTCGATGACGGTGAGCTGCGCGATGCGGCTCGCGGTGGCGCCGGACCGGAAGGTGGTCTCCCGGGCGGCGGTGGTCAGGACGTGGTCGGCCACCGTCGCCACCGGGGAGCGGGGGAAGTTGGTCACCGCGACCGTGGTGGCGCCCCGCTGTCCCGCGACCCGCAGCGTCTCCACCGTGTCGCTCGTCGCGCCACTGTGCGACACCGCCACGGCCACGTCCCCCGGACCGAGGACCGCGGCCGAGGTCAGCATGATGTGGGTGTCCGACCAGGCGAACGAGATCCGGCCGATGCGGTGCAGCTTCTGCTGCAGGTCGGCGGCGACGAACGCGCTCGCACCGACGCCGTAGACGTCCACCCGGCCCGCGGAGGCGAGCGCGTCGATCACCCGTTCCAGGACGACCGGGTCCAGCTGCTGGGCCGTCTCCTCCACCGCGCGGGTGTCGGCGAAGGCGACCTTGCCGATCATCGAGGCCGCGTCGTCGTCGCCGGTGATCTCGCCGCCGAGGTCCGGCGCGGAGCGGGCCTGCGCCCGGGCCGTGTCGGCGGCCAGCGCGATGCGCAGCTGCGGGTAGCCGCCCACCCCGACGGCCTTGCAGAACCGGGTCACGGTGGTCTCGCTCGTCCGCGCCGCCTGGGCGACCTCGGTGATGCTGCGGCGGGAGACGGTGGTCGGGTCCTGGAGCACCACGTGGGCGACCCGTTGCTCCGCCCGGGCGAGCCCGGGGAGCAGCGAGCGGATGCGGACCAGCGGGCTCGCGCTCTCCCCGTCGTCCGGGGCGTCCCCGTCGTCCGGGGCGTCCCCGTCGTCCGGGGCGTCCCCGGCTGCCGGGGTCTCCGGGTGGGCGTCGGTCGGCACCTCCGGTCCCGTGTCGAAGTCACCCGGTGCTCCGCCTGTGGGAAAGTCACCAACCGCAGCCATATCGGACAAGAATACCCGCACCTTTCCGCGACGACAGCCCGAGCGGACCCGCCCGGGTCGTGCTCCGTGGTCGCCGGGAAGTCGCCGACCGGTGGAGCCCCGTTAACCCCGTCCGGTTAACGAGTCGGCAACTCTCACCGGTCACGCAGGTAAAAGCCGTCGGCCACCAACCGCTCCGGGTGCCGCTCGGCGTCCAGCAGGGTCCGTTCGGCGTGCACGACCCGCACCCCGTCGAGGTGGACGCCGCGCCCGGCGTCGCGGCCGTCCGTGGTGAACTCCCAACGGAGAACGACCCCGTCCGCGGTCGGCACGTCCGCCCGCACGGACCACCACGTGCGGTGCCCGGTGCCCGCCAGGCTCCGGACCTCCCCGTCCGGGGCGCCCCGCCCGCGGGCCCGCATCGGCAGCTCTTGCCAGGTCCGGCCGTCGTCGAC
>NZ_KE387092.1:80762-82554 GCF_000430445.1 Saccharomonospora iraqiensis subsp. iraqiensis
CGCCGCCGGATCCCGTGGCGGCGTCCCGGTCCGTGCCGCGGGTTCCGGGGAGACACGGCGGGCGGGCCACCGGTCGGCTCCCGTTCGGTCCGGGTGTTGACGAATCGCTCACTCACCGTTCACCGGATGCCGGTTGTCGACAGCCGGTTCCGGTGACCCCCTGTCGTGTTCTTGAGTGAGATGTGACACCGCGACGAGGCGGTCGGATCGTCGAGTAGGAGGCATGAGCGAGCGATGTTGGACACCGAACGGCCGGAGACCTGGCGCGGCGCCTTCCGCATCGAACTGCGCGCCGAGGCCATCGGCCTGGCCGGGCGCGGCTGGCCGGTGCTGCCCGGGACCTACCCGGGGCACGCCGAGGGGGAGGAGTCCGACTGGACCCGGCCCACTCCCGCGCACGCCGACTGGCGCGAACGGCTCGGTGCGCACCCGCGGCAGGTCGCCGCGTGGTGGACCGGACGCCCCTACAGTCTGCTCGTCGCCACCGGCACGGTGGTGGACGCGGTCGAGGTCGACCACCGGATCGGGCGGCGTGCGGCGGGTCTGCTCCGGGCGACGGGACATCCCGCGCCGATCGTGGCGACCCCGGACGGGCGATGGCTGTTCCTCACCACGGTCGCGGACGACGTCCCCGCCGAGCTCGCCGGACACCCTGGCGTCGAGCGGCACGGTGCGGGCAGCTGGGTCCCGCTGCCGCCGACACCGTTCCGGCACGGGGTGGTGCACTGGCGGGTGAAGCCGGACATCTGGGGATGGCGCCTCCCGCACGCCGCCACCGTGCACGACGTGCTCGTCCGTGCGCTGCCCGGCGCAGATCCCGACTCCGCACCGACGGGCACGCGGGGGCCTCGCGCCGACCGGCCGACGGTGCCGTCGCGAGTGGGCACTCAGGACGCGGTGACCGCGGGCTCCCCGGCCTGAGCGGGTCCGCCGTCGGCACCGTCGGTCGCCGTGCCGGTCGCCGTGTCGGTCGCTGTGTCGGTCGCGTTGTCGAGCGCGGAGAGCACGGTGTCCAGCACCGCGACGGCCGCGGCCTTGTCCAGCGGCTCGTTGCCGTTGCCGCACTTGGGTGACTGGACGCAGGACGGGCATCCCGCCGGGCACTCGCAGGCGACGACGGCCTCCCGCGTCGCGGCCAACCAGGCCCCGAGCGCGTCGAAACCGCGGTCGGCGAACCCCGCGCCCCCGGGATGGCCGTCGTGGACGAACACGGTCGGCTTTCCGGTGTCGGCGTGGACCGCGGTGGACACGCCGCCGATGTCGGCCCGGTCGCAACTCGCGAACAGCGGAAGCAGGCCGATCGCCGCGTGCTCGGCCGCATGCAGGGCGCCGGGGACGCGCGCCGGTTCCAGTCCGGCGCCCTCCGGCGCCCTGCCCGGTCCCGGACACAGCAGGTCCTCGTCCACCGTGTACCAGACCGCGCGGGTCCGGAGTTCCTGCTCGGGCAGGTCGAGCGGGACGTGGTCGAGCACCTCGCCCGAGGGCAGGCGGCGCAGGTAACCGACCACGCGGGAACTGACGGCGACCTCGCCCAGATGCACCGTCACACCGCCGTGGTCGACACTGCGCTCGGTGCGCAGCACGGTGATGTCGATGACCTCGCGGGCGGAGGTGTTCCACTCGGGATCCTCGGCGTGCACCAGGGCCAGTCCCTGATCGAGGTCGAGCTCGTCGACCACGTAGGACGCACCCCGGTGCAGGTAGACCGCACCCGGGTGGACGGTGCCGCACGCCGCCGCCGCGTCGACCGTGCCGAGCAGGCGGGAGGTGTCGGACTCGACGACGGCGACCT
>NZ_KE387093.1:0-2243 GCF_000430445.1 Saccharomonospora iraqiensis subsp. iraqiensis
CGGCGACGCGGGGGTGCCCGTCGTGGACGAGCACGAGGTCCAGGTCGGCCAGCGGGACCGGCTCGGCACGGCCGAGACCGCCGACGGCCACGAGCGCGACACCGGGTTCGGCGGTATCGACGCCCGCGGCCGTGGCGGCCCCGTGCAACCACAGCCCGTACAGATCGACCAGCGCGGCGCGCAGGCCCGCCGGGTCGGCACCCCCGTTGTGGCCGTCCAGCAGCCGGTCGACGGCCGCGGCGAGTCCCCCTGCGGCCACGGGTGCCGCCCTACACCGCGTCCGGGCCGCGCTCGCCGGTGCGCACCCGGACCACGGTCTCCACGGGCGTGACCCAGACCTTGCCGTCCCCGATCCTGCCGGTGTGCGCGGCGTCGACGATCGCGTCGAGCACCGCGTCCACCCCGGCGTCGTCGGTGACGACCTCGATCCGGGACTTCGCGACGAAATCCACGGCGTACTCGGCACCCCGGTAGACCTCGGTGTGTCCCTTCTGCCTGCCGTAGCCGCGGACCTCGCTCACCGTCATGCCGAGCACCCCGAGCTGTTCCAGCGCGGTGCGGACGTCGTCGAGCGTGAACGGCTTGACGATCGCGGTGATCAGTTTCATGACCTGGCCTCCTCGACGGTGTTCGGGTGCGTGACGGGCCCGGCGGGAACGCCGGCTCCGCCCGGTCCGGCGGGTCCGGCGGTCACCGGCCTGCCGCCGTGGCCGCCGCCGAAGTCGTACGCGGACTCGGCGTGTTCGGCCTCGTCGATCCCGGCGGCCTCCGCCTCGGCGTCGACCCGGCCGCCCGTGACGGTCTTGACCAGCAGGCCCAGCAGCACGGCCACGACGCCCGAGTAGGCCAGCACGGCCACCGCGCTGAGCACCTGCACACCCAGCAGCCCCGCGTCACCGCCGTAGAGCAGACCGTTCTCCCCGTCGCCGCCCACGACGTCCGCGGTGGCGACGAAGCCGAGCAGCACCGTGCCGACGAGCCCGCCCACGAGATGGACGCCCACCACGTCGAGTGAATCGTCGAACCCGAAGCGGTACTTCAGCCCGACGGCGGCGGCGCAGGCCACGCCCGCGATCGCGCCGATCGTCAACGCGCCCCAGGTGTCGACATAGGCACACGCCGGGGTGATGGCGACGAGCCCGGCGACCACGCCGGAGGCCGCCCCCAGACTGGTGGCCTTGCCGTCCCGGAGCCGCTCCAGCAGCAGCCAGCCCAGCATGGCCGCGCACGTCGCGGTCACCGTGTTGACGAACGCGATCCCGGCCACGCCGTCGGCGGCGTAGGCCGAACCGGCGTTGAACCCGAACCAGCCGAACCACAGCAGCCCCGCCCCGAGCATCACGAACGGGAGGTTGTGCGGCTTCATCGGTTCCCGGGGCCAGCCGAGGCGCCTGCCCAGCACCAGGATCAGGCCCAGCGCGGCCGCACCCGCGTTGATGTGCACCGCGGTGCCGCCCGCGAAGTCCAGCGCGCCGGTCTCGTCGATCCAGCCGCCGTCGCCCCACACCCAGTGCGCCACCGGGAAGTAGACCAGCGTGGCCCACAACCCGGCGAACAACATCCACGCCCCGAAGCGCATCCGGTCGGCCACCGCGCCCGCGATCAGCGCGGTCGTGATGATCGCGAACATCGCCTGGAAGGCGACGTCGACCGTGCCGGAGGTCGGATCGCCCTCCGGGGTCATCAGCCCGGACAGGCCGAGGAACTCGACCGGGTTCCCGAGCAGTCCGGCGATGTCGCCGCCGTAGGCCACGGAGTAGCCGAAGACCATCCACAGCACCCCGACCAGCCCCATGGCGCCGAAGCACATCATCAGCATGTTGAGCACGCTCTTCGCGCGCACCATGCCCCCGTAGAAGAACGCCAGCCCCGGCGTCATCAGGAGCACCAGGGCGGCGCTGGTGAGCAACCAGGCCGTATTTCCTTCCACGCCCGCCTCCTCGCTGTCGGCGGCGACCACGTCGCCGTGCCGTTCCGGTGACGGGGCCGCCCCGCCGTCGTGGCGCCCCCGTCGCGTCACCGGTCAGCGTCGGGATCCCGTGTTGCGTGCGGTGACGTGTGCCGTTTCGGCGCCGTGAAACGTTCCGGGCGCTCCGTTACGCCCACGTTGCGGGGGGGCGGGGACCGTGTCGTCCGGCCGGGAAACCCCGTGGTCGAATGGCGGGCATGGCCAGCACACCACCGCCCGCACCCGGGGACCACCCCGGCGGGACGGCGCCCCGCCCGGTTCCCCCGACGCTGCC
>NZ_KE387093.1:2343-5183 GCF_000430445.1 Saccharomonospora iraqiensis subsp. iraqiensis
TCGGCGGTGGTGCCCGGCCGGGGTTCCGGCACCGGCCCGGCACGGCGCTGCTCCTCCGGCAGCCGCACGTCGACGATGTCCCGACGCGGAGCGTCGCGGGGCGTGGCGGCATCGTCACCCACACCGGGCTCGCCGTCGGTCTCGGTGCGTTCGGGCGCCGGCGGGGTGGGCGGCGCCGTGCTGGTCGTGGCCTGGTCACCGCCGGGTGCGAGTGCGATCCCGCCCCCGGCCTGATACCCACCGCCCTTGGGCTTCTCCTCGACCTCCCGCTCGCGCTCGCGCTGGAGGCTGATCCGACGCTTGCGCGCGATCGTCAGCCCACCCACGAGCGCGACCAACAGCACGACGGCCGCTACGACAATGATCCACAACCAGGTGTTCGACACGCTGCCATCCTCCCACCCGTCCTCCACCCGGGCAGGTCGCCCCGGGAGCACGGTGAGCGGCCAACCGAATACAGATCCACTCCGCAAAAACCTCACGAAGGTCCTTACGTGGTGGTCACGCCGTCGGCAGGCTGGTGGTGACGTTCGTACTGCTGCCCCGCACGGACGGGACGGTCAGCGCCCACAGGTTCCTCGGCACCCGAGCCGGTCACCCTCCGTTGTGCCGTGAGGGGCACTTTCCCTGCACCCGACGCAGTGAATGTGCCCCTCGCCGCACCGGGCGCAGGAAATGTGCCCTTCACGGCACACCCCGGCGATCAGGTGCCGGTGTGGGTGAGCGGGGGTGTGGTGGGGGTGTCGGCGACCGAGCCGACGAAGCGGGCGCGGCCGTCCGGTTGCCATTCCACGGGCACGCCCAGGCGCGTCGGCGGGCGGCGCAGCGACTCGGGCAGGTCGTCGTCCGCGATCCGGCCGAGCCGGGTTCCGCGGCGGCGGATCTCGGCGACCCGCGCGGCCCCGGCCAGCAGCTGTTCCCACTCCGCGCCCGGCACGGCCGCACTCGCGCGGTCGAGCACCTGCGCCTCCGCCGTCGCCCACACCACCGGCGACGCCTCGAAGCTCCACCAGCGCCTGCTCCACGGCGGGGCGACGAAGCCGTGGGCCACGCACGGCAGCCACTGGCCCGGCACGAACCGGGTGCCCTCCCGGGCACGGAAGCTGATCAGCCGGTAGGCGAAGGCGGGCGGCGCCACCGGGTCCCGGGAGGTGTCCGCCATGACCAGCAGCTGCACGTCCGCGTCGGCCTGCTCCACCACCATGCCCGGGACGAGCTGACCGCCCCGGTACGGCCGGGTGGCACCACCGGTCAGCAGTCCGCGCAGGAACAGCCCCAACCCCACCAGCACGGCCAGGACACCGAGCAGGATCGCCCACCACGTGCCGTCGAGCATCGACCACACGCCGAGCCCGATCAGCACACCCCCGACGAGGATCCCGAGGGTGAGCCACAGCGCCCTGCGGTACACGTTCGGGCTGCTCTGCCGAAGGTGTTCGGGGTCGATCGGCGCGTCGAAGAACCTCCGCGGATCCCCCGCGGGCCACCCGTGCTCTGCCACCTCTGCCATGCGGGCATCCTGACAGACCCGCCACCCGTACGGGTGATCTGAGCCCGCGAGTCGCCACCCCACGCCCGCGAGTCGCCACCCCACGCCCGCGAGTCGACGCCCCACGCCCGCGAGTCGACGCCCCACGTCCGCGAATCGACGCCCCATGCCCACGAGTCGACCGTCCCCGCCCGCGAACCGACACGGGCGGCGCGGGAACGACGCCTCACGCCGGGGCGGGCTCCTCGACGCCGTCGTCCGTCCGGAGCCGCTGGGAGATCACCCGGGTGATGCCGTCGCCCTGCATGCTCACCCCGTACAGCGCGTCCGCGATCTCCATCGTCGGCTTCTGGTGCGTGATGATCAGCAGCTGCGAGTTCGCGCGCAGCTGCTCCAGCAGCCCGATCAGCCTGCGCATGTTCGTCTCGTCCAGCGCCGCCTCGACCTCGTCGAGCACGTAGAACGGCGACGGCCGCGCCCGGAAGATCGCCACCAGCATCGCCACGGCCACCAGCGACTTCTCCCCACCGGACAGCAGGGACAACCGCTTGACCTTCTTCCCCGGCGGCCTGGCCTCCACGTCCACCCCGGTGGTGAGCATGTCCCCGGGTTCGGTGAGCACCATGCGCCCCTCCCCACCCGGGAACAGCACCGAGAACACCGTCTCGAACTCCCGCGCGACGTCCTGATAGGCGCTGGTGAACACCTCGAGGATCTTCTCGTCGACCTCCTTGACGACGGAGAGCAGATCCTCCCGGGTCTGCTTGAGGTCCTCCAGCTGGGTGGACAGGAACTTGTAGCGCTCCTCCAGCGCGGCGTACTCCTCCAGCGCCAGCGGGTTGACCTTGCCCAGCTTGGCCAGGTCCTTCTCCGCCCGGTTGGCGCGGCGCTGCTGGGTGTCCCGGTCGTACGGGATCGGCTGCGGCGCCATCACGGTGTCGCCGCGCTCCTTCGCGGCCTCGTACTCGGCCATCTCCCCCGGCCCCGGCGGCACGTCCACGTCCGGGCCGTACTCGGCGACGAGGTCGTCCAGCCCGATGGCGAACTCCTCGGTGATCCGGGCCTCCAGCTGCTCCAGCCGCAGCCGCTGCTCCGCACGGGCGACCTCGTCGCGGTGCACGGCGTCGGTGAGCTTCTCCAGCTCCACCGTCAGCTCCCGCACCCGGTTGCGCACCTGGCCGAGCGCCTGCTCGGTCTCCTCCCGGCGGGCCTGGATGGCGTCCCGCTCCGCCGCCGCGCGCTGCAACGACGTCTCGATCCGCTCCAGCGCGGACTCCCCACCGTCCACGACGGCGCCGGCGATCTCCGCGCCGCGGGCGCGGGCGATGCGGGCCTGCTCGGCACGTTCCCG
>NZ_AICW01000454.1 GCF_000430445.1 Saccharomonospora iraqiensis subsp. iraqiensis
GACCGGGAGCTCGACGTGACGCGGGCCGCCGCCCGCGGCCTCACCAACGGCGAGATCGGCGGCGAGCTGTACATGTCCCTGTCCACGGTGAAGACGCACCTGGCTTCGGTGCAGCACAAGCTCGGGGTGCGCAACCGCGTCGAGATCGCGTCCTGGGCCTGGCGCAACGGCGTCATGGACGCCGCGGGAGAGCATTAGGATCAACGGCATGACCCACCGGCTCCGGGCTCCCGTCGTGCTCCCCGCCGATCCCGCCTGCTCCGTCGTGCGGGACGGTGTCGTCGACATCGACGACACCGGGCGCATCACCCACTGCGGCCCGGCGGAGGCGGCCCCCGCCGCGCCGGGCACGGTGCGGCAGCTGTCCGGCATCCTGCTGCCCGGCCTGGTCAACGCGCACGCGCACAGCCCCATGGTGCTGATGCGCGGCATGGGCGGGGACCTGCCGCTGCTGCGCTGGTTGCGGGAGGTGATCTGGCCCGCCGAGGCGAAGCTGCGCGGTGCGGACGTGCGCGCCGGGATGCTGCTCGGCTCGGTCGAGATGCTGCGCCGCGGGGTGACCACCAGCGCGGAGATGTACTTCCACGCCGGGCAGGTGGCCGACGCCGTGCTCGCCACGGGGGCACGGACGGTCGTCGGGGGGCCGATCATCGACCTGCCCGGGCTCGACTGGCGCGCGATGCTGGCCGACACGGACCGCTGGATCGACGCCGACGGCCTGCGGTTCGGGCCCGGTGAGCGGGTCGAGCTGTCCTACGCCCCGCACTCGGCGTACATGCTGCCCGCCGAGGCGCTGCACGAGATCGCCGGGTCGGCGTCGGACCGGGGCGCCCTGGTGCAGATCCACGTGGCCGAGGCCGCCGACGAGGACGCCGACCAGCGTGCCGCATACGGCTCGGTGCCCGCGCTGCTGGACACGGTGGGAATGCTCGACGGCAGGGTCGTCGCCGCGCACGGCGTACATCTGTCCGATTCGGACATCGCGTTGCTCGCCGCGCGGGGCGCCGGGGTCGCGCACTGTCCCGGGTCGAACTCGAAACTGGCCTCCGGCATCGCCCGCCTGCCACGGCTGCGGGCCGAGTCGGTGGCCGTCGGGCTCGGCACCGACGGCCCCGCCAGCAACGACGACCTCGACCTGTGGGAGGAGGTCCAGCTCGCCGCGATGCTCGCCCGGGTGTCCACACAGGACGCCACCGCGGTGACGGCCGCCGACTCGCTGCTGCTGGCGACCCGGGGCGGGGCGCAGGCACTCGGCCGCGACGACCTCGGCGCGCTGGAGCCGGGCCGCTGGGCCGACCTGGTGCACATCGACACCGACGACCCCGCGTTCGCCACCGGGATCGACGTCGCGGACGAGCAGCTGATCGCGAACCTCGTCTGGGCGGCGGGCTCCCGCCGGGTCACCGACGTGTGGGTCGCGGGGGAGCAGGTCGTCGCCGGGGGCGAGTCCACCCGGATCGACCGTGCGGCCGCGCAGGCGGACGTGGCCGCGGCCGCCGC
>NZ_KE387094.1:0-1764 GCF_000430445.1 Saccharomonospora iraqiensis subsp. iraqiensis
GGGATGCCTCCCGGCGCGAACCGGCCGCTGTCCGCGATGCTGCAGCTCGACGACGGGTCGAACCGCACGTACTCGCTGAAGCAGGGCGGCAACGTCGTCGGCCGTGGCCAGGACGCCGACTTCCGGCTACCGGACACGGGCGTGTCCCGGCGGCACCTGGAGGTCACCTGGGACGGCCAGAGCGCGACCCTGGCCGACATCGGTTCGACCAACGGGACGACCGTGAACGGCACCCCGATCCAGACCTGGCAGCTCGCCGACGGCGACGTCATCCGGGTCGGGCACTCGTCCCTGGTGTTCCGGACCCAGGGCTGACCGGGCAGGGTCAGGCCGTCCCCCGGCCCGTCCTCGGCCGTACCGCACACACAGCACACCCGTGTCTCGCATAATGACGGGGATGTGGGTGGCCTGTGGGCCGACGACGGTCCGACGAACCGGACGAAAGTGGGCGCCACGGGCTGGGCGCGAGATGGCGGGAGCTGACGCAACAGGTGCCGGAACTGGTCGTACAACTCACCAGAGTGGGATTTCTGGTCCTGCTCTGGTTGTTCGTGTTCGGTGCACTGCGGGTGGTGCGCTCGGATCTCTACGCCGCGTCGGGGCTGCGGGTGAACGTCCCCGGCCTCCGTCGCGGTGGCAGGCAGAGCAGACCCACGCCGGGACGGCGCAAGCTGCCGCGGCAACTCGTGGTCACCCACGGCGCACTGGCCGGCACCCGGATCGCGTTGGACGGCCGGCCCATCCTGATCGGGCGGGCCGACGACTCCACACTGGTGCTCGACGACGACTACGCCTCGACACGGCACGCGCGGCTGTCGTTACGAGGAGACGAGTGGTACGTGGAAGACCTGGGCTCGACGAACGGCACCTACCTGGACCGGGCTAAGGTCACGACACCCCTGAAAGTCCCACTCGGTGTCCCCATCCGGATCGGCAAGACGGTGATCGAGCTCCGCCCATGACTCTCGTCCTACGCTACGCGGCCCGCAGTGACCGTGGCCTGGTCCGCTCGAACAACCAGGACTCGGTCTACGCCGGCCCCCGCCTGCTCGCGCTCGCCGACGGCATGGGCGGCCATGCCGCGGGCGAGGTCGCCAGCAAGGTCGTCATCGCCTCGCTGGCCCCGCTCGACGACGACGAACCCGGCGACGACCTGGTGACCCAACTCCGCGACGCGGTCACCGAGGGCAACCGGGCGATCTCGGAGCTCGTCGCCGGGGATCCCGATCTGGACGGCATGGGCACCACGCTCACCGCCGTGCTCTTCTCCGGATCGCGGCTCGGGCTCGTGCACGTCGGCGACTCCCGCGCCTACCTGATGCGCGGCGGCCAGTTCTCGCAGATCACCCGGGACGACAGCTTCGTCAACGAACTGCTCGAACAGGGCCGCATCACCGAGGAGGAGGCCGCGACCCATCCCCAGCGGTCGCTGCTGCTCAAGGCCCTGACCGGGCACGAGGTGGAACCCAGCGTCACCGTGCGCGAGGCGCGGGCGGGCGACCGGTACCTGCTCTGTTCGGACGGCCTGTCCGGGATGGTGAGCAACGAGAACCTCGCCGAGGCGCTGCGCATCCCGGACCCGCAGGACTGCGCGGACCGGATGATCGAACTGGCGCTCAAGGGCGGCGGCACCGACAACGTCACGGTGATCGTCGCCGACGTCGTCGACGTCGACTTCGGCGAGGACGCCCCGATCGTGGGTGGGGCCGCGGGTGACGGCCGGGACGAGGCGCCCACGGGCGACTCCCCCGCCGCGCGGGCCCG
>NZ_KE387094.1:1864-4095 GCF_000430445.1 Saccharomonospora iraqiensis subsp. iraqiensis
CAGGACCTCGGTCGGCCGGTCGTCCACCCCGGCGGCGTCCCGCCCGGCGGCGTCCGTCGCGCCGCCCCCCGGTCCGGGCGGCGTCACACCGGACAGCTCACCGTGCACCGGGAGAAGCACGTCCCGCGTGGTCGGCTCCTCGTACCGCGACACAACCGAGCTCCCTTCGGGCGCCTGTGACGTGCCCGTCGTCACAGTGGACTGGGGTGGCGCGCGCTCCCAGGTTCTGGCACCTGCCCGATTACGTTAACGTGTCGGGTGGGAGGTGGTTGCATCGGCAACCGCACCGCCTCCCGGACATGCCCGAGAAGCACGCGAGGACTCCGATGCCCAAGTCCAAGGTCCGCAAGAAGACGGCATACACCCCGCCGCCGAGCCGCACACCGGTCAAGGTGCGCGCGGCGGGGCCTTCGCACCCGCTGTACAAGGCCGTCATGTTCGGGCTGATGCTGCTCGGCCTTCTGTGGCTGGTCGTCAACTATCTGGCCGGCGACAAGCTCGACTTCATGATGGAGCTCGGCAACTGGAACTTCGCCATCGGCTTCGCCCTGATGATCACGGGGCTGCTGATGACGATGCGATGGCGCTGACGGCCCGCCGCG
Source organism: Saccharomonospora iraqiensis subsp. iraqiensis (assembly GCF_000430445.1). Classification (GTDB taxonomy): domain Bacteria; phylum Actinomycetota; class Actinomycetes; order Mycobacteriales; family Pseudonocardiaceae; genus Saccharomonospora; species Saccharomonospora iraqiensis. The sequence goes on from NZ_KE387094.1 coordinate 2,467, forward strand.
GCGGGCCGACGCCGACCCCGGCCCGGCCGGGAACTACACCGGTGTGACTCATCCCCACTGTGGACAACCCTGTGGACAACTCGGTACACACCTGGGGGCCACGACCCGCCCTCGTGGCGGCGGGGTGGGTGCTCACCGGGGTCGCCGCGGCCACGCTGGCCGCCACCGCCCTCGGCGGGGACCGGCCGGGCACGCTGCTCCTCGCGCTGGTCACGGCGGGGCTGCTGGCCTTCTCCGCGTACGGGACGGTGGTGCGCCCGCGCCTGTCCGCGGACGCGGACGGGATCCGGCTGCGGACTCTGCGCGGAACCCGGAGGCTGGACTGGTCGCAGGTCCGGCTGGAGGTGCGCACCCTCCCCCGCTTCGGCAGACGGGTGCCGGTGCTCGAACTGGACGTCCTCGCCGACCACGGAGACCCCGACGAGGACCGACCGGCCGCGCTCGGCTGGATCGAGCTGGGCGAGGACCCGCGCGAGGTGTACGACGTCCTCGACCGGACCCGCCGTCGGCCGTCCGGGTGAAGCCGGTCGCCCGGCACCCGGTCCGGCTCAGCACACCCCCGGCACGAGCGAGCACAGCTGGGCACTGCGGTAGAAATACATGCCCAGCAGCCCCGCCACGAGCACCGCGACCGCACCCGCCTGGTACGCGGTGCGGTTGCGCTCGGGCGCGTATACCATCGCCACCATCACCAGCGCCCCGGCGATCAGTCCCCCGAGGTGGCCGAGCAGCGAGATGCCCGGGATGGTCACGCTCAGCACGAGGTTGAGCACGATGATGCCGATGGCCATCGTCGGATTCAGCTTCAACCGCAGCACGGCGACCAGGAGTGCCCCGAGCAGTCCGTAGATCGCGCCGGAGGCCCCCGCCGTCGCGGTGTTGAAGTCGCCGAACGCGTACACCGCGACCGACCCCGCGAGCATCGCGACGAAGTACAGCGTCAGGAAGCGGACCTTCCCGAGCAGCAGTTCGACGTCCCGGCCGAGGAACCACAGGACGAGCATGTTCATCCCGAGGTGCACGAGGCCGTAGTGCAGGAACCCGCTGGTGAACAGCCGCCACCACTCGCCCTCGTACGCCACCGCGAGGGTCTGCATCGTCCCGTCGGCGAAGAACCGGGAGAGGTGGTTCTGCAGCGGGTCACTGGCGAGCAGCGCCGTGAGCACGAAGATCGCCGCGTTGAGCCCGATGAGGACCGGGGTCACCAGCGCGCGGTCGGCCACCCGTGCCCCGGCGACGGTGCGGGCGCCGTACCCGGCGCGGCGGTACGCCGCGGCCTGGGTGCGCTGCTGTTTCCGCGCGGCGTTCACACAGTCGACACACTGGTAGCCGACCGACGCCTCGCGGAGACACTCCGGGCACGCCGGCCGCTCGCACCGCACACACCGCAGGCCGGTCTGCCGGTTCGGGTGCCACCAGCAACCGGGCAGCGCCTCCTGTCTCGGCGGCTGTCCGTGCGGCGGCGGGGAAGGGGGCTGGGTCACAGTGCTCTCGCCACGCTCTCGCCACTCCTGCGCTCACGGCCGCTCTCGTCCGCCGCCGGTTCGCAGGCGGCGGCGCGGGCCGGGGTCCAACCTACCCGGTGCGGTGGCGGGCGTGCCCCGACCTGCCGGGGGGCGGGTCGGGGCG
>NZ_KE387095.1:0-1501 GCF_000430445.1 Saccharomonospora iraqiensis subsp. iraqiensis
GTCGTCCTCGCGGTGGCGGCGGCGCTGGCGAACGCGCTGGCCTCCGTCCTGCAGCGCAAGGGTGCCCGCCGGGAACCGGGCGAGCGGTCGCTGTCGGTGCGCATGGTGTGGGACCTGGCGCACCAGCCGCCCTGGCTGGCGGGCGCCGGGTTCATGCTCGCCGGGTTCGCGCTCCAGGTCGCCGCGCTGAGCACCGGGCCGATCTCGATGGTGCAGCCGATCCTCGCGGCCGAACTGGGGTTCGTGCTGGTGTTGTCGAACTTCCTGCTGCACGCGCGGCTGCACCGCCGGGAGTGGACCACGGTGCTGGGCATGAACACCGGGATCGTGCTGCTGCTGGTGGGGCTGCGCCCGACCGGCGGCAGTTCCGGCGCGGTGACCGGCCCGACCTGGCTGCTCGGTTGCGTGGTCACGGTCGCCGTGCTCGTCGCGCTGGTCCTGGTGGCCCGCAGGCACCGGTACGCCGTCCGCGCGGCCTACCTCGGCGTGGCCTCCGGCATGTCGTTCGGGTTCCTCGCCGTGCTGGTTGCCGGGGTCACCGGCACCTTCTCCGGCGGTGTCGTCGCCGTGCTCGGCGCGTGGCAGACGTGGGCGGTGCTGGTGGCCGGACCCGCCGCGTTCGTCCTGCTGCAGATCACGCTCCGGGCGGGCAGTCTCGTCGCCTCCCAACCGGGCCTGATCCTGGCCAACCCGGTCGTCGGCATCGGCTGGGGGATCGCCGTGTTCGGGGAGGAGGTGCGGGCCGGCGGCTGGATCGTGGCCCAGCTCGCCGGCTTCGTCCTGCTGACCTGTTGCACGTTCCTGCTGACCCGCGCACCCTCCCTGCACGGCGCGGCGGGCGCCTACGAGGAGAGCGACACCCCGGGTTCCGACACCCCCGGTTCCGACCCGCCCGACCCCGGCACCGACGATCCCGGACCCGGGCGCAGCCGGTCGAGCCACTGACCGAGGCCGGCCCCGGACAGTGCCGAGACCGGCAGCAGGGTCGCGTCCGGGTTCACCCGCCGCAGGTGCCGGGCGAAGTGGTCGGTGTCGAAGTCCAGGTACGGCACGAGGTCCAGTTTGGTCAGCACCACGACGTCGGCCGCGCGGAACATCTGGGGATACTTCAGCGGCTTGTCCTCGCCCTCGGTCGTCGAGGCGAGCACCACCCGCTCCCACTGCCCCAGGTCGAACAACGCCGGGCACACCAGGTTGCCGACGTTCTCGACGAACACCACCGCACCCCGCGGAGGGTCCAGTTCCCGCAGGGCACGGGCGACCATGTCGGCGTCCAGGTGGCACCCGGACCCGGTGTTCACCTGCACGGTGCGGCACCCCGCCTCGCGCAGCCGGTCGGCGTCGAGCGAGCCCGCCTGGTCCCCTTCCACGACCGCGAGCGGCACCTCCCCGGCCAGCGCGCCGACCGTGGCCGCGAGCAGTGTCGTCTTGCCCGAGCCCGGGGCGCTCATCACGTTGACCGCCCGGATCGCCCGCTCGGCCAGCCACTCCCGGTTGGCCG
>NZ_KE387095.1:1601-3241 GCF_000430445.1 Saccharomonospora iraqiensis subsp. iraqiensis
GCGGCGTCGTGGGCGCACACGCGGTCCACCGGCCCGGCCGGGGCACCGGGCGGGGCGGCCGACGCCGCCGAACATCACTGCGACCTGTGCAGTGAACCGCTGCCGGAGGAGCACCCGCACCTGCTGGAGGTGACCGGACAGCGGATCTCGTGCGCGTGCCGCGCGTGCGGGCTGCTGTTCGACCGCAAGGAGGCGGCAGGCGGGCGCTACCGGACGGTGCCGCACCTGCGCAGACCCCTGCCGGACCTGCGAATCGACGACGTGGTGTGGGCCGGTCTCGGTGTCCCGGTCCGGCTGGCGTTCTTCGTCCGGCACGAGCCCACCGGCGACCGGGCGGAGCCGTTCGTGACCGCGCACTACCCGAGTCCGCTCGGCGTCGTCGGCGCGGCCGTGGACGAACCGGCGTGGCGGCGGGTCGAGGAGGCCAACCCGGATCTGGCGGAGCTGTTGGACACCGAGGTGGTGGCGCTGCTGACCCACCGGGGCCGGGACGAACACTGGCTCGTCGGGGTGGACGACTGTTACCGGCTCACCGCGCGGGTACGACACCAGTGGAGCGGAATGACAGGAGGTGACGAGGTATGGCGGGGAATCGAGGAGTTCTTCACCGGTTTACGGGCCGGCGCCCGGCGCGGATCCGGGTCGGCAGGCCGGACGTGAGCACCGACCTCCCCTCGCACACCCGGGGTGTGCGGGAGGGCAACAGCACCGGGCACTACGAGAAGCAACCGGGGCACCTGCCGGACGGGACCTCGACCGCGGCGCGGTCCACCGGGGTCCGTCCCGCGACGAAGGACCCGATCCTGCCCGGTATGCCGAACCTCTCGCCACCGTGAGCGCGGGGACGGGTGTGGCGCCGTCGTTCACCTGGCGCGTCGCCGGTGTGACGGCGGAACCGATGGCGACCGTGCCCACGCTGCGGTTGTCGGTGGAGATCGGCACGGCGCCGGGGGCGGACGGGCCCGTGCGGGTGCACTGCCTCGTGCTGTCGGTGTCCGTGCGCATCGCCGCCGCGCTGCGCGACTACGACCCGGACACCCGCGGGCGGCTGCGTGCCGTGTTCGGCACGGACGGACAGTGGGCCGACAGCCTCGGCGACCTGGTGTGGGCCCGGCCGACGGTGGTGGTGCCCGGGTTCACCGGCGGCACCACCGTGGACGTCCCGGTGCCCTGCGGTCAGGATCTCGACCTGGCGTCGGCGAGCTACCTGCACGCGGTCCTGGACGGGGACGTGCCGCTGCGGCTGCTGTTCGGTGGGACGGTCTTCCACGCCCGCGACGGGCGGCTGGCCACCGCGCAGTTGCCCGCCGACAGCGAGGCGCACCACCGGATGCCCGCCGCACGGTGGCACGAACTGCGCGAGCGGTACTTCGGCGGACACCGCTGGCTGCGGCTCGACCGGGAGACCCACGACCGGCTGCACGACTACCGCGTGCGCCAGGCGTGCCCCTCGCCGCAGGCCGCGATCGAGGAACTGCTGACCAAGTACGGCACGTGAGGACCGAGACGGGAGAACGGTGATGGGCAGCAAGCAACGACAGCGCGTGACGGTGGAGCGGCCCGTGGGCCCACGGGCGACCCGGGAGCGATCCGGTTCACCCGCGGGCCGGGTGGCCCGCCGCGTGGCGGCGGGCGCGCTC
>NZ_KE387095.1:3341-5083 GCF_000430445.1 Saccharomonospora iraqiensis subsp. iraqiensis
GACCGTCGGCACCGGTCGCGGGTGGGCGGGCGGCGGCCAGGTCCAGCGCCATCCGCGCCGTGTCGGCGTCGGTGACGAGCGTGGACACCAGCCCGGAGCGCAGCACGGCGTCGACGGCCTCGGCCTTCGCGGACGTGTAGCCGAGCGCGACCACCTCGGGCACCCGGCGCAGCTCCTCGTGGGTGATCCCGAGCACGTGCCGGTCCAGGCCCGTGGACAGCGTGCCGCCGTCGGCGTCGAACAGCCGCGCCGCGATCTCCGCCTTCGCGCCGCGGTTGCGGAGCGCGTCGCGTTCGGCGGGGGAGAGCGAGTCGTAGACGGTGGACTCGCCCTCCCGCCACGCGCCGATACTGACCACGGCCTTCGTGAGGTCGCGGAACCGGCCGAACGCGTCGGCGATGCCGGGTTGTCCGCGCAGGACGTCGGCGGTGTGCGCGTCGGGCAGCACGAGCGGGGCGGAGATCGGGTAGGCCGGTCCGCCGGAGACGTCGGCCAGCCGGGAGACCGTCTCCACGGAGCGGTCCCGCAGGTCCATGCCGGTCTGCACCCCGCACAACTGCACCACCGGACAGCGGGGGAGTCGCGTGATCTTGCCGGCCATCGCGTTCACCGACCGCGCCCAGGACAGGCCGAGGACGTCGGTGGCGGTGACGGTCTCGGTGAGCAGCCGCGCGGCCAGGGCGCCGAGACGCTCGCGCAGCCCCTCCCGGGTCCGCCCGCCGTCGGTGTCGTCGAGCACGAACGCCCGCCGGAGTCCGTGGGCCGAGCGGAGGTCCTCGGACAGTGCCGGGTCGACGGGTTCGCCGAGGTCGTACTCCAGGCGGACCAGGCCGGTGCGCAGCGCCGTGTCCAGGACACGGGCGACCTTGAACCGGCTGACGCCGAACTCCTCCGCGATCTCGATCTTGGACTGTCCCCGGACGTAGAACCGGTGGGCCATACCGGCGGCCCACACCGAGTCCGCCAGCCCGAATCCTTCCCCCTGTGCGCTCATCTGAGCATTATAGAACGGATCGTCGCCGAATCATTGACGGACATCGCTGTTGAGTCGTTCAATCTCTGCCCAACAGAGCGTGAGAGTCAGATCACACGCTCAGATGAGCGGGAGGTGTGGAATGCGGGCGGTGGTCGTCGACGAACCCGGGACGGTGCGGGTCGCCGAGGTGCCCGATCCGGCGCCGGGGCCGGGGGAGGTCGTCGTCCGGGTCGGGGCGTGCGGGATCTGCGGCACGGACCTGCACATCGCGGACGGGCACTTCCCGCCCACGCCGTACCCGATCGTGCCCGGGCACGAGTTCGCCGGGGAGGTGGTCGCGCTCGGTCCGGACGTGGGGACGGCGCGCACGGTGGGCGAGCGCGTCGCCGTCGACCCGTCGCTGTTCTGCGGAGCCTGCGGCCCCTGCCGGGCGGGACGCGGCAACCTCTGCGCCGACTGGGGTGCCACGGGCGACACCGTGGACGGCGCGTTCGCCGAGTACGTCGCGGTTCCCGCCGCCACCTGCCACCGGATGCCGGAGGGCATGACGGACCGGCAGGGCGCGCTGGTGGAGCCGGTCTCGTGCGCGGTGCACGGCCTGCGCCGGATCGGCGTCGAGGTGGGCGAGCGGTTCCTCGTCGTCGGCGCGGGCACGATGGGGCTCATCCTGTCCCGGCTGCTGCGGGCCTCGGGCGCGCGGGTCACGGTCGTCGACCACGACCCGGACCGGCTGCCCCGGGCGCGGGAGCAGGGTGCCGAGGCCGTC
>NZ_KE387095.1:5183-7378 GCF_000430445.1 Saccharomonospora iraqiensis subsp. iraqiensis
GCTCCGGCCGGACCCCGGCGCACCCCGGTGGTGCGCAGCCCCGCGGCCGCGTCCGCGTCCACGTCCGGGACCGACCACCACACCACCCGGCCGACGGCCAGCACGGTCAGCCCGCCGAACACCGGCCACAACTCCACCGGCGGGACCCCGTCGACAGCCGCGTACGTGGCCAGGAACGGCAGCGCGATCACCCCGGAGGAGAACACGACCGGTCCCGCCTGGCCCCGCGCCTTGAGCCGCACCGGGTCGACGTTGTAGAGCACCTGCGTCACCACCGCCGCGGCCACCGCCCCGGCCACGAGCCACCGACCGGTCCACACCGACACGGCGGAGGCGAGCACCAGTCCCAGAGCGAACTCCGCGCAGGCCAGCCGCAGGCCCGCCGTCCTGCCCAGTCGTCGTGCCGCCCCGGCGAGCCCGCCGCGTTCGGCGTGCCGCCGGTCGCTGTCCAGGTCGACCGCGGTGTTCAGGACCAGCCCGCCGAGCAGCACCGCGAGCGTGGCCACGACCGCCGCCACCACGGCGGGGGCGAGCAGTCCCCCCGGGCCGGCCACGGTGAAGCAGGCGCCCCACACCGCCTGGCAGGCGGTGTTGATCCCGAACGGGAACTCCAGCCGGTGCACGGTGATCAGGTCCCGCACCGACGGCCGCGCCGGGGTGCCGGTGACCGGCGCGGGCCGGGTCATTCCCGCCGTCCCGTGACCTTCATGCGCAGGCGGGCCGACGGCGCCATCGCGTGCCCGCGCAGCCGCAGCACCCCCGCACGGGGATTGACGCAGTGCCAGTCCCGGCGGCGCAGCAGCGCGGCGGCGATCATCCGGATCTCCAGCAGTCCCAGCTGCGCACCCAGGCACCGGCGGGTCCCGCCGCCGAAGGGCAGGTAGTGCCGGGGCGCGGGGCGCCGCCCCAGGAACCGGGACGGGTCGAACCGCAGCGGGTCCGGGAAGGCGTCCGGCTGCCGGTGCGCGAGGTAGATGCTCGTGGTGAGCGTGGTGCCCGCGGGCAGGGTGCGGCCGAGCAGATCGGTGTCCTGCGGCAGCGTGCGGTTCTCCGCCACCGTCACGGGCGGGGCCAGCCGCAGGGCCTCCTGGATCACCGCGTCGAGCAGGGGAGTCCGGGCGGGCGCGGGGACGTCGTCCGGCACGTCCGCGAGTTCGTCGGTGACGTCGCGGCGCAGCGCGGCGTCGTGGTCGAGCCGGTACAGCGTCCACGCCGCGGCCGAGGCGGTGGTCTCGTGGCCGGCGAACAGCAACGACACGATCTGGTCGCGCAGCTCGCCGTCACCGAGGTCGGCCAGCGGGCCGTCCGCGTCCAGCATCAGCGAGGCGAGGGTGGCCGGGCATCCCGTGTCCCGGGCCGGGTCCCGACCCGCTCCCCGGGAGTCCGAATCCGCCCCGTCCCGGGCGCACCGGACGAGGGCCGCGTCCAGGTCCGGACCGGACCGGGGCAGGCCGCCGCGCAGGAACCGGTGGGCCAGGGTGCGGCTGCGGGAGCCGAGGGCCCGGTCGATCCACGCGGAGAAGGCGTCCAGGACCGCGTCGTCCACGCGGCCCAGCACGAGACGCCCCACGATCCGCAGGGTCAGTCGCCGGGTCCAGTCGGCGAGCGAGACCACCGTCCCCGGGCGCAGCGCGTCCACCGCCTCGTGCACGGCCCCGGCGATGAGCCCGTGGTATCCGGTCAGCCGTCTGCCGCGCAGCGGTGGACCGAGTACCTCCCGGTACGCCTCGTGCCGCGGACCGTCGGCCCACAGCAGCGAGTCGTCGCCGAACAACGGCCGCAGGCTCCGGCTGCCGGGGTGGCTGAGCTCCCGGTCGTGCCGGAAGATCCAGTCGATCGCCTCCGGATGCCACACGAGCAGCTTCGGCGGGTCGGCGGACAGCTCGACGGCCCGGTCGCCGAGCTCGCGGCGGGCGTCCAGGAACGGCAGCGTCCGCAGTGCCATGTGCAGTTCGGTGCGGTTCACGTGGCCCCCGTGCCCACCCGGGTGGTGTCGGCGAGCAGGCGTGCGGTCCGCCGGTCGGTGTGCGCGAGGTACAGCGCGGCGACGATCTCGGTGTCCACGATGCGGGTGGGGGTGTAGACGTCCTTGTCGTGCCACAGCGCGGGGTGCCCCGGGCGGTGGGCGGCCCCGGCGGCCCCGCCTGCCCCGTGGGCTCCGTCGGGGCCGTCGGCGGAGTCGAGCAGGTGGGTCG
>NZ_KE387096.1:0-1569 GCF_000430445.1 Saccharomonospora iraqiensis subsp. iraqiensis
CCGCGAGGGTCTGCGGACGCCGCGCATGTACACGGTCGAACCCTCCCCCGGAGCCGGGCGGGACCGGTTCGGCCGCGGGAGCACACCCCGGTGAGCGGCGGGTGACCGGGCGCGGCACCGGAAACTCCCCGCCCGTATCGTGGCACGCCAGCATCTGGCCTCCCCACCCGAGAAAGGGTTCGTGCGCGTATGCCCACTGACACCATGACGTCGACCAGCCCCCGGAAACTGGTGGTCACCGGCGGGGCCGGCTACATCGGCAGTGTGTGTGCGGCCCGCCTGCTGGAGGCGGGACACGAGGTGACCGTGGTGGACGACCTGTCCACCGGCCACGCGGATGCGGTACCCCCCGGCGCGCGGTTCGTCCAGGGGGACGCCGCCGAGGTCGCGGGAACCCTGCTCGCGGAGGGCTTCGACGGGGTCCTGCACTTCGCCGCGAAGTCCCTCGTGGGCGAGTCGATGCAGGACCCGGGCACCTACTGGCGCGGCAACGTGCTCACCTCCCTCCGGTTGCTCGACGCGATGCGCACCCACGGCACACCGCGGCTCGTGTTCTCCTCCACCGCCGCGACCTACGGGGAGCCGGAGACCACGCCGATCCCCGAATCCGCCGCCACGGCACCCACGAACACCTACGGGGCCACGAAACTCGCCATCGACCACGCGATCACCAGCTACGCGCGGGCCCACGGCCTCGCCGCCGTGAGCCTGCGCTACTTCAACGTCGCGGGCGCCTACGGCGGCTACGGCGAGCGGCACGCCGTGGAGACGCACCTGATCCCGCTGGTGCTCCAGGTCGCCACCGGGCACCGGGACAAGGTGCAGATCTACGGCGACGACTACCCCACCGAGGACGGCACGGCGGTCCGGGACTACATCCACGTGACCGACCTGGCCGACGCCCACCTGCGCGCCGTCGAGCGGGCCGTGCCCGGTGAACACCGCATCTACAACCTCGGCAACGGCACGGGTTTCTCCGTCCGCGAGGTGATCGAGGCGTGCCGCCGGGCCACCGGACATCCCATCCCGGCCGCCGTGGCCCAGCGCAGGGACGGCGACCCGGCCGTGCTCGTGGCGGCAGGCGAACGTGCCCGGGCGGAACTCGGGTGGACACCCCGGCACACCGACCTGACCGGCATCGTCGCCGACGCGTGGGCCTTCACCCGGGACCGCCCGGGCGCGACCTCCTAGGACCGTCGCCACCGTCATCGTCCCGTGGCCCCGGCCTCCCCGGGGCCGGTGGTTCGTCGGCGGACGGTGGTTCGTCGGGCGCCGGTGGTTCGTCGGGACACAGCGGTCCGTCGTCGACCGTCGTGGCGAGCCGCGCCAGCGTGTCGGGGGGCAGCGCGTGGTCGAGCGCGCGGGACAGCAGCTGGGCGAGCACGTGCTCGGGATCGGCCTCCAACGCCTCGGACAGCGCCATGCCGGCGAGGACGCCCTCGCCACGGACGTACGCGGAGTAGGCCAACAGGGTCAGCGGACGTGCCCGGTGGGGGGCGGGGGTGTTCCGGCTCAGCGCCAGCCAGAGGCGCTCGGCCGCGGCGGCGCGGGCTCCGCCCGACGGCAGCG
>NZ_KE387096.1:1669-5676 GCF_000430445.1 Saccharomonospora iraqiensis subsp. iraqiensis
GCATCCGCACCGCCCGGCCCGGCGAGCGCGGTGACGAACAGGCCGAACCCGACCACGATCGCCGCCACCGACGCGGCGAGCAGGACCAGCCACGGCCAGTCGGACCCGCCGTCGGGGCGCCGCCGACCTCCCGATCCGGTGCCGCGGACACCCGACCCGGCCGTACCGGACGGTGACCGCCCCCGGAACACCGATGCCCTCGCCACGTCCCGGACCATCGCGACCTCCCACGCTCGAACACCAGTTCTATCGAACGTACGTGCGATTCTTGCAGAACGTCTCCGGAAAATCGAGACGCACCGACACGCTTGTCGAACATGCGTTTGAGAAACGTGTCGATGACAGATAGTGTCGACAGTGGACATGCAGTATCGGGCACGGCCGACGCGTCGCGCTCTCGACCGGGAGGCAGTACGGGGTGGCACGCAAGACGGAGGACAGCGGCACGGTCGGCGACCTCACGCCCGTCGCCGAGGAACCCGACGAGAGTCTGACACCGCGGCAGCGCACGGTCCTCGACGTGATCCGGGACTGGGTCGACCGGTACGGGTACCCGCCGAGCGTGCGGGAGATCGGCAAGGCCGTGGGGCTGACGTCGACCTCGTCGGTCTCCCATCAACTCCGCGCCCTGCAGCGCAAGGGCTACCTGCGCCGGGACGCGAACCGGCCGCGCGCCGTGGGCGTGCTGGCCGCCGACGTCGAGCGTGCCGATCCGACGACTCCGCCGGGGACCGCGGCGAACGCCGCACTCGTGCCGCTCGTCGGGCGGATCGCCGCGGGCGGTCCCGTGCTCGCGGAGGAGTCGATCGAGGACGTCTTCCCGCTCCCGAAGGACATCGTCGGCGAGGGGGACGTCTTCCTGTTGAGCGTCACCGGTGACTCGATGGTCGACGCCGCGATCACCGACGGGGACTGGGTCGTGGTGCGCCAGCAGCCGACCGCCGACAACGGCGACATCGTGGCGGCCATGATCGAGGGAGAGGCCACGGTGAAGACGCTGAAGCACCGGGACGGCCACGCGTGGCTGCTGCCGCACAACGAGGCGTACGAGCCGATCCCCGGCGACGACGCCACGATCCTCGGCAAGGTCGTGGCGGTGCTGCGCCGGCTCTGAGCGCCGACCCCGGGCGCCGGTTGCGGGGTCGGGTCGTGGGCATCGGGCCACGGGCTCGGGTCGGGGACGGGTCCGGGGTCAGCGCCGTCGGAGCCTGCCGAAGCCGGCCATGACCACCGCGGCGAGCCCGAGGGCCACCAGGACACCGGGGAGCGTCGCGAGCCCGGACCCGTCGGTGCCGTCGGACGCGGTGTCCGCCCGTCCCCCGGATCCGGGGTCCTCCGGCCGGGTCCCGGATCGGCTCCGCGGGGCGGGATCCGTCGCGTCGTCCGACGCCGGGGCGCGGGCGAGCGTGGCCGCGTCCGGGACCACACGGAGCGGACTGCCGACTCCCTCGCTCACGGACACCAGGTCGCCGTCGTCGGTGAACGCGAGCGACTCGCCCTGCTCCTCGTCGGGGAGCGGAACCCGGACCGGCTCCCGCTCCAGGGCCGCGGGCAGGTCGCCGTCGTCGACCGGGTACAGGTACGCGTCGGTGTAGGTACGGACGGCGAGTACGGACCCGTCCCGGGCCAGGGCCGCACCGGTGATCAGTGTCGACCCGAGGGTGCCCACGGGTCCGCCCGGGGTGTCCGTGGGGCTGTGCGAGACCGTGCCGACCTCCTCCAGCGGGGTCGGCCCCGGCGCCGCGAGCGGCCCGGCCGGCCGGTAGACCGAGGACACTCCGAGCACGTCCTTGGTGATGATGTGCGGAACACCCTGCTCGTCCACCACGAGCGCCTCCGCGTCGTGCGGGCCGTCCGGGTAGGTCAGACGGTACAGCGTCGCCCCCGCGTCCGGCGCCGCCCCGCGCGGGACGGCGTGCAGGGCCACCGTCTCGCGCCTGCGCCGGTTGTCCCCGGTGTCCCCGAGCCAGAGGGTGCCGTCCGGACCGAGCGCGAGGTCCTCGACGTCGTACGGATCGATCGGGTGCCGCAACACGTCGCGGACCGCGCACGTGTCGTCGAGCACGAACACCTCGACCCGGGTCCCGCCGTCGTTCACCGCGTACACGTCCCCGTCCCGGGCGGCCAGTCCGGACACCTCGTCGAGCCGGTCGTCGCTGAGCGAGCAGCGCACTTCCGGCTCCGGCACGGACCCGGCCGGGGCGGTCCGCACCGTCGTGCCCACTGCCGACACCGGGGAGTCCCCGGACGCGGCAGGGGCGGGGAGCAGCGCGGAAGGGAACAGCAACACGGCCGTCGCGACACCGAGTGCGGGACCGTTCACTCCCGCGACGATAGCGGACCCGGGCCGGCACCGCCGCACCCGAACCCGCGCGAACTCACGTCGGGGAGGCGTCCGTGACGTAGCGGTCCAGTGCGGCCGCGAGGTCCGGGTGGACCCGGGCACGCAGGTGGGTTCCCTCGGAGGTGTGGTCCTCGGCCAGCACCTCACCGTCGGCGTGCGCACGGGCCACGAGTTCGCCCCGGGTGTAGGGAACCAGGGCGTCCACCGTCACCTCCGGGTGCGGCAGCCGCTCGGCGACCTCCGTGGTCAGTTCCGCGATCCCCGCCCCGGTGTGCGCCGAGACGAGCACGGCATCCGGAGCGAGATGGCGCAGCCGGGCGAGGGCGACCTCGTCGGCCGCGTCGATCTTGTTGATCACCACGAGTTCGGGCGGCAACGTCGCGGAACGCTGCTCGGCGATCTCCCCGAGGACCTGCCGCACCGCGGTCAGCTGGTCCTCCGGAGATGCGGCGGACCCGTCCACCACGTGCACGAGTAGATCGGCGTCGGCGGCCTCCTCCAGCGTCGAGCGGAACGCCTCCACCAGCTGGTGCGGCAGGTGCCGCACGAACCCGACGGTGTCGGTCATCGTGAAGACCCGGCCGTCCGGGGTCGCCGACCGCCGGGTGGTCGGGTCGAGGGTGGCGAACAGGGCGTCCTCGACCAGCACCCCCGCCCCGGTCAGGGCGTTGAGGACGCTGGACTTGCCCGCGTTGGTGTAGCCGACCAGCGCGACGCTCGGCACCGCGTTCGCCACCCGGCGCCCCCGCTTGGTCGCGCGGATGGTGTCCATCGCGTCGATGTCCGCACGCAGCTTGGCGACCCGCTTGTTGATGCGCCTGCGGTCGGTCTCCAGCTTCGTCTCACCGGGGCCACGCAGCCCCACGCCGCCGTTACCGCCGCCCGCGCGACCGCCCGCCTGCCGGGCGAGGTTCTGTCCCCAGCCCCGCAGCCGGGGGATCAGGTACTGCAGCTGCGCCAGCTCGACCTGGGCCTTGCCCTCCTTCGAGCGCGCGTGCTGGGCGAAGATGTCCAGGATCAACGCGGTCCGGTCAATGACCTTGACCTTGATCTTCTCCTCCAGCTGCCGCAGCTGGCTCGGCGAGAGCTCACCGTCGCAGACGACCGTGTCGGCGCCCGTGGCGAGCACGATGTCGGCCAGTTCACGGACCTTGCCCGCACCGATGTAGGTCGCCGGGTCCGGCCGCGACCTCCGCTGGATGAGCCCTTCGAGCACCTCGGAACCCGCGGTCTCGGCGAGCCGCGCCAGTTCGGCCAGCGACTCCTCCGACTGTTCCGCGGTGCCCTCGGTCCACACCCCGACGAGCACGACGCGCTCGAGGCGCAGTTTCCGGTACTCGACCTCGGTGACGTCGGTGAGCTCGGTGGACAACCCCGCCACCCGGCGCAGCGAGGCGCGTTCGGCGAGGTCGAGTTCCCCCTGGGAGAGCTCGCGGTCGTCGAGCTCCACGTCGGGGAGATCGTTGCGTGTCGGTTCTGTCATCGTCTCCCTATCGTCCCACGCCACGTGGGAAAGAACGAGCGAATTTACCCGTCCGGACGCCCGTGCCCGGACGCGGACGGGCGTGTCCCCGGACAACCGGGCGGCACGCGGACGTATTCCCGCCACGCCGGTCCGCGTCCCGCGCACCCGGCGGCTCACGCCGCGGTGCCGACCACGCGG
>NZ_AICW01000683.1 GCF_000430445.1 Saccharomonospora iraqiensis subsp. iraqiensis
GCGCCCACCGGTGCCCCGGGGAGGCGCGTTTCGCGGGCGGATGTCGTTCCCGGGGAGGCGGGTGACGGCTCCCGGCTCGGGTCGACTCGTCGGTAACTTACCTCTGGTCAGGAGGGCGGTCGGCGGCTACGCTCATATGTGTGACTGGGCGTAACACCTATTTGGACTACGACGTCGTGGTCGTCGGCTCCGGCTTCGGCGGCAGTGTCGCGGCGCTGAGACTGACCGAGAAGGGCTACCGCGTGGCGGTCGTCGAGGCCGGACGCCGGTTCGCCGACGACGAGTTCGCCAAGACGTCGTGGGATCTGCGCCGCTACCTCTGGGCACCCCGGCTGGGTTGCTTCGGTATCCAGCGGGTGCACATGCTCAAGGACGTCATGGTGCTCGCGGGCGCCGGGGTCGGCGGCGGCTCCCTGGTCTACGCCAACACGCTGTACCGGCCGCTGAAGCCGTTCTACACCGACCGGCAGTGGGCACACATCACCGACTGGGAGTCCGAGCTGGCCCCGCACTACGACCAGGCCAGCCGGATGCTGGGTGTGGTGACGAACCCGTCGGTGACACCGTCCGACGAGGTGATGCGCAAGGTGGCCACCGACATGGGGGTCGCCGACAGTCACCACCCAACACCCGTCGGGGTGTACTTCGGGCCGCCCGGGGAGCGGGTCGCCGATCCGTACTTCGGGGGCGCCGGGCCGGACCGTACCGGGTGCACCGAGTGCGGGGCCTGCATGACGGGCTGCCGGGTCGGGGCCAAGAACACGCTGGTAAAGAACTACCTCTACCTCGCCGAGCAACTCGGCGCGCAGGTGATCCCGCTGACCACCGTCACCGGTGTGCGGAGCCGGGAGGACGGCACCGCCGAGGTCGACCTCCGCAGGACCGGAACGGTCTCCCGCCGGTTCACCCATACGATCACCGCGGGGCACGTCGTGTTCGCGGCGGGGACCTGGGGCACGCAGCGGTTGTTGCACCGGATGCGGGACACCGGGGCGTTGCCGAAGCTGTCGGACCGGCTCGGGGAGCTGACGCGCACGAACTCCGAGGCGATCATCGGGGCCGCCCGGACGTCCGTCGACCCGGACAACGACTACAGCCGGGGTGTGGCGATCACCTCGTCGATCCACCCCGACGAACAGACGCACATCGAGCCGGTGCGCTACGGCAAGGGCAGCAACGCGATGAGCCTGCTGCAGACGGTCGCGACCGACGGTGGGTCCCAGGTCCCCCGCTGGAAGCAGGCGCTGCGGTTCGCCGCCCGGCACCCGGTGCAGACCGCGAAGCTGCTCAGCAGCTACCGCTGGAGCGAGCGCACCGTGATCCTGCTGGTGATGCAGTGCCTCGACAACTCCATCACCACCTACACCACCCGGGGTTGGTTCGGCCGCCGCAAGTACACCTCGAAGCAGGGGCACGGCACGCCCAACCCGACGTTCATCCCCGCGGGCCACGAGGCCAACCTGCGTGCCGCCGAGCACATCGGCGGGACACCGGGCGGCACCTGGGGCGAGATCGCCGACATCCCGTTGACCGCCCACTTCATCGGCGGCGCGGCGATCGGCACCAGCCGCGAGGACGGGGTGATCGATCCCTACCACCGGGTGTTCGGTTACCCGAACCTGCACGTGGTGGACGGCACCGCGATCACGGCGAACCTCGGGGTGAACCCGTCCCTGACGATCACGGCGCAGGCGGAGCGGGCCTTCGCGCTCTGGCCGAACAAGGGGGAGCCGGACCCCCGGCCCGCCCAGGACGAGCCCTACACCCGACTGGACCCGATCGCACCGGTCCACCCCGCCGTCCCCGCGCACGCCCCCGCGGCTCTGCGGACCGGCTGACCGCAGTTCGCGGGCG
>NZ_KE387097.1:0-4037 GCF_000430445.1 Saccharomonospora iraqiensis subsp. iraqiensis
CGCGCCCACCAGCAGCACCACGTCGGCGTCGGCGAGGTCGGTCATCGGGAACGGCAGCCCGCGGTCGACACCGAAGGCCGCCGTGGAGGCCGCCGCGGCCGACGACATGCAGAACCGTCCGTTGTAGTCGATGCGGGAGGTGCCCAGGGCGACGCGGGCGAACTTGCCGAGCAGGTAACTCTTCTCGTTCGTCAGTCCGCCGCCGCCGAACACGGCCACCGCGTCGGCGCCGTGCCGCGCACGGAGGTCCCGCAGCCGCGTGGACACGACGTCGAGCGCGTCGTCCCAGCGGGTGGGCCGGAGCTGCCCGTCCCGGCGCACGAGCGGGGTGGTGAGCCGGGCCGGGGAGCGCAGCAGTTCCCCCGACGTCCAGCCCTTGCGGCACAGCCCTCCCCCGTTGGCGGGGAACTCGCGGGGTGAGACCGTCCCCCGCTCCGTCACCGTCATGCCGCACTGCAACGCGCAGTACGGACAGTGCGTGTCGGCAGCGGACGCCCCGCGCCCACCCGCCCCCTGCGTCGTCCCGGTCCCCGTCGACGTCACCCCGGCACCTCCCACGACTCGGCGACGCCGGCGACGCTAACCACCCACTGTTACCCCCACATGTCCCCACGTTTCCCGCACACGACATCCCCCTCCCTCTCGCGGGGTGTTGCCGTGAAGGGCACCTTGCCTGCGCTGAGTGCAGCGAGGGGCACATTCACTGCGTCACACGCAGGGAAGGTGCCCTTCACGGCAACACGCAGGGTGACCGGGGTTCGTCACAGGAGGTCGGTGATCTCGGTGGCGGTGCGGCGGAGGGCGTCCAGGGTGGTTTCCGGGGAGTGCGGGGTGAGGGCGTGTCCGGCCAGGCGGTAGAGCAGCGCGCGCAGCAGCATCTGGGGCCACTCCGGCAGGTGCGACCAGTGCCGCAGCAGCGTGCCGTCCGCGGCGCCGTGCACGAGGGCGTCCACCGCCACCAGGGCGGTCCCCCACTCGGCAGGACGCACGTGCGGGGTGAAATCCACCAGCCCCGGCACGGACGAATCCCCGTCGGAGCACAACATCCCGAACAGATCACCGTGGACCAGCTGGTCCGGCGACGACGTGGGCCGCCGCGACGGGGCCAGGATCTCGAACAGTCGGCCGCCCCGCTCCTCGTCCAGTGATCGGTGCGCCTCCCCCCACGCCAACCGCTCGGCGAGGGTCGCGGTCGCGTCCCCCGCGCCCGGGATGTCCGGGCGGGGCAGCGGGTCCGGGCGGGGCAGCGTCGTGTCCGGGTGGGGCAGCGTCGCCGTGGTCTGGTGCAACCGGACGGCGGTGAGCACGCCGCACTCCGCGTCCACACCGACGTCCCCCGCCAGGTGTCTGCGGGCACGCCAGCCACCGATCACCCAGCGGCCGTCCCCCGCGACGACGGGCCGCGCGATCCGCAGCTCGGTGTGCTCGACCGCGGAGTCGAGCGCGGCCATGGTCCGCGACACCCACACCGCGTGCGCGCGGTCGCGCACCGGCTCCAGCACGACCCCGCCACACCGCCATCCCCCCCGGCCATCGGGCATCGGCTCAGCGTCGTCGACGCTGAGCCCGAACGCCCGGCACACGTGATCCGGTGGCGGCCCGAGACCCACGCGGCGACAGTACCCCGGTCACCCGCCCGCACCCGGCAACCGCTCCGGCGTGCCGGGCCGTACCACGCGGTGGGGAGCGGCACCGCCCGGCGGGCCGGTGCCGCTCCCCGAGCGACCGCGGTTGCGCCGGAGCCGGATCCGGCGGCGACGGATCAGTAGGTGGGCAGGCTCGGGTCCACCTGGTTGGCCCAGCCGAGGACGCCGC
The DNA here is from genome assembly GCF_000430445.1 of Saccharomonospora iraqiensis subsp. iraqiensis. Classification (GTDB taxonomy): domain Bacteria; phylum Actinomycetota; class Actinomycetes; order Mycobacteriales; family Pseudonocardiaceae; genus Saccharomonospora; species Saccharomonospora iraqiensis. Next base: position 1,816 of record NZ_KE387097.1, read on the forward strand.
CACCGAGGTGGGTGGCGTCGGCGAAACCCGCCTTGTGCAGCGCCGAGAGCGCCTCCGCCGAGCGGGCCCCCGACTTGCAGTGCAGCACGATCGGCTTGTCCTGCGGCAGTTCGGCCAGGGCCTCCCCGGACAGGATGCGGTCCTTCGGGATCAGCCTGGCGCCCTTGATGTTGACGATGTCGTACTCGTGCGGGTCGCGGACGTCGATCAGCTCGAAGTCCTCACCGGCGTCGAACTTGGCCTTCAGTTCCGCCGGGGTCAGCGTGTGCCCGGCGGCGGCCTGCTGCGCGTCGTCCGAGACCACACCGCAGAAGGCGTCGTAGTCGTCGAGCAGCTCGGTGACCTTCGGCGTGTCCGGATCCTTGCGGATCTTGACCTCGCGATAGCGCATGTCCAGCGCGTCGTAGCTGATCAGCCTGCCGAGCAGCGGGTCACCGATCCCGGTGATCAGCTTCACCGCCTCGGTGACCATGATCGAACCGATCGAGGCGCAGAGCACGCCCAGCACACCGCCCTCGGCGCAGGAGGGCACCATGCCGGGAGGCGGCGGCTCGGGGTAGAGGTCGCGGTAGTTCAGGCCCTGCCCGTTCGGCGCGTCCTCCCAGAAGACGCTCACCTGGCCCTCGAAGCGGAAGATCGACCCCCACACGTAGGGCTTGCCCAGCAGCACGGCCGCGTCGTTGACCAGGTACCGGGTCGAGAAGTTGTCCGTCCCGTCCAGGATCAGGTCGTAGTCACGGAACACGTCCAGAGCGTTCTCGCTGGACAGCTGCTCCTCGTGCAGGCGCATGTGCACGTACGGGTTGATCTCGGCGACCGACTCCTTCGCCGAGACGGCCTTGGACTTGTCGATGTCCGACTGGCCGTGGATCACCTGGCGTTGCAGGTTCGACTCGTCGACGACGTCGAAGTCGATCACCCCGAGGGTGCCGACCCCCGCGGCCGCGAGGTACAGCAGCGCCGGGCTCCCCAGCCCACCGGCACCGATGATCAGCACCCTCGCGTTCTTCAGCCGCTTCTGCCCGTCCATCCCGACGTCCGGAATGATGAGGTGCCGGCTGTAGCGCGCGACCTCCTCCTTGGTGAGTTCGGCGGCCGGCTCGACGAGCGGCGGCAGCGTGGCTGACATGGAACCTCCATCTGGCGCGTTCGCGGTTGCCCTATTCATAACCACGAACGGAGATCAGCTCTTCCCCCGTCCACATGATGGACAACCGACGGGCCGCGGCGGGTCACTCCCGCTTCGCCTGGGGGTTCGGCCAGGCGTTCGGCTCGCAGGTCTTCCCGTCGGCCGGCACGGAGTCCGGGTCACCACCGGCGCGGCTGTTCAACTCCGACACGTAGTCGTTGGCCACCCCGAACGTCTGCTGCATCATCACCGGCGCCAGCTCCCCGTCGGTGGCGCAGCCGACATGGCCGTGCCTGAGCGCGTGGCCGACCTCGTGATTGATGACGTACTGGCGGTACCCGGTCAGGTCCGCGTCGAAGGCGAGCGCCCCGCGGACGTAGCGGGCGAGATTGATCACCACCCGGTCGATCTGCCCGCCGAGGTTGCAGGACGCCTCGTACGGGATGGCCGACCCGCACATGCCCGGCTGCTTCGTCGTCGCCGGGCTGGTCAGGCTGACCCGGAAGTCGGGGTCGGGTGCGTCCTCACCCACCCGCTGCAGCGAGACGTCACCCGTCCCCGCCCAGCTGCGCGGGTCGGACAGCGTCCCCTCCACCACGGCGGCGAAGCTGTCGGCCCCGGCGAAGCTGGCCGGATCGAGACCGTCCTCCACCTCGACCGTGTAGGTGTAGAGCGGTTCGGCCTCCCCGACCCGGTCGCCGTCACCCTCCCCCAGCGGAACGACCTGCCAGGTGCCCTCCCCCTCCTCGGTGTACGCACCGCCCTCGGGCAGTTCCGCGGTCGGGATGTCCAGGTCGATCGGCTCGGCGGGGTTCTCCTCGACGACCGGCTCGTCCCCGGCACCGGCGGTGCCGTCGGCCCCGCCCGTGTTCGTGCCCTCCGCCGCCGACGGCCCTCCGCCGAGGGGCCCGCCGCCGCTCGTCGTGTCCACCACCACCAGCGCGGTGACCACCACGAGCACCGGAACCAGGAGCACCCGCCAGCCGTAGGTCGCGGTGAGCCTGCGGAGTCCGGACCGCCCGCCGGGACGCCGCCCGCCCGCGTCGTCCGAGGTCGGGCGCCAGGACGCCCGCAACGGCTCGGTGCGGTCCTT
>NZ_KE387097.1:4137-8056 GCF_000430445.1 Saccharomonospora iraqiensis subsp. iraqiensis
CCGAGGTGGCCGACCACCGCGGCCGTGCCGGGCCCCTCGCCGCCCGAGCCCCACGCGGCGAGCTGGGCCACGACGACCACCGTCGTCACCACGACCCATCCGGCGGTCAGCGCCCCGGTGAAACCGCGCCAGATCGGCGCGCCCCGCCGTGGTCCGCCTCTGCGCTGGGACGGTCCCGTCATCGCGGGATCCGCCGTGTCGGCACCGGCCATTCCACTCCGTCAATCGTCGTCACGTCGCCGGGGTCAGCAAGTCCCACGGGCGCGCGGCCGGGGCCGCCTCGCGCCCTTCCGGGCAGCTCAGCCGGAACTCGCACCAGCCGCACCGGGGCGCCGGACGTGCCGGGAACGCCGCGTCCGCGTCTCCGCCCGCCTGCAGCGTATCGGTCGCCGTCGCGGTGGCCCCCGCGGTCTCCTCCGCACGCCGGAGGTGCTCGTCCAGACTCTCCCGGGTGTGTTCGGCCGCGGCGACCGTCTGCCCGGGCAGATGGTGCAGTTCCACCCGCCGGCACGGGGTGCGCAGGGTGTGCGCGACGGCCACGGCGTACAGCGCGAGCGCCCGGGACCCCCGTGCCGTGGCCTCGTCGGGGACGCGCCTGCCGGTCTTGTAGTCGACGACGACGAGCTCGCCGTCCCGCTCGTCGATCCGGTCGATCCGGCCCTCGACGATCAGGGTGGGACTCCCGCCCCCGGGTCCCACCGGGGCCGACACCCACCGTTCGAGACCGACCACGGTGCCCTCGCCCGCGTCCCCGTCCCCGCGCCCGACGGGGTCGTCCCCGGCGTCGGTGGCCTCGTGCCCCGCGTGGTCGGTGTGGTCGTGCCCCGCGTGGTCGGTGTGGTCGGGGGCGTCGTGCCCGGTGGGCAGGCGTCGCCGGACGTATTCGGCCACCCAGCCGCGGGCCCGTTCGGCGTAGAGCGCGGACTGCGCGGCGTCGGCGAATCCCGCGTCCTGCCAGTGGCGGGTGACGAGCGCGGCGGCGCGTTCCGGTGTCCGACGTCGGACGGGGAGCTCGTGCACGGCCTTCAGCGCCGCGTGCACCGCGGCCCCCATCGTGTTGTGGGCGAACGCCCCGGTACGCCGGGGAGCGGGCCGGTCGAGGTAGGCGAAGCGGTACCGGCGGGGACAGTCGTCGAAGGCGCCCAGGCGGGCGGGCGTGACCCGCGCCAGCCGCTTCGGTTCGATCCCGAAGTCGAAGCCCAGCTGTTCCATGCGCGTCCCCCGGTCGGCTCGCCGTCCCCGCATCGGCCCGCGGGACTTCCACGGTAGGGGGACGGGAGGGCCCCCGTGGACGCCGGGTCAGGCCCCCTCGACGAAGCCACGGACGGCGTCGGCGATCAGGTCGACCGCGATGGCCGCGAGCAGCAGTCCCGCGATCTTGGCCAGCAGGGTGATGCCGCTCTCCCGCACGAGCCGGATCACCACTCCGGAGTACCGCATGCACACCCACAGCACGAGGTGCGCGGCGACGATCGCCGAGCCCAGTGCGAGGTATCCGCCGGGATCCCCACCGGCCTGCCGGACGAACACGATCGTCGCCGCGATCGCCCCGGGCCCGGCGAGCAACGGGGTGCCCAGCGGGACGAGCGCGACGTTGACGTCCTCGGCCGCCTCGGGTTCGGCGCTGCTCCGGCCGGTCAGCAGGTCGAGCGCGACCAGCAAGAGCAGCAGCCCGCCCGCACCCTGCAACGCGGGGATGCCGATGCCCAGGTAGGCCAGCACGACCTCACCCAGCAGCGCGAACAGCGAGATCACCAGCAGGGACACCAGGACCGCCTGCCGCGCGGCCCGTGCGCGGGCGGCGGGCGGTTTCCGCCCCACGAGACTGAGGAACACCGGCACGGTCCCCGGCGGGTCCATGATCACCAGCAGGGTGATCGCGGCCTCCAGGAACAGGGTGACGTCGAAGAGGCCGGCGAGGGTCACGATCCGGTCCCGGCTTCCTCCCAGGCTCCCCAGGCACCGCCGACCGGCCGGGTCGCGGGCCCGGTCCCGCCCGCGTTGGCCGAGGCGCGCTCGACGAGTGCGGTGAACTGCGCCGGATCGGTGGTCTCCTGGCCCGGCGTGGCCGACTTGTTGGCACCGTGGTAGTCGCTCGATCCGGTGCGGACCAGGTTCAGCTCGTCGGCGAGGCCGGCCAACCGTGCGCGGGCCGCGGGATCGTGGTCGGGATGGTCGACCTCCAACCCGGACAGTCCGCGCCCCGCCAGTGCGGCGACCGTCTCCTCGGTGATCGTCGGCCCCCGGGTGCCCGCGAACGGGTGCGCGAGGACGGTGGCGCCGCCGGCGGCGGTGATCAGGTCGATCGCCGCCTCGACCGGCGTGTCCGCCTTGGCCATGTAGTACTCCCGGCCGGTGGCCAGGTAGCGGTCGAACGCCTCCTGCACCGACTGCACCAGCCCGGCCCGCACCAGGGCCCGGGCCAGGTGCGGCCTGCCCGCCGCGGTGTCGGTGGGCAGGCCGGCCAGCAGATCGTCCGGGTCGACGGGGAGACCGTCCTCGGCCATCCGCACGGCGATGGCCCGCAGCCGCCCGCGCCGCTCGATGCGGAGGCGCTCCTGTTCGGCCACCAGTTCGGGGGCCGTCGGATCGAACAGGTAGGCGAGCAGGTGGACGCTCACCCTGCGGCCCTCGTCGTCCACCGACTCGCAGGAGAGCTCCGCGCCCGGAACGAGGGTCAGGCCGGGCGGCAGGGCCTCGGCGGCGGCCCGCCAGCCCGCGGTGGTGTCGTGGTCGGTGAGCGCCACGACGTCGAGTCCGGCGTCCGCGGCGGCACGGACGAGGGCAGCGGGATCGTCCGTGCCGTCCGAGACCGAGGAGTGGGTATGCAGATCGATGCGCACGTCGAGCATTGTCCCGTGTGCCCCGCGGTACGGGTCACCCCACCATCTTCCTGCCCCGGCGGGCGGCCCGTTGCGCCTTGATCATCGAGAACTTCTCGGCCTGCTTCTGCTTGTCCCCGAACACGAGCTGGGAGATGGTGTCGTAGAAGGCCTCCGGCTTCGGCAGGTACTCGATCTTGTTCAGCGCCTGGATCTGGCCCGCGGACTCGACGACCATCGTCCCGTAGCCGAGGATCCGGCCCAGGAACGGTCGCTCGTAGGTGAGGTCGGTCACCTTGGTGATCGGCATCATGAGTACCTGGGTGGTCCAGACGCCCTTGGTCATCACGAACCGCTTGTCGGTGACGACGAGGCGCTCCACCCACCACTCGACCACCTTGTAGGCGAACCGCAGCACCAGGAACAACGCCACGTACCAGAGGACGTTCTGCAGCATCCACATGGCGGCGGGCAGGATGTAGGAGACCATCACGCACACGGCGATCAGGGCGACGGCCTCGAACGTGTCCCAGATGAGACACGACCAGTGCCGCCGTATCCGGATCACCCGCCGCTCGGTGTCGAGCAGGTATTCGTCGGGGTCGCGGGGCGCGAACATCGGCGCAGTCTTCCGCGGATCAGCTGAACACGCTGCTGACGAACGTGATCACTGCCTCGGCGGCGTCCTGTAGTGCGGTGAGGATGTTGTCCACGAACCCCGCTGCCTCTGCCGGTCGGGCGATCACGAAGAAGAGGACCAACGCGATACCAGCGAACGTCGCAAGCTTTTTCGCGTTCACAGCGATCAATCCCGTCTCTCGAGTGCGGACCTTCTGGCTTGTGCCACTAAGTTTGTACCGCACCGCGTAGCGTCACCGCAGCAAAGTCCTGCGGGTGGGTCAGTGTACTGCGCGAATCACCGCCGTCGATTACACTCCGTTAAACCATTGGGTGACAAGGAACACGTGCCGGAGCACGACCCGGCGAGGGGCCGGAGGGGGTTGTTCACCGTGCGGCGTGCCGGCGGGGTGCGGTGCGTGGGCGGCGTCGTCCACGACGGCGCGGGCAGGCTGCTGCTCGTGCGGCGTGGCCGGGCG
>NZ_KE387097.1:8156-19661 GCF_000430445.1 Saccharomonospora iraqiensis subsp. iraqiensis
AGCGCGCTGCCCACCGCCCCGAGCGCCGCACACACGATCGCGACGAGGGTCATGGGCCCTCCCCCGTCGGCGCGCCCGCGGTGTCGTGTGCGGTGGCGTGCCCCGCGTCGGGTGTGCCGGTGCGGCGGGTGTCCCGGTGGGTGTGGACCGCGGTGCGGAACAGGTGGACGGCCAGCACCAGCAACAGCGCCAGTTCGGCCGCGAACAGCGACCGCTGCACCAGCCCGGAAACGGCACGCCAGTCGAGCGCCTCCGGGAACCGCCACCAGAACAGCAGATCGGGCAGCCGGGTGGCCAGGTAGCCGAGTGCGAGCACCACCGCGACCGCGGAGAGCCGCCGCAACAGGGGTGCCGCATCGACCCAGGCCGGATAGGCCCGCAACGAGTGGGCCAGGCCGAATCCGGCGAACGGCAGGGTGATGAACAACGACGCGCCCGCGAACTGGTGCACCCACCCGGCGGCGGTCTCCACCGTGGGCGAGTCGTCGGTGGGAAACGCCGCGCACAGCACCAGCGCCACGCACCAGGTCGCCACCAGCGCCACCACCCGCGCCCCCGGCCGGATCCGCAGCTGGATCATCCCGACGAGGATCGCGACCGTGGCCAGGGCGAGGGTCACCAGCACCCCGGTGAACACCCCGGCGCCCTGTTCCACGAAGACGTAGTAACTCACCGCCCGGGACAGCGGGTCGACCTCCCCGGCGAACCGCACGGTCAGGTAGCCCATCGCCAGGATCGCGCGCACCAGCACGAGCAGCGCCAGCACCGCCAGCACACCCGCCACCAGCGCGACCGTTCCGGTGCCCCGGTCCGGGCGCCCGTCCGACGAGCCGTTGCCGTCCGCCCCCATGCCGTGCCCCCTTCGTCGCCCGCACGATCAACGAATCCGGACACGACGGTTGTTCCCGGCGAACCACCGAGAACGGTCACCCGCCGGCGGTGAGGCTGCGGCCCGAGGCCGGGTCGAACAGGTGCAGCGCGTCGGTGTCGAACCACACGCGCATCGGCTCGCCCTCGCGAACCTCGGAGGCCGCGGGCAGCCGGGCGACGAGGGTGGAGCCGGTGCCCGGCACGTCGGTGGCGCCCGCGTCGGCGGCGAGTTCCCGCAGTTCGGCGGTGCTGGCCAGTTCGGAGTCCAGGGTGAAGTAGGCGTACTTCTCCGAGCCCATCGACTCCAGCACGTCCACCGGGGCGGTGAAGGTGGCCCCGCCGTGCGGTTGCTGCCCGGCGGACAGGGCGGCGTCGGCGAAGTCCTCCGGCCGGACGCCCACGATCACCTCGCGGGGTGCGTGCGCGGACTCCAGCGACGCGCGCACCCGGTCGGACAGCGGAATCCGGCCCAGCGCGCTGTCCAGCCCGTCGTCGGTCACCGTGGCGGGGACGAAGTTCATCGACGGCGCGCCGATGAATCCGGCCACGAACAGGTTCGCCGGGTGGTCGTAGAGGTGTTGCGGCGAGCCGATCTGCTGCACCACCCCGCCGCGCAGCACCACGATCCGGTCGCCGAGGGTCATGGCCTCGGTCTGGTCGTGGGTGACGTAGACGGTGGTGGTGCCCAGCCGCTTCTGTAGGCGGGAGACCGACGTGCGCATCTGGCCGCGGAGTTTGGCATCGAGATTGGACAGTGGCTCGTCCATCAGGAACGCCTTCGGATCGCGCACGATCGCGCGGCCCATCGCCACCCGCTGCCGCTGGCCGCCGGAGAGGTTGGCCGGCCTGCGGTCCAGGTGCGGGGTGAGGTCGAGGACGTCCGCGGCCTCGGCCACCTTCTCCCGCACGGTCGCGGAGTCGACCTTCGCCAGCCGCAGCGGGAAGGCCATGTTCTCCCGCACGCTCATGTGCGGGTACAGCGCGTAGGACTGGAACACCATCGCGATGTCCCGCGCCTTGGGCGTCTTCTCGTTCGCCCGTTCGCCGTCGATGCGCAGCTCGCCGTCGGTGATGTCCTCCAGCCCGGCGATCATGTTCAGCGCGGTGGACTTCCCGCAGCCGGACGGGCCGACGAGGATGACGAACTCCCCGTCGGCGATGCGCAGGTCCAGCTCCGACACGGCCGACGTCCCGTCGCCGAACCGCTTGGAGACGTTGTCGAGCACGATCTCAGCCATCGCCTAACCCTTCACCGCGCCGGAGGTCAGTCCGGCGACGATCCGCCGCTGGAAGAACAACACGAACACAACGACCGGAATGGTGATCACCACGGCCGCGGCGGAGATCGTCCCGGTCGGGTCCTCGAACTGCGAGGCGCCGGTGAAGAACGACAACGCGGCGGGCACCGTGCGCGACGCCTCGGTGGAGGTCAGCGAGATGGCGAACAGGAAGTCGTTCCAGCAGAAGATGAACACCAGGATCGCCGAGGTGAACACGCCCGGCGCGGCCAGCGGCGCGATCACCCTGTGGAACGCCTGCGCCGGGGTGGCGCCGTCCATCTTCGCCGCCTTCTCCAGCTCCCACGGGATCTCCCGGAAGAACGCGGACAGGGTGTAGATCGCCAGCGGCAGCGCGAAGGTGATGTAGGGCAGGATCAGGCCCGGCCAGGTGTCGAACAGCCCCAGCTCGCGCTCGATGTCGAACAGCGGGGTTACGAGCGAGATCTGCGGGAACATCGCGATCAGCAGGGACACCCCGATCAGCGCGCGTTTGCCGGGGAAGTCCAGCCGCGCCACGGCGTAGGCGGCCATCATCCCGAGGAGCACCGCGATCAGCGTGGCGATGAGCGCGATGCCGAGGGAGTTGATCAGCGGACGCACGAACTGGTCGGTCGCGAAGATCTCGGCGTAGTTGTCCCAGGTCCACTCGCGCGGGATGAAGTGGCCGTCACCGAGCGTCTCCTTCGTCTTGAACGACAGCGACGCGATCCACAGCACCGGTACGAGCGCGTAGACGACCACGACGACGTCCAGCAGCGCCCACCGCGCCGTGCGGCCGGGGGTGACGGTACCCAGGGCCATCAGCGCCCACTCCCCTCGTCGCTGCCCGGCGCGGCGGTGCCGAACGCCCTGATGAAGACGAACGCGATGATCGCCACCGCGAGGAAGACCAGCACGGCCATGGTCGAGCCGATCCCGAGGTTCAGTCCGCGCATCAGGTTGTTGTAGGTCTGCATGGACACCGACGACGTGTCGTTCGACCCGCCGGTGAGGATGAAGATGTTGTCGAACACCCGGAACGCGTCCAGGGTGCGGAACAGCAGCGCCACCAGGATCGCGGGCTTCATCACCGGCAGCATCACGCGGGTGAACCGCTGCCACGGGGTCGCACCGTCCATCGCCGCCGCCCGCAGCAGGTCGTCCGGCACCAGCGCCAGGCCCGCCATCAGCAGCAGCGCCATGAACGGGGTCGTCTTCCACACCTCGGCCAGGATGATGATCCCCAACGACGACCACATCTCGGTCAGCGGCGCACCGTCGCCGGCGAACGCCTCGGCGAGGTAGCCGGTCTCCGGGGTCCAGGCGTAGTACCAGGAGAACGCGGCGACCACCGTCACGATCCCGTACGGCACCAGGGCCACCGTGCGCACCAGGCCGCGGGCGACCAGCGTGCGGTGCATGATCAGCGCGAGCGCCATGCCGAGCACGAGTTCCAACAGCACCGACACCACGGTGATGAAGGTCGTGACGCCGAACGCGCTCCACCAGTACGAGTTGGTGAGCACGGCGACGTAGTTGTCCAGCCCGACGAACTCCCGCTCGTCGGGGAAGCGCAGGTCGTAGCGCTGCAACGACAGCCAGACCGAGTAGACGATCGGATAGCCGGTCACCGCGATCATCACCAGCGCGGCCGGGGCGACCAGCATCAGCCCGAGCCTGCGCTCGGCCTTCTTCCCCTCACTCCGCGGCGCCCCGCGGCGTCCACCCCGGCGCGTCGACCCGGTGGCGGGGGCGGCGATGGCCGTGTCCGCTCCGGCGGCTCCGGTGGGGGCGGCCGGGGACCGCGTCGTGTCACTCACGGGATCACGCCCTTCGAGCTGAGCGCCTCCGCCAGCTGGTCACGCAGCTGCCGCGCGGTCTCGGCCGGCTCGATCCCGGACGGCGGGGACAGCACCTCGGCCATCACGATGGACAGCGTCTGGTATGCGGGGGTGGCCGGGCGCACCGCGGCGTCGGTCAGTTCGTCCCGGATGGTGTCCTTCATCGGGTACTTGTCGACCATCGTCGGGTTGTCCTCCGGGTCCGCCGGCCGCGACGGGTCGAGCGGCGTCGGGTCGTCGTAGACCGAGGCGATCGTCGGCGGCACGCCGTCGTTGAGCGCGGAGAACTTCTGGTGCTCGGCGCTGCGCAGGCACAGCGCCGCCTCGAACGCCTCCGGCTTGTGCTGCGAGGTGGCGGAGACGGCGAGGTTGTAGCCGCCGAGCGTGCTGCGCCCGGTGCCCGGCTCCCCCACGCCCGGGTAGGGCGCCCATTTGAAGTGCTCCAGCTCGTCGGGCTTCTCGGCGGCGTAGGAAGCGTGGACGAACGGCCAGTTGAGCTGGAACGCACCGCGGCCCTGCTGGAAGGCCATGCGGACCTCGTCCTCCTGCTGGTTGGTCAGCGACGGGTCGGTGAGCCCGGAGCCGCTGACCTCCCGCAGGATCTCCAGTGCCCGGACCGCGCCGCCGTCCACCACGACGTCCTCGCCGTCCGGGGAGAGGATGCGCCCACCCGCCGACTCGGTGAGCGAGTTGTAGGCCACCACCAGGCCCTCGTACTGGGCACCGGTGAACAGAATCTCGTGCGGCTCGCCCCGCTCCCGCAGCTCGCGGGACATGGTGATCATCTCGTCCCAGGTGCGCGGCGGCTCCGGGGTGATCCGCTCGTCGTACCAGAGCAGCCGGACGTTGGTGTTCTTCGGCGCGGCGTAGAGCCGCCCGTCCCAGGTGGCGGTCTCCAGCGGGCCGGGCAGCACGTCGCGGGAGGCGGTGGCTTTGTGCCCGCCGGTCCACTCCTCGATCCAACCCGCCTCGGCGAACTCGGGCACCCAGGTGACGTCGAGGCCGAGGACGTCCATCGCGGTGTCCCCGGCGGCGAGCCTGCGCACCATCTGCTCGCGCTGGCCGTCGGCGTCGCGGGGGAGCTTGTTGTAGACGATGTCGTAGCGGCCGTCGGCCTCGGTGGTGCAGTCGTCCACCACGGCCTGGAAGCTGTCCTCGGGTGCGTAGTAGACGTTGATCGTCAGGCCGTCGTCGGTGCCGCACGCCGCCAGCGTGGTGGCCCCCACCGCGGTCACGCCGAGCAGCGCGGCGACTCTCCGGGGTGATCGTCGTCGACCACGCGCCACCTCGCGCATCGGCTCTCCTCCCCACCCACGTCAGCTCACAGGCGCGGCGGAGCCGCCTGTGACCGGTGTCATAAAAGTAGGTCGACCGATCACCGAGCGCAAGCACTCACAGTAACGATCAGAGGAAGAAGCCGACGGGCAGGCCGCTCAGCCGTGTGACCCCATCGCGAGCCGCGCCAACAGCTCACGCCCCTTCTCGGCGTTACGCGGCTGGCACAGCACGTCGTAGCGCCCCGCGACGAGCTGACTGGCCGAGGAGAAGTCCCGCCGCCCACGGGTGGAGGCGTAGCTCATCGCCGCGAAGGCCGCCCCGAACAGCACACCGGCGCCGAGGCCGACCAGCACCGGCGCGTAGGAGATCTGCTCGGCGTTGCTGAACAGGCTCAGCAGCAGCCCCACGAACAGCCCGAACCACGCACCGGACAACGCGCCGGTGCCCAGCACCTTGCCCCAGGACAGCTTGCCGATGACCCGCTCGACCAGCATCAGGTCGACCCCGACGATGGTCACGTCGGCGACCGGGAACTCGTTGTCGGCGAGGTGGTCGACCGCGCGCTGGGCCTCCTCGTAGGTGGCGTACGAGCCGATCGGCCAGCCGGACGGCGGCGTGGGCAGGCGCGGCAACCCCGGCGCCTGACGACCCGACAAGAAGGGACCGGTCACGATCATCACCTGTGTTCTGCTCGACTGCCCGCGCATCACCCGTCAGCGGGGTACCCATGATCTCACGGACCGCACACAGCCGAAACCGGGTGAACCGGGCAGTGGGTGCGATGTACTATGCATCTGTACTACACTGGGCGCATGGCGACCGTTCCCGTCCGAGACCTCAACCAGGACACCGCAGGCGTGCTCGCCCGTGTGAAACACGGCGAGGAGGTCGAGATCACCGAACGTGGTTCTGTCGTGGCGCGACTCGTCCCCGCCCAGGAAAGCGGCCTGACGTCGCTGATCGCCTCCGGCAAGCTCCGCCCCGCCACGCTGCACGGCCCGGTTCCCCGCCCGAGCGGACCGATCCACAGCGACAGCGAGGCGGGCGAACTGCTCGAACGGATGCGGGACGACGAACGCTACTGATGATCTACCTCGACACCGCGGCCCTGGTGAAGCTGTGCCGACGGGAACCCGAGACCGACGCGCTGGCCGACTGGCTCGACGACCGGGAGCGGGTTCCGCGGGTCAGCTCGGCACTCGTCGAGATCGAACTCCCCCGTGCCCTCCTGCGGCTCGACCCCGGCCTGCAGAGTGCGGTCCCCGAGGTACTCGCCACCATCTCCCGCTACGAGATCGACGAGCTGGTCCGGAGCAAGGCCGCGAGCTACCCGACACCGCAACTGCGCTCGCTCGACGCGATCCATCTCGCCACGGCTCAGGCCGTCTTCGGTCGCCAGATCACGGCCTTCGTGACCTACGACCGCCGTCTCCAGGGCGCCGCCGAGGCCGAAGGACTGCCCACCGCCGCCCCCGGCCATGATCGAAACCGTGACTGCTGACCCTAACCGGCCGAGATCAAAGCATGGAAGGCTTGGTGCCAATCTCCGAGAAGGTTATCGGAACAATTATTTTCGAAAGCTTCCGTTGAACTTTTCTGATAGTTCTTATGGTCCACTCGTCCGAGAGTCCGGTGGTGGTCCTCCAATCGAGTCCGGAACCCATAACCGTACTGACGAACACTACTTCGGCAGCCAGCAGGGATCGAGCCCACTCGACCGACTCAAGAGGTTCATTCGACTCGAGTTTCCGACTCAGTTCGACACAGTTCGAGCACAATCGTTCGAATGTCTCAAACCCCATCGCTAAAGCATACTCCTCGGTACACCAGGCCGGGCCGCCCCACTCCAGCAGGGATCGCCGAATCACATAGATCTCGTCCTCATCCAACAAGTCACTCGGCCTGGTTCTCGAACCCAATTTCCGACCTCCCCGACAGCTGCCAACCTCGATCACTTCCGAATCGTGCAGGGCCTCGCCGCTCCAGTACGAGATACAGCACCGTCCACTTCGGAATGTGCGACGTACTTCACTGCCTCTTCGTACTGTCCGGCTCTTTTCATCACCGGCCTTCATCCGTAATCACCCGGCGGGCGGGAGAATAGCGCGTCGTGACCTCTGCGGGAAGCAATGCTTCTGGAAAGAAGTCGGGGCCCGGCCCTCACCGGCGGAGGCCGTCGTCGACCTCGTCCTCCGTCCGTGCGTACGGGACGGCGGCCACGTCGGAGGTCTCCTCCACCAGCTCTCGGCCGTACCCGCTGCCCGGTTCTCCGGCCGCTGCGGTGTCTCCGGTCGGCTCGGCCTCCCCGGTCGACGCGGCCTCCTGCCCGGACTCGGCCTCTCCACGTCCGGCGGCGTCGCGCTTCGCGGACTCGTCCAGGAATCGCAACATCTCCACCGGGAACGGCAGCACCAACGTCGAGTTCTTCTCCGCCGAGACCTCCACCACCGTCTCCAGCAGCCGTAGCTGCAACGCGGCGGGGGTGTCGGCCATCCGGGCCGCCGCCTGGGAGAGCTTCTCCGAGGCCTGCAGCTCGCCCTCGGCCGAGATCACCCGGCCGCGCCGCTCGCGTTCGGCCTCGGCCTGGCGCGACATCGCCCGCTTCATCGCCTCCGGCAGCGCGACGTCCTTGATCTCCACCCGGTCGATGTGCACGCCCCAGTTGGCGGCCGGGCTGTCGATCATCAGTTCCAGGCCCTCGTTCAGCGCCTCCCGGCGGGAGAGCAGGTCGTCGAGGCTGCTCTCCCCGATCGTGCGGCGCAGGCTCGACTGGGCGACCTGCAGCATCGCGAAGCGGTAGTTCTCCACCCCGACGACCGCCTGCACCGGGTCGATCACCTTGAAGTACACGACCGCGTCCACCCGGACGGTCACGTTGTCCCGGGTGATGCCGTCCTGCCCGGGCACGGGCAGGGTGACGATCTGCATGTTGACCTTCGTCATCCGGTCGACCCCCGGCACGATCAGCTTCAGCCCGGGTTCCCGGGGCACGCGGTGCACCCGCCCGAACCGGAAGACCAGTCCGCGTTCGTACTGCCGGACGATCCGTACCGAGGACATCGCCGCGACCGCCAGCACCAGGCCGACGACGACCACCACCGTGATCAGCGTTTCCATGCAGGCCCCGCCTTCCCGCGGGTCACGCCGTCGGCCACCGCACCCGGACCCGCGAATGGACGTCGGGTCGGGCCGGCGGCGCGGCCCTCGATCGTATCGATCGTGTGTGATCCATATTACACGTCGGCGCGGTCCGGGGCCTCGCGCGGCCGTTGTGGCAGGCACCGATCACGGGGGACGTAGCATGAGGGAAGCAAGCGCAACCCCCAGCGACGAAAAGGTCGGTGCCCGAGCAGTGACCACCACGCAAGAGACCCCCAGCGTCGAGGACGTGCGCGCCGCGCTGAACGACGTCCACGACCCGGAGATCCACAAGCCGATCACCGAGCTCGGCATGGTCAAGGACATCACGATCGGCGACGACGGCGTCGTGCACGTGGCCATCTACCTGACGGTGGCGGGCTGTCCGCTGAAGGACACGATCACCCGCGACACCACGGCCGCCGTGGAGAAGCTGGACGGGGTGCGCGACGTGCGCGTCGAGCTCGACGTCATGAGTGACGAGCAGCGCACCGAACTGCGCCAGAAGCTGCGCGGCGACGCCGAGGAGCCGGAGATCCCGTTCGCCCAGCCCGGCTCGATGACCCGCGTCTACGCCGTCGCCTCCGGCAAGGGCGGCGTCGGCAAGTCCAGCGTCACCGTCAACCTCGCCGCCGCGATGGCGCGCAAGGGCCTGTCGGTGGGCGTGGTGGACGCCGACATCTACGGCCACTCGGTGCCGCGGATGCTGGGGGCGGCCGAGAAGCCCACCAAGGTCGAGAAGATGATCATGCCGCCGCAGGCGCACGGTGTGAAGACGATCTCGATCGGCATGTTCACCCCGGGCAACACGCCGGTGGTGTGGCGGGGGCCGATGCTGCACCGGGCGTTGCAGCAGTTCCTCGCCGATGTCTTCTGGGGCGACCTGGACATCCTGCTGCTGGACCTGCCACCCGGCACCGGCGACATCGCCATCTCGGTGGCCCAGCTCATCCCGAACGCGGAGCTGCTGGTGGTCACCACGCCGCAGCAGGCGGCGGCCGAGGTCGCCGAGCGGGCGGGCGCGATCGCGCTGCAGACCCGCCAGCGGGTGGCCGGGGTGATCGAGAACATGTCCTGGTTCGAGGGGCCCGACGGCACCCGCATGGAGATCTTCGGCTCCGGGGGCGGGCAGACGGTGGCCGATTCGCTCACCAGGTCCGTCGGTGCCGAGGTGCCGCTGCTCGGCCAGGTGCCGCTGGAGCCCGCGCTGCGCGAGCAGGGCGACGCGGGCACACCGCTGGTGCTGTCCGAGCCGGACTCCGCGGCGAGCACGGTGCTCACCGAGGCGGCCGAGAAGCTGTCCGTCCGCGCCCGCGGCCTGTCCGGCATGATGCTCAACGTCACCCCGGCTGGCCGCTGACGCCCCACCCCACCAACCCGCGAGTCGCCCCTCCCTGCCCGCGAGTTGCCGTTCCAGACCCGCGAGTCGCCGTCTCTGGCCCACGAGTTGACGTGCCAGGACTGCGAGTTGGCGCGCCAGGACCGCGAGGGGCTTCGCACGGGCCTGGCGCACAGCCGTCCGGCGGAGGGCCCGGGAGGGCGACTCACCGGGTCGGCATGTCGACTCGCGGGTTCGTGGTGTCGACTCGCGGTCGTGCAGCGTCGACTCGCGGGGCTGGGGTGGCGACTCGCGGGGCTGGAGGGGGACTCGCGGGGTGGGTCAGGTGGCGTCCGGGTCGACCGGGGGTTTCTCGCCCGGGCGGAGGGGGCCCGCGTCCGTGGGGCCGCCGGTGTCGGGGTAGCCGTTGGGCTTGACGGACGGGGAGCCCGGGTCGGTCCGGTTGAGGTTGTCCAGGCCCAACGGGTCCCGGTCGCCGTCGAAGAGGTGCTGGGTCACCGCGCGCTTCGGGTCGAAGTTGCGCAGGTTCCGCAGGTCCTCGACGGGTTTGCGGAACTCCTCGTACTCGGGCCCCATCTCGTCGCGCAGCTGTTGCCGCGCCCCCGTCGCGAAATCCCGGACCTTGCGCAGTGACCGGCCGAGCCAGGCCGCCGCCTCCGGCAGCCGTTCGGGGCCCAGGATGAACAGCCCGGCGATGATGAGAACGACGATCTCGCTCCAGCCGATGCTCTCGAACACGCCGACACCTCCGCCTCGAACCCGGTGCGCCGACAGCGTACCCCGTCCGTGGCGGCTCCGGGTCAGTCCGAGCCCAGGGTGACCTCGACGGTCAACGGCCGACCCCCGCGCACCAACCGCACCGGGACCTCCTCGCCGATGTCGTGCTCGCGCACCGCGACGGTGAGTTCGGCCGCGGTGCGCACCCGGCGGTCGCCCACCTTCGTGATCACATCGCCCTCGGCGATCCCGGCCCGCGCCGCGGGGCCGCCCTCGACGACGTTGCGGACCTGGGCGCCCTCGGACGCGGTCGCCGACACCGACGCCGCGTTCACCCCGATCGCGGCGTGCTCCACCTGCCCGTCGGCGATCAGCTGCTCACTGATCGCGATGGCCTGGTTCACCGGGATCGCGAACCCGAGACCGATGCTGCCGCCCTCACCGCCGCTGCCGACCGTCCGGATCATCGAGTTGATCCCCACGAGCGCACCGGTCGAGTCGACCAGCGCGCCGCCGGAGTTGCCGGGGTTGATGGCCGCGTCCGTCTGGATCGCGTCGTAGGTCACCGCCGGGTTGCCGTCCTCCCCGGGCGCGGTCACCGGCCGGTTCAGGGCGCTGACGATGCCCTCGGTCACCGTGTTCTCCAGCCCGAACGGCGAACCGATCGCCATCACCGCGTCCCCGGGGGCGAGCGCACCGGAGTCCCCGATCCGGATCACCACGGGATTGGTGACGTCGACCTTGAGCACGGCGAGGTCGGTCTTCGGGTCGGTGCCCACGATCCGTCCCGGCACGCGTGTCCCGTCGGTGAACACCGCACGCACCTCGGTGTTCTCGTTGTCCACCGCCTGGGCGACGACGTGGTGATTGGTGAGCACGTAACCCTGGCCGTCGATGACGACGCCGGAGCCGACGCCGCCGGCCTGCCCGGACTCCACCTCGATCGAGACGACGGCCGGCGCCACCCGGTCCGCGATCGCGGCCACGGAGCCGGCGGGCCGTTCCTTGCCGTGCCGGGCCTCCGCGATCTCGAGCTCGCCGGTGAGCGAGTCGCCCGCGTTGG
>NZ_KE387097.1:19761-28562 GCF_000430445.1 Saccharomonospora iraqiensis subsp. iraqiensis
CCGTGCCATCCCCACGACTCCGTGACGGCGCCGCTGACCAGCCTGCCGAGCATCCCGCCCACGGTGTTCCCCGCGATCATGGCGCCGACGGCCCCGGCGACCCCCGCACTGCCGAGCTGTTCGGCCAGGTAGGCGGCGGCGACACCGGGGAAGCCCGCGATGGCGACCCCCTGCAGGGCCCGCAACGCGAGCAGCACCTCGTAGTTCGGCGCGAACGCCAGGGCCAGTCCGAGCGCGGCCGAGGCCGACACCGACGCGAGGATCACCGGACGGCGGCCCACCATCTCGGAGACCACGGCCACCGGGAGCACCGCCACGGCCAGCGCCCCGGTGCCGACCGACACGGCCAGCGAGGCCCCGCCGGGGTCGAGACCGAACTCGGCGGCGAGCTGGGGCAGCACCGGCTGCGGCGCGTAGAGCAGCGCGAACGAGCAGATCCCCGCCGCGGCGACCGCGACGGTGATCCGGCGGACGTCGGCGGCACGCTCCCGCGCGAGAGGGGTCACGCCCCGACCGTAAGCATGGCTAACTGATTCCGGCCACCGCGTGGTGACGCGGACGACACGGCCGCCGCCGCCTCCCGGTGCGGGTGCTCAGGTGTAGGAGGCCGCCAGTTCGACGAGGGTCCGGGCGGCGAAACCGGTACCGCCCGGCACGACCTCGGCGTAGGTGGTCTCCGCCCGCGCGGGCCCGGCGATGTCCAGGTGTGCCCACGGCAGGCCCGCGGTGAACTCGCGCAGGAACAGCGCCGCGGTGATGCCACCGGGGCCGGGCGGTGCCTGCCGCACGTCGGCCAGGTCCCCGGCCACGTCGGGGGCGTGCTCGTCGGACAGCGGCATCCGCCACCACGCCTCGCCGGTCCGCGCGCCCGCCTCCGCGACGCGGGTGGCGAGGTCGTCGTCCGAGGCGAACAGCCCCCCGGTGCGCAGTCCCAGGGCCACCTTCATCGCCCCGGTCAGCGTGGCCACGTCCACGACGGCGTCCGGCCGGTACCGGGCCGCGCCGTAGGCGAGCGCGTCGGCGAGCACCAGCCTGCCCTCGGCGTCGGTGTTCTCGATCTCGCTGGTCCGCCCGCCGTGGTGCCGGACGACGTCGCCGGGGCGGAAGGCGGAGCCGGAGATCATGTTCTCGGCGGCGGGCACGAGGGCGGTGACCCGTACGTCCAGCCGGAGCGCGGCGATCGCGCGGACCGCGGCGAGCACGGCCGCACCACCGGACATGTCGGTGCGCATCAGGTGCATGCCCGCGGCAGGCTTGACGGAGATCCCGCCGCTGTCGAAGGTGATGCCCTTCCCGACCAGCAGCAGGTGTGTACGGGCGTCGCGGGGGCGGTAGGTGGCCTCGACGAGGCGCGGCGGGCTCGCCGACCCGCCGCCGACGGCGAGCACGCCACCGAAGTCGTTGTCGGCGAGCCAACGCTCGTCGCGCACGGTCACCGACAGGCCCGCGGTCCCTGCCATGACCCGTTCCGCCGTCGTGGCCAGCCAGTCCGGTGTCTTCACGTTGGAGGGAGCGTTGGCCAGATCGCGGGCCAGCGCGGTCGCGCGGGCCGTCGTGACCGCCCGCGCCACGGCGTCGGTACGGCCCGCGTCGGTACGGCCCGCGTCGGCACGGCCGTCCGTGCGGGCACGGTCGGTCAGCAGCCGGATCCGGCGCGGACGGGGCGGATCCTCGGTGCCGGTGACGCGGAAGCGGTAGCCGCCGAGGACGACACCGGTCGTGAACGCGGCGTACTCGTCGACGGTCGCCTCCGCGGGGAGCCGGACCTGGACGGTCACGGCGGGTCGGCCACCCGCGTCGGCCTCCGCTCCGGCGGCCGCCTGCACCGCTCGCACGAACGCCGCCCCGGCCGTACGGTACGAACGTGGGCCGCCCGCGCCCACGCCGACGAGCCACCCGGGACCCTCGGACCCGGGGAGTACCTGCACCTCGCCGGGCGCACGGGTGGCCGAGAGGTCGTCCAGCACGGCGTCGTGCGGGGTTCGTTCCCCCTCGGCGACCACCTCGGCCAGGGGGGTGCCCCGGCGGGCGGTGTCGGTGACGAGGACGTCGACCGATCGGGTGGGTACGGACGGGAACGGCGAGCGCGCCACAGGACCTCCAGGCACAACGAACCGAGCCGGGCCGAGCGGGTCCCGGCTCGGGGCAACGGACGGATGCGGTCGTCGGCCGGGGGGACACCGCCGACCGGCTGCCACCGCTGTCAGCCGACGGCCTCCTGCAGCGCCGTGTGCAGGTCGTTGGCCTCCTCGGCCGTCAGCTCGACGACAAGGCGCCCACCGCCCTCGAGCGGCACGCGCATCACGAGGCCCCGCCCCTCCTTGGTCACCTCGAGGGGACCGTCACCGGTCCGGGGCTTCATGGCCGCCATAGCGTGCTCCCTCCGTTGTGAACCAGCGCGCCCGGGTCGCGCTCGCCAAAGCAACCGGGTCTGTTCCATTGTCCCCCATGCGGAGTGGGCCGCGAACGCGGACCGATCTTAACGGCGGTCCATCGCCGCTGGTATGCGCTTCACGCTCCTGTCACACTCGCGGTCGGCAACGACAACGGAGGATTCGGTGACCACAGAGGACGTGTTGAAGCGGGCCGACGCGGACGGGGTGCGCACCCTGACGCTCGATCGGCCCTCGGCGTACAACTCGCTGACCGTGGAGTTGAAGGAGCAGCTCCTGGCGGCGTTGCGGGAGGCCGCCGACGACCCGGCGGTGCGCGCGGTGCTGCTCACCGGCGCGGGCAAGGCGTTCTGCGCCGGGCAGGATTTGAAGGAACACGTGGGGATGCTGCGGTCCGGCGACGAGGCGCCGCTGCGGACGGTCGGCGACCACTACAACCCGATCGTGACGACGATCACGGAGATGCCGAAACCGGTCGTCGCCGCCGTCAACGGTCCCGCCGCCGGGGCGGGGGCCGCGTTCGCGTACGCGGCCGACCTGCGTCTGGCGGCGAGCTCGGCGACCTTCCTGATGGCCTTCGCGAACGTGGGGCTCGGCCCGGACTCCGCCGCGTCGTGGACGTTGCAGCGGCTGGTCGGCCAGGGGCGGGCGATGGAGCTGATGATGCTGGCCCGCACGGTGGACAGCGCCGAGGCACTGCGGATCGGCCTGGTCAGCGAGGTGGTGGCGGACGACGAACTGGCCACCCGGGCGCACGCGGTCGCGGCGAAACTCGCCGCGGGGCCGACGGCGGCGTACGCGAGGATCAAGAGCACGGTGCGTGGCGCGGCCGAGAGCACCCTGCGGGAGGCCCTGGCGGCGGAGGAGACCGCCCAGGCGGAACTCGGCGCCACCGCCGACCACACCGAAGCCGTCGAAGCCTTCGTCGACAAACGCACCCCGCACTTCCGCGGAAAGTGACCACCACCCACCCGCCCACCCGGGTGTTGCCGTGAGGGGCACTCTCCCTGCGTTCGGTGCCGTGAGGGGCACATTCGCTGCGTCACACGCAGGGAAAGTGCCCCTCACGGCACAACGGGAGGTGACCCCGCGCGGAAGCAGGCCTCGACGTGGTCGTCGACCATGCCGGTGGCCTGCATCAGGGCGTGGCAGGTGGTGGGGCCGACGAAGACGAAGCCGCGCCGCTTCAGCGCCTTCGCCATCGCCGTCGACTCCGGGGTGGTCGCCGGGACGTCGGACATCGTGCGCGGGCGGCGCCGGGTGGCCGGGTCGGGGGCGAACGACCACAGCAGCTCGTCCAGCGGGACGTCCAGCGCGGTCACCGCGCGGGCGTTGGTCACCGTCGCACGGATCTTCGCACGGTTGCGCACGATGGCCTGGTCGACCAGCAGCCGGGCGACGTCGTCCTCGGTGAAGGCCGCGACCCGGGACGGCTCGAAGTCGGCGAACGCGCGCCGGAAGCCGTCCCGTTTGCGCAGGATGGTCAGCCAGGACAGCCCCGACTGGAATCCCTCCAGGGTCAACCGCTCGAACAGCGCCGCCTCGCCGTGCAGCTCGACCCCCCACTCGTGGTCGTGGTACGCGGCGTAGTCCGGGGCGGTGTTGCCCCACGCGCAGCGGACGACGCCGTCGGCACCGACGAGCTCCGCGGGCGGTCCGGGCGCCGGTCCGGCGCTCACCGGCCCACCTCGTACGACTCGGCGAAGCGGGCGAAATTGTCCAGCGACCGGCGCAGCCCCAGCACGAACGCGGGCTTCGCCAGCAGCCAGCCGGCCTTGCCGACCGGCCCGAACGGCAGGTCGAGCTCCTCGGACCACACGAACGTCGACCGCTGCGGGCCGCGTGCCTGCACGTGGAACGCGCCCGTGCCGCGGACGACCCGGCCGAGGTGGCGCACCGTGCAGCGCACCGGTGGTTCCCAGGTGGTGATCTCCATCGTGTCGGTGACCCCGACCCCACCGACGCCGGTGAACGCCTCGATGCGGGACCCGGTGCTGCGGCCGTTGCCGGACACCACCCGGACGTCGGTGCCCACGATCCACTCGCCCTGCCGCTCCCAGTCGGTCAGCGCGAGCCAGGTGGTGCCCGCCGGGGCGGCGACCTCCACCGAGACGGCCACGTCACTCATCGCGCCGTCCCGCGGTCGCGTCGCCCCGTTCGAGCCGGCCCTCCAGCTCGGTGACCCGCTCGCGCAGGTCGTCGATCTCGGTGCCCAGGCGGGACAGCACCCAGTCGACCTCGGACATCTTGTAGCCCCGCACGACGATCTGGAACCTCGTGGCGGCCACGTCCTCGCCGGTGACGTCCTCGGCGGGCAGCCGCGTGGGCGAGCTCCCCGGCGCCAGCGGGGCGAGCTCCTCGCCCCGCCCGAAGACCAGGGAGGCGAGCAGGAACACCACGGCCGCCACCAGCAGCATCACGAGGAGATAGATCAGGGCGGTGGTCACGATCCGATCGTGACATACCCGCGCCCCTCACGTGCGCCGCGCCGACACCTCCCGCATCGGGGGCCGGTCGGCCAGCCGGACGGTGGCCACGTCCGGCACCCACTCCCCCGCGACCTGCACGAACTGCGTCAGCTCGGCGGCGACGTCCGACGGGGAGAGATCGCCACCGCCTCCGGAGGGGGCCGGGCCGCAGCGGTCCAGCGCGGTCCCGAGGATCTGCCGGGCCATCACGCCGAGCTGGAGCAGCGACCGGTTGCGGTGCTTGCGCACGCCCAGATTCACCTGGGCGAGCGCGTCGAGGCCGTACCGGGCCTCGGCGTCGAGCAACAGTCCGAGCTCCACGCCGTACCCGGCGGCGAACGGGACCGACTCCAGCAGCTCCCGGCGTGCCGCGTACTCCCCGCCCAGCGGCTGCACCAGGCCGGACAGGGACGGACGCAGCGCGGACAACAGCGGCCGGGCCAGCAGTTCGGTCACCCGGCCGCCCCCCGCGCCGAGTTCGTCCGACTCCACGCGCAGCGGCCTGCGGTAGAAACCCTTGACCAGCTCGACCCCGGGTTCGGTGAGCAGCGGCCCGAGCAGGGCGGGCACGAACGCCGGGTCCGGGTCGACGAGGTCGGAGTCCAGGAACACGACCAGGTCACCGGTGGTCGCGGCCAGGGAGCGCCAGAGCACCTCGCCCTTGCCCGGGACCGGGTCGAACTCCGGCAGCACGTCCTCGCGGTGCACCACGGTGGCCCCGGCGTCGGCGGCGACGGCCGGGGTGTCGTCGGACGAGCCGGAGTCGACCACGACGAGCTCGTCGACCAGCGTGCCGACCAGCGGCCGGACGGAGGCCACGACGTCGGCGACGGTGTCCCGCTCGTCGAGCGCGGGCAACACCACGGACACGGAGCGTGGCCCCTTGGCCCGCACCAGCTCGTCCACCCCCCACGACGGCCACTGCCAGGTCCGCCGCCGGAACCACTCCCCGTCCATACCCCCGATCGTGTCACGCCCGCCCGGGTGTTGCCGTGAAGGGCACTTTCCCGGCCCGGGGCGCGGTGAGGGGCACATCCGCTGCGTCCCGCGCAGGGAAAGTGCCCCTCACGCCGACACGCGACGTGACCGGCGCCGGGTCAGACGGCCCACTTGTCGATGGGGGTGGGGGTGTGGTGGGTGAGGGCTTCCAGGAGGGTGTGCGGGTCCGGGTCGATGGTGACCAGGTCGCGGGTGGCGTGGTTGAGGAAACCCTCGGTCACCGTGTGGTCCAGGAACTCGGCGAGCCTGCTGTAGTACCCGCGCACGTCGAGCATCCCCACCGGCTTGGTGTGCAGCCCCAGCTGGGCCCACGTCCACACCTCGAACAGCTCCTCCAGCGTGCCCGCCCCGCCGGGCAGCGCCAGGAACCCGTCGGACAACCGCGCCATCGTGGCCTTGCGTTCGTGCATGTCGGCCACGACGTGCAGCTCGGTGAGCCCGTGGTGGGCGATCTCCGCCCGCATCAGGTGTTCCGGGATCACCCCGGTGACCTCGCCGCCCGCGGCCAGCGCCGCGTCGGCCACGGTGCCCATGAGCCCGACCTGACCACCGCCGTAGACGACACCGATCCCGCGCTCGGCCAGCATCGTGCCCAGTGCCGCCGCGTCGGCGGCGTAGCCGGGGTCCTTGCCGGACGACGACCCGCAGAACACGCAGAGTCGCTGCACTAGTGCGTCTCCTCCCATGCCTTGTACGCCTCCAGCACCACGCCCACCGCGTCGTCGATGTCGTCGGTGACGTGCAGCAGCGCGGCCTCCCGCTCGCTGACCTTGCCCTGGGCCAGCACGGTGTCCCGCACCCACTCATACAGACCCTTCCAGTACGCGGAGCCGAACAGCACCACCGGGAACTTCGTGACCTTCTTGGTCTGCACCAGCGTCAGGGCCTCGAACAGCTCGTCCAGGGTGCCGAACCCGCCCGGCAGGCAGATGAACGCCTGCGAGTACTTGATGAACATCGTCTTGCGGGCGAAGAAGTAGCGGAAGTTCACCCCGAGGTCGACCCAGGCGTTGATGCCCTGTTCGTGCGGCAGTTCGATGCCCAGCCCGATGGACAGGCCCCCCGCCTCGGACGCACCCCGGTTGACCGCCTCCATCGCCCCCGGGCCACCGCCGGTGATCGCGGCGAACCCGGCGTTGGCCAGTGCGGCGCCGATCTCCCGCCCGGTCTGGTACTCGGGGTCGTCACGCGCCGTGCGGGCCGAGCCGAACACGGTCACCGCGCGCGGCACCTCGGCGAGCGCGCCGAAGCCCTCCACGAACTCGGCCTGGATGCGCAGCACCCGCCACGGGTCGGTGTGCACCCAGTCGCTCGGGCCGCGCGAGTCCAGCAGCCGTTGGTCGGTGGTGGACGCCTCGGACGCCTCCTCCCGGTCCCGGCGCAACAGCACGGGCCCCAGGCGCTTCTCGTGCGGGTGCCGGTCGTCGGCCCCGGTCTCGGACTGGCGGTCGCCGTTTCCGGCGTCACGGGTCGGTTCGGTCACAACGCCCAGCGTAGGCTCACGCGCCCAGCCACGATCCGAGTACCTCGGCCACGTGGCGGATCTCCGCGGTGGCCACCCGCTCCCCGCGGGTGTGCGCCAGGGTCGGGTCGCCGGGGCCGAAGTTGACGGCGGGCATGCCGAGCGCGGCGAACCGCGCCACGTCCGTCCAGCCGAGCTTGGGGGCCACCCGCCCGCCCGCGGCGGAGACCAGCTCGGCCGCCGCCGGGGAGGACAGCCCGGGGAGGGCGCCGGCGGAGCGGTCCACGACGGTGAGTTCGTAGCCGTCGAACACCTCCCGCAGGTGGGCCTCCGCCCGCTCGGCGGACACGTCCGGGGCGAACCGGTGGTTCACCGCCAGCACGGCCTCGTCCGGCACGACGTTGCCGGCCACCCCGCCGCCGACCCGCACGGCCTGCAGGCCCTCCCGGTAGGTGAGGCCGTCGATCTCCACCGTCCGCGGCCGGTACTCCGTCAGCCTGCGCAGCGGCTCGGCCAGCGCGTGCACGGCGTTGTCCCCCATCCACGCCCGGGCGGTGTGCGCGCGGACGCCCCCGGTGCGCAGCTCGACCCGCATGGTGCCCTGGCAGCCGGCCTCGATCACCGCGTTCGACGGTTCCCCCACGACGGCGAGGTCGCCGCGCAGCCAGTCCGGGCGCTGCCGCTCGATGCGGCCGAGCCCGTTGCGGTCGGCCTCGACCTCCTCGCAGTCGTAGAACACGAACGTGACATCGTGCCGCGGCTCGGTGAGGGTGGCCGCGAGGTGCAGGAACACCGCGTCGCCGCCCTTCATGTCCACGCTGCCGAGCCCGTGCAGAACCTCGTCCTCACCCGATCCGGTGCGGTGCGACGGCAGGTTGTCGTTCACCGGAACGGTGTCCAGGTGGCCCGCGAGCACCACCCGCGACGGCCTGCCCAGCGCGGTGCGCGCCAGGACCGCGTCGCCGTCGCGCACCACCTCCAGGTGCGGCGCCCGGGTGCGCAGCGCGTGCTCGACGGCGTCGGCGAGGTCGGCCTCGGCGCCGGAGACGCTCGCGATGTCGACGAGGGCGGCGGTGAGGTCCACCGGGTCGGAGCGCGGGTCGAGCGAGGGCATGTCCGCACCGTACCGCGCGCTGGCTACGGTGGAGGTGTGCGTAGGAACTCGGTCGTCGGACGCAGACCGCTGGTCGCCGCCGCGTTGCTGGTCGTGCTGGCGGGGTGTTCCCGGGAGGCGGGGCCGATGCCGGAGGGCCAGGGACAGGATCCCGGCCCCGGCGCGCTGGACGTGAAGCTCGAGGCCATCACGGGTGACGACTGCTTCCGCGCCCCCGGCGAGGTCTACCCGCCGAACTGTGAGAAGTACGTCACCCAGCTCTCGAACGTCCCGGGCACCGCACGGGGCTTCGACGCGGGCCCCGGCCTGGCCGAGGCCGCGGACGACCTCGACGCCGGGGTGCGCGCCTACCGTGCGAACGGCTG
>NZ_KE387097.1:28662-29860 GCF_000430445.1 Saccharomonospora iraqiensis subsp. iraqiensis
GGCCGGGCCGGGCAGGGCCGCGGTCGGGGCCAGGCCGCGGACGAGGTCGGCCGAGCCGCGCACGAACGCCTCGGGGGTGCCGACGTCGAGCCAGTACGAGTCGTCGACGAAGCCCTGCACGTGCCTGCCCTCCGCCAGCAGGCCGGGGAAGGTCTCCCGTTCCACCGACACCGGCCGTCCGGCCGGGATCTCCTCCAGCACCGTGCGCCGGAACACGTAGCAACCCGCGTTGATCTGGTCGGTCGGCGGGTCCGGCGTCTTCTCCAGGAACGCCGTCACGCGACCGTCGGCGGTGGTGGGCACGCAGCCGAACCGGGACGGGTCGGCGACGCGGTGCAGGTGCAGGGTGACGTCGGCACCGGAGTCGCGGTGGGTGGCGAGCAGGGCGGCCGGGTCGGCCCCGGACAGGATGTCGCCGTTGAAGATCACGGCGTCGTCGTGCCGGAGCCGGTCGGCGACGTTGCGGATCGCGCCGCCGGTGTCCAGCGGCTCGTCCTCGACGACGTAGTCGATGTCCAGCCCGAACCGGGCGCCGTCGCCGAAGTACTCGCCGAACACCTCGGCGCGGTAGGAGGTGCCCAGCACGACGTGGGTCAGCCCCGCGTCGCGGATGCGGGAGAGCAGGTGGGACAGGAACGGCACCCCCGCCGTCGGCAGCATCGGTTTCGGCGCGGAGAGCGTGAGCGGGCGCAGTCGTGTTCCCTTGCCCCCGACCAGCACCACGGCGTCGGCGGCCATCCCGGATGGCATCGTGCGAGAATCCTCCCTACCTGACCTCTGGTGAGGTGACGACGAACCAGCCCTGACCCACTGACGGTCACCCGCCCGAGGGCCTACCCTAGACACCGAAGGCGGCGGCCCGTCAGGAGTGGGCCATCGGTCGGCCCGGGACACCTACGGGGGTGTGCGAAGACATGGATCCCCGCGATCGTGCGGACGCCGTGCTGGCCCGCGCGCAGGCACGCGGCGGCGTGGTCACGCCGGACAACCAGGCGTCGCCGATGGACGCCGCGAACACCCAGCAGATCCCGAGACGGGTGGTCGACAGACTGGACACCGACCCCGACACGACGACGAAGCTCCCGTCGTCGCTGATCGAGGCCAACGACGTCGGCGGGGGCCCCGCGGGGGACGCACCGGCCGGTGCCGACGGCTCGGCGTATGCGACCGACGGCACGGCGTACGCGGCCGACGGCAC
>NZ_KE387097.1:29960-34782 GCF_000430445.1 Saccharomonospora iraqiensis subsp. iraqiensis
CCGCCCGGGCCCGGTCACGCGCCGACGGGTGCCGCCCGCCGTTTGCGCGGCTCCCACCACGCCCGGTTGTCCGCGTACCAGCGCACCGTGTCGGCGAGCCCGTCGGCGAAGGCCACCCGCGGCCGGTAACCCAGCTCCGCACGGATCTTGCCGGTGTCGACGGAGTACCGCCGGTCGTGGCCCGAACGGTCGGTGACCGGCCGGACCATGTCCCAGTCCGCCCCGACGGCCGCCAACAGCCGCCCGGTCAGCTCCCGGTTCGTCAGTTCCGTGCCACCGCCGATGTTGTAGATCTCGCCCGGCCTGCCCCGCCCGGCCACCAGCTGGATACCCCGGCAGTGGTCGTCGACGTGCAGCCAGTCCCGGACATGGAGCCCGTCACCGTACAGCGGCACCGGCCTGCCGTCGAGCAGGTTCGTCACGAACAGCGGGACCATCTTCTCCGGGAACTGGTACGGCCCGTAGTTGTTCGAGCACCGGGTGATGCACACCGGCAGCCCGTGCGTGCGGTGGTACGCGCGGGCGAGCAGGTCGGACGACGCCTTCGACGCCGAGTACGGGGAGTTGGGCTCCAGCACGTGGTCCTCGGTCCACGAGCCCTCGTCGATCGTGCCGTACACCTCGTCGGTGGACACGTGCACGAACCTGCCCACACCCGCCTGCAGCGCCGCCTGCAGCAGGGTCTGCGTCCCGACGACGTTGGTCGTGACGAAGTCGGCCGCACCCGCGATCGAGCGGTCCACGTGCGACTCCGCGGCGAAGTGCACGACCAGGTCGACGCCGGAGGTCAGCTCCGCGACCAGCCCGGCGTCGGTGATGTCACCCCGGACGAAGCGCAGCCGGGGGTCGTCGGCCACCGGGGCCAGGTTCTCCTCGCACCCGGCGTAGGTGAGTTTGTCGAGCACGATCAGTTCGGTCGGCTCCGGGGGCGGGTAGGCACCCGAGAGCACCTGCCGCACGTAGTGCGACCCGATGAACCCGGCACCGCCGGTGACCAGAACCCGCATGTGTCCTCCCCTTTTCGGCTCACGGGGCAGTCTGCCACGACGCCGGGAGACACCGGAGGCAACGTCCGGGCAACGTTTCCGCCCGTTCCGACGTCTTCATTCCGGGAAGATCAGTAATGTGGGCGAGGCGAAACACGCGGGGAGGGAGCCACGTGACCGACGCGGCACCGGAGTCGGCCGACGTGCCGGACGCACGCGGCCGCCGCGCACGGGCGGGCACCGTCGGCCGTGCCGGTGGCCGGACCGTCCTCGCGCTGCTCTCCGTGCTGGTCCTGGCGGTGACCTGTTACGGCTGGTACTTCGTCGGCGACGTGAACTCCGGCGTGAACACGACGAACGTGTTCGACAAGGAACCGGGTGCCGAACCGCTCGACGGCGCCGTGGACATCCTCCTGGTCGGCATGGACAGCCGCACCGACGCGCAGGGCAACCCCCTCCCCCGTGAGGTGCTGGACAAGCTGCACGCGGGTGAGGTGGAGGGCAACCGCCAGACCGACACCATGATCCTCGTCCACATCCCGCAGGACGGCAGCAGCGCGGTGGCGATCTCCTTCCCCCGCGACGCCTGGGTGGAACTGGCCGGCGGCTACGGCAACAACCGGCTCAACAGTGCCTTCCGGCACGCCTACCGGGACACCCTGGAGACACTCCGGGCGGAGGGCGCCTCCGAGGACGAGATCGAGACCGAGGCCGAACAGGCGGGACGGCGCAACCTGATCGCCACGATCGAGAAGCTCCTGGGCAGGCCGGGAATGATCGACCGCTACGCCGAGGTCAACCTGGCCAGCTTCTACGAGGTCACGAAGGCGCTCGACGGCGTCCGGGTGTGTCTGAAGAACCCCGTCCAGGAGGAGAAGTCCGGAATCGACCTGCCCGCCGGGGAGCAGACGCTGAAGGGTGCGGACGCACTGTCGTTCGTCCGGCAGCGGATCGGACTCCCCCGTGGTGACCTCGACCGGATCGACCGTCAGCAGGCGTACCTGTCCGGGGTCGCCCGGAAGATGATCTCCAGCGAGGTGCTGCTGGACCCGGCCCGGCTGTCCGGCGTGATCGAGGCCGTGCAGAAGTCGGTGGTCATCTCCGAGGACTGGGACCTGCTCCGGTTCGCCAACCAGATGCGCGGCCTGTCCGGCGGCGACATCGAGTTCCACACCATGCCCGTCACCGGGGACGTCTACGTGGGCGCCGCCGAGGTGCTCGGGGTCGACGAGGCCGAGGTGCGGTCGTTCGTCGACGACCTGGTGGGCGAGCCCACCGACCCGGACCGTGAGCTCCCGGACACGGTCGAGGGTGCGGAGAACTTCACCGTCGACCTCTACAACTCCTCCGGGGAGAGCGGTCTGGGGCAGCGGGCCCGCGACGTCCTGGCCGGGCAGGGTTTCGGCGGTGCGAGCTACGCCGACACCGCCGCGCGCGGGAGCAGCGTGCTCGAGTACGCCGACGGCGCCCGCGCCGGTGTCGAGGCGATGCGCACCGCGTTGGCCACCGACCTGCCCGCCGAGCGCAACAACTCGCTGGCCCCGGGGACGCTGGTGTTGCGGATGGGGACGGACTTCACCCTCCCCGAGCCGGGACGCGGCGGTGCGGACGACGACCGGGCGGAGGCCGCACCCGACGGCGAGCCCCGCGGCTCCGGTGAGGGCGCGGGCGACCCGGCGGGGACCGCGACCGGCGAGAGTGGCACCGATGAGCAGGGTGGCACCGACGAGCAGGGTGGCACCGGTGAGCAGGGCGGAACCGACCGGCAGGGGGACGGGGAACGCGCTCCGGGGGACGAGGGCCCCGTCACTGCGGGCGGTGTTCCGTGCGTGAACTAGGGTGAGCCGCCGGTAACCGGCACGCGGGTGGGAGGGGAACCACCGTGGATTCCGAGGACGGACGCGACGACGCCGACGCGGCGGGAACGCGATCGTCGGGCGAGGAGCACGACCGGGACGGCGGCGACGGGCCACCCGCCCCCGGGAACGGGGAGGGTCGGGACCGTGACGACGCCCCCGACCCGGGGGACACCGCCGACCCCGGGGACACCGGGGAATCCGGGGGCACCGCTGACACCGGGGACATCCCCGGGTCCGGGGACGCCTCGGAGTCCGGGGACACCCCTGATCCGGGGGACGCCCCGGGATCGGGGGACGAGGCCCCCGACGTCGATGCCCGCGCCGGTGGGAACGACGACGGGGAGCACGGCCGGGACGGCGGGGACGGGCACGCGGTGCCGTCCCCCGTGCCCCGGACGGAGCGGGAGGCGCCCGACGAACCCCGCCGTCGCACGGGCGCGGCACCCGCACGGGGGGCCGCGCGGACGCTGGCGGCGCTGTCGTCGGTGCTCGTCCTGGTGGTGACCGGCTACGCCCACACCATGCTGGACAGCATCCAGAACGGGATGAACACCACCGACGCGGTCCGGCTGAACGCGCCGGACGCCGGCGACGGGTCCGCCGGCGACGGGGACGACGCCGCGCGCCTGCCCGAGGACGACGGCGCCACCGACATCCTGCTCGTCGGCGCGGACGCACGGACCGACATGCAGGGCAACCCGCTCCCGTACCGGGTGCTCAAGCAACTGCGCACGGAGAGCAAGCCCGGGGTGAGCACGGACACGCTGATCCTGCTGCGCTTCCCGGACGACGGGTCGGCCCCCACCGGCATCTCCATTCCCCGGGACAGCTGGGTCGACGTGCCCGACGGCGGACACGACAAGATCAACGCCGTGTACGGGGACGCCAAGCGTGCGGCCACGTCCCGGCTACGCGCCGAGGGGGTCACCGACGACGCCGAACTCAACCGGCGGTCCGATCAGGACGGACGCTGGGCACTGGTGCGGACGGTGCAGGAGCTGACCCGGGTGCGGGTCGACCACTACGCCGAGGTGAACCTGCTCGGTTTCTACCTGCTCACCGAGGCCCTCGGCGGGGTGCGGGTCTGCCTGAACCACGCGACGTCCGACCCGGACTCCGGGGCGAACTTCCGCGCGGGCCCGCAGGTGGTCTCCGGCGGCGAGGCCCTGTCGTTCGTGCGGCAACGGAAGAACCTGCCTCGCGGCGACCTCGACCGCATCACGCGCCAGCAGGTGTTTCTGGCCTCCGCCCTGGACACGGTGCTCTCCGCGGGCACGCTCACCGACTCCGACCGGCTGGCGAAGCTGACCGACGCGGTGCGCCGTTCCCTCGTGCTCGACTCCGACCTGGATCTGCTCGGCTTCGCCGACCGGGTGAAGGGCATCGCCTCCGGCGACATCACCTTCACCACCGTCCCGGTCGAGGACATCACCGCGCGGAGCCCGGACGGCAGGCAGAGCATCGTCCGCGTGGACCCGGCGGCCGTCCGGGAGTTCGTGGCCGCGGCGGTCGGCCGCGGGGACGCCCCGGACACCCCGTCCGGCGGCGGATCGGGACCGGTCGGCATCCCGGTCCCCCGGCAGATCACCGCCGACGACGTCCCCTGTGTGAACTGACGCGGGAGCCGGACGCCTCCCGCACCCGGCCCGGTCCGGACGGCGGGCGTTAGGTTGGCCGGTATGAGCCTGACCGAGCACCTGTTGCGTGGCCTGCTGTCCACGTCGGCGGCGCGTCCGCTGATCACCCACTACGACGACGCGGCGGGCAGCCGCGTCGAACTGTCCACGGCCACGCTGGCCAACTGGGCGGCCAAGACGGCGAACTGGCTGGTCGAGGAGTTCGACGTGGAGCCGGGGGAGAAGGTCGTCGTCGACCTGCCCGCGCACTGGCAGACCGCGGGTGTGCTGCTCGGCGCGTGGTGGTGCGGGGCGCACGTGGTCGGCCCCGCGCGGCCGGGCGAGTCCGCCCCCGGGGCCG
>NZ_KE387097.1:34882-38473 GCF_000430445.1 Saccharomonospora iraqiensis subsp. iraqiensis
CGGAAGTCACCCCCGCCGAGCCGGGCCGCGCGGTCGGCGACGTGCCGCAGCGGCCGGGCCAGCTTGCGGGCGGTGACGGTGGCCACCACCGTGCCGGTCCCCACCGACAGCACCACCAGCATCAGCACGGCCAGTGCCACCTGCGTCTGCCGGGTCCGCAGCGGCCCCGCGGGGATGCTCAGCTCCACGGTGCCGTTCTGCGCGATCGGCACCGTCTCGGTCACCACCTCCGTGCCGAGTTCGCCGCCGTGCCGCAACGTCGGCCGCTCGGGCCGGTACACGGTGAGCGCACCGTCCCGCGGCACGGCCACCCGCACCTGGTCGAGGTCGAGCGGGCGGCCGTCGGCCAGCTGGTCGTCCAGGATCGCGGCGATGCGCTGCGCGTTGGACGCCAGGTCCTCGCGGGTGACGTTGTCCACCAGCACCCAGCCGGTGACCCCCAGCGGGATGCCCAGCGCCGCACCGGTGACCGCCACGGCGAGCAGGATGGCCAGCAGGATGCGACGGCGCATGATTCACCCGGTCCCGTCTCACTCGGTGTTGAAGCGGAAACCGACCCCGCGCACGGTCACGATCCGCTCCTCGCCCCTGCCCCGGGCCTGTGCGGGGTCGCCGAACCCGGCGGCGCCGGTCCCGTCCCCGTGCTCGGCGAGGTCCACCGCGAGTTTGCGGCGCAGCCAGGACATGTGCATGTCCAGCGTCTTCGACGTACGGAAGGTCTCCGGGTCCAGGTCGCTCCACACCTCGGCCAGGATCTCCTCCCGGCTCACCACCTGCCCCGCGTGCGCCAGCAGCACCCGCAGCAGCTCGAACTCCTTGTTGGCGAGGGTGACCTCGACGCCGTCCACGGTGACCTGGCGCGCGCCCACGTCCATCCGCACCCCGCCCGACTCCAGCACCTCCGGGGTGCGCCTGCGCAGCAGCGCGCGGATCCGGGCGAGCAGTTCGGCGAGCCGGAACGGCTTGGCGACGTAGTCGTCGGCGCCCGCGTCGAGGCCCACCACGAAGTCGACCTCGTCGGTGCGGGCGGTCAGCATCAGCACCGGCAGGTCCGGGTCGCCGGTGCGCAGCCTGCGGCACACCTCCAGCCCGTCCATCCCCGGCAGCCCGAGATCGAGCACCAGGAGATCGGCCCGGCCGCAGGACACGCGTTCCAGCGTCGTCGGGCCGTCGGCGACGACCGAGACCTCGTAGCCCTCCCGCTCCAGTGCCCGCGAGAGGGGCTCGGCGATCGCCGGATCGTCTTCGGCTAACAGGACCACGCTCACCGTGCCAACCTTACGGCGCGCCGACATGAAAACATCGTGACCGTGTCGCGATATTCTCCTGACCTGGATCTCGCCCGGACCCTGGCCGACGCCGCCGACGGGATCACCACGGCCCGCTTCCGCGCCCTCGACCTGACCGTGGACAGCAAGCCCGACCGGACCCCGGTGACCGACGCGGACACCGCGGTCGAGGACGCCGTCCGCACCCTGCTGACCCGGCACCGCCCGGACGACGCGGTCGCGGGGGAGGAACGCGGCGGGTCGGCGACCGGCCCCGGCCGGGTGTGGGTGATCGACCCGATCGACGGCACCAAGAACTTCCTGCGCGGCCTGCCGGTGTGGGCGACCCTGATCGCGCTGGTCGAGGACGGCACCCCGGTCGTCGGCATGATCAGCGCACCGCTGCTGGGCAGGCGCTGGTGGGCGGGGGCCGACGCGGGCGCGTGGGTCGCCGACGGCTCCGGGGTGCGCGGCATCGGGGTCTCCCGGGTCAGCGACCCCGCCGACGCCACCGTGTCGACCACCGACCTGGGGTCGTGGGTCGAGCACCACCGGCGGGAGTCCTACCTGCGGCTGGTGGACGCCACCTGGGAGAGCCGCGCGTTCGGCGACTTCTGGCACCACTGCCTGGTGGCCGAGGGCGCCCTGGACATCGCCGTGGAACCGATCGTGAACACCTGGGACGTCGCACCGGTGCGGGTGCTGGTCGAGCAGGCGGGCGGGCGGTTCACCGACCTGGCCGGGGCACCCCGCATCGACGGCGGCTCCGCCCTCTCCACGAACGGCCTGCTGCACGACACCGCACTCGCCCTGCTCTCCGCCCCGGACACGGCCCCCGGCACACACTGACCTGCGACGAGCACACACCGGCCGATCGACCGGAGGAGGCGACCATCGCGATGCCCGACGAGGAACTCGACCACGCTGCGGCGCGGTTCGAGCAGCTCGCTGACGACCTCGACCCCCACACTGCCGAGGTCGACCACACCGACGATCTGCGCACGATCGCGGACGCGGCCGAGGCCGTGACCGCGGACCAGGCCCGACTGCGCGAAGCCGTCGCTCTGGCCCGGGCACACGGTCGCTCATGGAACGACATCGCCCTGGCTCTCGGCGTGAGCCGCCAAGCTGCCCGCCAGCGCTTCGCCGACGGCGCCGCGGCCTGACCTGCCACGACGTCGCGGCGGGTCAGGGCAGCACGCCCACCGCGCCGCGGGCGACCTGGGCCCAGGTGAGCCGGCCGAACAGGTAGTGACACGCCACGTGTTCGTCGGTGAACCGGGCCCAGTCGTAGCGGGTGCCCTGCTCGCGCCAGAACACCTCCCACACCGGGCCACCGTCCCCCGCGTCCTCGGCACGCAGCACGCACCAGGTGTCGTCGGACTCGGTGCCGACCGAGACCACCTCGCGCGGCACCCCCACCGCGTCCAGCCAGCGGCCGAGCGACTCGGTGTTCATCCGTGCTCCCCCTCCGTATCGTTCCCGGGTGCCTGCTCGAAGGTGATGTCGGCGAGCCGGCCCAGGGTCACCAGCTCGGCGGCCGAATACACCGTCCGGTACCGCACGCCGCCGCCCGGCTGGCCGAACCAGGGTGCCGACACCGCCCGCCACACCGGCAGATCACGCAGCACGCGGTACCGGCGGTACCCGGCGTCCCGGTGCGCCGGGGGCAGCGAGCGGTGCGCGAAGGGGGTCCCGTCGGGGGCGAAGACCCGGCCGTGCGCGGTACCGAACCGGTCGATCAGGGTGCCTTCGGCGAGCACGACGGGCTCACCCGGCTCGCACCCGCCCTCCGGGTACCGCCCGGGCGGTGGCCACACGTACCCGGGCGGGTCGCCGTCGGCCGTCAGGTACTGCGCGTCCCAGTCGCGTTCGTGCCGCCCACCGAGCGGGTCGTGATCGACGAACAGCGCGGCGGGTGGCGGCGGCAGCACGTCCACCGGCGGGGGTGCGGGGCGCCGGGTGTCCCCGCACGCCTCCAGGGTGGTGTCCACCGTGGCCG
This sequence comes from Saccharomonospora iraqiensis subsp. iraqiensis, assembly GCF_000430445.1. GTDB lineage: Bacteria > Actinomycetota > Actinomycetes > Mycobacteriales > Pseudonocardiaceae > Saccharomonospora > Saccharomonospora iraqiensis. The sequence continues at coordinate 38,153 of NZ_KE387097.1, forward strand.
ACTCCGGGTGGTCCAGCGGCGGGAAGCCGTAGACATCCGCTGTCCCGGACGCCCCGTCCGGACCGGCGGCGCCCGGCGTCCGGTCTTGTGGGGAGAAGTGCCGCGCGGGCCGGTCGGAGGCCACCGGCAGGTGCCCGATCGGGAACATGTGCACCAAAAACAGCGCCACCATGCTCTCCCGCTCGGGACGTGGGGCCCCGACCGGCACGGCCGCGGCACCGGGGACGGGTTGCGCCGCTCCCGGTTGCTGCGGCGGTGGGGGTTGCTGTGCTGGTGGCGGCGCGACCGGGGGTGGCAGCGGTGCCGGGTGGGGTGCCTGCG
>NZ_AICW01000682.1 GCF_000430445.1 Saccharomonospora iraqiensis subsp. iraqiensis
CGGGCGGCCTGATGCGGCACGGGGCGTCCCCGGATCGCGGCGCCGTGGCCGATGCCCTGCACCAGTCCGGGCTGTTGCTGGCGTTCTCCGTCCGCATCGGCGGTGCGACGGCGCGGGTGCTGGCCCGGCGCAGGCTCTCGCTGCGCGAACTGCTGGAACAGGCGTGGTTCCTGGCCTCCGTCACCACCGCCCCCGCCCTGCTGGTGACCGTCCCGCTCGGCGTGGTCATCGCGCTCAACGTCGGTGCGATGGCGGGGCAGCTGGGCGCCGAGGGGTACGGCGGCGCCGTCGTCGCCTTCGTGATCGTCGCGCAGGCCGCGCCGCTGATCTGCGCGCTGATGATCTCCGGTGTCGGGGGCGCGGCGATGTGCGCGGACCTCGGGGCCCGCACGATCCGGGAGGAGGTGGAGGCCCTGGAGGTCATGGGCATCTCCGCCGCCGAACGGTTCGTCGTCCCCCGCGTGGTCGCCGCGGTACTGGTGAGCACGGCGTTGGCGTGCCTGGTGATGGCCGTCGGGATCGGCGCCAGTCTCGGGTTCCAGGTGTTCGTGCTCGGCGAGGCGCCCGGGGCGTTCCTCGCCTCGCTCAGCGAGTTCTCCCGTGTGCGGGACTTCGTGGCCGCCGAGGTGAAGGCCGCCGTGTTCGGCGCGCTGGCCGCGCTGGTGTCCTGTTTCAAGGGACTGACCACGCGCGCCGGCCCGAGCGGGGTCGGCGACGCGGTGAACGAGGGCGTGGTGCTGGCGTTCATCCTGGTGTTCGTCGCCAACACGGTGCTCACCGAGGTGTTCGCCGTGGTCATCCCGGCGGGAGGGGCGTCGGGATGACCCACCGCGCGCAGATCGTGCTCCGCGGGACGCGGCCGGTGGTGGACGGACTCGCCGGTCTGGGCCGGCACGCGGGCCTCTCCGGACGGGTGGTGTGGCACGTACCGCACGCGCTGGCACGCCACCGGCGCCACGTCGTCCGGCTGATCGGCGAGATCAGCTTCGGATCCGCCTCGCTGCTGGCCGGCGGCGGCACCATCGGCGTCATCTTCGCGATGTCCGCGGTGGCCAGCACACAGATCGGGCTGGAGGGCTACCGGGGCCTCGAACTGCTCGGCCTGCAACCGATGACCGGGCTGATGTCCGCTCTGATCAACACCAGGGAGATCGCGCCCGTCGTCGCGAGCATCGCACTCGCGGCGAAGGTGGGCACCGGCTTCACCGCCCAACTCGGCGCGATGCGGATCTCCGACGAGATCGACGCGCTGGACGCCATGTCCGTGCCCTCGCTGCCGTTCCTCGTCAGCACCCGGATGGTGGCCGCGTTCGTGTCGGTGATCCCGCTGTACCTGGTGGGCCTGGTCGCCTCGTACGCCGCCACGAACCTGGCCGTCGTGGGGCTGCGCGGCCAGTCCCCCGGTACCTACGACTACTACTTCCACCTGCTGCTCAACCCGGCCGACGTCGGTTTCTCACTGGCCAAGGCGGTGGTGTTCGCCATGATGATCACACTCGTGCACTGCGCCCACGGCTACCACGCCACCGGCGGGCCCGAGGGCGTCGGACGCGCATCCGGCCGGGCGCTGCGGACGAGCATCGTCGCCGTCGCGGTCCTCGACGTACTGCTCACCATCGCCTTCTGGGGACTGCGCCCGACCCTGCCCGGGCTGGGGGCGTGACATGGCGGGACGACGCGGGGAACCCGGCCGGGCGGCAGCGGCGGTGCGCGGGCTCGCCGTCCTGCTGACGCTCGTGGTCGCGGCCGGAGTCGTACTCGCCGCCGGGGAGGGCGCGTTCGACGACACCACCGTGGTGACCACCACGCTGCCGTCGGCCGCGGGACCGGTGCGGGTGGAGACACCGGTGCAGTACCGGGGGGTTACCGTGGGCACCGTCGACGCGGTGTCCGCGGACGGTCCGGACGCGGCACGGGCCACGTTGCGGCTGGACCCCGGGCAGGCGGCGCGGGTCCCCGGCAACGTCCGCACCCGGCTGCTGCCGCGCACCGTGTTCGGCGACACCTACGTCGACCTCGCGGTCGCGGACGACGCCGAACCGCGTGGCCGCGTCGCCGAGGGTGCGCATCTGCCCACCGACCCGTCCCGGCGCACCGTGCGCCTGTACACCGTCTACACCCGGCTGCACGCGCTGCTCACCGAGCTGAACCCGGCCGAGCTGCAGGTGGCCCTGACCACGTTGGCCGACACGCTGCGGGGCCGGGGCGCCGAACTCGGCCGGATGATCGACGACGTGGACGCCCTCGTCGACGAGCTCCGCCCCTCGCTCGACTCGCTCGGCGCCGACCTGACCACCGTGGCCGAGCTCGGCACCGAACTCGCCGCGGCCACCCCGGATGCGCTGGCCACCCTGGACAACACCGTGGCGCTGTCGAACACCGTGGTCGCCGAACGGGAGGCGATCGGCGCGGTGCTGTCGGCCGGCACCGGGCTCGCCGCCGCGAGCCGGCGTTTCCTGGCCGACAACGGCGACCGGTTCATCGAGCTGACCCGGCTCACCGAACCCCTCACCGCCGCGGCGGCGCGCCACGACGGGGCGGTGTCCGACACGCTCGCGGGCGCGGACCACTTCCTGGACGGCGCCCGGCGCGCCTTCGCCGGCGGTGTCTTCTCCATCGAGGCCCCGCTGACCTTCGACCGGCCGCATCCGTACACCGCCGCCGACTGCCCCCGCTACCCCGGACAGGACGGTCCGAACTGCACCGGGAAGTCCGGGGACGGCGACGACACCGCCCGCGGCGACGCCGCCGGGTCCCCGGGCCCCGGCGGCGACCGGACGGTCCCGGGCGGGACGGTCGG
>NZ_AICW01000322.1 GCF_000430445.1 Saccharomonospora iraqiensis subsp. iraqiensis
ACGCGGTGCCGGTGTGGCAGGGGGCCACCTGGTCGGGCGCCGCGACACGGCTGACGTCCGGGTGCGCCGTCCTGGCCGGGCTGGTGGGCGAGGTGCTCGGTCGTGGTGTCCGTGTCCCCGGTCGTGGCGCGGGGCCCACCGTGGAGGACATCCCGTGCGACCCGGCCGCCACGCCCACGGTGCGCGGGGTCGCCAACCGGGCCGCACTGGTGGCCAACCGGAGGCCCCAGCTCGACGCGCTGGAGAACCCGGAAGGGCCGGTGCTCACCGTCGGCGCGAGCTGCGCGGCCGACCTCGTGCCCGCGGGGGTGGCCCGGTACCGGTACGGGGAGCGGCTGGGACTGCTGTGGCTGGACACGCACCCGGACTGCAACACCGCGGACAGTTCCCCGTCCGGCGCGTTCAACGGCATGGTGCTGCGCGCGCTGCTGGGGGAGGGCGACCCGGACTTCGCCGCCGCACCGCCGGTGGCACCGGGGCGGGCGGTCCTCGCGGGTGCGGCCGTGTTCGACGAGGAGGAGCGCCGGGTCGCCGACCGTGGCCTCGTGCGGGCCGTGCCCGCGCGCCCCGACGACGTCGTCGGGGCGCTGACCGACGCCGGTGTCCACCGGGTGTACGTGCACCTCGACCTGGACCTGCTCGACCGTGACGCGTTCGGGGCGACCGTCGGGCAGGGCGCACCGGGGACCGGCGTGTCGGTGGCGGGGCTCGTGGCGGTGCTCGACGCGCTGGCCGACCTGGAGGTCGTGGGGGCCGCGATCACCGAGTGCACGGCGGCCGACCGCGCCGAGGTGCTTCCGCTGGTCCCGGTGGTCGAGGCGTTGGGCCGCCGACTGGGCGGGTGAGTTCGGCCGACTTGTCACGACGGCACAACGGTTCGTCCGGTTCCTGTCATATCCACCGAAAACGCCGTGCGTACCGCGCCCGCGGTGATACTTTCGGTGACACCGCGGTTCGATCTCGTGGTCGGTGTCATCCCTCGGTGTCGTGGGAAGGGGGCATGTCGGCGTGCCGGAACGGACAGCGGAACAGGTCTCCGACACGATCGTCTCCGGGCGGCTGGCCGAGATCATGCGGCCGGAACTGGAGAGTGTCGCCGACGAGATCGTCGCGGAGATCCGGTCGTCCATTCCGGAGTACCGGCGTCCGCTCGACGGCCCCTACGGCAAGTCGATCACCGCGGGGGTGCGGCACGCGGTGTCGCTGTTCGTGTCCCAGATCGCCGATCCCGGCGCGTCCAAGCAGCACGCGCACGAGGTGCACCGCAGGCTGGGGCAGTACGAGATGCGCGAGGGCCGCAGTCTCGACACGTTGCAGGCCGCCTACCGGGTGGGCGCCCGCGTCGCCTGGCGGCGGATCATGGAGGTGGGCCGCCGTCGCGGGTTCACCTCGGGGGTGATGTCCCAGCTGGCCGACGCGATGCTCGGCTTCATGGACGAGCTGGCCTCGGTGGCACTCGACGGATTCCTGGAGGCGAAGGCGAGTTCGGCCGACGCGCTGGACACCTGGCGGCGCAGGCTGCTGCAGCTGGTGCTCGAACGTCCCGCCGCGCCGCCGGAGGCGATCGACGAGTTGGCACAGCTCGTCGGCTGGACCCGGCCGAAGACCGCCACCCCCGTGGCCGTGCGTCCGCTGCGCCCGCTGCCCTCCGGGCACCGGCCCCCGCTGGACGCCGACGTGCTGGCGGAGCTGAGCGGCGCGGAGCCGCGGCTGCTGGTGCCGGGGACGATGTCGCAGGCCCGGGTGGCGGCGTTGGAACGGGCACTGCCCCGGTGCCGGCTGGCGGTGGGGCCGTGCGTCCCGTTGGAGGCCGTCCCGGACTCCCTGCGGTGGGCGCGTAAGGCGCTGTCCCTGGTGGACGACGGGGTGCTGCCGCCCCGCCGGGTCGTTCCCGTGCACGACTGCCTGCCCGTGCTGCTGCTGCACTCGGACGACGCCCTGGCGGCGCAGCTGCGCCGTCGGCTGCTCGCCACGCTGGACGGGCTGACCGCGCGGCAGCGGGAACGGATGCTCGACACGCTCCGGGCGTGGCTGGACGCCCAGGGCAACGTCCTTGACATGGCCGAGCGTCTCGCCGTGCACCCGCAGACGGTGCGCTACCGCATGCGGCAACTGGAGAACACCTTCGGCGACCGCCTCCGCGACCCCGACGCCCGCTTCGAACTCGACCTCGCCCTGCGCACCCTCTCCCCCCGCGACAAACCCACCCTCCCCAAACCCCGCACCCGCTCGTAACCCCTGCGGGGGTGTTGCCGTGAAGGGCACCTTCCCTGCGTTGAATGCCGTGAGGGGCACTTTCACTGCGTCTGACGCAGGGAAAGTGCCCCTCACGGCACACACCCGGGGTGAGCGGGTGGGGTCAGTGGACCTGCAGGTGGGTGATCAGCCAGGTGTGGTCGGGCTTTTCCGCGGTGACGACGAGTTGCAGGGGGGTGGTGGTCGGGTCGCCGTCGGCGCGGCGGGAGGTCTGGTCCGCGAAGACGAGGACGCGGGCGGTGTCGTCGGTCAGGGACAGGACGGCGGCGTCGGTGACGTTGGTGGCCACGGTCAGCCGTTGCTCGGCGGCGCGGTCGTGCAGGACGGTGACCAGCTCGCCGTACTCCCGTCCCGCCCGGCCCGTCAGCAGCTCCTCCGCCGCCTGCGCGGTGGCGCCCAGGTCGTCGGAGGAGTACGACAGCACCCGGTTCACCGCGCGGGTGACCGCGGAGCGCACCTCGGCGGTGGCGTCGACGTCCACGAACGCGCGGTCCCGCGCCGACTCCGAGCCGCGCAGGGCCTCACCGCGCACGACGAAATGGGCACCGAGCCCGGCCAGCGCCACGGCGAGCACGGCCAGTAGCAACGGCAACCGTTTCACTTCCCACCTCCCGGCCCCGGCCGTTCCAGCCCGGACACCTTCCACCCGTCGGCGGTCTCGGCCAGCGAGACGACGAAGCGTTGGCGTGTGGTGGTCGACGGTTCACCCTCCCGGGACCGGGTGATCTCCACGGCGGCCAGCAGCGTCGCGGTGCCGGTCTCCGGGGAGAACGCGGACAGCCCCGCCTCGACGACCTCGGCACGGGCGACGGTGGCCGCCCGCCGGACGGCCTCCCGGGTTCCGGCGTCGGTGTCCGCGAGCTCGGTGTGCAGCGGCCCCGTCGTCACCGCCAGCCACCGGTCGATCCCCGTGTCCACGTCGTGGTGGTCGAGGGTGGTCAGCACCGCGACGTGCTCGCGTGCGGTGCGCACCACCTCGTCGCGGTCGGCCGCCTTCCCGATCTCCGCGTCGGTGGCCGCCCGGGCCCACCACAGCAGCGACCACACGGCGAACACCCCCGCGACGAGCACCGCGACCCCCGCGGCGACGGTGGCGGTGGCCGCGGGCGGTGACGTCAGTC
>NZ_KE387098.1:0-3869 GCF_000430445.1 Saccharomonospora iraqiensis subsp. iraqiensis
CAGCGGGCGACGCTGGACGAGGTGGAGGCCCGCGGCGACTGCTACCGGCTCGGCTGGGTGCACGCCCCGGCCACCACCGACGACGGCACGAAACGGGACCGGGTGCTCGCCTACGTCGCGCGCCCGGAGGTCCTCGGCACCGCGGTGGCCGACCACCTGGACCGCTCGCCGATGCTCGTCGACGGGGAACCGGTGCGGGTGGCCGACGTCGGCCAGGCCGACATCCTGGAGATGCGGGGCGGTCGCGCCTGCTCCGACGGCCTCGACGTGCTCGAGGTCACCGGGGAGCCCTCCTGGTCCGACCTGGACTGATCCTCCGGAAGTGCCCGTGCGGCGCGCGCTCCCGTCGTAGGCTCCAGCCGTTCACGACAGATCCCGGCACGGCCGGGTGCTCCGGAGGGGAGGCGTCCACGTGGCCTCGTGGGACGACCTGGTGGCGTATGTCCGGGACGAGTACGACGTCGTCCGCGACGAGCCGGACGAGATCCGCGTCCGGTTCGGCTACGGCGGCGAGCCGCACGCCGAGCGGCGGGCCCAGATCGTGATCATCGCCCGGGAGGTGATGGACCGCAAGGAGGACTGGGTCCAGATCGCGACCCCGTTCGCCCGGATCGACCAGGTCGATCTGCGGGAGGTGCTGACCGAGATCGGCAACACGCTGGTCGTCGGCGGAGCCGTCCTCATGGGGGAGTACGTGGTGCTGCGGCACTCCCTCCCGCTGCTCAACCTCGACATCAACGAGTTCACCGACCCGTTGGAACTGGTCACCGGATCGGCGGAGCTGTTGGAGGAGCAGTTCACCGGACGCGACGACTACTGAGCCCGCCCGTCCCGCGGCGGCGGGGGAGCCGGGTGGCCGGTGGCGCCCCGGCCTGTCCTGTCCCGCCCGGCCCGTCCCGCTCGGCCTGCTCAGCCCGCTCAGCCGCGACCGGGCACGACGCGGCACCCGTCCCAGGTACCGGGGCCGAGCCTGCCCAGGCTGGTCCCCGTCTGACGGGCGAACTCGTGCACGGTCCGGCTCCCCCGCTTCGCCGCGAGCGCCAGGAGTACCTCGGCGCACGCCCGCGCGTCCTCGGCGGCGTCGTGGTGCCGGAGCAACGGCACGCCGAGGGTCCCGGCCACGGTCGGCAGCCGGTGGTCGGCCAGGTCGAGTTCCCGCTTCGTCCAGACCCGGGTGCAGCCGAACTCCAGCGTCGGTGGGCCCGCGTCGTCGGCCTCGCACGCGGCCCGGATCGCGCCGAGGTCGAACGCGGCGTTGTGCGCCACGACGGGACGGTCCCCGATGACGGTGAGCACGTCCCCGAGCACGGCGCCGAACGTCGGGGCGTCGGCCACCCGCCGTTCGTCGATCCCGTGGATGGCCACCTGCCGCCGCTCGAAGTACGCCAGCGGAGCGGGCGGGCGGCACAGCCAGGAGCGCGACCCCGCCACCGCACCGTTCTCCACGACCGTGACCCCGACGGAGCAGATCGATCCCCGTTTCGGGTTGGCGGTCTCCACGTCGATCGCGACGAACTCGAACCCGTTGGTGTCGTCCACCCGCTGTCTCCCCCTTGTCGTTCCGGGTCTGTGTCACCGGACTGTCGGCCGACGCGGCGCGGCCGTTTCGTCCGGTGCGGTCACGATTCCGCCACGGCGACGGGTTTCGGGTTCCTGCGAATGGACCGGACCGGCCGGCAGCCGCAACCCCGGTACCGGGCACCGACGCGACCCGTGCGGCGGCCCCCGGCGATTCAGTCGGACAGTGGAACAGACGGGACGGCCCGTTCTGGTCTACTCGGGGCACGACCCGACCGATCGTCGACGGGGGGAACCGTGCGCCGACCGACCGTGCTCCTGGCGGTGCTCGCCCTGTGCGGGGCACTCACCCCGGCCGTGGCGACGGCCGCTCCGGCGCCCGTGCGGGTGGTCGGCCTGCAGGTGCACGAGCTGCGGCAGTTGCTCGCCGACGGCGAGGTGACCTCCCGCGCGCTCGTCGAACGGTACCTGCGGCGCATCGCGGCCTACGACCACGCCGACGCCGACCGGCCCGGGATCAACGCCGTGCTCACCGTCAACCCGCGGGCCCGGGCCGTGGCACTGCGGCGCGACCGGGAACGGCGGCGCGGACACGTCCGGGGGCCGCTGCACGGGGTCCCGGTCGTGGTCAAGGACAACATGGACACCGCCGACCTGCCCACCACCAGCGGATCGCGGGCCCTGCGCGGGCTCCGCGCACCCGACGACGCCACCCAGGTGCGCAGGCTGCGGGACGCGGGCGCGATCGTGCTCGCGAAGACGAACCTGGACGAGTACGCCTTCAACATCCGCACGACGTCGTCGCTGGGCGGACAGACCCGCAACCCGTACGACCGGGGGCACTACCCCGGTGGCTCCAGCGGCGGCACCGGGGCGGCGGTCGCCGCGGCGTTCGCCCCCGTGGGCATGGGCAGCGACACCTGCGGCTCGCTGCGGATCCCCGCCGCGCACAACAACCTCGTCGGCCTGCGGCCCACCCTGGGGCTGTCCAGCCGGGACGGTGTCGCACCGCTGGCGCGCACCCAGGACACGGTGGGTCCACTGGGAACCTCCGTCACCGACGTCGCCCTGGTCCTCGACGCCACCGCCGGGCACGATCCCGCGGACCCGGTCACCGCCGCCGCGCGGGGCGCCGTCCCGCCGAGCTATGCGGCGGGACTGTCCGGGAACGCGCTGGACGGCAGCCGGATCGGTGTCCTCGGTGACCGGTTCGCCGACACCGACGCCGCCCGGCCCACCAACCGGGTGGTGCGCGCGGCGGTCGCGGACATGGTCGCCCAGGGTGCCGAGGCGGTGGAGCTGGGGCCGCAGCCGGAGATCACGGACGCGGCCGAGGGGGCGAACCGGGTGGCCGACGAGTTCGAACGCGACCTCGACACCTACCTCGCCGACTCGGCACACGGACTCCCGCGGCGCCTGGCGCACCTGGCCGAACCGAGGAACGAGCTCACCCTCGCCGACGTCGCCGCCTCCGGCGAGGTGCACGAGACGGTGCTGCCGCTCGTACGGGCGCTGGTGGACAGCCCCGCGCTGCCCAACCCGGCCTACGAGGAGAAACTGCGCCAACGGGACCGGCTGCGGGCACTGCTCACCGAGCTCATGCGCGCACACCAGCTGGACGCACTGGTCTACCCGTCGATCACCGAACCGCCACCGGAGATCGGCACCGCGCAGCCGAGCCGCAACTGCCAACTGGCGGGCCACAGCGGTTTCCCCGCGTTGAGCCTGCCCGCCGGATTCACCGGTGCCGGACTCCCGGTCGGGGTCGAGCTGCTGGGACTGCCCTTCAGCGAACCGTCGCTGCTGGCGATGGGCCACCACTACGAGCGGGCGACCGGGCACCGGACCCCGCCCGAGGGGACCCCTCCGCTGCCGTAGCCGGGGGGTCAGCCCTGCTCGACGGAGACATCCACCGGCGTGCCGAGCTCGACGGTGCGGCTGACCGTGCACAGCTTGTCGTGCGACAACCGCACCGTGCGGGGCAGCACATCCCGCGCGCGGTCCCCGTCGTCCCCCTCCGGGAAGGCCACCCGGAACGTCACCGCCAGATTCTCCATCCGGTTGCCCGTCTCCTTGTCCTGGACCTTGTCGCCGGAGACGGTGACGGTGAACTCGGTCGGCTCCGCCCGCCTGCTGGTGACGACGTCGGTGTCCACCGCCGTGCAGCCGCCGATCGCCGCCAGCAGCAGCTCCACCGGCGAGAAGTCCGCGTCGTCGTTCGAGCTGAGCGGCAGCGTGCCGCCGCGGGCGTTGCGGGCCACGTACCGGCCCGTGGAAACCCGTTCGATGCTGACCGATCGGAGAGTGTCGTCCGCCATGTCCGCCAGGCTACCGGCGCGGCCGGGCGGCCG
>NZ_KE387098.1:3969-14313 GCF_000430445.1 Saccharomonospora iraqiensis subsp. iraqiensis
TTCCACGCCGACGCCGCCCGGCTCGCCGCGCAGGGCGACGAGCCGGTGCTCGGCAGGGCGCACGCCGGGGGCTTCGGCAACGGGTTCTTCGACCAGTCCGCCCGGCTGTGGGCCCGCGACGGCGCCCTGCTGGCGACCAGCCACCAGTGGGTGTACTTCAAGGACTGACCCGGCGGGTCACTCCGCCACCGGGGTGACCGTGACCGGCGTGGTCAGCACCCGGTCGGCGCCGAGCGTGCGCTCCGGGCCGGTCAGCTCGACCGTCGCCGAACACGGCAGGTCCGCCGCCGAGGAGCCGACGGACAGCTCGATCGTGCCGGGTTCCACCAGGCGCCGCAGGTCGATCCCGGTGAAGCCGGTCCGGTCGGCGTGCACGGTGAACGTCACCCGCGCCGCGGCACCCGCCGCCAGGTCCACCCGCGCGAACCCGACGAGTTGCCGGACCGGTCGGGTGACCTGGGCCCGGACGTCGTGCAGGTAGAGCTGCACCACCTCGGCGCCCGCGCGGTCGCCGACGTTGCGCACCACCACGGAGACCTCCACCGTGCCGTCCGTGGGCACCTCCGCCGCGGAGCACGTCAGCGCGTCGTAGGCGAAGTCGGTGTAGGACAGGCCGTGCCCGAACGGGAACAGCGGCCTCGGGTCGAGGTTGCTGATGCCCTCGCTGTACCCGCCCAGCGGCGGCTGCAGATACGTCGTCGGCTGCCCGCCCGGGTCGCGGGGCACCTGCATCGGCAGCCTGCCGGACGGGTTGATCCGTCCGGAGAGGACACCGGCGATCGCCGCGCCGCCCTCGGCACCGGGCAGGAACGCCTGGACCAGCGCCGCGGCCCGGTCCGCGTACGCGCCGAGGGCGTACGGCCTGCCGGACACCACGACGACCACCACGGGGGTCCCGGTCTCGAGCAGCGCGTCCAGCAGCTCGTGCTGCACGCCCGGCAGACGCAGGTCGGCCGCGTCGCACCCCTCGCCGGAGGTGCCGCCGCCGAACATCCCGGCCCGGTCGCCGACCACGGCCACACACACGTCCGCCTCGCGGGCCGCGGCGACCGCCGCGTCGATGCCGGACCGGTCCGGATCGGACACCGGGACCCCCTGCACCGTGCGGACGTCCGTACCGGGGAACTCGGCGTGCACGGCCTCGGCCAGGGACGGCACGGCCAGACCCCGGTCCAGGTCCGGGTAGCGGGGCAGCACGTGGTTCGGGTACGAGTAGCAGCCGAGCAGCGCCTCCGGGTCGTCCGCGGACGGACCGACGAGCGCGATCCGGCCGGCGTCCGCCCCGAGGGGGAGCGTGTCGCCGCGGTCGGCCAGCAGCACGACCGAGCGCTCCGCCAGCTGCCGGGCCAGTTCCCGGGAGCGGGGCGAATCCAGGTCCACCGAGGAGTCCACATCGGACTCGGGTGTCCAGTCGGGGTCGAGCAGGCCGAGTTCGGCCTTCTGCCGCAGCAGCCGCAGCACCGACCGGTCGACGACCTTCTCGTCGACCCGGCCCGCGCGCACGAGCTCCGCGAGTCCGTCGCCGTAGCAGAGCCCGTCCGGCAGCTCCACGTCGATCCCGGCGGTCAGCGCCAGGGCCCCCGCGTGGGCCCGGTCGTCGGCGACCCGGTGCATGGTCTCCAGGAACGCGACCGCCCAGTAGTCCGAGACCACCGTGCCGGTGAAGCCCCACTCGTCCCGCAGGACACCGGTGAGCAGTCCGGCGTCGGCGGCGGCGGGCACGCCGTCGAGGTCGACGTAGGCGTTCATCACCGACCGGGCGCCGCCCTCGCGGACCGCCGTCTCGAACGGCGGCAGCAGCACGTCGCGCAGCTCGCGCGGGCCGACCGGCACCGGTGCGTGGTTGCGCGCGGCGCGGGAGGCGGAGTATCCGGCGAAGTGCTTGAGCGTCGCGATGATCCCCGCGCCCTGCAGACCCCGGACGTAGGCGGTGCCGAGCATCCCCACCAGGTACGGGTCCTCGCCGAGGGTCTCCTCCACCCGGCCCCACCGGTGGTCGCGGGCGACGTCGAGCACCGGCGCGAGGCCGTGGTGCACGCCCACCGCGCGCATGTCCGCGCCGATGGCGGCGGCCATGCGCTCCACCAGGTCCGGGTCGAACGTCGCCGCCCACGCGGGCGGGGAGGGGTGCACGGTGGCGCCGTAGGTGGTGAACCCGGTCAGGCACTCCTCGTGCACGACCGCGGGCAGGCCGAACCGGTTGCCCGCCATCACCTCCCGTTGCAGCCGGACCACCCGCGCGGTGCCCTCGGGCACGCTCACCGGGGCGGTGCCGAACACGCGGGTGAGGTGCCCGAGCCCGTGCGCGACGCGGCGGTCGAACGGCACCGCGCCCTCGGCGAAGACCTCCTGCATCGGGGCGACCTCGCCGTCGACCCGGTCGGCGCCCGCCGCGTCCTCGTTCTCCGGCCAGGCGCCGCCGAGCTGGGCCAGCTTCTCCTCCAGGGTCATCTCGTCCAGCAGCGCACGGGCACGCTCCTCCGGGGAGGCCGTCGGGTCCTGCCACGCCTTCGGCTGCCGGGCGGGGTCCTGCGGGGCCGGGTCGTTCATCGTTCTCCTCCGGGTGCGGCGGTCGAGTCGCGCACGACGAGGTGCGTGGCGAGTTCGACGTGGTGGGAGTCCAGGGTCTCCCCGGCGATCAGGCGCAACAGCGTGCGCAGCGCGACCCGGCCCATGTCCGGCAGCGGCTGCCGGACCACGGTGAGCGCGGGCGTGGCCAGTGTCGCCAGGACGGTGTCGTCGAAGCCCACGACGCTGAGGTCGTCGGGCACGCGCAGGCCGCGTCGGCGCGCGGCCTCCACCACGCCGAGCGCGGTGGCGTCACTCGCGGCGAACACGGCGGTGGGCCGGTCGGGGTGGTCGAGCAGCCGTGCGCCCATCTCCAACCCGTCCGGGTAGCCGAACGCGCCGTGCAGCGCCAGTTCCGGGTCGGGTGCGACCCCGGCCTTCTCCTGCGCGGCCCGGTACCCGTGCAGCCGCGCCTGGCCGCACGAGGCGCCCTCCGGGCCGCCCGCGAACCCGATCCGGCGGTGCCCGAGCGACAGCAGGTGTTCGGTGGCGGTCACCCCGCCGGAGAAGTTCGTGGCACCGACACTGGTGACCTCGACCCGGGGCAGGTTCAGCGGGTCGATCACCACCAGTCCCAGCCCGGCGTCGGCGAAGCCCTCCACCTGTTCCAGGCTCAGCTCCGAGGTCACCACGATCAGTCCCTCGCGTCCGGCGGCCTTGAGCCGGTTGGCCCACGAGTCGGGGGCGGCGACGGGGCCGTCGGCGCCCGGGACGCGCCCGACCACGACGTCGACCCCCGCCTCGGCCCCCGCCTCGGTGACCCCGCGCAGCAGTTCCAGCGAGTACGGACTGACCAGTTCGTCGAACACCAGGTCGATCACCCGGGCGGGCGTCACGCTCCGCCGGCCCACCTGGGGCACGTACCCGAGCTCGCGGACGGCCTCCTCAACCCGCGCCCTGGTGGCGGTGGCCACGTCGCCGCGACCGTTGAGGACCTTCGACGCCGTCGGCAGGGAGACCCCCGCGGCGTCGGCGACCATCGCCAGCGTCGCCCGCCGCGTGGTGTCGGCGCTCCCTGACACAGCCACCTCCCTCATGCTTGCCGAAAAGTTTCACGTCACTATACATCAAACTATTCCGAAATCAGGTCTTGACCATGCCCGGGGGCGGTTCTATCGTCGGCGTCCATTCAGACGGTTCTTTCCGAAAAGTTTCGAGTTTCTCGGAACCTTCGACGAGGAAGGTGCGGCATGGGCCGGAGACGGACGGCGCTGCTCGCGGTGGGAGCGGCGACGGTGATGGCGATCGGTACGGCCTGCGGGTCCGGCGGACCGGCGGCGGCCGGGGCGTCGGCGTGGGCGCTCACCGGCGGGGACGAACAGAGCATCCGCTCCTCGTTCGACTCGTGGAACGAGGCCAACCCCGACACGGCGATCAACCCCGAGTTCTTCGCCAACGACGCGTACAAGCAGAAGATCCGCACGGCGATCGGCGCGGGCGGGGCGCCCACCCTCATCTTCGGCTGGGGCGGTGGGAACCTGCGCTCCTGGGTCGACGCGGACAAGGTCGCGAACCTGTCCGAGGTGGCCCCGGACGTCGGGGCGCTGACCGACCGGTACCTGCCGTCGGTGCTGGACACCGGCACGGTGGACGGGAACGTGTACGCCGTGCCGAACAACGGGATGCAGCCGGTCCTGATGTACTACAACACGAAGCTCTTCGACCGGATCGGGGCCCAGCCACCGGAGACCTGGGAGGAGCTGATGGCGCTGGTGCCCCGGTTCAACGAGGAGGGCATCGCGCCGTTCGCGATGGCCGGGCAGAGCCGGTGGCCGCAGCTGATGTGGCTGGAGTACCTCGTGGACCGGATCGGCGGCCCGGAGGTGTTCGAGGCCATCGCCGAGGGCGAGCCCGGAGCCTGGTCGCACCCGGCCGTGCTGGAGGCGGGGGAGAAGATCCGGGAACTCGTCGACGCGGGCGGCTTCGCCGACGGGTTCGGCTCGATCTCCGCGGACAGCGGGGCCGACGCGGCCCTGCTCTACACCGACAAGGCGGCGATGTATCTGATGGGCTCCTGGGCCTATCCCAGCATCAAGGACGCGGCGCCGGAGTTCATCGAGAACGGCCATCTCGGACACACCGCGTTCCCCACCGTGGCCGGCGGTGAGGGGGACCCGGCCAACATCGTCGGGAACCCGGCCAACTACTGGTCGATCAGCGCGGAGGCGAACACCGACGAACGGCAGGCCGCACTGGACTACCTGGACCGCGGCCTGATGAACGACGACTACGTGGACACCCTCCTGGAGAACGGCTCGGTGCCGCCGGTGCAGGGGATCGAGGAGGAGCTGGCCGCGGCCGACGACTCCGAGTACCTGTCGTCGGTGTACGAGACGGCGAGCGCGGCGCCCCACTTCGAGCTGTCCTGGGACCAGGCGCTCGATCCGAACCAGGCGGACGAGATGTTGGCGACACTGGAGCAGCTGTTCAACGGCCAGGTGTCGCCGGAGCAGTTCTCGTCCACGATGGACGCGACGATCGGGTGAGACGGTGACGCTCGCGGACGAGGGCACGGGGACCGGCTCCGCCACCGGGGTGACCCGGCGGAGCCGGTCCCGTGCCGACGGGAACCGGGTGGGGCCGTCACCGCTGATGGCCGCGCCCGCACTGGTGTTCTTCGGATTCTTCGCGCTGGTGCCCCTCGTCGGGGTGGTGGCGCTGAGCTTCGTGCGCTGGGACGGCATCGCGGCGATGCAGTGGGCGGGGCTGGACCACTGGGGCAGTGTGCTCACCGACCCGTCGACCTACCACGCGATCTGGCTGAGCGTGCAGGTGATGGTGGTGAGCTGGCTGGTCCAGACGCCGATCTCGCTGCTGCTCGGGGTACTGATCGCACGGCGGGGACGGTACCGGGCCGTGCTCGGGGTGCTGTACTTCCTGCCGATGCTGCTGTCCTCGGCGGCCATCGCGATCGCGTTCAAGGCGTTGCTCGACCCGAACTTCGGCCTGAGTCTCGCCTTCGGCGCCGAGGCCTTCGCGCAGGACTGGCTCGGTGACCCCGATCTCGCGCTCTATGTCGTGGTGTTCGTGATCGCCTGGCAGTTCGTGCCGTTCCACACCCTGCTCTACCAGGCGGGGGTGCGGCAGATCCCCGGATCGCTGTACGAGGCGGCCGAGATCGACGGGGCGGGCCCGGTGCGGCAGTTCTTCCACATCACCGTGCCGCAGCTGCGCTACACGATCATCACGTCGTCGACGCTGATGCTGGTGGGGTCGCTGACCTACTTCGACCTCGTGTTCGTGCTCACCGGCGGCGGTCCCGGTGACGCGACCCGGCTGCTGCCGCTGGACATGTATCTCACCGGGTTCTCCGGCAACGAGATGGGCCGTGCGGGCACGCTGGCCGTGCTGCTCGTGGTGACCGGGCTGGCCCTGGCGCTCGGGCTGTCCCGGTGGGCGAGCTTCGACCGCGGCAGTCAACAGGAGGGAGCCTGATGTCGGTGACGCGGACCCGGCCGAACGTGCCCGGGGGGCTGGCCGGCTTCCTGTGGCTGCTCGTGGTGCTGGTGCCGGTGTACTACGTCGTGGTGACCAGCCTGCGCAGCCAGGAGGGGTTCTTCTCGGCGAATCCGCTGGTGCCGCCCGCCGAGCCCACCCTGGACGCCTACCGGCTGGTGCTGGAGAACGACTTCGGGCGCTACCTGCTCAACAGCGTCGTGGTCACCCTCGGCGCGGTGGCGATCACGGTCGGCGTGTCGCTGCTGGCGGCCTACTTCGTCGTGCGCAGCGACACGCGGCTGGGGCGGTTGACCTACCGCGCGTTCCTGCTCGGTCTGGCCATCCCGCTGCAGGCGGTGATCATCCCGGTCTACTTCCTGATCACCCGGATGAACCTCTACGACACGCTGTTGGCGGTCGTGCTGCCGTCGGCGGCCTTCGCCATCCCGCTGACGGTGGTGATCCTCGCCAACTTCCTGCGGGACGTGCCGAAGGAGCTGTTCGAGTCCATGCGGGTGGACGGCGCGGGGCACTGGCGCACGGTGTTCAGCCTGGTGCTGCCGCTGGTGCGGCCCGCGGTGATCACGGTGGCCGTGTACGACGGGCTCCAGGTGTGGAACGGGTTCCTGTTCCCGCTGATCCTCACGCAGAGCCCCGAGCAGCGGGTGCTGCCGCTGGCGCTGTGGAGCTTCCAGGGGCAGTTCACCGTGAACGTGCCCGCCGTGCTGGCGGCGGTGGTGCTGTCCACGCTGCCGGTGCTGGCGCTCTACATCCTCGGCCGGAGGTATCTCGTCAGCGGGCTCACCGCCGGGTTCGGCCGCTGAGCCCGCAGCCCGTATAACGTCCTGTACCGCGCGGCCCGGTGTCCGACCGGGCCGCGCGGTCGACCGCGGTCACACCGGGGGAGGGTCACCCGGCCGGGCAGCGGACGAGGCGGGACAATGGCGGGCGAGTCGAGACCTACGCGGAGGACACCAACCATGGCGAGAGCCGCCGAACCACCCTCGGGGACCCGGGACTTCCTGGCCGACGAGATGCGTCGCCGGAAGGCCGCCTTCGACACCGTCGCCGGAGTGTTCGAGCATTACGGCTTCGACCCGCTGGAGACGCCGGCGTTCGAGCGGCTGGAGGTGTTCGCGGGCAAACTCGGCGACGAGGCCTCCGCGCTGATCTTCAAGATCCTCAAACGCGGGGTGCACGAGGCCAGCGGTGAGGCCGACCTGGCGTTGCGCTACGACCACACGGTGCCGCTGGCCCGGGTCGTCGGCACCTACGGCAACCGGCTGCCGTCGCCGTACAAGCGCTACGCGATCGGGCCGGTGTGGCGGGCCGACCGCCCGGCCAAGGGCCGGTTCCGCGAGTTCACCCAGTGCGACATCGACACCGTGGGCTCGTCGTCCCCGCTGGCCGACGCCGAGATCGTCTGGGCGGTGCACGACGGCCTCACCGCGCTCGGCGTGGAGGACTTCCGCGTGCTGGTGAACAGCAGGCAGGCCCTCTACGGGCTGCTGGAGGCCTACGGCGTGCCGGACGAGCAGGGGACCGCCGTGCTGGGCAGCCTGGACAAGCTGGACAAACTCGACCCGGCCGCCGTGGCCGAGGAGCTGACCGGGCTCGGGCTGGCGCCGACGACGGCCGAGGAGCTGGTGGGCGACGTCACCGCCACCGACGTGGACCGGGTGCGCAAGCAACTGGACACCACCGAGCGCGGACGGCGCGGGCTGGCCGAGATCGACCGGCTGCTGGAGCTCACCGCCGGGCTGCCGGAGGGGCGGGTGGTGTTCACCCCGCGGATGGTGCGGGGGCTGGACTACTACACCGGGCCGATCTTCGAGGTGGTGGCGCGGGACTACCCCGGCTCGATCGCCTCCGGCGGGCGTTACGACGGGCTGGTGGCGAAACTGGGCGGGCCGGATCTGCCCGCCTGCGGCGGGTCGATCGGCATCGAGCGCATCCTCGCCACCCGGGCCGCCGAGGACGACGGCTCCGCGGGCGGTCTCGACGTGGCCCTGACCGTGCTCGGCGCCGAGGACACCGTGATGCGCCTGGCCGCCGAACTGCGCACCGGCGGGCTGCGCACCGGCGTCTACCTCGGTTCCTCCGGCAAGTTGGCCAAGCAGCTCAAGTGGGCCGACGACCAGCGCGCCCGGCTGGTGCTCATCCACGGCCCGGAGGAACAGGAGTCCGGCGAGGTCACGGTGCGCGACATGCACACCGGCGACCAGACCCGCGTCCCCGTCACCGACGCCGCCACCCACATCCGCGCCCGCCTCCCCTGACCCCGGCTCCGGGTCGTGCCGTGAGGGGCACATTCCCTGCGTGTGACGCAGCGAATGTGCCCCTCACTGCGCCCGGCGCAGGGAACGTGCCCTTCACGGCAACCCCCGGCGCGGTCAGCGGGTGGTGAGGTGGTCGAGGACGAGGTCGGTGAGCAGGGTGCGGTAGTGGGCGCGGCGGTGCGGGGCGAGCATGTCGCGGTCGAAGACGGCCCGGACGGTGTGCCGGTTCGCGGTGCGGAACACGCAGAACGCGCTGATCACCAGGTGCACGTCGAGCGGGTCGACGTCGGCGCGGAACGTGCCCGCGGCACGACCCCGGTCGAGGATGCGGGTGAGCACGTCCAGCGCCGGGTCGGCCAGGCCGGCGAGCTCCGTGGAGCGCGCGAGGTGCTCGGCGCGGTGGATGTTCTCGATCGCCACCAGGCGCACGAACTCCGGGTGCGACTCGTGGTGGTCGAACGTCAGCTCGACGACCCGCCGTAGCGCCTCGACCGGGTCGAGGTGGTCGACGTCGACCTCCTGTTCCCTCGCCCGGATCTCCGCGTACGCCCGCTCCAGCACCGCGACGAACAGCCGCTCCTTGCTGCCGAAGTAGTAGTAGAGCATCCGCTTGGTGGTGCTGGTGCGCGCGGCGATCTCGTCCACCCGGGCACCGGTGTAGCCCTTGTCGGCGAACTCGGCCGTGGCCACCCGCAGGATCTCCGCCCGGGTGCGCCCGGCGTCCCGCGTGCGCCCCCCGTCGCCCCGCTGCTCGGCCACCCGCGTACCCCTTTCCCGCGTCCGGACCGTCACCGGAGCGCCACCGTACCGGGCCGGTCGGGGCCTTCCCCGGCCACCGTCGGTTTATTAACTGTCTGGTTCGTTCATGCTAGCGTCGGGGCCACCCCACGCCCCACCGGGCGGGCGGCACGACCACCGGGGCGGGATCCGGCTCCGGCGAGCAGCACAGGGAGAGACCATGCGCAGTGGCATCGCCACGGTGTGCCTGTCCGGCACCCTGGAGGACAAGCTGGACGCCGCGGCCCGGGCGGGCTTCGACGGTGTGGAGATCTTCGAGAACGATCTGATCGCCTCGTCGTTGTCCCCCGAGGCGGTGCGGCGGCACTGCGCCGGGCTCGGCCTGTCGGTGGACCTCTACCAGCCGTTCCGGGACTTCGAGGCGGTGCCCGGGCCGCTGCTGACCGCCAATCTGCGCCGCGCCGAGTCCAAGTTCGACCTGATGGAGCGGCTCGGCGCGGACACCGTGCTCGTGTGCTCGTCGGTCTCGCCGGACGCCGTCGACGACGACGACCTCGCGGCCGAACACCTGCACACCCTCGCCGAGCGGGCCGCCGCCCGCGGACTCCGCGTCGCCTACGAGGCGCTGGCCTGGGGCAGGCACGTCGACACCTGGCGGCACGCGGCCGAGATCGTCCGGCGCGCCGACCATCCCGCCCTCGGGCTGTGCCTGGACAGCTTCCACGTGCTCTCCCGAGGCGACGACCTGACCGGGCTGGACGCCGTCGACCCCGACAAGCTGTTCTTCCTCCAGCTCGCCGACGCGCCGGAACTGCGCATGGACGTGCTCCAGTGGAGCAGGCACCACCGGCTGTTCCCCGGGCAGGGCGCCTTCGACCTCGCCGCGTTCACCGGGGCGGTGCTCGACGCGGGCTACCGGGGTCCGCTGTCGCTGGAGGTGTTCAACGACGTCTACCGGCAGTCGGCACCCGACCGCGCCGCCGTCGACGCGAAACGGTCCTTGATCGCGCTGGAGGAGCGGGTCGCCGAGCGGTGGGAGAGCGGCGGACGGGACCACGCCACGGTCCCGCTCGGCAGGCTGCCCCGGGCCCCGGAGCTGACCGGCTACGCCTTCGCCGAACTCACCGTCGACGACGGCACCGGCCCCGAGGTGGAACGCACCCTCGCCGCGCTGGGCTTCGCGCACGTCGGGCAGCACCGGTCCAAGCCCGTGCAACTGTGGCAGCAGGGCCGGGCGCGGGTCCTGGTGCACTCCGGCGGCGACCGGGGCACCGCGCTGAACGCGCTGGCGGTGGACAGCGCGGACCCCGCCCGGTCGGCC
>NZ_KE387098.1:14413-18860 GCF_000430445.1 Saccharomonospora iraqiensis subsp. iraqiensis
GGTCGCCACTCCGGGACCGCGGGTCGACGCTCCGGGAGGCGGGCCGACGGCCCCGGGCGGGAGCGGGTGCTCCCCGTCCGGGGCCGTCGACCGGTCCCGGGGCGGGATCAGTCCCCGTCCCGGACCGTCTCCGAGCGGGCCAGCACCTCGTCGTCCGCGCCGAGGGCCTCGGCCGCGAAGAAGGGGCCCTCGCTGGTGACCGCCACGGCCGTCTCGAAGCCGCTGCGGTCCACGGTCGCCACCGGCTCCAGCGCGTCGCCGGATTCCCCGGCGAACACCCGCCACCGGCGCGTCGCGGTGGAGCCGTTCCAGCTCGTGTAGACGGTGCGTCCGCCCGCCTTGCTGCTCCCGATGCCGACCGCGGGTTTCTCGGCGGGCGTGCCGGTCCAGTCCGCGGTGCGGGCGCGGTAGGACTGGTCGGGTTCGGGGAACCGGGCGTCGAACGCGAGCGTGCCGTCCGGGGCGAACTCCGAGGTGTAGGGCTGCGATCCCCAGCCCACGAGCGCACGGCCGTCCTCAAGCAGCTGCATGCTGCCCTGGTTGTCGGCGCGCAGCCCGGCCGGGTGCACGAACTCGCGGTCGAGCGTGACCCGGCGCGCCTCGTGGTCGATGTGGAGCACCAGCCCCCGGGAGTGCGGCCCCTGCGGCGGCGACGAGGAGTTGTCGAACAGTGCCAGCCGGTCACCGGGGTGCATCCGCGCGTCGTGCTGCCAGGAGAACCGGGCGGTCTTCTCGACCTCGAAGTCGGACCGGCGACCGTTCATCCGCCACACGACCTCGCCGCTGTCCCGGGAGATCTTGTACAGCGCCCAGGTGTTGCGGGCCGACAGGACGAGACCGTCGTCGTCGGTCTCGGCGATCGAGTTCAGGTGGATGTAGTCGAAGGGTGCGTCCTCGGTACCGGCCTCGCCCAGTTCCTTGTAGGTCTCGTCGACGGCGACGTGGTCGAGACTGTTCCACTCGAACAGCACCTCACCGGAGGCGATGTCGACCTCCTGCACCACACCGGCGTAGACCCAGCCGTCCGCGGGGCCACCGACGGCGGACAGATCGGCCCGCGCCGGGTGGTAGGCCATCAGCAGTGCGGTGTCCCGCTCGGTGATCAGGAACTCGTGCAGGTCGGCCCGCATCCCGTTGCCCATCCCGACCTCGGCGACCGGCCGGTACGCACTGTCGTAGATGACGGCCGTGCCCTGCCCGTACCCGGCGAGAACCTCACCCTGCCACCAGGTCAGCACCGGTTCTCCGCGGTAGGTCTGCGCCTTGAAGTCCGCCGGGATCAGCTGTTCACCCTCCCGGGGCAGGAACCACACGGGCGTGCCGTGCCGGTCGACGACCATGCAGCCGGGCTGGCTCGGGCTGCCGTCCTGGTACGCCTTCGGGCTCAGGAACAGGTAGCCGCCGCCGTCCGGGTCCCCGCCGGGGGCGGTGACCGTCACCCGTGGGGGGCGCAGGTCGGGACGGGAGACGAAGTGGTGCAGCGCGTTGGCGGGGGGTGCGGTCGGTTCCCCGGCGGCGGCCGCCTGCTCCGGGCGGGGGAGCCGGTATCCCACGTAACCGGTGGTCAGCGGGACGGCCACGCCCGCGCCGACCAGGGCGGCCCGGCGCAGGAAACGCCGCCGCGTGAGATCGCTGTCAGCCATCGGCGGTAGTCCTCCTCGGCGGTGAGTGTCGCTCAAAAGAGTGACGTTACCGAGGAGTTGTCCCGGGTCTGCGCGCGGAGGGGCCGGGACGGTCCGGGGTCCGGGCCGGGCTCGCCGCGTGCGGACCCGGCCCGGACCCCGGGGTGATCCCGGACCTACCCCGGGGACGGCCGTGGTCGCTCAGTCCACCGGTGCCACGTCGACCACCCGGTCGTGTCGGACCCACACCGGCTCGGCGTCGAGCCCGGCGTCGTCCGGTCGGGTGGGAAACCAGAGCACCGAGGTGTACGGGTCGGCGATCGGGTATGCGACGACCTCCCCGTCGCGGAACAGCTTCTCCATTCCGACGGGCGTGCCCGCGAGGTAGGTGATCCGGTCACCGACAACGATCTCGTCGGCATTCTTGTTCATGACGGTTTCCTCCGCCGAGCATATCCGGACCACGGATTCTTCATCTTGCTGACTGCAAGGACACTACCCGAGGTGGCGAGGGTCGACAGTGGAATCACAGCACCGGGTGACCTCCGTCCGGGCGATTCCCCGGTAACGGTTGCCACGGGGCGGTGAACGGCCGTCCGGTTCCCATCCGTCGTCCGTCCACCGCCCACATCGGACCGCCCGACGTCCGGCCGTCAGAACGCGGCCGTCAGAACGCGGTCGGCCGGAGCAGGGCGTCGACGCCACCGTCGACGACGAACTGGGCACCGTGGATGAACCCCGCGTTCTCCCCCATCAGGTATCCGATCAGGGAGGCGATCTCGTCGGGCCGGGCGTGCCGGGAGATCGGGGCCACGAAGTCGCGGATGGCCTGACCGTACCGCTCGTCCCGCATCCCCGCCTCGAGCAGCGGCGTCTCGACCGAGCCCGGGGCGACCGTGTTCAGCCGGACCCCCGCGGCGCCCCAGTCGGACACCCGGCGCCGCACGGCGACGGTGAGCGCGTTCTTCGACCCCGCGTAGGCGAGCTGGCCGCGGTACTCCCCGCCGACGGCGAGGGCGTCGTCCACCGCGGACTCGTCGCCGGACCCGAGCACCTCGGCGAGGGGGTTGTCGGACCAGGGGAGCTGGGTGGACGAGACCGACGACACCACGACCGCAGCCGGGTCCGTGCCCCGGCGCAGGGCGGGCAGGATCCCGTCGAGCAGGGCGAGCGCGCCGAAGTAGTTCACCGCGACGATGCGCCGCGCGTCGTCCACGTGCGGGCCGAGCCCGGCGCACAGGGCGGCGCCGTCGAGCACGCCGCCGCTGCGTTCCAGGACACCGTCCACGGCGGCGCGGCGCCCGTCCGGGGTGCTCAGGTCGGCGACGACGTCCGCGTCGTGCAGATCGACGCCGAGCACCTCGCGGCCCTGTTTCCGCAGGGTCTCGCAGGTGGCCGCGCCGATACCGGACGCGGAACCGGTGACAACGGTCGGTGCCATGCAGGGGTCCTCCTCGTTCGGGGTGCGATCCCGCGGGCCGCGGGATCGCCGTCCACCGGCCGCCCACCGTCACGGTGGGACAGGCCGGAGGACACGGTCGTGGTCACGGCGCCGCCAGGCCCGCGGTGACGAACGCACGCAGCGTCCCGACCGGCACCGTCCCGGTGGACGGCACGTCGGTCAGCGGCGTGCCGAAGGTCTGCAGGATGAGGTCGAAGGCCAACACCCACCGGCGCGCGGCCTCCCGCTCGGACAGATCGGGCCGCGCCGCGCACAGCAACCGTGCCCACGCGGCCGGATCGTGCCAGCGCGAGGTCCACCCGACGCGGGTGCGGCCGAGCACGAACCGCGCGAGCAGCTGCAGGTGCAGTCGCCCCGCCGCCCCGGTGGCGAGCGTGGTCAACGGGGCGAGCACGACGTCGACGAGTTCGTCCACCGAGGGTGCCCGCCCCTGTTCCCACCGGGCGGCGAGGTCGGCGAGCCGGTCGGCCCACAGCGGGGCGAGCCGGTCCTCCAGCAGCGCCACGACGAGGTCGTCCTTGGAGCCGAAGTGGTAGTGCACCGCCGCCGGGTTCATGCCGGCGGCGGAGTTGATCGCGCGCACCGACACCCGGTCGTAGCCGGACTCCAGGAACAGGTCCTCGGCCACGGCCAGCAACCGTCGCCGCGCGGAGGGCTCCCCGGACGCCACCGTCATGACCACCAGTACACCCGAGATCAACCTCCCGGGTCAAACACCGCCTCAATCACCGATTGACCACCCTCGACGGGGGCGGGATGCCGTGAAGGCCCCCTTGCCCGCGCCGAACGCCGTGAAGGCCTCCTTCCCCGCACCGGACGCAGGCAGGGAGGCCTTCACGGCACACCCGGTCCCACCGGGGCGGATCAGCGGAGGGGGTCGACGTCGCGGAGTTCCTCGGGCTGCTTGCCCGTGACGATCTGTTCGGCGAGCAGCCTGCCGGTGACCGGTCCCTGGGTGAACCCCCACATGCCGTGTCCGCCCGCGACGTGGACACCCGGGACGGTGGTCGCGCCGATCAGCGGCCTGCCGTCCGGCGTGACCGGCCGCGGGCCCACCCACTCGTCGGTGCGCTCGTCCCACCGGACGCCGTCGAGCAACGGGCGCGCGGAGGCGACGATCGCCGCGATCCGCTCCCGGTCGAGGGCGTCGTCGGGACCCCGGAACTCCATCGTGCCGGCGACGCGGAGCCCGCCCCGGTACGGCGTACAGGCCACCCGGACCCCCGGCAGGTAGACCGGCCCCGGGACCGGCGCCTCGGTCGGCACGGTGAACGAGTACCCGCGCCCCGCCCGCACCGGTACCCGCACGCCGCCCGTACGGGCGAGCCGGTCCAGCCACGCACCGGTCGCCAGGACCGCCGTC
>NZ_KE387098.1:18960-24773 GCF_000430445.1 Saccharomonospora iraqiensis subsp. iraqiensis
GACGGCTGAGCCCGGCCGCCCCGGACGGTCCGCGGCGGGCCGCCCCGGCGCGTCAGTGCAGCGCGACCGTCAGCAGCATCGCCGCGTCGGTGACGGCGTGCACGGAGTGCCGTTCCGGAGGGAGGGTGGCGAGGTCACCGTCGGAGAGCTGCCACTGCCTGCTCGGGGTGCGCAGCAGCACCGTGCCCGAGAGCACGTGCAGCGTGCCCGCGCTCGGGGAGTCGTGCTCGGCCAGTTCCGTCTCGGCGGTCATCGCGATCAGGGTGCTGCGCAGCGTGGTGCCGGACACCAGCGTGCGGGCCGTCCGGTGGGAGTGGGCCGCCCGCGCCTCGTCGAGCAGTTCGGTGGCCAGCGCGCCGGTCGCGGTGACGGTGGAGTGGTCGGTCACGGTGTTCGCTCCCATCCTCGGTGCGGTGCTGGTGTCCGTCACCGTAGCCCGGCCCGTCCCGACACGGGAACGGGAGAGGCCCTCGGCGGCACGCCCGGTCGTCCCCGCGGTGCCCGGCCGCCTGCCCCGGGTGACAGCGGGGCCGGGACGAAGTGCCCTTGTCCCGGCCGGGGCGGGGATCCTTGACTGGGGTCAGGGCGCGCCCGTTCGGCGCCGCCCACGAGGAGAGGACGGGGCAGATCGTGGAACACCAAGCGAAGTGGACGATGGAGATCGCCGTCGACGAACACGACGACCGTACCCGGGCCGAGGCGACCCTGCGCACCGATTCCGGATCCACCAGGCGGGGCATGGGCGTGGCCCGACGCAACCCGCGGGACGCCGACGTCCCCGAGATCGGGGACGAACTCGCGGTCGCGCGCGCACTGGCCGACCTGTCGCACCAGTTGATCGAGGCGACCGCCGAGGACATCGAATCGGTGACCCACCAGCCCGCCCACCTGGCCGAGTAGGGACCGTGCCCGCGGAGGCCACACGCCCGGGATCCGGCCGGTGACCGACGGAGACAGGTCCCCGGTTCGGGTTGTGCCCCGCCACCGTCGGGTAATCACCCCGGAAGCCGTACGGCACCGACACGGGTGACCGCCGGACGGGTCGGGACCGGGACCCGGTCCGGTCGGCCCGGGCCCGGGCCGTGCCGGTGACCTCGCAGAGGACACCGTCGGGGGGAGGGACCCATGTCGACGAGCCACACCCGCGACCCGGCCGAACTGGCGGCCCAACAACTGGCCGCCGTGGTCATCGCCGCGCTGCGCCCGGACACCGCCTCGGACGACCGGGGGCCCGATCCCCGGATGATCGGTCTGGCGGTGCGCAGGCTCGGTGACGAGTTCGGTGCGCTGCTGCGCGGATTCGAATCGGCCACCGACGAGCGGGCGGTGGACAGCGCCGTCGACCGGGCGGCGCGCCTGGCCACCCACATCATGCTCTCCGGGCAGCCGCACGCCGACCGCACCACGGACGAAACCCGCGCACACGTCACGGACGGCGTATGACCGAGGTCGACGCACCGGCCGGCTGGGAGACCGAGCTGTTCGGGCAGGCTCTCGCCTCGGCGCCGTCCGTGCTCAACACCCAGCCCTGGACGCTGCGCGTGCGGCCCGACCGGGTCGAACTGAGCGAGCGCACCGACGTGGTGCTGCCGTTCCACGACCCCACGGGCCGGGACCGCACCATCTCGTGCGGGGCCGCCGCGGTGAACCTGGAGCTGGCGCTGCGGGCCGTGGGGCGTTCGGTCCGGCGGACGTTGTCGCCCGAGCCGGAGGAACCCACCCTGCGCGTCCGGTTCGACCTCGTCGGCCGGGCCGACCCGACGGTGACCGAACGCGCGTTGCATGCCGCCGTGCCCCGGCGGGGCAGT
Organism: Saccharomonospora iraqiensis subsp. iraqiensis; assembly: GCF_000430445.1. GTDB lineage: Bacteria > Actinomycetota > Actinomycetes > Mycobacteriales > Pseudonocardiaceae > Saccharomonospora > Saccharomonospora iraqiensis. The sequence goes on from NZ_KE387098.1 coordinate 20,769, forward strand.
CACCGTGCGCCGTTCGCGGCACGGCCGGTCCCGGAGGCCACCGTGGCCGACCTGGTCGCGGCCGCCGGGGCGGAGGACGTGTGGATTCACCCGGTCGCCGGGGACGCCGAACTGGAGGCTCTCGCGGACCAGCTGAGCGCCGCGGGCCGGGCGTACCGCGGGGACGAGGGGTACCAACGGGAACTGGCCCTGTGGACCGTGCGGGACGAGAACCACCGCCGGCACGGTGCGGGCGTGGCGCGCAGCAGTATGCTGGCGACGGGCCGGAGCGTGCCCTCGGCGGGGATCGTGCGCCCGCGGACGGAGGTCCCGGATCGGGCGGATCTGGTGGAGAACCTGCGCCGGGAACGGATGCTGCTGTCGGGCACGGACACCGACGACGCGTCCGCCCACCTGCGGGCCGGTGCGGCGCTGCAGCGCGTGTGGTTGACCGCGGTCGCGGCCGGGCTCGCGGGGGCGGTGCAGACCCAACCCCTGCAACTGCCCCGGATCCGCACCGAGCTGGCCCGCCGGTTCGGCTTCGACGGGTACCTCCAGACGCTGTTCCGGGTGGGGCACCCGGTCGGGCGGCCGCCGGCCAGCCCCCGCCGCAGCCTCGGGGACGTCCTCCACCGGGAACCGTGAGACGGACCGTGGAACGGGGCGACCGGCACGCCGGTCGTCCCGTGAGGCCCGGGGCCACCCCGGGTCAGTCCGGGGTCAGTCCGGGCTCCCGGGCGGGGCGGTGTCCAGGAAGGCGGACGCGGCGCGGGCGAGGCCGGGGTGGTGCGGCGGGAGGTGCCCCTTGCGTGGCCACAACCGCAGGTCACCCCGGGGCAGGAATTCGGCGGTGCGCTCGTACAGCCCGCGGCCGAAGAAGCCGTCCCGCTCACCGCCGAGCAGCAGCGTCGGCGCGGTCACCGCCCCGAGCCGGTCCCGGACGTCGGCGGCGTCCTCGGCCTCCAGCGTGGCGAGCATGTCGGAGTCCGCGGACCCGAACACCCGGGGACCGAGCGCCAGGCCGAGCAACCCGAGCGACAGCCGGGTGGGGACCCCCGTCCCCAGCGGGGTGAACAGTGCGGCCGACCCGAGCCGCACGTGTCCGGCGCGGAACGCCTCCGCGGCCGCCCGTTGCGCGGTGCGCCCCAACGGGCCCAGCCGGTGCGCGGCCGAGACGACCACGACGCGCCGCACCCGGTCCGGGGCACGGGCGGCCAGGTGCAGCGCCACCGTGCCCCCGGTGGAGAACCCGAGGACGTCCACGGGGCCGTCGAAGTGCGCGTCCACGACCGCCGCGTAGTCGTCGGCGATGTCGCCCATCGTGGCCGTGGGGGGCAGGTGCGTGCGGCGGTTCACCCACCACACCCGGCGTCGCGTCGTGTAGGGACGCATCGTGCGCAGGGTGAACCGCCGGTCGAACCCGGTCGGGTGGCCGTGTCGCGCGCTGATCCCGGGCAGGAACAGCAGCGGCCTGCCCGAACCCGCGCTCAGCCAGGCCAGCCCGGGTTCCCAGGTCCCTTCGGCGGGGTGGGTGACGGTCGGCGTCGTGGTGGTCGACATGGGTCCACGGTCGGCGGCGCGGGTGGCGGAACGGAAGAGACCTTCGCCCCACACACCGGGTCGACACGGGCCCCACACGGGGGTGGTCGAACACTGCCGCCCACCCACCACGGGCCTAGGCTGGTGTCATGCGCCGGTCAAGCACGCTCACCGCGCCCGTCGGCTACGGCTGGCACGACCACGCGTGTTGGTTCCACGAGGGACGGCGCAGCTGGATCGAGGCGCTCGTGCCGTTCTTCGCCGAGGGTGTCGAGCGGAACGAGCGACTGTTGTACGTGGCCGACAAGACCGAGGCCGAACTCGCGGAGGACCTCGCGGAGCTGTCCGGACGGGACGAGCTGTTGCGCTCCGGCCAACTCGCGCTGCTGCCGTCCGCCCCGGTACGCGGTGTGCTCGGCGGGCCGGCCGTGGCGGCGCAGCTGGACAGTGTGCGGACCGCGGCGGACGACGCGGTGGCGGCCGGGTACCGGTGTCTGCGACTCGCGGCGGAGTCGGCACAGTCGGTCCGGGGCCGGGAAGGGGCCCACCGGTTCGTCCACTCGGAACTCGTCATGGACGAACTGGTCGCCCGGTCGCCGGTGCTGCTGCTGTGCGGGTACGACGGCAGGCTGGTGGACCCCGCGGCCGCAGCGGCGATGTCCTTCGTTCACCCGATCAGGCAGCGCCGGGTGTTCGGCGTGGAGACGGGCCTCTACGCCGACGCCGATGTGGCGGACGCCTGGCGCCTGCGCGGGGAACTCGACCTCGCCTCCCGCGAGGTCTTCGGGATCGCGTTGGACGCCCTGCCGGTGCGCCGGGAGCTGCATCTGTACCTGGAGGAGCTGACCTTCATCGACGTGGCGGGGGTGCACGCCCTCGCCGACCTCGCGAAGCGCGTCGCCCCCACCCGGGTGGTGCTGCACGACCCGCCGCGCGCGCTGACCCGCATCCTGGCACTGTCCCGGCGGGACACTCCGAAGATGCGTCTGGTCCACGCCTGACGGGGGTCCGGTGCCGGCGGAGCGCGCGGAGTGCGTATGGCGGTGCCCGCTCCGGCGGCGTGGGCTGGAGGCACACGGAAGGAGCCCACCATGACATCGACGAAATCCCCCGACGACGTGGCGACCGCCACCACGATCGACCCGGACGTGGTCGCCGAACGCCTGGAACAGCTCGTCGGACAGGTCGTCACGGACGCGGGAGCGGCGGTGAGCGTGCCGCTCGCGCTGCTCGGTGACCGGCTCGGACTGTTCACCGCCCTCGCCGAACGCGGCCCCGCGACGTCCGCGGACCTGGCCGACCGGACCGGGCTGGTCGAGCGCTACGTCCGGGAGTGGCTGCTCGCGATGGCCACCGCGGGCTACGTCACCGCGGACACGGGCGCGGACCCGGACGGGACCGCGGACCGGGTCCGCTACCGTCTCGAACCGGAGCAGGTGGAGGCGTTCACCAACCCCGACAGCCCCGGCTACGTCGCGGGCGCACTGCAGAACATCACCGCGATGACGCGGGCACTCGACCGGATCACCGAGGCGTTCCGCACCGGCGAGGGCATGGGCTGGCACGAGCACCACGAGGACCTCTTCCTCGGCACCGAGCGGTTCTTCCGCCCGGGGTACCTGGCGCACCTCACCTCCTCCTGGATCCCCGCGCTGACCGGCATCGAGGACCGGCTCCGCGCGGGTGGACGGGTGGCCGACGTGGGCTGTGGACTCGGCGCCTCCACCGTGATCATGGCGGAGGCCTACCCGGCGAGCACGTTCGTGGGAGTGGACTACCACGACACCTCGATCACACTGGCCCGGCGGCGCGCGGAGGACGCGGGTGTGTCCGACCGGGCCACCTTCCGCACGGCCGGGGCCGGGGAACTGGACGGGACGTACGACCTGATCACGTTCTTCGACTGCCTGCACGACATGCCGGACCCGCTCGGTGCGCTCCGCGCGGCCCGGGCGTCGCTGACCGAGGGCGGCTCGGTGATGCTCGTCGAGCCGATGAGCTGGGACACGCTCGCCGAGGCGATCAACCCGCTCGGCAGGCTGCTGGCGGGGGCCTCGCTGCTGGTGTGTCTGCCCAGCGGCCTGTCCGCCGAACCGGCCTACGGTCTCGGCAACCAGGCGGGCCCGACCCGGACGCGGGAACTCGCCCGTGAGGCCGGCTTCGCCGAGGCGCGGATCGCGACCTCCACCGAGATGAACCTCGTCTACGAGCTGCGCGGATGAGGGGTGCCCGGCAGGCCGGGTCGCGGGGTCTACCCCAGCAGTCGGGCGACCGCCGCGGCCCGGCCCGCCACCTCCAGCTTGCGGTAGACGTGCTCGAGGTGTTTGGCGACGGTGCGCGGGCTGACCGCCAGTTCGTGCGCGATGGCGTCGTTCGTCCGGCCACGCGCGACCAGCCCCACCACCTGGCGCTCGCGGACGGTCAACGGGACGTCGCCGTCGCCGTCGAGCCGCGGCACGGCCCGGTCCCGTTCGCGGAGCCGGTGCA
>NZ_AICW01000018.1 GCF_000430445.1 Saccharomonospora iraqiensis subsp. iraqiensis
TGGCGGGCGTGGCGGCGGGACACGGTGCTGCATCCCGGGCCGAACACGGGGCGTGTGGAGGCGGCGTTCGCCGGCGCGCTCGGGGTGCGGCTCGGGGGACGCACCGTCCACCCGCACGGGCCGCGGGAACTGCCCGTGCTCGGTGAGGGCCGCACACCGGACGCAGGCCATGTCACCCGCGCCGTGGAACTCTCCCGCGTCGTCGGCTGGCTCACCGCCGCCCTCACCAGCCTCCTCGCCCTGCGCCCCCACCCGCACCGCCGTGCGCGGCGGGGGTTGCCGTGAAGGACTCCCTGCCCGCGTCCGGTGCCGTGAGGGCCTCCTTCACTGCGTCACGCGCAGCGAGGGGCACATTCACTGCGTCACACGCAGGGAACGTGCCCTTCACGGCACCCGTCCGGGGTGGGGGCTACCGGGGCCGGGGAGTGGAGTGGGGGTCCGGTGCGGGGTCCTCGTCCTCGGCGAGGATCTCGGCGACCGAGCGGCGGCGTCCCCCGGTCGGGCGGTCCTCGGCGAGTGCGCCGCCGGGTTTGAGCTCGCGCACGGTGAAGTAGGCCCAGCCCAGCACGCCCATGGTGCCGAACGCGATCCACTGCAGTGCGTACGAGAAGTACGGCCCCGCGTCGATCTGCGGCAGCGGCAGCGGGTTCAGCACGCCCGGCTGTCCCTCGCTCAGCGGGTAATAGCCGCGCCGCAGGTCGAGGCCGGTCGCCTCGGCCACCACCCGGGAGTCCACGGCGTAGGTGTGCAGGGCGCCACCGGTGGAGGCGTTCGCGAACGCCGGGCGGGCCTGCGGATCGGTCTCGTCGGACCGCACCCGGGCCTCGACCCGCACCGTTCCCTCCGGCGGGGCGGCGTAGGGCGGAACCTCCGAGTCGTCCGGGCGCAGGTATCCCCGGTCGATCAGCAGCACCTCCCCCGAGGTGGTCCGCATCGGGGTGAGCACCTCGAACGCGGGTTCCCCGCGCACGGTCCGCAGCCGGGCGATGACCTCGTGCTCGGGCAGGTAGGTGCCCTCCACCAGCACCCGCTGCCACTCGGCCTCCGGCCCGGGCGGACCCGCGGTGGGCAGGACGTCGTCGGCGGGCGCGGCCGGTTCGGTGAACGACGCCCGCACGGCCTCGTTGGTGGCCTCCCGCTCGTTGTGCCGGTCGAACTGCCAGGGTGCGAGCACCGTGTAACAGGTGACGGCGAACCCGAACACCACCAGCGTCAGCGCCAGCCAGCTCGGCCGGAGCAGCAACTTCCACCGCACGATCCCCACGGTATGCGCCGGGCACGGGCGGGGCCCGGTCAGGGTGCCGCGGGTGTGGCGGGGATCCGGGTGTCGGGGCCTCGTGGGGTGGCGACCCGGGCGGCGCGGCCCGCCGGGTGCTCAGCCGGCCTGCAGGGTCGCCTTCGCCGCGTCGAGCGCCTGCCGGGCGTAGCCGCCCCCGAACAGCACGGTGTGCACGAGCAGGGGGAACAACTGGTGCAGCGGCACCCGTCGCTGCCGGTCCGCGGCGAGCGGGGCGCCCGCGGCTTCGGCGGCCTCCCGGTAACCGCCCAGGATGTGCCCGAGCAGCGGGGTCCCGAACAGCTCCAGCATGGCCAGATCCGTCTCCCGGTGCCCGCCGTGGGCGGCCGGGTCGATCAGCCACGCCC
>NZ_KE387099.1:0-3697 GCF_000430445.1 Saccharomonospora iraqiensis subsp. iraqiensis
CGCGGACCCGGCCGCGGCGTCGGCGACCGGCCGCACGACCAGGTCGACCCCCGCGCTGTCCACGACCTCGCAGCGCAGCAGATCCCCCACCGCGCACTCCCCCGCGTCGAGCACCACGCACTCGCCGTCGACCTCGGGCGCCTGGTGGTCCGCGCGCCCGGTGACCTCGTCGTCCGCGCTCTCCACGAGGACGTCCACCACGGTGCCGACCCGCTCCTCCGCGCGCTGGGCGGTCAGCTGTTCCACCAGGGTGGAGATCCGGGTGACCCGCTCGGCCACGGTCTCGGCGTCCAGCTTGCCGTCGAACGACTCGGCCTCGGTCCCGTCCTCGTCCGAGTACCCGAAGACGCCGACCGCGTCGAGCCGGGCCGCGGTGAGGAACCGCTCCAGCTCGGCGACGTCGTCCTCGGTCTCGCCCGGGAAGCCCACGATCACGTTCGTCCGGATACCCGCCTCGGGCGCGTACTCCCGGATCTGGTCGACGAGCGCCAGGAACGAGTCGGTCGACCCGAACCGGCGCATCCGGCGCAGCACGGTCTCGCTGGAGTGCTGGAACGACAGGTCGAAGTAGGTGGCCACCCCCGGTGTGGTGGCGATCGCGCGCACCAGGTCCGGCCGGGTCTCGGCGGGCTGCAGGTACGACACGCGGACCCGGTGCACCCCGTCCACGGCCGCGAGCCGGGGCAGCAGCCGCTCCAGCGCGCGGGTGCCGCCGAGGTCGCGGCCGAGGTCCTTGCCGTAGGAGGTCGAGTTCTCGCTGACCAGGAACAGCTCCCGTGCCCCCTGCCCGGCCAACCAGGCCGCCTCGGCCACCAGGTCGTCCGGGTGGCGGGAGACGAAGGAACCCCGGAAGGACGGGATCGCGCAGAACGAACAGCGGCGGTCGCAGCCGGACGCGATCTTCAACGGTGCCACCGGCGCGTCGTCCAGCCGGGTACGCAACACCCGGGGCCCCCAGCCGGCGTGGCCCGGCACGGCGACCTCCTCGGCGGCGGAGGGCCGTTCGACCGGGGTCAGCGGCAGCAGGGTCCGGCGGTCGGTCGGCGTGTGCGCGGCGACCGTCCGCCCCCCGGCGACGTCGTCCAGCCGCTCGGCCAGGTGGGGGTAGTGGTCGAACCCGAGCACGGCGTCCGCCTCGGGCAGGTTGTCCGCCAGCTCGTGGCCGTACCGCTCGGCCATGCAGCCCACGGCCACGACCTTCGCCCCGGTGTCGGAGGCGGCGAGCAGGGTGTCGACCGAGTCCTTCTTCGCCGACTCCACGAACGTGCAGGTGTTGACCACGACGACGTCCCCGTCACCCGGGTCGTCGGTCAGCTCCCACCCCTGCGTGGTGAGCCTGCCCGCGAGCTCCTCGGAGTCGACCTCGTTGCGGGCACAACCCAGGGTGAGCATCGCGACCCGACGTCGCTCGGGTGACGAGCCGGTACTGTCGACGGCTTCTGCGGAAGACACCTGTTCAGGGTAACCGCCGCCGACCGGCCCCCGAGCACACCCTGGAGACCGTCCGGCCGCACGCCCGTTAGCGTCTACAGACGTGGAGTCACCGCAAGCACCGGTCGTCCGCCGCGCGCGGATCGCCGACGTCCGCAGGATCAAGGCACTGGTCGACGCCGACGCGGGCGAGGTGCTGCTGGAGAAGGAACTGATCACGCTCTACGAGGACGTCCAGGAGTTCTGGGTCGCCGAGCTCGCGGGCACGGTCGTCGGGTGCGGCGCGCTGCACGTGATGTGGGAGGACCTCGCCGAGATCCGCACGGTGGCCGTCGACCGGTCCGTGCGCGGGCACGGCATCGGGAGCCTGCTGGTGCGGCGTCTGATCGACCTGGCCGTGGAGCTGGGCCTGGCCAAGCTGTTCGTGCTGACCTTCGAGACGGAGTTCTTCGCCCGGCACGGGTTCCGCGCGATCGAGGGCACGCCGGTGCCGCGGGAGGTCTACGAGCAGATGCGCCGCTCGGCCGACACCGGCGTCGCCGAGTTCCTCGACCTGCCGTTCGTCAAGCCGAACACCCTGGGCAACACCCGGATGCTGCGGCATCTCGACGACCGGGACCGGTGACCGTACCCGCCGTCGGCCCCGGTCAGGAGGGGTCGGCGGGCTCGCCGGGTGGGTCCTCGCCACGGATGGTGGCCAGCACCTGCGGGAGGTCGTCGGGTTTGGCCAGCACGTCGCGCGCCTTCGAGCCCTCGGACGGACCGACCACCCCCCGGGTCTCCAACAGGTCCATGAGCCTGCCCGCCTTGGCGAAGCCGACCCGGAGCTTGCGCTGCAGCATCGACGTGGAGCCGAACTGGGAGGTCACCACCAGTTCGGCCGCCTGGAGCAGCACCTCCAGGTCGTCGCCGATGTCCGGGTCGATCTCCTTGGTGTCCGCCGACTTGCCCGCGGTCACCCCTTCGGCGTACTCCGGCGCGGCCTGCTCCTTCGTGGCCTGCACGACGGCGGCGATCTCTTCGTCGCTGACGAAGGCGCCCTGGACACGGCTCGTCTTGCCCGCGCCCATCGGCAGGTACAGCGCATCGCCCATGCCGATCAGCTTCTCGGCCCCCTGCTGGTCGAGGATGACGCGCGAGTCGGTCAACGACGACGTCGCGAACGCCAGCCGCGACGGCACGTTGGTCTTGATCAGGCCGGTGACCACGTCGACCGAGGGGCGTTGGGTCGCCAGCACCAGGTGGATCCCCGCGGCCCGGGCCTTCTGCGTGATCCGCACGACGGCGTCCTCCACGTCGCGCGGCGCGGTCATCATCAGGTCGGCGAGCTCGTCGACGATCGCCATGATGTAGGGATACGGGCGGTACTCGCGCTCGCTGCCGGGCGGGGCGGTGATCTCCCCCGACCGCACCCGGGCGTTGAAGTCGTCGATGTGGCGCACCCGGTTGGCCTGCATGTCCTGGTAGCGCTGCTCCATCTCCTCCACCAGCCAGGCCAGCGCGGCGGCGGCCTTCTTCGGCTGGGTGATGATGGGGGTGATCAGGTGCGGGATGCCCTCGTAGGGGGTCAGCTCGACCATCTTCGGGTCGATGAGGATCATCCGGCACTCCTCCGGCGTGGCCCGTGCCAGCAGCGACACCAGCATCGAGTTGACGAAGCTCGACTTACCGGAGCCGGTGGAGCCCGCGACCAGCAGGTGCGGCATCTTGGTCAGGTTCGCGGTGACGAAACTGCCCTCGATGTCCTTGCCGAGCCCGATCACCATCGGGTGGTCGTCGGTGGCGGCCAGCGGCGAGCGGAGCACGTCGCCGAGGCGCACCATCTCACGGTCGGAGTTCGGCACCTCGATCCCGACCGCGGACTTGCCGGGGATCGGCGCCAGCAGGCGCACGTTCTCCGTGGCTGCCGCGTAGGCGATGTTCTTGGTCAGTGCGGTGATCTTCTCGACCTTCACGCCGGGGCCGAGCTCGACCTCGTACCGGGTGACGGTCGGCCCCCGGGTGAATCCGGTGACCTCGGCGTCGATCTTGAACTGCTGGAGCACGCCGGTGATCGCCTCGATCATCGCGTCGTTCGCCCGGCTCCGCGCCAGCGGCGGGTCCCCGAGGGTGAGCAGCTCCGCCGGGGGCAGGGTGTAGTCGCCCTCGACCGTGCGGGTCACCGACAGCGGCGCCTCGATCTCCAGCTGGGTCGCCTCGCCCGCCTCCGCCGTCTTCTTCCGGGCACCCTTCGCCGGGGCCGCGGCCGCGGCGGTGGCCGCCGGCG
>NZ_KE387099.1:3797-5584 GCF_000430445.1 Saccharomonospora iraqiensis subsp. iraqiensis
CCACGGTGGCCGGTTGCTCGCGGCGGCGGCCAGCGCCCTGCGGGAGCGCGGCGCCGAACGCGGCATCGCGTGGGTGGCGCAGTCCGATTCGGCGACGCTGAACCTCTACCGCCACGCGGGGTGGCACCCGGACGGCACGGTGCGCACCCTGGACACCGGCGAACGCACGGTCCGCGAACTGCGGCTGACCGGCAGCCTCGATCTGCGGCTGCACGACCCGGAGGCGGCCCCGGAGGAGTGAGCCCGGACGGCCCGGGCCCCGCCCGGGCCGTCCGGGTGGTCACCCGCCGGACTCGACCGCGCGGTAGAGCGCCCCGATCTCGGCGTGTGTGAGCGGACGGACGGTGCCCGGTTTCGTGTCGCCGAGCCGGACGTCGCCCACCGCGGTGCGGACCAGCTTGCGGACCGGGTGACCGACCTCGTCCAGCAGCCGCCGGACGATGCGGTTGCGGCCCTCGTGCAGCACCAGCTCCACCAGGGTGCGGCCGGGACGGGTGTCGACGATGCGGAACCCGTCCACACGCACGGGCCCGTCCTCCAGCGACACGCCCTCCCGCAGCGTCTCGCCCAGCCCCCGGGAGACCGACCCCTCGACCTCGGCGACATAGGTCTTGGGCACGGTGAACGACGGATGCATCAGCCGGTGCGCCAGGTCGCCGTCGTTGGTCAGCAGCAGCAGGCCCTCGGTGTCGGCGTCGAGCCTGCCGACGTGGAACAGTCGCCGGTCGGAGACGTAGTCGCCCACACAGGGCCTGCCCCGGTCATCGGTCATCGTGCTGTGCACCCCGCGCGGCTTGTTCAGCGCCCGGTACACCAGATCCTCGCGGACCACCACCCGCGACCCGTCGACGCGGATCACGGCGGTGTCCGGGTCGACCCGGCGGCCCTGCTCCTCCACCACCACGCCGTCCACGCTCACCCGGCCGTCGGCGATCATCTCCTCCGCCGCGCGGCGGGAGGCGACCCCCGCGCGGGAGAGCACCTTCTGCAACCGCACACCCTCGGGCCGGTCCGCGTGCCGGTCAGCCGTCGTCAATCGAATCCACCTCGGGAAGCAGGGGGGCGATCGGGGGCAGGTCGGACAACGACGACAGCCCCAACCGCTCCAGGAACAGGTCGGTCGTGCCGTACAGGGTGCCGCCGGTCTCCGGGTCGGTGCCGCTCTCCTCGATCAGCCCCCGGGCCAGCAGTGTGCGCACGACACCGTCGACATTGACACCCCGCACCGCCGCGACCCGCGACCGGGTCACCGGTTGCCGGTAGGCCACCACCGCCAGGGTCTCCAACGCGGCCCGGGTCAGCTTGGACCGTTGCCCGTCGAGCAGCAGCTTCTCCACGAACGGGGCGTAGGTGTCCCGGGTGTAGAAGCGCCACCCGTCCGCCACGCGCCGCAGGTCGATGCCGCTGCCGCGGTCCTTGTAGTCCTCGGCCATCGTGCGCAGCATCTCGGTGACCCGGTCCACCGGCTGCTCCAGCGCCCCGGCCAGCGACTCCTCGTTCACGGGCGCGTCCACCACCAGCAGCACCGCCTCCAGCGCCGAGCGCAGCGCGTCGTCGGAGGACACGTCCGGCAGTGCCCGTCCCCCGGCACCACCGGCAGCGTCGTCCCCACCGGCAGCGTCGTCCCCGTCGGCAGCATCCTCCCCACCGGCAGCATCGTCGCCACCGGCAGCGTCGCTCCGGTCGGCGACGTCGCTCCCGTCGACCTCTCCGGCCGCGTCGATTCCCCCGGCCGCCGGGGCGCTCCCGTCGGCCGGGTCGCCCCCGTCGGGCGGTGGTTGCTCCAC
>NZ_KE387099.1:5684-8145 GCF_000430445.1 Saccharomonospora iraqiensis subsp. iraqiensis
GCTGCCGTCCTCGTCCGGCTCGGCGCCGGCGTCGGTGACGGTCCGCGCGGCGGGCCCGTCGGCGAGGTCGGCGAACCGTCCCTCCACCGTCGCCCGGCCCGCCCCCGCACGCACCTTCGAGGAGTCCGAACGACCCCCGGACAGCAGGTGCAGCCCGGTGACCACCATCGTCTTGCCGGCCCCGGTCTCCCCCGTGACCACCGTCAATCCCGGATGGAGCTCGAGCACGGCGTCCTCGATGACCCCGAGGCCCTGGATACGCATCTCCGCAAGCACGTCCACCACCGTAGCGCCGACCCACGACCGGAGTCGCCGACCCGGCGACCCGGGCGGCCGTCTCCCGCGCGGGCGGGCGTCAGCTCAGGCGCGCCTGCCGTTCGCGCCAGCTCGTCACCGGCAGCGAGAACTTGTGCACCAGGCGGTCGGTGAACGGCCCTTCCCAGAGCCGGGCGAGCCGCACCGGGACCGCACCCGCGACCACCCGGATCCGCGAACCGCGTTCCAGGTCGAAGTGCCGCAGACCGTCACAGGTCAGCACCGCGGAGGACCCGTGCGGATCGACGTCCACGGTGATCACCGAGTCCCGGGAGACCACCAGCGGCCGGGAGAACATCGCGTGCGCGTTGCTGGGCACCACCAGCAACGCCTCCACGTCCGGCCAGACGACCGGACCGCCCGCGGAGAACGCGTAGGCGGTCGACCCGGTCGGGGTGGAGCACAACACCCCGTCGCAGCCGAACGACGACACCGGCCGACCGTCCACCTCGACCAGCGCGTCGAGGATGCGCTCCCGGGAGCTCTTCTCGATGCTCGCCTCGTTCAGCGCCCACGTGTCGGCCGTCACCACGTCGCCGTGGGTCACGGTGACGTCGACGGTCATGCGTTCCTCGATGCGGTACCGCCGTTCGACCACGCGGTCCACGGTCTCGCCGAGGGCGTCGTAGTCGGCCTCGGTGAGGAACCCGACCCGGCCGAGGTTGACCCCCAGGACCGGCACACCCGCGGGCCGGGCCACCTCGGCGGCGCGCAACAGGGTGCCGTCCCCGCCGAGCACGAATACGAGTTCGGTCCCGGCCGCGGGCTCGTCGGACGAGGTCACCACGGTGCACGGGAGGTGCCCGCCGGGGGGCTCGATCAGCCTGCGGACCTCGTCGTCGACGACGCGGAGACGGATCCCCGCCGCGGCGAGCCGGATGGCCACGTCCCGCGCCGCCCCGGTGGTGGACTCGCGGTCCGGGTGCACGATGAGCAGGACCTCGCGGTCGCCGGAGGAATTCACCGGGGACCCTCCGTCACGGCCGCACGCACCCGCCGCTCCCACTCGTCCGGGGACGGGGCCCCGGTCTCCCCGGCCGCGGCGTCGTCGTCCACACGGCCCCGCTCGGCGGGACCGCCGCCCTCTCCGCGCAACCAGACGAAGTACTCGACGTTGCCGGACGGGCCCGGCAGCGGGCTGGCCACCACGTCGCGGGGATGGAGCCCGAGCGAACGGGCGTGCGACGACACCTCCAGCACGGCCTCGGCCCGCAATTCGGGATCCCGGACCACGCCGCCGCTGCCGAGCCGGTGTTTGCCGACCTCGAACTGCGGCTTGACCATCGGCACGAGGTCCCCGCCCGGGCGCAGGCACTCCGCGAGTGCGGGCAGCACCAGACGCAGCGAGATGAACGACAGATCGGCGACCACGAGGTCCACGGTGCCACCGGTGTGCCCGGGTGTCAGCGCCCGGACGTTCGTCCGGTCCAGCACCGTGACCCGCTCGTCGGTCCGCAGCCGCCAGTCGAGCAGCCCCCGTCCCACGTCGGCGGCCACGACCGCCTCCGCACCCGCACGCAGGAGCACGTCGGTGAAACCACCGGTCGACGCCCCCGCGTCGAGGCACCGTTTCCCCGCGACGGTGAGACCGTGTGCGGTGAACGTCTCCAACGCGCCGAGCAGCTTGTACGCTCCCCGGGAGGCCCAGCCGGGGTCGTCGTCGGTGCGGACGACGATCGCCGCACCCGCGTCCACGCCGGTGGCCGGTTTGCTCGCCACCAGCCCCCGGACGGTGACCCGGCCCGCACCGATCAGCGTTCCCGCGTGCTCCCGGGACCGGGCGAGCCCCCGGCGCACGAGCTCGGCGTCCAGACGGGCCTTGCGTGGCACCGTCAGACCCTGTCGATGCTCGACAGGGCCGCGGCGAGCGCGCTGTGCGCGTCCTCGAACCGGGCCACGTGCTCGGCGAGCGGCAGCGCATCGAGATCGTCGAGCGCGCTCACGGCCCGCACGATCCGGGCACGGGGCTCGGCGTCCCCGTCCTCCGGCGATGCTGCGTCTGTCTGTGGGTGCACCCCTCAACGCTAACCGATGCGGACGGTCGGGCCACGCACGGCGGGGCCCTGCTCCGGGCGGTCCGGCCCGGGTCAGGCCAGCCGCAACGTCGCCAGCACCGCGGCCGCCGTCGCGTCCCCGCCCCGGACCG
>NZ_KE387099.1:8245-15615 GCF_000430445.1 Saccharomonospora iraqiensis subsp. iraqiensis
CGGCGACCCGCCGGGCGGCGTCGCGCAGCCACATGCGGAACTGGGTGGCGACCTGGTCGTTGCGGGAGCGGCCCGCGCGCAGCTTGCCGCCCAGCTCCGCGCCCGCGCGTTCCAGCAGCCCGCGTTCGAGTGCGGTGTGCACGTCCTCGTCGGCCACGGTCGGGGTGAACGCGCCGGAGGCGACGTCCTCGGCGAGCTGGTCGAGCGCGCCGAGCATGGCGTCCAGTTCGGCCTCGGTGAGCAGCCCGGCACGGTGCAGCACCCGGGCATGTGCCCGCGAGCCCGCGATGTCGTACGGCGCCAGGCGCCAGTCGACGTCGGTGGAGGCGCTCAACGCCGCCATCGCCTCGGCGGGCCCCTCGGCGAACCGCCCTCCCCACAGCTTCATCCGTGCGTCCCCTCTCGTGATCCGTGTGTCCCGCCGCCGACGTGGTCGCCGTGGGGTGCCGTGAGGGGCACTTTCCCTGCACGAGACGCAGGGAAAGTGCCCCTCGCCGCGTGTGGCGCAGGGAATGTGCCCTTCACGGCACCACCCCGGTGCGGCGGTTCAGCCGTGCTTGCTCTGCTGGCGCTTGGCGGCGATCTTGCTGGGAAGGCCCCAGAGCTGGACGAAGCCCTTGGCCAGGGACTGGTCGAAGCTGTCGCCCTCGTCGTAGGTGGCGAGGTTGAAGTCGTACAGCGACTCCGCGCTGCGCCGGCCGGTGACGGTGCAGGTGCCGCCGTGCAGCACCATGCGGATCTCGCCGGTGACGTGCTCCTGGGCCTTGCCGACGAAGCCGTCCAGCGCGTCCTTCAGCGGGGAGAACCACAGGCCGTCGTAGACCAGCTCACCCCACCGCTGCTCGACCTGCCGCTTGAACCGGGCGAGGTCGCGTTCGACGGTGACGTTCTCCAGTTCCTGGTGCGCGGTGATCAGGGCGATGGCGCCGGGCGCCTCGTACACCTCGCGGCTCTTGATGCCGACCAGCCGGTCCTCGACCATGTCGAGCCTGCCGATCCCGTGCGCGCCCGCCCGGGTGTTCATCTCCTGGATGGCCTCGAGCACGGTGACCGGCCTGCCGTCGATGGCGACCGGGACACCCTTGTCGAAGGTGAGCACCACCTCGTCGGGGGCCTGGAAGTGCACCGTGGGGTCCTGGGTGTAGGAGTACACCTCCTTCGGCGGGGAGTTCCACAGGTCCTCCAGCACGCCGGTCTCGACGGCCCGGCCCCACACGTTCTGGTCGATCGAGAACGGCGACTTCTTCGTCACGTCGATCGGCAGGCCGTGCTGCTCGGCGTAGGCGATCGCCTTCTCCCGGGTCCAGGCGAAGTCCCGCACCGGCGCGATCACGTTCAGGTCCGGCGCGAGCGCGCCGATGCCGACCTCGAAGCGCACCTGGTCGTTGCCCTTGCCGGTGCAGCCGTGCGCCACGGTGCTCGCGCCGTGGTACTTGGCGGCCTCGGCGAGATGCTTGACGATCAGCGGCCGGGACAGCGCCGAGACCAGCGGGTAGCGGTCCATGTAGAGGGCGTTGGCCTGCAGGGCGGGCAGGCAGTACTCGTCGGCGTACTCGTCCCGCGCGTCGGCCACCACGGCCTCGACCGCACCGCAGTCCAGGGCCCGCTTGCGGATGGTCTCCAGGTCCTCACCACCCTGGCCGAGGTCCACAGCGACGGCGACCACCTCCGCCTTCGTCTCCTCGGCGATCCAGCCGATCGCCACCGAGGTGTCGAGCCCGCCGGAGTAGGCGAGCACCACCCGCTCAGTCAT
The DNA here is from genome assembly GCF_000430445.1 of Saccharomonospora iraqiensis subsp. iraqiensis. GTDB lineage: Bacteria > Actinomycetota > Actinomycetes > Mycobacteriales > Pseudonocardiaceae > Saccharomonospora > Saccharomonospora iraqiensis. The sequence continues at coordinate 9,999 of NZ_KE387099.1, forward strand.
GTCCGTTCTCCTCACTCACGCTTGATGTCTCGTTCCGGGTCGTGCCCGTGTCGTGCCGGTCCGGGTCCGGGCCCGTGGCCGGGTCGGCCGCGTCCGACCGCTGTGCCAGTGCGGTGAACCGCTCGGCCACCTGGGTGCCCGTCAGCGGTTCGCGGGCGATCACCGCGACCGTGTCGTCGCCGGCGATGGAGCCGACGACCTCCTCCAGCGCGGCCCGGTCGATCGCGCTGGCGAGGAACTGCGCCGCCCCCGGCGGGGTGCGCAGCACCGTGAGGTTGCCCGAGCCCTCGGCCGAGACCATCAGCTCGGCCAGCAGGCGCGACAGGCGGGACGTGCCGCCCTGCACGCCGCGGACGGGGCTGCCGTCCTCGGGGATGACGTAGACCGGTGCACCCGAGTCGGGACCGCGGAGTTTCACCGCACCGAGTTCGTCGAGGTCGCGGGACAGCGTGGCCTGGGTGACCTCGATGCCCTCGGCGGCCAGCAGTTTCGCCAGCTCGGTCTGGCTGTGCACGGCGGTGCCGGACACCAGTTCGATGATCCGGGCCTGCCTGCTCGCGCGGTTCATGGTGGGGGTCACCGTCGCGTTCCGGGGCGGGCGTGCGGTCACCGTGCCTGCTCCCGCAGCAGCCACACCAGCAGTGCCTTCTGGGCGTGCAGCCGGTTCTCCGCCTCGTCCCACACCGCGCTCGCGGGCCCGTCCAGCACCTCGTCGGTGATCTCCCGGCCCCGGTGGGCCGGGAGGTCGTGCAGCACGATCGTGTCCCTGCCGGTGCGCGCCAGCAGGTCGGTGTTGACCTGGTAGGGCCAGAACGGGGACACGCGGTCCCGGCCGTCGGCCTCCTGTCCCATCGACGTCCACGAGTCGGTGGTGACCACGTCGGCCCCGTCGACGGCGGCGTGCGGGTCGGTGAACACGCGCGCGCTGCCCCCGGTCTCGGCGGCCCGCGCCTCCACCGCCTCCCGCACCCACGGCAGCGGGTGGAATCCCTCGGGCGCGGCCACGCGGACGTGCATTCCCGCGGTGACGCCGCCGAGCAGGAGCGAGTGGGCCATGTTGTTCGCGGCGTCGCCGAGGTAGGTCAGGGTGAGTCCGGCCAGCGTTCCCTTGCGCTCGCGCACCGTGTGCAGGTCGGCCAGGATCTGGCACGGGTGGAACTCGTCGGTGAGCGCGTTCACGACGGGCACGTCGGACGCCGCGGCGAAGGCGTCGATGCGCTCCTGGCCGAACGTGCGCCACACCACGAGGTCCACGTAGCGGGACAGGACCTTAGCGGTGTCGCCGAGGGTCTCCTCCCGGCCGAGCTGCATGCTGCGGCCGTCGACGACGACCGGGTGGCCGCCGAGCTGGGCGATGCCGACCTCGAACGAGAACCGGGTGCGGGTGGAGTTCTTCTCGAAGAGCACGGCGACGGCCGTGGGCCCGGCCAGGGCGTCGCCGAGCGGCTGCTTCTTCAGCTCGTCGGCGAGGTCGAGCACGGCGCTCTGCTCGTCGGGGGTGAGGTCGTCGTCGCGCAGGAAGTGACGTGGGGGCATGGTCAGTCGTCCTTGTCCGGGTGGGCCCCGGGACCGGCCTCGGGGGCGGCCGGGGCGGGGCGCGCCGCGTCGAGCACGGCGGGCAGGTCCTTGACGAAGTTCCCGGCCTGTTCCCGGCCGAGGATCAGCGGCGGGGCCAGGCGGAGCACGTCCGGCTTGACCGGGTTGAGCAGGTATCCCGCATTCTGTGCGGCCGCGGCGACCGCCGCCGAGACGGGCTCGTGCAGCAGTACGCCGAGCAGCAGTCCCTCCCCCCGCACGCCGCGCACCAGCGGGTGTTCCAGCCGCCCGATCCCGGCGGCGAGCTCGGCGCCGAGGTCGGCGGCGTGCTCGAGCAGCCCGTCCGTGGCGATCGTGTCCAGCACCGCGAGCCCGGCCGCGCAGCAGACGGGGTTGCCGCCGAAGGTGGTGCCGTGCTGGCCGGGTCCGAACAGGTCCGCGGCGGGGCCGAACGCGAGGCACGCACCGAGCGGCAGACCACCGCCGAGCCCCTTGGCCAGGGTCACCACGTCCGGCGTGATCCCGGCCCGCTGGTAGCCGAACCACGCTCCGGTGCGGCCGATGCCGGTCTGCACCTCGTCCAGCACGAGCAGGGCCCCGTGCCGGGCGGTGATCTCCCGCGCGGCGCGGAGGTACCCCGCCGGTGGGACGACGGCGCCGTTCTCCCCCTGGACGGGTTCGACCACGAAGGCGGCGGTGTCGTCGTCCACGGCCGCCTCGAGGGCGGCGACGTCGCCGTACGGCACGTGCTCCACGCCCGGCACGAGCGGCTCGAAGGGGGTGCGCTTGTCCTCCTGGCCGGTGAGCGCGAGGGCCCCCATGGTGCGGCCGTGGAACCCACCCTCGGTGGCGACGACCTTCGTCCGCCCGGTGCGGCGGGTGATCTTGAACGCGGCCTCCAGGGCCTCGGCACCGGAGTTGGTGAACAGCACCCTGCCGTGGGCGTCGCTCCCCTCCACACCGGACAGTGCGAGCAGCCGCTCGGCCAGGTCGAGGGCGGGTTCGTTGATGTAGAGGTTCGATGTGTGCCCGAGGGTGCCGACCTGGCGGGTCACCGCGGAGACCACGGCGGGGTGGGCGTGTCCCAGGGCGTTCACGGCGATCCCGCCCACCAGGTCGAGGTAACGGTTGCCGTCCGCGTCGGAGACGACGGCGCCCTCCCCCTCCCGCAGCGTCAGGGCGGGGGTGCCGTAGTTGTGCATCATCGTGGCCTGCCACCGCGACCGGTTGGCGGCGTTGTCGCGGGTGTGCGCGGCCGGTGTCTCACCGGTCGTCATCGTCGACCCCCTCGTCCGGCAGGACCATCGTTCCGACGCCCCGCGAGGTGAACACTTCGAGCAGTACCGAGTGCGCGAGGCGCCCGTCGATGACGTGGGCGCGGGGCACCCCGCCACGGACGGCACGCAGGCACGCGCGCATCTTCGGGATCATGCCGCTGGCCAGCTCCGGCAGCAGCCGTTCGAGCCGGTCGGCGCCGATGCGGTCCACCAGGGACGCACGGTCGGGCCAGTCGGCGTAGAGGCCCTCGACGTCGGTGAGCACGACCAGCTTCTCCGCGCCCAGCGCGGCGGCCAGCGCGCCGGCGGCGGTGTCGGCGTTGACGTTGTGCACCACGCCGTCCGCGTCCGGTGCCACGGTGGACACCACCGGGATCCGCCCGGCGTTGACGATGTCGCGCACCGCGTCCGGGTCGACGTCGGCGACCTCCCCGACGAGTCCGATGTCGACCGGCTCGCCGTCCACGGTCGCGTGCGTGCGTTCGGCGGTGAACAGGCGTGCGTCCTCACCGGAGATCCCGACCGCGTACGGACCGTGCGCGTTGATCAGTCCGACGAGTTCCCGGCTGACCTGGCCGACCAGCACCATGCGCACGACGTCCATGGTCTCCGGCGTGGTGACCCGCAGTCCGCCCTTGAACTCGCCGTCGATGCCGAGCCGGTCGAGCATCGTGGTGATCTGCGGGCCGCCGCCGTGCACCACCACCGGGCGCAGGCCCGCCAGCCGCAGGAACACCATGTCCTGCGCGAAGGCGTGCTTGAGGTCGTCGTCGACCATGGCGTTGCCGCCGTACTTGACCACGACCCAGGCGCCGTGGAAACGCTGCAACCAGGGCAGGGCCTCGACCAGCACGCCCGCCTTCTCGGCGGCGGTGGCCAGGCGTTCGTCGGCGGAGACGGTGTGCGCGGCCGACCGGTCGGTGCCGGAGGGCCGGTTCGGTGTGGGGGTCATGTCGAGTAGGCCGAGTTCTCGTGCACGTAGGCGTGGGTGAGGTCGTTGGTCCAGATCGTCGCCGACTCGCCGCCCGCCTTGAGGTCGACGGTCACGGTGACGGCGCGGTCGCCGAGGTCGACGGCGTCCCGCGGTTCCCCGGGGCCGCCGGCGCGGCAGATCCACACCCCGTTCACGGCGACATCCAGGGCGTCGGGTTCGAAGACGGCGTCGGTGGTGCCGACCGCGGCGAGGATGCGGCCCCAGTTCGGGTCCCGGCCGTAGACGGCGGTCTTGAACAGGTTGCTGCGGGCGATCGCCCGGCCGACCGTCACCGCGTCGTCCTCCGAGGCGGCGCCGGTGACCTCGATCGCGATGTCGTGCTCGGCGCCCTCGGCGTCGCCGAGGAGCTGCTGGGCGAGGTCGTGGCAGGCGTCGGTCAGCCGTGCGGTGAACTCCGCCTCGTCCGGGCGGGTCCCGGAGGCTCCGCTGCACAGCAGCAGCACGGTGTCGTTGGTGGACATGCAGCCGTCGGAGTCGAGCCGGTCGAAGGTGCGCCGGGTGGCCTCCCGCAGGGCACGGTCGGCGGTGTCGGCGTCCACGTCGGCGTCGGTGGTGACCACCACGAGCATGGTGGCCAGCGCCGGCGCGAGCATCCCGGCGCCCTTGGCCATGCCGCCGACCGAGTAGCCGTCCCCGGAGCGCACGACCTCCTTGCTGTGCGTGTCGGTCGTCATGATCGCCTCGGCGGCGGCGGTGCCCGCGTCCGCGGCGAGCGCGCCCACGGCGGCCTCGATCCCCGTGGTCATCTTCTCCCGGTCGAGCTGTTCCCCGATCAGGCCGGTCGAGCAGACGACCACGTCGATCGCGCCCGTGCCCAGCCGCTCGGCCACCAGCTCGGCGTTGGCGTGCGTGGTCCGGAAGCCCTCCGGGCCGGTGTAGCAGTTGGCGCCGCCGGAATTGAGCAGGACGGCCTTCGCCCGGCGGTCCTGCAGGACCTGTTCGCTCCACAGCACCGGGTTGGCCTTGCACCGGTTGCGGGTGAACACCGCGGCGGCCACGTCCGACGGGCCGTCGTTGACCAGGAGCGCGACGTCGGGACCCGCGCTCTTCAGTCCTGCGGTGACCCCACCGGCCCGGAAACCGTCGGGGGCGGTGACGCTCATGGGGTGACCTCCGGTGCGGGGCGCTCGGGGTGGGCTGTCGGGCGGGGATTCGCGGGCAGGGAGTGCCGACTCGCGGTCCTGGAGTGGCGACTCGCGGGCATGGGGTGGCGACTCGCGGGCATGGGGTGGCGACTCGCGGGGGTGGGGGTGGTCACGGGGCGACTCCCGTGGTGGGGAGGGCGGTGGGCTCGGGGAGGCCGAGGGCGAGGTTCATCGACTGGACGGCGGCGCCGGCCGTGCCCTTCGTCAGGTTGTCCAGGGCGGCGACCACCACCAGCCTGCCCGCGTCGGCGTCGACCGTCGTCTGCAGCTGCACGGTGTTCGCGCCGAGCGTGGCGGCCGTGGTGGGCCAGGTGTCCTCGGGCAGCAGGTGGACGAACGGCTCGTCGGCGTAGGCCTCGGCGTACACGGCCCGCGCGGCGGCGGTGTCGGTCTCCCCCACCAGTGGCGCGGTGGCCGTGGTGAGGATGCCCCGCGGCATCGGCGCGAGCACCGGGGTGAACGACACCGCGACGCGCGCGCCCGCGGCGGCGCTGAGGTTCTGCACGAACTCCGGCGTGTGCCGGTGGGCGCCACCCACGCCGTAGACGCTGGCCGAGCCCATCACCTCGGAACCCAGCAGGTGCGGCTTGAGGCTCCTGCCCGCACCCGAGGTCCCGGTGACGGCGGTGACGGCGACCTCGGGCCGCACCAGCCCCGCCGCGAGC
>NZ_KE387099.1:15715-24885 GCF_000430445.1 Saccharomonospora iraqiensis subsp. iraqiensis
AGCGCCGGGCAGTGCCGCGCCGTCGGCGTACGCGGTGACCGGCCGCGCACGCCGCGGCCGGGTCAGTCGCCGAGCACGGGGGCGAGGAACCGGCCGGTGTAGCTGTCCTCCATGGCGGCGACCTGCTCCGGTGTCCCCTCGGCGACGACCGTGCCCCCGCCGGAACCACCCTCCGGCCCCATGTCGATGATCCAGTCGGAGGTCTTGACGACGTCCAGGTTGTGCTCGATGACCACGACGGTGTTGCCCTTGTCGACCAGACCGTTGACCACGCCGAGCAGCTTGCGGATGTCGTCGAAGTGCAGGCCGGTGGTGGGCTCGTCGAGGATGTAGACGGTCTTGCCGGTGGAGCGCTTCTGCAGCTCGCTGGCGAGCTTGACCCGCTGGGCCTCGCCCCCGGACAGGGTCGGCGCGGGCTGCCCGAGCCGCACGTAGCCGAGCCCGACGTCCACCAGCGTCCGCAGGTGCCGGTGAATGGCCTTGATCGGCTCGAAGAACTCGGCGGCCTCCTCGATCGGCATGTCGAGCACGTCGGCGACCGTCTTGCCCTTGTAGTGCACCTCGAGGGTCTCCCGGTTGTACCGGGCACCCTTGCACACCTCGCACGGCACGTAGACGTCCGGCAGGAAGTTCATCTCGATGCGGATCGTGCCGTCGCCCGCACACGCCTCGCACCGGCCGCCCTTGACGTTGAACGAGAACCGGCCCGGCTGGTATCCGCGCACCTTCGCCTCGGTGGTGGCCGCGAACAGCTTGCGCACGTGGTCCCAGACGCCGGTGTAGGTGGCCGGGTTCGACCGGGGCGTGCGGCCGATCGGTGACTGGTCGACCTGCACGAGCTTGTCGACGTGCTGGACCCCGCGCACGCGGGTGTGCCGCCCCGGCACCTGACGTGCGTTGTTCACCTTGTTCGCCAGTGTCACCGCGAGGATGTCGTTGACCAGGGTGGACTTGCCCGAGCCGGAGACCCCGGTCACCGAGATCAGACAGCCCAGCGGGAACGACACGTCGATGTTGCGCAGGTTGTTCTCCCGCGCCCCCACGACTGTGACCTGGCGCTTGCGGTCGGCGGGCCTGCGCAGGTCGGGCACCGGGATCTCCCGCCTGCGGGCGAGGTAGTCACCGGTGAGCGAGTCGTGGTTGGCCTCCAGTTCGCCGACGGGGCCGCTGTGCACGATGTGCCCGCCGTGTTCCCCCGCGCCGGGCCCGATGTCGACCACCCAGTCGGCCGACCGGACGGTGTCCTCGTCGTGCTCGACGACGATCAGCGTGTTGCCCAGGTCGCGCAACCGGCTGAGCGTCTCGATCAGCCGGTGGTTGTCCCGCTGGTGCAGCCCGATCGACGGCTCGTCGAGCACGTACAGCACCCCCACCAGACCGGAGCCGATCTGCGTGGCCAGCCGGATGCGCTGGGCCTCCCCGCCGGAGAGGGTGCCCGCCGCGCGGTCGAGCGAGAGGTAGTCGAGCCCGACGTCGAGCAGGAAGTGCAGCCGGGCCTGGATCTCCTTCAGCACCGCGCCGGCGATCATCTCCTCCCGCTGCCCGAGCACCAGCCCGTCCAGGAACTCCGAGGACTCGGCCACCGACAGCGCGCACACCTCGGCGATCGAACGGTGTCCGTGCTCGGCGTGCTCCAGGGTCACCGCCAGGATCTCGGGTTTCAGCCGGGCGCCGCGGCAGGCCGGACACGGCACCTCGCGCATGTAGCCCTCGTAGCGTTCCCGCGCCCAGTCCGAGTCGGTCTGCTCGTGCCGCCGCTCCAGGAACGGGATGATGCCCTCGAACGTGGCGTAGTAGGAACGCTGCCTGCCGTAGCGGTTGCGGTAGCGGACGTGGACCTGCTCGTCCACGCCGTGCAGCACCGCCTTCTGGGCCTTGGCCGGGAGCTTGCGCCAGGGGGTGTCCATCCGGAACCCGACCGTGCCCGCCAGCGACTCCAGCAGGCGCTGGAAGTAGTCGGCGCTCTGCCCGCCCGCCCACGGTGCGATCGCGCCGTCGGCCAGGGAGAGGTCCTCGTCGGGCACCACCAGCTCCGGGTCGACCTCCTTGCGGACGCCGATGCCGGTGCACACCGGGCAGGCGCCGTAGGGCGAGTTGAACGAGAACGACCGCGGTTCGAGGTCCTCGATCTCCAGCGGGTGCCCGTTCGGGCAGGCGAGGTTCTCGGAGAAGCCGCGCCTGCGGTGCGGGTCGTCCTCGGGCAGATCGACGAACTCCAGCTCGACCAGGCCGTCGGCCAGCCGCAGCGCCGTCTCGACCGAGTCGGTGAGCCGCTGCTTCGCACTCGGCTTCACCGTGAGGCGGTCGACGACCACGCCGATGTCGTGCTTCTCCTGCTTCTTCAGCTTCGGGGGCTCGCTCAGCGGATACACGGTGCCGTCCACCCGGACCCGGGCGAAGCCCTGCTGCTGGAGATTGGCGAACAGGTCGACGTACTCGCCCTTGCGCCCCCGCACGACCGGAGCGAGCACCTGGAACCGGGTGCGCTCCTCCATGTCGAGCACCTGGTCGACGATCTGCTGCGGGGTCTGTTTGCTGATGGGTTCGCCGCACTGGGGGCAGTGCGGCGAACCGGCGCGGGCGTAGAGCAGGCGGAGGTAGTCGTAGACCTCCGTGATCGTCCCGACGGTGGAGCGGGGGTTGCGCGAGGTCGACTTCTGGTCGATCGACACCGCCGGGGACAGGCCCTCGATGAACTCGACGTCCGGCTTGTCCATCTGGCCGAGGAACTGCCGCGCGTAGGCGGACAGCGACTCCACGTACCGCCGCTGCCCCTCGGCGAAGATGGTGTCGAACGCGAGGCTCGACTTCCCCGACCCGGACAGGCCGGTGAACACGATCAGGCTGTCCCTGGGCAGGTCGATGTCGACGCCGCGCAGATTGTGCTCGCGGGCGCCCCGAATCACGAGGTGGTCAGCCACCCGAAGTCCCTTTCGACTGGTGTGTCAACGCCGTGCCGGGTACGGCCGCATCCCCGTCGGTCGTCCCACACGGCCGTGCCCGGCACGGCGGTGTCGGGCACGGTGGCGGTCACCCTGACGGTCACGCTGGTGCGCCGTCGGTCGGCGGTGACCATGTTAGGGGGCACCACCGACAGGAACGGTCCGCGCGGCGTCCTCCCGGGCCCCTCCCGCGGCACGCGGCCGGGTCAGCGCGCGGTGCGCCGGCCGTTCGACGAGCACGGTGAGCAGCCAGGCCGCGACGACCGCCGCCGCGACCACCACGGCCAAGCGTAACCACCACGGGGTCACCCCCGCCTCCACGAGCGCCCGGGTCAGCACGTATCCGAGCTGCTGGTGCACCAGGTAGAGGCAGTAGCTGATCCCGGCGAGCCACCCCACGGGCCGCCGGAGCCACCGCAGCACGGGGAAGTCCCAGTCGCGCCCGCGTGCGGCGAGGCACATGCCCACGAGCATGACCGTGAAGCACACGACCACCGCGACGGCCGGGCCGCCCGACCGGAACGCCTGGATCACCACGGCCGTTGCGAGCAGGAAGACCAGGTGGATGGTGGGTATCCGGCGCTGCTGCCACAGCCAGATGGCGGCACCCGCCGCGAACAGGTAGGCACGGTACAGCCCGGACGCGGTGGGCAGTTGCGGCAGGATCATGTCCAGCACGACCGAACCGGCCGAGGCCGCCAGCACCACCCACAGGACGGTGGTCGCGCCCACGACGCGGTGCAGTTTCCACCGCCACAACACGGCCGCCGCGGCGAACGCGGTGACCTGGAGCGGCAGCGTCCAGTAGGAGCCGTCGATGAACGTGCCGGGCATCCACTCGTGCAGGAGAAGGGCGTGCGTCAGCAGGTCCTCGAGGTCGGGCACGTGCCACGCGGGCGGCGCGTCGGCAACGGGCCCGGCGGGGCGCACCGGGTCACCGAACAGGAACCCGAGCACCCCGTCGCGGTGCTGCCAGCCGTTGAACGGCACCACCACGGCCCGGGTGATCGTGTAGACCGCGAGCACCGCCACCAGGTAGGCGGGCAGCAGCCGGGCGAGCCGCGCCCGGAACCACCGTCCGGCCGCACCGCGCCGCCGGGTCGGGCCGACGAAGTACCCGGACAACACCAACAGGGTGATCGTGCCGAACGGGACCACCACCTGCACCGGGTAGGGCTCGATCCCGGGGAGGGTGGACGCCAGCCCGGTGAGGTGGCCCGCCATCACGAACAGGATCGCCACCACCCGGATGAGATCCCAGCTCATCCGGCGCGGTGCGGACGGGCGCCGGGCCGTGGTGTCCGCGGGCGCCTCCGGCGGTGGCGACGGCGGAAGCGGTGCCGCGTCCACCGGAGGCGCAGGCGCCTCCGGTCGCGGGCCCGGCCCGGGCGACACACCTGTGTCCGCGGTCGTGGCCATGAGTTCCCCCCAGCACTCGACGGTCACCTGACAGGGTGGTTCCAGCACGGTAGCCCCGTGCTGTCGTGTCGGGTCGAGCAGGGTCGGCCCGGCTATTACCGTGTGCACGGTGAACGTCACCGAGCACTACACCGGCCATGTCGAACCGAACGGGGACGCCGCGCGTCGGGTCCTCGAGGCACTGACCATCACGAAGCTGTCGGTCGGCCCGATGGACAACAACGCCTACCTGCTGGTCTGCCGCGCCACCGGGGAGGCGTTGCTGATCGACGCGGCGAACGACTCGGACCGCCTGTCCGACCTCGTCGGCCACGGACCGGACCGTCCGTCCCTGCGGACCGTGGTCACCACCCACCAGCACCCCGACCACTGGCAGGCACTCGGAGCGGTCGCCGGGGCGCACGGCGCGAACACGGTCGCGCACCCGGCCGACGCCGACCCGCTGCCGGTGCCGCCGGACCTCCTGGTCGAGCACGGCGACACGATCACGGTCGGCGAGTGCACGCTGGAGGTCGTCCACCTCCGCGGACACACCCCGGGTTCGATCGCCCTGCTGTACCGGGACCCGGCCGGGCACCCGCACCTGTTCACCGGCGACTCGCTGTTCCCCGGCGGGGTGGGCAAGACGAACTCGCCGGAGGAGTTCACCTCCCTGCTCGACGACGTCGAGCAGCGGGTCTTCGCGGCGCTGCCGGACGACACGTGGTTCTACCCCGGCCACGGCGACGACTCGACCCTCGGCGCGGAGCGTCCGAAGCTCGCCGAGTGGCGGGAACGGGGCTGGTGAGCGGGCAGGTCCCGGCCGAAACGATCGCGTCCGAGGTCCGCACCCACCACGAGCGACTCGCCCGCTGGCTCAACGGGTCGGATCCGGAGGCGCTCACGGCCTTCCGTGCGTCCCACACCGCCGACTTCACCCTGGTGTCGACCGCGGGCGAGGTGGTGCCGGGACCCCGGCTCCTCGACGGACTGGCGGCCGCCCGCGGCACCCGGCCCACGCTGCGAATCACGGTGTACGACGTGTGGACGGTGCATGCCACCCGGGACACCGTTCTGGTCCGCTTCACGGAACGGCACGAGGACGACGGTGGGGTCGACGTACGGATCGTCAGCGCCCTGCTGTGCGCCGTCGCACCGGACGACGGCGCACCCGACAACAGCTCCCTTCCCACGGGGCCTCACCGGTGGAAATGGCGACACGTGCACGAGACGGCCGTCTGACCCGCCGGACTGACGATCCGCCGGTCTGCCCGGCGCTCGACGACGGCGGGAGAACCGCAGGCGCCCACCTTCGGCTGAACCGGGGCGACGGACGGAGCCACAGACCGCGTCCCCGGTCAGTCGATCTCGCCGCGTTCGGCGAGCAGGCCCAGCACCCGACGGCCCGCGGCGGGAACCCGGTCCGCGTCGGCCGTGCCGAACCACGCCAGTTCGGCCACCTCCCCCTGCGGCGTGAGCCGGCCGTGGTGGTCGGCGGTGTAGGCGGTCATGTGCACCCGGCGCCCGTCGGTGTAGCCGTCCGCGGGCTCGTCCAGGTCGGCGAACCGGCGCAGACTCGCCGCGTCGAGCCGGACGCCGAGTTCCTCGCGGACCTCCCGGGTGAGGCAGCCCGCGTCGGTCTCCCCGGGCTCCCGCTTGCCGCCGGGGAGGTAGAACCTGCTCCGGCCCCCGGTCCGCACGAACAGCACCGTCCGCCCCCGCACCAGCACCCACGACACACTGTCGATCACACCGCTCATCCCGGCCACGCTAGCCCGGCGGTCCCGGGGGCCGCCGGACGACCTTCGTCCCGCTCGGCCGCGCCACCCTGGACGTCGGTCACGCAATACAGCAGACTGGTCACGGTGTGTAGAGAGCCGGTGACCTCCGCTGTTCGTTCCTGTGGGATCGTGTCGCTTTCCGTGATCTGCGACACACCGGACCGGCGCGAGCGCACGAACCCGCACACGCGGGTTAGTCTGGGTGCATGACGACCGTGGCGCTGGAGACCGTGTTGGCCAAGGCGGGCCTCAACGTGCGGCCGACCGAGTTCCTGGCGCTGGTCGAGGACGCGGCGAAGCGGTTGACACCGCCGAGCCCGAACCCGGCGCATTACTTCTCGACCGACCAGCGCGCGGCCCTGACCGACGTCGGGTTCGACCTCTCCGCCCGGCGGGACGACGAGAACGACTACCGGGCACGCACGGTCGCCGCCCACGCGGTGCTGGCCGAGTCCGCCCTGACCGTCGCGGACGCGGCGGCGAAACTCGGTGTCGACGACAGCCGTGTCCGCCACCGGCTCAAGGAGCACCGCCTGACCGGCTGGAAGTCGCAGGGCGGGTGGCGCCTGCCCGCCTGGCAGTTCACGGCCGACGGGGTTCTGCCGGGCCTCGACACCGTGCTGCGGGCGGTGCCCGGGGACCAGCCCGCGCTGGTGGTCGCCGCCTTCATGAGCACCCCCCAGTCCGACCTCGTGATCAACGGCAGGCCGGCCACGCCGCGCCAGTGGCTGTTGGCGGGTGGTGACCCCGAGCCGGTGGCCGCGCTCGCCGGTACGCTCGGTACCGCGATCTGACCCGGCGACACGCGAGATCGGTTAGTCACGTTCCATGGCAAGGCTGCCCCGGCCGCCGTCGAAGGCCGTACTGGCCAACGAGCTGCGTCCGACCGAGGACATCGTCGCCGTGCACCCCGCTACCCGGCTGGTCCGGGTGTACACCGCGCACGGCAACCACCCCCAGCGGTGGGACACCTTCCGCTACACGGGGCCGCTGCCGCACGGCCGGTTCGACCCGCAGCAACCCCGGCACGGCGACATCGTCACCGACCGGAACAACGGGGTCCTCTACTTCGGACTGTCGGTGCGCACGAGCGTGGCCGAGGTGTTCCAGACCACCTCGACGGTGGACCGCAAGACCCGTGGTCCCCACCTCGTCGTCGTCCGGCCCGCACGCACCCTGCGGCTGCTCGACCTGTGCGGGCTGTGGCCGACCCGGGTCGGCGCCTCCCAGGAGATCTCCAGCGGCCCGAAGAAGATCACCCAGGCCTGGGCCCGCGCGATCCGGGCGGCCTACCGCAGCCTCGACGGTGTCTGGTACCGCTCCTCGATGGATTCCGGGGAACCGGCCGTGTGCCTGTGGGACCCGCCCGCGGGCGGGTCGCTGCCCGACGCACCGGACGTCCTGCTCCCGCTCGACCATCCCGGTCTCGACGTGCCGTTGAGCCGGGTGTGCGAGGAACTCAACTACGTGATGCTGAACTGAGCCGGGTAACCGGCCCGGCGGCGCGGGCCCGGGTCACCCGGCCGGCGACTCCTCCCCCACCGGCAGGTGCCGGTGCCACCAGTCGAGCACCGCCTCGAAACGCTGCACCCGGTGCCGGGGCCGGCCCGACCGGGTCAGTTCGTGTCCCTCGCCGGGGAAGACGAGCAGCTCCGCCTCGGTGCCGTTGCGCCGCAGGGCGACGAACATCCGTTGGGCCTGCTCGATCGGGCACCGCAGGTCCTGCTCCGAGTGCACCACCGCGAACGGCAGCGTGATCCGGTCGGCGTGGGTCAGGGGACTCGCGGCCCGCTGTCGTTCCGGGTCCGCGCCGACGTACTCGTCGGCGAACCACCAGCCGATGTCGGAACTGCCGGTGAACGAGTCCCAGGCGTTGACGGCCCGTTCGCTCCACGCGGCGCGGAAGCGTTGTCCGTGGTGGGCGGCGAGCCACCCGGTCATGAACCCGCCGTAGGAACCGCCCATCACCCCGACCCGGTCGGCGTCCGTGCCCGGACGGGCGAGGGCGGCGTCCAGCAGCGCCAGCAGGTCGTCGGCGTCCACGGTGCCGAACCGCCCGAGGACGGCCCGCGCGTGTCGTTGCCCGTACCCGGCCGAGCCGCGCGGATTGCCCAGGACCACCGCGTACCCGGCGGAGGCGTAGACCTGTGCCTCGTCGAACAGGCTCCACTCGTACTGGGCGAACGGTCCCCCGTGGACGACGAGCAGCACCGGATGCGGTCCCGGACCGTCCGGCCGGACCAGCCAGCCGTGCACGGGATACCCGTCCGGTGCGTGGGTGCTCAGCTCCTCGGCCGGGCGCACCCCCGCCGCACGCAGGGGCGCGGAGAAGTCGGTCGGGGTGGTCTCCGTCCCGTCGGATCCGAGCACGGTCACCTCACCGGTGTCCGCCGGACCCGCGCGGACCACCGCGATCCGGGTCCCGTCGACGGCGAAGCCGCGCACGGCGGCCCGCCCGCCGGAGAGCACGGTGAGCCCGGTCAGGTCCACGCGGTCACCGTCCCGGGGCACCGAGCGCAGTTCGACGGCACCCCGGTGCAGCACGGCGACCAGCATCCCGTCGCCGTACGGCGCGGGAGGGCCCGCGTCGCGGGCGCAGTCCACCGTCTCGGCGTCGGTCAGGCGCCGTGGGGTGGCGACCGTGCCCGGGTCGGGCAGGGTGGCGGCCCACAACCCGGTGTTGCGGGCGACGGCGGCGAAACCGCGGAACTCGGTGCCGTAGAAGTACACGGTGCCGTCGTCGGTGACCACCGGTCGGGCCACGTCCCCCGCACCCCGCACCACCGGCTCCGGCAGCACCGGTGCCGCGGCGTCGGCGGGCACGGCACCGAGGTCCCGGTGCAACGTCTCCGTCCGGTCGCCGTCCCGCGGGACGACCACGACCAGCCTGCGCCCGTCCGGTGTCCACGCCGGGTCCTCGACGGACACCGCGCGGTCGGTGAGCCGCACCGGCTCCTCCGGTACGGCGTCGTCCGCGCCGGAGGCCCCACCGGTCCCGTGGTCGGCCCCGGCGACCCCGCCGAGGTCGACCACGAACAGGCAGTTCGGC
>NZ_KE387099.1:24985-47131 GCF_000430445.1 Saccharomonospora iraqiensis subsp. iraqiensis
CCCGTCCGCCGGGGCGGCCGTGGCCGCGCCTTCGGAGGCCGCGGAGTCCGCGGAGTCCGCGGGGGTCGGTGCGTGCAGCGTCAGGGTGCCCACCGCGTCCGGATCCCGCCGCGACCGCAGCAGGCTGGCGACCGTGGTCAGGGTCAGGACCGTGATGATCACTCCCAGCGACGTCCAGTTGTTGATCTGCAGCCAGGGTGGGGTCACGTGGTACTCGTGCAGCGCGTGCAGCACGAGCTTCACGCCGATGAATCCGAGGATCAGCGCGAGGCCGTAGGACAGGTACACCAGCCTGCTCACCAGACCGCCGAGCAGGAAGTACAGCTGGCGCAGCCCCATCAGCGCGAAGGCGTTCGCGGTGAAGACCAGGTACGCCTCCTGGGTGATCCCGAAGATCGCCGGGATCGAGTCGACCGCGAACAGCAGGTCCGCGCTGCCGATCGCGACGATGACGACGAACATCGGCGTCAGGTACCGCCTGCCGTCCCGGGTGACCACGCTCCGGTGCCCGACGTAGTCGTCGGTGACCGGGAAGAACCGGCGCACCCACCGGGTCACCGCGTTCTCGGTGTACTCGTCCTGACCGCCCTTGTCCCGCAGCATGCTGACCGCCGTCCACAGCAGGACGGCGCCGAACACGAAGAACACCCACACGAACCGGGAGATCAGGGCCGCGCCGACCGCGATGAAGACGCCCCGCATGAGCAGCGCGAGCCCGATCCCGATGAGCAGCACACGGTGCTGGTGGACCGCCGGGACCCGGAACGACGCCATGATCACCATGAAGATGAACAGGTTGTCCACCGACAGCGAGTACTCGGTGAGGTAGCCGGTGAAGAACTCGACCCCGTAGCCACCTCCCGCGAACACCCAGACCCCGGCCCCGAACAGGACGGCGCAGGTGACGTAGAAGACGACCCACCGGGCCGCCTCGCCGGTGGAGACCTCGTGCGGTCTGCGGTCCACGATCACCAGGTCCGCCGCGATCAGGGCGAGCAGACCGAGAACCGTGGTGATCCAGACCCACAGGGGAACAATCATCGAACGCCGACCTCCGGTGAGCGCAGCTACGGTCACGACCCGGAGGTCTCTCCCACCGACACACGACCGGCCGGCCGACGGCGCCGGGTGCCACGTGGGACGACCGTGTTGACGACACCGCCGCGAAGGAATACTCCCCTCCACAACGCGGGACATCCTCGCGGGTCCGAGGTCCTCCGATCCAGTAAACGGGCGGGAAACCCACCCGCACCACCCGTTAGTTCGCTCACAGGGACCGGTCGGCGCGTCCCCCTCGCCCCGAGACCGCGCCGACCGGTCACCACCCCGCGCTCCCCGTGCGCGGGTGCCTGCCGTCTGTGCGGCACCGCGCACGGGTGCCGCCACGGGAGACGGAACCCGTCCGCGGGGCCCGTTCCGCGGATGGCAAGTATGCCCGCGGGGGGCGACAATTTCCGCGTGGGCCCGTGCGCCCGTCCGCTCTCGTCCCCGCGTCGTCCCCGGAGGAGACCACCATGCCGCGTCCGGTCCATTTCGAGATCCACGCGAGCGAGCCGGAACGAGCGATCACCTTCTACACCACGGTGTTCGACTGGACGTTCGAGCGCTCGACCGAGGCCTCGTACTGGCTGATCACCACGGGTGAGGGACCGGGCATCGACGGGGGTATGGCCCAACGTCAGGGCCCGCCGCCGGACCCCGACGCGAGCCTGAACGCCTTCCCGTTGACGGTGGAGGTCGAGGACCTCGACCTGCTCAGCCGGGAGATCGAACAGGCGGGCGGGAGCGTGATCACCACGAAGAGCGCCATCGCCGACGTCGGCTGGATCGTCTACTGCCGTGACCCCGAGGGCAACATCTTCGGCATGCTGGAGACCGACCCGAGCGCCCGGTAGCGGTCACCCGGCGTCGCGCAGGGAAACCAGTTCGAGGTCGGTCCGTGTGAAATCGTCGCCGACGCACAACAGCGGCTCACCCGCGAGTCGCGCCACCGCGTAGGTACAGCAGTCCCCGAAGTTCAACTTCGCCGGGTGCCGCCGTTTACCGAACCAACTGTAGGCGTCGGCCGCGAGGGCGGCGTGCTCCGCAGTGAACGGCACGGTCTCGATGCCGCTGTCGGCCAGGAACCGTGCGAGAATCAGCCTGCCCCGGCCGCCGAGACGGCTCTCCAGGACGATCGAGGCCTCCACCTCGCTCGGCGCACCCACCCTGGGCGCCTCGGCACTCGCCAGGCACTCCTCGAGCAGCTCGTGTCCCTCTTCCCTGCGCAACACGGCTATGATCGCCGACGTATCGACGATCATGCCTCCTCGCGATCGAAGCCGAGAATCGCTTCCTGTTCTTCCTTCGGGATCGGCCTGCCGAGTTCCTCAGGCGGTACCAGGGGCCAGATCTCGTCCTCGAGCAACCGTCGCATCCTGCGGAGCCGCAGCGCCGCCGTTTCCTCGGAACCGGTGGACAACTGAGCCAGGCGGCCACGCACCGCTGTACGGACCGCAGCCGTTTTGCTCTCTCCGGACAGCTCGGCCAGTTCGGCGACGAGACGCTCGGTCTCGGCGTCCTTGATGTTGAGCGCCATGGTGTAATGCTATCAACAAAGGTGTACATCCACCAACTGGAATGTCACTCGACGCCGGCAGCGTCCATGCCGCGGAGTTCCTTCTTGAGTTCGCCGATCTCGTCGCGCAGCCGGGCCGCCAGTTCGAACTGGAGGTCGCGGGCGGCCTGCATCATCTGGTCGGTCATCTGCTGGATGAGGTCGGCGAGCTCCGCCCGGGGCATCGTGGTCGGGTCGCGGTCGACGAGCACACCCGAGCTGCGCACCGTGTCCCCCTGCTCCGGCTTCTTGCCGCGCGAGGCGTTGCGCCCCGAACCGCCGACCTCGACCTCCTGCTCGGAGTCCTCGGCCTCGGTGTAGACGCGGTCCAGGATGTCGGCGATCTTCTTGCGCAGCGGCTGCGGGTCGATGCCGTGTTCGGTGTTGTAGGCGATCTGCTTCGCCCGCCGCCGGTTGGTCTCGTCGATGGCGTACCGCATGGAGTCGGTGACCGTGTCGGCGTACATGTGCACCTGCCCGGAGACGTTCCGGGCCGCGCGGCCGATCGTCTGCACCAGGGAGGTACCGCTGCGCAGGAATCCCTCCTTGTCCGCGTCCAGGATCGCCACCAGGGACACCTCGGGCAGGTCGAGCCCCTCCCGCAGGAGGTTGATGCCCACCAGCACGTCGAAATCACCCGCCCGGAGCTGCCGCAACAGCTCCACCCGGCGCAGGGTGTCCACCTCCGAGTGCAGGTAGCGCACGCGGATGCCGAGTTCGAGCAGGTAGTCGGTGAGGTCCTCGGCCATCTTCTTGGTCAGCGTGGTGACCAGCGTGCGCTCGTCCCGCTCGGCCCGGGCGCGCACCTCGTGCACCAGGTCGTCGATCTGCCCCTCGGTGGGCTTGACGACCACCTCGGGGTCCACGAGGCCGGTCGGGCGGATGACCTGCTCGACGAACTCCCCGCCGGCCTGCCCCATCTCGTACGGGCCGGGCGTCGCCGACAGGTACACCGTCTGCCCGACGCGGTCGGAGAACTCCTCCCACGTCAGCGGGCGGTTGTCCAGGGCGCTCGGCAGGCGGAAGCCGTGCTCGACCAGGGTGCGCTTGCGCGAGGCGTCCCCCTCGTACATGCCGCCGACCTGGGGCACCGTGACGTGCGACTCGTCGATGACCAGCAGGAAGTCCTCGGGGAAGTAGTCGAGCAGGGTCGCCGGGGCCGAACCGGGCCCGCGCCCGTCGACGTGCCGGGAGTAGTTCTCGATGCCCGAGCAGAAACCCACCTGGCGCATCATCTCGACGTCGTAGGTGGTGCGCATCCGCAACCGCTGGGCCTCCAACAGCTTGCCCTGGTTCTCCAGCTTGGCCAGCTGCTGCTCCAGCTCGGCCTCGATGTCGGCGACGGCCTTCTCCATGCGTTCCGGCCCCGCGACGTAGTGGGTGGCGGGGAAGATCCGCACCTCCTGCACCTCGTTGACGATGTCGCCGGTGAGCGGGTGCAGGTAGTACAGGCTGTCGATCTCGTCGCCGAAGAACTCGACCCGGATGGCCAGCTCCTCGTAGGCCGGGATGATCTCGACGGTGTCCCCCCGGACGCGGAACGTGCCCCGGGCGAACGCGACGTCGTTGCGGGTGTACTGCACGTCGACCAGCGCGCGCAGGAACGTGTCACGGTCCACCTCGTCACCGACGGCCAGCCGGGTCGACCGGTCGAGGTACGACTGCGGGGTGCCGAGGCCGTAGATGCAGGACACGCTGGAGACCACGATGGTGTCCCGCCGGGAGAGCAGGTTCATCGTGGCCGAGTGCCGCAACCGTTCGACGTCGTCGTTGACCGAGGAGTCCTTCTCGATGTAGGTGTCGGTCTGCGGGACGTAGGCCTCGGGCTGGTAGTAGTCGTAGTAGCTGACGAAGTACTCGACCGCGTTATTCGGGAAGAACTCCCGCAGCTCGTTGGCCAGCTGCGCGGCCAGCGTCTTGTTCGGCGCCATCACCAGGGTGGGCCGCTGGACCCGTTCGATCAGCCAGGCCGTCGTCGCCGACTTGCCGGTCCCGGTGGCCCCGAGCAGGACGACGTCCCGCTCCCCCGCGGAGAGCCTGCGGTCCAGCTCCTCGATCGCCTCCGGCTGGTCGCCCGCGGGCGCGTAGTCGGACACGACCTCGAACCGCCCCTCGGACCGCGGGATCTCGGAGACGGGCCGGAACTCGGAGTGCGCGAGTACGGGGTGTTCTGTCGCGAATGCCACGTCTCCCAGGTTAGGTGAACCCACCGACGGTTCCGGCGTGGCGAACCCTGTGAATCAGCTCGCCAGCCCCAGCTCGTCGGCCGGGACCCGGGTCATCAGCACGGACAGGCACCGCTCGCACGGCATACCGGTCAGCGACGGCAACCATTCGGCCTGACCCGGTTGCAGCCGGGCACCGCAGAACGCGGCCAGCTCGTCGGGGACCAGTCCGGGCCGGGGGACGGTGAGCACGTGACTGACCCGTCTCGTCTCCCCGACGATCCCCCGCCGTAGGCGGACGACCGCGACCGCTTCCCCCGGTTCAGGCAGTGTGGACCCCATGCGGGGAGAATAATCGCGGAACAGGTGCGACGCTTCGTGTCCGGCGACCAACGATGGGGTGCCGGACTGGTCCGCCGGACCGAAGACCGTGCGACCGCTGTCTCCCGGTCCGATCACCGCGTCTCCCGGTCCGACCGCCGTGTTCCGGTCCGACTACGGCTTCCGGGTTCTCAGCACCGCCGTCCCGAGCCGGTGGCACAGCCGCAGGGCCAGTTCGATGTCCAGTCGCTTCTCCGCGATCGGCCGGCCCAGCAGCTCCTCCGCCTTGCGTACCCGGTACTGGACCGAGTTCTTGTGCATCGACAGCCGGCCGGCCGCCGCGGTGTAACTCGCCCCCGAGGCGAGGAAGACCCGCAGCGTCTCCCGTAACCGGTCCTGCTGGGGGTCGTCGTCGACGAGCCCGCCGAGGGTGTCCTCGACCCACATCCGGGCGGCCTGCAGATCGGTACTCATCAGCGCCACGGCCCCGACCTCGGCGAAGGTGAGCAGCCGGGCACAGTTCTCCCCCGCCGCACGGGCCAGGGCCTGCACCCGTGCCGCCTGCCGGTGGGTCCGGCGGAACCCGGCCAGTCCCCGCCCCGGCTCGCCCAGCGCCACCCGCACGTCGGGGTCGGACTCGACCAGGGCACGCTCCGCCTCCGCACAGTCGGGACCGCGCTCCCCCGGCACGGGCAGCCACACCCAGGCACACAGCTCGTCGTGCGGGACGAACAGCGGCCGGTTCTCGCCGGTGTGCCGGTCCACGAACCGGTGCGCGACCCGTTCGAGCCCGGCCAGCGGATCCGCCGGATGGGTGTGGGCGGGATACCACAGGATCATCCCGACGTGGTGCCCGCGCAGCCGGTAGCCGAGCGCGGCCTCACCCGCGTCGACGTCCACGTTCTCGTCGTCGAGCACGGCCCGGACCCGCGCCGCGCGGACCGCGCTGCGGTTGGCCATCCAGCGGTCGCGCTCGTCCTCGTAGGCCGAGACGACCTGCAGGGTGACCCGGTCGATGAAGGTGAACGCCGTGCTCAGCGCCCGGCGCATCGAGCTGCCGAGTTCGCCGGGTTCGTTGATCTGCCGCGCGCCCTCGTCGAGCGCGTTGTCCAGCACCGCGGTCTGCCCGAGGTAGTAGGCGCGGATCAGGTCCACCACGGACGTGCCCCGCTGGGCCAGCCTGCGGGCGTACTCGATCGCCGCGGCGGGCGCCTCCACGCGGGTCGGGTCGATCCCGTGCCGGAACAGCCCCAGCGCGGTGTCGATGTTCTGGTACACGCTCGACGACAGCAGGCTCACCATGCCCTCGTCGTCGTTGACGAGGTGGGGGAGCTCCCGCTCGTACAGGGCCACCAGCTCGTGGGTGAGCTCCTCCTCGCGGCCCGCCATCGCCGCGGCGACGTCCGACAGATTGCGCGTGATGTTGGTCTCGCCCTGCACGCGCGCCACTCTAGAGCGTGACACTCGTTCCGGGGGTGTCAACCCGCCGGAGACGCGTCAGGATGTGGCCATGGCCGTGCACCCGCCGAAACACGAGCGTCTGGACCTCGCCACGAACACCAACGTCGACCCGAAAGGGATCGTACGCACCATCGCCGAACGCCGGGTGGAACCGTTCGGCCTCTACATCGCGCGGCCGACACCGGGCCGCTCCCAGTTCCACTACCTGGAATCCTGGCTCCTGCCCTCGCTCGGGCTCAAGATCACCGACTTCTGGTTCAACCCCGGGCACGAGCGCGACCAGAACTTCTACCTCGACGTGGTGACCATCGACGTCGACGGGGACGTCTGGCGCACCACCGACCTGTATCTGGACCTCGTGCTGCGCACCGGGCACGGGGTGGAGGTGCTGGACACCGACGAGCTGCTGGCGGCCACGGTGGCCGGCCACCTCACCCAACAGCAGGCCCACGCCGCCCTCGACACCGCGTTCGCCACGGTGGACGCCCTCGCCTCCCACGACTACGACCTCACCCGCTGGCTGGCCACCACCGACATCCACCTCACCTGGCACCGCCACCCGTAACCCGCGAGTCGCCACTCCAGCCCCGCGAGTCGCCACTCCAGGTCCGCGAGTCGACTCCTCAGGTCCGCGAGTCGTCCCCCGGAGTGGTGTCACGGCCGGGGCGGACGGTGGGGACGCGCCCCGTCGGCTTCACTCCCGGTCGCTGCTGTCGGGAGTCCACCCCGTCTCCGCCGCCCACGCCTCGGCACGCCCGAACGCCGCCGTGATCCACGGCTGTTTCTCCTCGGCGTAGGCGAGCACGTTCGGGTCGTCGGCGTGGTCGGCGGCCAGCCGTCGCTTCACCTCCGCGTAGGCGGCGGCCTCCTCCGGGACGGCACGGAGCCAGTCACGGAACAGCACGGCCCGCCGCCACGCGGGCCCCTCCGCGGGTCGCACGTGCAGGTTGACCGGCCGTGCCGGGTCGGCACCGAGGTGCAGGCGTTTCTCCCGGTGACCTGCGCCGTCGGTCGCGTGGTCGAACCACTCGCCCTCCGCCCCCGGGAATCCGGCGTCCGCCAACGTCTCCCGCAGCGCGTCGGCGTCCTGCAGGCTCGGGACCACGAGCTGGAGGTCGAGCACGTCCTTGGCGGGCAGACCGGGCACCGCGGTCGACCCGACATGGTCGACCCGCACGGCGCGCTCCTGCGTGCTCAGCCGGAGGCGGGCACACACGCGCGCCGCCTGTTCCGGCCAGGTCGGGTCGGCCGGCACCACCTCCGGCGGTGCGGGCGCGCGGGGAGTGCGCAGGCGGATGTTCTGCTCGAACGGCACGAGCCGGTCGGTCCAGAGCCCGTCCACGGCACGGAGGACGGCGTCCCGATCGCCACCGTTGTCCAGCCAGACGTCGGCCGCGGCGCGACGCTCGGCGGTGCTCGCCTGCGCCGCGATGCGGGCCCGGGCGTCGTCCCCGCTCATCCCCCGTGTCTCGGCCAGCCGCCGTACCCGCACCTCCTCGTCGGCGTCGACCACGACGACGAGGTGGTAGCTCGGGGCCAGTCCGCCCTCGACCAGCAGCGGCACGTCGTGCACCACGATCGCGTCGGCGGGCGCGGTGTCCATCAACTCGGCGGTCCGGGCCCCGATCCGGGGGTGCAGCACCGCGTTGAGCCGCGCACGGGCGGCATCGTCGGCGAACGCCCGCGCGGCGAGTGCCGTGCGGTCCAGCGCACCGTCGGGGGTCAGGATGTCCCGGCCGAACTCCGCGACGAGCTCCGCGAGCCCGTCCGTCCCCGGCTCGACCACCTCGCGCGCGACGCGGTCGGCGTCGATCACCACCGCCCCGTGTTCGGCGAGCCGGTCCGCCACGGTCGACTTCCCCGCACCGATCCCGCCCGTCAGCCCGACTCGCAACATGGCGGCATTGAACCATGCCTGCCATATCCGCCCGGCGGGGATCTCCGGGCGTGGATCGGCAACTCGCGGGCACCGCATGCCGACTCGCGGACACAGGGCGGCAACTCGCGGGGACAGGGCGGCAACTCGCGGGGACAGAAGAAGGCCCCCGGTCCGGGTGGACCGGGGGCCTTCTCACGGGGTGTTACCCGGCTCAGGCGCCGCCGGAGAGCTTCTCCCGCAGGGCGGCGAGCTGCTCGTCACTGGCCAGCGTGCCACCCGAACGCTCGTCCTGCTCGGGCTGGGCGGAGCCGTAGCTCTGCTCCTCGGCACCGCCGCCACCACCGGAGCCGCCGGTGCTGCCGGTGGCCTGGTCGGCCACGGCCGCGGCGTTGGCCGCCTGGGCCTCGGCCACCTGACGCATGTGCTGCTCGTAGCGGTTGTGCGCCTCGGCGTACTGGCGCTCCCACTCCTCGCGCTGCTTCTCGTACCCTTCCTGCCACTCCTGGGTGTCCGGGTCGAAGCCCTCGGGGTAGATGTAGTTGCCCTGGTCGTCGTACTCGGCGGCCATCCCGTACTGGGTCGGGTCGAACTCGGCGTCCGGGGTGAAGCCCTCGTTCGCCTGCTTCAGCGAGAGCGAGATCCGACGCCGCTCCAGGTCGATGTCGATGACCTTGACCATGACCTCGCCGCCGACCTGGACGACCTGCTCCGGGATCTCCACGTGCCGCTCGGCCAGCTCGGAGATGTGCACCAGGCCCTCGATGCCCTCCTCGACGCGGACGAACGCGCCGAACGGGACGAGCTTGGTGACCTTGCCCGGCACGATCTGACCGATCGCGTGGGTGCGGGCGAACTGGCGCCAGGGGTCCTCCTGGGTGGCCTTCAGCGACAGGGACACGCGCTCGCGGTCCATCTCGACGCTGAGCACCTCGACCGTGACCTCCTGGCCGACCTCGACGACCTCGCTCGGGTGGTCGATGTGCTTCCAGGACAGCTCGGAGACGTGCACCAGTCCGTCGACACCGCCGAGGTCGACGAAGGCACCGAAGTTGACGATCGAGGACACGACGCCCTTGCGGACCTGCCCCTTGGCCAGCGCGTTGAGGAACTCGCTGCGGACCTCGGACTGGGTCTGCTCCAGGTAGGCGCGCCGGGACAGCACCACGTTGTTGCGGTTCTTGTCCAGCTCGATGATCTTCGCCTCGAGCTCGCGACCGACGTACGGCTGGAGGTCGCGCACCCGGCGCATCTCCACCAGCGAGGCGGGCAGGAAGCCGCGCAGGCCGATGTCCAGGATGAGACCGCCCTTGACGACCTCGATGACCGTGCCGCTGACCGGCTCGTCGCGCTCCTTGAGCTCCTCGATGGTGCCCCAGGCGCGCTCGTACTGGGCGCGCTTCTTGGACAGGATCAGGCGCCCTTCCTTGTCCTCCTTCTGCAGGACAAGGGCCTCCACCGCATCACCGACGGCGACAACCTCGGCCGGGTCGACATCGTGCTTGATGGACAGTTCGCGGGAGGGGATGACACCCTCGGTCTTGTATCCGATGTCGAGCAGCACTTCGTCGCGATCGACCTTGACGATGGTGCCTTCGACGATGTCCCCATCGTTGAAGTATTTGATTGTCTTGTCGATAGCAGCGAGGAAGTCGTCCTCCGACCCGATGTCGTTCACGGCGACTTGCTTCGCCTGCTCGGAGGCGCTCGGGGCGGCGGTGGTGTCGATGGTCATTAGGTGGGTTGCTCCGGTTGCGGCTAGGTCTCGTCGATGTGCAGGTGCTCGGCTCTCCGGACCGCGGAGTGGTCCGAGGCGAATCCCGCGCGGCCCGGAGGTCCGGCGTTGTGCGGGCGACTCCGGCTCCGTGCGGGCGACTCAGCGTTGTCCGAGGTCGAGAGCTCGTCTGAAGTTGGGAAGCTGTCTGAAGTTGTCGACGCCGGTCTGGGGTTGAACGGCGTGGCGCGGCGATGACGATGCTGTCGTTCGTCCGGGAACGGCCGCGAGCATCACCAGATGGTGCGCGACCCCGACTCCCCAGCGTCCGTGCGGATACCACACCAGGCGGTGACCACACGAGCCGGCTCGAAGGCAGCGCGAACCCACTGCGCTAACGGTTATCCTACGCGGTGGCGAGGAGACCGCACAATCAGGGTCCGCGCGCCCGCGTGCGCATGCCCCGGGGAGCGCGCGGGATCACACCCCGGCCGGGCCTCCGTGTGCCCCGCTTCCCGGCGGCGGGGACGGCCGTACGGTTCCCCTCGCCGGAACGTCCGGTCGACGACAGGCTGAGAGGAACGGTGCCGTGGCAGAGTCCAGTACCTCCGGATCCGGGACCAGCACTCCGGCGGAGGCTGGCCCGGGGTGGGCCACCGGGCCGGAACGCCACCTCAGCGCCGAGGTCACACTCGGCACGGCCGGTGTCGCGCACCGCGGGGTCGGTTCCGCCGAGGCCGCGGCGGCCAACCTGGCCTGGTGGGACGCCGACGCGGACGACTACCACCGCGCCCACGGTGACTTCCTGGGGGAGGCCGACTTCCTGTGGTGTCCCGAGGGACTGCGCGAGGCCGAGGCCAATCTGCTCGGCGACGTCGCGGACACCGACGTGCTGGAGGTGGGGTGCGGCTCCGCACCGTGTGCGCGCTGGCTGACCGGGCAGGGTGCGCGGGTGGTCGCCGTGGACCTCTCCGGCCGCATGCTCGCCCACGCCCGGGCCGCCAACCGGGACACCGGCCTGCATCCGGCCCTGGTTCAGGCCAACGCCGAACACCTGCCCCTGGCCGACGACCGGTTCGACGTCGTCTGTTCCGCGTTCGGCGCGCTCCCGTTCGTGCCCTCGCCCGCGACCGTGTTCGCGGAGGTCCAGCGGGTGCTGCGGCCCGGCGGGAGCTGGGTGTTCTCCGTGACTCACCCGATGCGGTGGATCTTTCCGGACGATCCGGGCCCCGCCGGCCTCACCGCCACCCAGCCCTACTTCGACCGGACCCCCTACGTCGAGGTCGACGACTCCGGGGCCGCGACCTATGTCGAGTACCAGCACACGCTCGGCGACTACGTCCGCGCGCTGGCCGACACCGGATTCCGGCTGCTCGACCTGATCGAGCCGGAATGGCCGGAGGGTCACACCCGCGTATGGGGGCAGTGGAGTCCACTGCGGGGCAAGCTGTTCCCCGGCACGGCGATCTTCCGCTGCGTCGCGGAGTAGCCCGCCGCCACCGGGCGTAACCCTGTAACCGGGCAACGGGTCTCCGGGACAGACCCCGACCAGTGCACAGGCGTCACCGACCACGTTCGGGACGGGGCCGCCTCACGGGGTTCCGACACGCGGCCGGGGCACCGCGGCAGCGGCCGTCTCGTCCCAGTGCAGGCGGGGACGCGGAATGCGCGGGCGGGGCCTGCGCTCGCCGACCAGGTGCAACGAGGACGGCGCCCCGTCGAGGGCCCGGCGGGTCGCGTTGAGCACCCCGGCCACGGTCTCCCGGTGCGCGAGCGGCCGTTCGGGATCGAGACCGGAGGTCTCGCCCAACAGGACCTCCTGGGTGGCCCGCTCCCCGAGGACCGGCTCGGGCCGCGGGAGCGTCGTGGTGTCGGTGGCCTCGTTCGCCGGGCGCACGTCGACGACCGGCGCCGTGGGCGCCAGCAGGCCGGAGACGGCCGCCAGCACGGGGCGGCGGTACGACTCGTGCAGCCAGTCCACCAGCAGGTCGACCGGAGCCCCGTGGGTGGTCGCGGCGACCCGGTGGGCAAGCTCCTCGGGCTCGTCCCAGTCGGCCTCGATCCACAGCGCCCGGCCCACCGGGTCACCGTCCGGGGTGACCGGGACCGGGCTGTAGCGACGGCAGGGCAGCAGAACGCACCAGCCGTCCCGGGTCAACTGCTCGGCCACGTCCTTCAGCATTCCCGAACCGGCCAGGATCAGTGCATACGGTCCTGTCATGACCTGCGAATACCCGAACGAGTGACCCTCTAATCTCCCGTGCGCGGCGGACGGGGAGCGTCAGTGGGCGGCCTCGTTCCAGGACCGCCCGAACCCGACCGAGACCTCCAGCGGCACCGAGAGCGGGTAGGCCGCGCCCATCTCGCGCCGCACCAGGGCCTCGACGTCGTCCTGCTCCCCGTCGGCGACCTCCAGCACGAGCTCGTCGTGCACCTGCAGCAGGACCCGGCTGCGCAGTTCCGAGTCCGTCAGCGCCCGGTGCACCCCGAGCATGGCGACCTTGATGATGTCGGCCGCGCTCCCCTGGATGGGCGCGTTGAGCGCCATGCGCTCCGCCATCTCACGGCGCTGCCGGTTGTCGCTGGTGAGGTCGGGCAGGTAGCGGCGGCGGCCGAAGAGGGTCTGCGTGTAGCCGTCCTTCGCGGCCTGGTCGACGACGCCGCGCAGGTAGTCCCGCACGCCGCCGAAGCCCGCGAAGTAGTCGTCCATCAGTCCGCGTGCCTCCTCGGTGGAGATGCGCAGCTGCTGCGACAGCCCGTACGCGGACAGGCCGTACGCCAGTCCGTAGTTCATCGCCTTGATCTTGGCGCGCTGTTCCCCGCCGACCTCGGTCGGTTCCACCCCGAACACCCGGGCCGCCGTGGACGCGTGGAAGTCGAAACCGGACTGGAACGACTCGATGAGCGCCGCGTCCCCGGACAGGTGCGCCATGATGCGCATCTCGATCTGGCTGTAGTCGGCGGTCATCAGCTGGGAGTAACCCTCGCCGACGACGAAGGCGTCCCGGATGCGGCGACCCTCGTCGGTCCGGATCGGAATGTTCTGCAGGTTCGGGTCGACCGACGACAGCCGTCCGGTGGCGGCGATCGTCTGGTGGAGCGTGGTGTGGATGCGGCCGTCGTCCCCGACCGCCTTGATCAGTCCCTCGACGGTGGTGCGCAGGCGGGTCGCGTCCCGGTGTTCGAGCAGGTGGGCCAGGAACGGGTGCTCGGTCTTCTCGTAGAGGGTCTGGAGCGCGTCGGCGTCGGTGGTGTAGCCGGTCTTGGTGCGTTTCGTCTTCGGCATGCCGAGCTCGTCGAAGAGCACGACCTGGAGCTGCTTCGGTGAGCCCAGGTTGATCTGCTTGCCGATCACCGAGTACGCGTTCTCGGTGGCCTCCTTCACCCGGCTCGCGTAGTGCGCCTCCAGCGTCGTCAGCGCGTCGGCGTCCACGGCGATCCCCGCCGCCTCGAGTTCGGTGATCACCGACAGCAGCGGCATCTCGATGTCGCGGAGCAGGTCCGCCCCGCCGATGGTGGTGAGCTCGTCGGCCAGGACACCGGACAGCTCCGCCACGGCGCGGGCGCGCACCAACTCGGCGTGCACGTGCCGGGTGTCGGTGTCGTCGGTGTCCAACAGCGACATCTGCCCCCCGTCGTCCGGGGTCTCGGCCGTCAGCTGCCGGCGCAGGTACCGCAGCACCAGGTCGTCGAGCTCGAACGACCGTTGACCCGGCCGCACGAGATACGCGGCGAGCTCGGTGTCCATCGCCAGCCCCTCGGGGAACCACCCCCGGGCCCGCAGCGCGTGCAGCGCCGTCTTCAGCGAGTGCCCGACCTTGGCCACCTCCGGGTCGGCCAGCCACGCCGCGAGTGCCCGGTCGTCCTCCTCGGTCACCGTGGCGACGTCGACGTAGGCGCCGTGGCCGTCGGCGGTCGACAGGGTCAGCGACCGCAGGTCCGCCTCCACCGACGCGCCGGTGGTGCGCGCGGACAGCCCCACCGTGCTGCCGCGGGGGGCGTTCCGCGCCAGCCAGTCGGACACCGTGCCCGGTTCCAGCGCGGTGCCCGTGACCTCGAAACCGGCGTCGGCCTCCGGTTCGGCACTGGACAGGGACGCGAACAGCCGGTCGCGCAGGACACGGAACTCGAGCTCGTCGAAGACCCGGTGCACCGCGTCCCGGTCCCAGGGGCGCAGCGCGAGGTCGGCCGGGGTGACCTCCAGCGGCACCTGCCGGATGAGCTCGGTGAGCTGCCGGTTCAGCACCACGGAGTCGAGATGTGCCCGGAGCGTGTCACCGACCTTGCCCTTGACCTCGTCGACCCGGTCGACGAGCGCGTCGAGCGAGCCGAACTGGCGGATCCACTTCGTCGCGGTCTTCTCCCCCACCCCGGGGATGCCGGGCAGGTTGTCCGACGGGTCGCCGCGCAGGGCGGCGAAGTCCGGGTACTGGTCCGGCGAGAGTCCGTACTTCTCCTCGACCCCGGCCGGGTCGAAGCGGACGAGGTCGGACACGCCCTTGCGGGGGTAGAGCACGGTCACCGAGTCGTTGACCAGCTGCAGCGCGTCCCGGTCCCCGGTACAGATCAGGACGTCGTACTCGTTCTCGGCCTGCGTGGTCAGCGTGGCGATCACGTCGTCGGCCTCGTAGCCCTCCTTGTCCAGCACCGGGATCGAGAGGGCGGCGAGCACCTCCTTGACGAGTTCCACCTGGCCCCGGAACTCGTCGGGGGTGGTCAACCGGTTCGCCTTGTAGTCCTCGAAGACCTCCGTGCGGAAGGTCTGCCGCGACACGTCGAACGCGACCGCGAGGTGGGTGGGGTTCTCGTCGCGCAGCAGGTTGATCAGCATCGAGGTGAACCCGAACACCGCGTTGGTCACCTGGCCGGTGGAGGTCTGGAACCGGTCGGCGGGCACGGCGAAGAACGCGCGATACGCCATGGAATGGCCGTCGATCAGCAGAAGCCGCGGTGTGTCGTTCGCTACGGAGGTGTTCTCGTTGGGGCTCACCCCCGCGAGTCTAGGCTGAGGGGCCGACAGCCTGGCCCGTCGTGTCGACCGAGGAGCCGCGAGTGACCGAGCACGTGTCCGAGGAGCGAGTCCGTGAGGAGCTGTCCGGCATCAGCCCGGAGATCGCCGAGCAGCAACTCAACGACAAGGTGGGACTCAGCTTCACCGAGTTGTCCCCGGAACGGGTCACCGCCACGATGCCGGTCGAGGGAAATCTTCAGCCGTACGGGCTTCTGCACGGGGGCGCCAACGCCGTCCTCGCGGAGGCACTCGGCTCCACGGTGGCGGCGCTGAACGCGGGGGCCGACCGGGTCGCGATGGGGCTGGAGCTGTCCTGCACCCACCACCGCGCGGTCACCTCCGGGCACGTCACGGGGGTCGCGACCCCACTGCACGTGGGACGCGGCACGGTGACCGCGGACATCACCATCAGCGACGAGGCGGGCAGGCGCAGCTGCACCGCCCGGCTCACCTGCGTGGTCCGGCCCCGTCCGACCGCGGCGTGAACCACCGGCGCCGTTCGACACCGGGACCGTCCACAGCCGCTGTCCCGCGGACGCGGCGACCCGCCGGTTGTCCACACCCGCGCACCGCCGGGCGGCGCGCCGCCCGGAACCGGCGATAACCTCGCCCGATGCGACACGACGAGATCGCCGCCGCCACCGACGCCGTCACGCGGTGGGCCGAACGGTCCGGCCGCCGGTCCGTCCCGGCCGCCGACGGCCTCGGCGTGGTCCTCGAGGCGCTGTCGGACGACCTCGGTGTCACCGACCTGAGGGACCTGACGGAGGGCGCCGCGACCGAGCTGCTGCTCGACCACTGCCCCGAGCGGGTGGGCACGGACCGGATCGACGCGGTGCTGGACGCGGCCCGGGCCGTCGTGGAGTACGCCGCCGACACCGGCCTCGTTCCGGCCACGCTCGGGGCGAAGCTGCGCCGGGAGATCGACGCCGCGGCGGACGAGTTCGGCGACGCCGTGCTCGCCGAGGAGGTCGCGGGCGCGTTTCACGATCTCGTCGGGGCGGAACCGGACGGGCGGGAGGCCGACGGGTCCGCCGGGCCCGGGGAGGCCGGGAACTCGGCCGGCACCGGGGAGGACGAGGACGAGGACCGGGTGGCCGACCTGGTCGCGGTGTTCGGGACGGACCGGTTGCCGCCGTTGCGACTGCCGTCCGAGGCCGAGCTCGCGGACGAGGCACGTGCGAGCCCGCGGCTGGCCCGTGTCCTGGCGTTGGCCCGCTGGGTCGGGGACGGTCGGCCCGTGACCGCCGAGGGCGATCTCGAGCCCGCGGACGCGGCGGCGGTGGTGGACGAGCTCGCCCTCGGCGACCCCGACCTCGCCCCGGACAGCGACGCCCGCGTCACGGAACTGGCACAGCTGTGGGAGCTGGCCGAGGCGCTCGGCTTCGTGGATGTGGAGGACACCGGGGCGGTCGCCGGCGAGGTCGCCGACGAGTGGGCGGACGGCGACGACGAGACCGTACTGCTCGTCTGGCGACAGGCGCTCACGGAGCTGAGCGCGTGGAGCATGCTGACCGACGCCGAGCGCGCCGCCGAGATCGACCTGGACCTGCGCCCGGCGGGCAGCACCCTGCTGCCGCTGTTCGCGGCACGGCGGGACGGGCTCCCTCTGGCCCGGGTCAGCGGCATGATCCGGCAGATGGCGGTGGACGACCTGCCCGCGGGACGGGCGGACGAGGCGTGGAAGGACTGGGTCGCCGTGCACGGCGACCCCGCCCGGGTGCTCTACGGACGCCTGGCCGATCTCGGCGCGGTCGACATCGACGACGTCGACGTCGTGCGACTGCGTCCGCTCGGTCTCTCCGCACTGTGGACGGAGCTCAGCGACGATCTGGAGATCCCCCTGCTCCCGCCACCCGCGGAGATGAGCGCCGAGCACCTGCTCACGGTCGGGACCGCGGGCACCGACGACGACCTGCGGGACGAATGGCGGGGCTGGCGCACGGTCCGCGACGCCGACACGGCCGCGCGGGCGCTCGCGGACGCGGCCCGGGACGCGGGCCCGGACGAACGCCTCATCGCCACGTCGCTGCTGCGCGAACTCGGGGAGGACGCCGACGCGGTCTGGCGTGAACTGCTCGACGAGCCGGCGCTGCGCCCGTACGCCAGGCAGGCGTTGACCGACCTGCACGGCCCCGCGCCGGAGTTCGAGCAGGACGACGAGGACCTGGCGTGGTTGCTGCTCGACCTCTACTGCGCGGTCGACGAGGAGGATCTGCCCGACGACCTGGCGGGGAACCTGGCCGAGGCCGTGCGCCCGGGCGAGGAGTCGGTGTTCGACACGATGTGGCGCCTCAACCATCCGCACCGGCACACGGTGCTCACCCTGATCGGCCGCCACCATCCGGACGCGGATGTCGCGAAGGCGGCGCGGAAGGCGTCGTTCAAGGCGCCGAACTCCTGAGGACCACCGGCCCGCCCGCGCCGGGCGCGACCGGCGGGAGGTCGGCCTACTTGCTCGTGTCCTTCTCGGTGCCGAAGTTGTCGATGACCGCCTCGGCGACAGCCTTCATGGTGGTCCGCCGGTCCATCGCGGTGCGCTGGATCCAGCGGAAGGCGTCCGGCTCGGTGAGGCCCTGGTGGGTCATGAGCAGGCCCTTGGCACGGTCGATCAGCTTGCGGGTCTCCAGGCGGTCGTTGAGCCCGGCGACCTCCGACTCCAGCGCCTTCAGCTCGGAGAACCGGCTGACCGCGAGTTCGATGGCGGGCACCAGGTCACGCTTGGCGAACGGCTTGACCAGGTACGCCATGCTGCCCGCCTCGCGGGCACGCTCCACCAGGTCCCGCTGGCTGAACGCCGTCAGGATCACCACGGGGGCGATCCGGTCGCCGGTGATCTTCGCGGCGGCGTCGATGCCGTCGAGCTTGGGCATCTTCACGTCGAGGATGACCAGGTCGGGGCGCAGATCGGTGGCGAGCTTGATGGCCTCTTCCCCGTCTCCGGCCTCACCGACCACCTCGTAACCCTCTTCGCGGAGCATCTCGACGAGGTCGAGACGGATCAGTGCCTCGTCCTCCGCGACGAGCACACGGCGCTGGGGCGTGGCGGCGGCGTCGTTGGCCTCGGTAGCCGCTTCGCTCACCGGGGTTCCTCCTGGCGTTCGACGGGTACGGTTGACAGCGGCGTTCCGCTAGGGGAAAGGCTACCGGTAACGACGGCCCGGGTCGTGATGGCGTTCGCCACGTGCGGTGATCGCCACTGCCCAGGTGTTCCGGCCCACCACCCGCGACCGCCCGACCCGGTGTCCGGCTCCGGACGACGGGGAGTAAAGTGCGCGTCACCACGCCCCCGTAGCCCAATCGGCAGAGGCAGCGGACTCAAAATCCGTCCAGTGTGCGTTCGAGTCGCACCGGGGGCACCCTCCGCAACCACACGAAACGGCCCCTCACCTGCGCAAACGCGGTGAGGGGCCGTTCTCGTACTGTCCGACCGTGTCCGGCTATGTACCGCCGTCGTCCGGCGTCTGTGGCACCGGTGTGGAACGAGACTCAGCTGTGGGGAGCCCGAGCACCCGGTCGATGCGCTCGCGGGCGGCCTCCTCCTGGCCGGCGAGCACCTTCGCGTAGATCTGGTGGAGGACGGCTACGGAGTGGCCGGCCCACTCGGCCACCTGTGTCGAGGGCACGCCGGCTGCGAGCCACGTCGATACGCAGGCGTGCCGCAGGTCGTAGGGCCGTCGGGCAAGTACGGAGGCGTACTCGGCTTCCGTGAGCGCCGTTCTGCGGGCCTTGTCCCACACCCGCGCGATCGTGGATTCGCCCACGAGCCCACCTGTGAAGTTTCGGAACAGCCGACCGTCACCCGCGGTCCCGTGCCGCTTCAGGTGTGCGTGCAGCAACTCGGTGAGTGGCGGCGGGCACGGTACGTGCCGCACCTCTCCCCTCCCCCGCTGTTTGAGCTGCCGACGATCGCGGCGGTGCCCGGAGTCGGTCCAGGCGGCGCCGGCGGTCGGGGCGGTGCGGGACAGCAGCAGCTCACCCCAGCCGTTCTCCGGGAGCTGCAAGTCGGACTTACTCAGCATCACAGCTTCTTCCGGGCGCAATCCCGCGTAGTACAGACACGCGAAGAAGGCGACGAGCATCGGTCCGGACGAGCGGCGCGGCTGTCCGTCCACGTACTGGCGTCCCACAGCGTCGAGCAGTCGGCGTGCCTGCTCGGGATTGATGACAGCGCGCCGGTCGATCGCCTTCGCCTCCTTCGGCGCGGTCCACTTCACCGAGGGCAGCAGATTGCGTGTGAGCACGTTCAACTCGACGGCGTATTCGAGCGCGTTGTGCAGCACTGCCCGCTTGCGCGCGACCGTCTTCGCGCTCGCCGGCGTGCCATCGAGTTTGGTCGCGATGGCTTCGAGCAGCGCACGCATGGCCGCGGGCTCGTCGAGCCGTGAGACCGGGGCTGTATTCGCTGTCAGCCACCGGAGTGCGCGGGCGATGTGGTCCGGCTTCGGCTCGTCGCGACGCCGGGTATTGAACGCCCATCCGGTCATCGCCTTCCGCAGCACTCGTTCCTCGGGCTTACCTCGGTCGGTCGACAGCATCGCCATCGTGGCCGAGGCCAACGTGTCGGCGTTGCCCACGCGCGACTTCGCCGCGGCACGCGGCCACTTCATGTCGACGTAGCGCTGTGCGAAGTCGAACCAGGTCAACTCGTTCGCCGTACGCGCCAGTGAGACCGGAAGACCCGTATCAGTGTCGAATGCTTCGCCTCCACGTTGCGCGGACAACAGTTCGGCCCGGAAGCTGTCTGCCGCCGCCTCGGTCTTGAAGGACTTCAAGAACGGCTGCTGCTGGGCCACTCGCCACCGCACGCCGTAGCTGGTGACCTTGCCCTGCTTGTCCTTGCGTGGCTTGATGCTCCACACCCGGACGTCGTAGGTCTTCGCCATCAGGCCGCTTCCTCCCTGCTGTCGAGCCAGCGTTCGACGTCGGCGCGACGGATACGGATCTCGCCGTTCGGCAGCTTGATGCAGCGCGGCGCGAGACCCTTCGTGCGCCACTGGTAGAAGGTCGACCGGGCTATCTCGAACTCCTCGCAGAACGCGGCGATCGTGAGGTGCTGACGCTGGGTCCCCATGTGGTCGTGGACTCCTTGTGGTCGAGCTGGAAGTGGGCACGCTGCGGACGTGGCATGGCGCTTCGCTCCTTCTCAGTGGCAGGTACGGGCCGGGGGCGACGGAGGAAACGAACTAACGAAGGAATGCTGTGACCTGGGACTTCGACGGGTTTCGGCGGTTCATTAGTTCGTGGGCTACGAACTAATGCGGCCCGCTGCGGCGGTGTTTGTGCTGGTCAGTGGGTTTGTTCGTTAGTTCGTTTGGTTCGTGGTGTTGGGTGCGCGGGCGGTGTAGATCTCGATGCTTCGGCCTTTGCCGCTGTCGGGGCGTTGGTGGTGGCGGGTGATGCGGTCGGCGTCGATGAGTTGGTCGAGCATGGCGGTGACGTCGTCGGCTTTCTTGTTGCCGCCGAAGAAGCCGGTGGTGATGTCTTTGCGGGTGCGGCCGTGTTCGCCGGCTTCGGCGATCCAGGCGGCGAGGCGGGCGGGGGTGGCGGTGTCGGTGAAGACGGCGCGGGCGGAGTCGATGCAGTAGCGCACGAGCGCGGCCGCGGCGGTCAGGTGGGCGGGGTGGATGGCCGGCTGTCCGTCGAGGGCGGCGTGGATGCCGGCGATGCGCAGGCAGTTGGGCACGGCGCGGGAGACGAACTGCTCGACCTGGGGGCGGTCGTGTTGGTCGGCGGAGAACTCGATGTAGAGGCTGCGCCACAGCTCGGCGGCGGTGTCGGTGAAGCCGAGCAGCCCGAGTTGCGAGCCCGCGGCAATCCGGTCGGCGAGTCCCTGTCCGAGAGAACGCACGAGGTGGTCGGGGGCGCCCTGGCTGAACGGCAGGAACTTCGACCGGGCCACCGCCAGCGGGAGGAAGCGGTTGTAGGTGCCGCCGGCCATGTCCTCGGCCGAGACCTTGGCGCGGAACTCGCCCGGTGTGATGTGGGCGAGGATGCCCACGTGCGAGCTGGGCGCGACCCGCTGCGCCACGGTCAGGGTGGACAGGTCGCCGCCTTCCCAGGCGGCGCGCAGGATGGCGGAGAGGCTGTTGCCCTCGCGGCGCATCTTCGCCATGACCCCGGCCCACTCGGATTCCATCACCAGCAGCCGCAGGTCCCGCTCGCCGGCGGCTTCGGCCTCGTCGTCGAGGGCGAAGCACTGCGCCAACCCCTCCCCCGACGACAGCCCCGATTTGACGTTGGTGCGGGTGAACTGCTCGTCGGCGGCGGCGAGCAGCCGGCGGGCGCTGGACCAGGAGGTGCCCTTGCGGCCGCTGCTGGTGCGGCCCACGATCAGCGGCCACACCAGCAGCGGGTGCGCGTCGTCCCCGGCCCGCACGTGCGGCTTCTGGCCCAACGCGACCCCGGCGGCGGCCAGCAGCGAGGCCAGCACCGCGACCGGGTCGGCCTCGCTGGTGGGTTCCACCTGCCGCACGAGGTAGCCGAGGTAGCAGTCGAACACCGCCTCGTCCAGCGTCGGCAGCTCCGCGCGGGCACGGGCGACCTCGGCGTGGGCCTGCGCCTCGGCGGTATCCGTATCGGCCTCGGGCGGGTCGGACAGCACCCGCAGCGGGCGGACGGAACTCGACATCTACGCGGTCTCCTGCTCGATCGATCCCCACGTGCGGCGCAGCCGGATGCGCTCGTTGACGGTCAGCCCACCCCAGACACCCACCAGGGCCGGACGGGCCAGGGCGTACTCGCGGCACTCGGCCTGCACCGGGCACGCCCGGCAGACACGGCGGGCCACGGACAGGTGCAACATCTGGCCGTGCTCGTCCGGGAAGAACGCATCCGGATCGGTCTCCCGACAGGCGGCCCGCTCGTGCCACGCGAGATCGTCGGGAGACAGTCCGAGGTCGGCCCAGGTGAGCCCACCCGTACGGCCGCGGCCCACATGCCGGGCCCGCGGCTGCGCCCGGCGGGTGCCGGGGCGAGGCGCGGAGTCGCCGTGCGGGGTTC
>NZ_KE387099.1:47231-51301 GCF_000430445.1 Saccharomonospora iraqiensis subsp. iraqiensis
CCCGCCGGCGCGGCGCGGACCTCGTCACACTCCCCCTGCACCGCGCTCGCGGCATACGCGCTCGCCTGCCGCACCGGCGTGTCCCGCGGCGGCGCGGTGGTCGTCGGTGGGCGTTCGCACAGGGCCTGCAACAGCCATCCGGGAAGCGGCGCGGGGTCGGTGTCGTCGAGCAGCTCGTACCCGCCCTCGGCGACCACCGACCCGGGCGCGACCACATAGCCCCCGCCGCTGCGGGTATCCACCCGCGGGGCAAGCAGGCCGGCGCTGTTGCGCAACATCACTCCGTCCGGCAGGGCGAAGTACAGGTGCCGCCCACCCGAGGGCGTGGCCACCGTGTACGTCTCCGGCAGCGCCACACCCCGCCCGGCCGCGAACTCCGCCAGAGCAGCGACGCCGTCACGCTCGCCCGGCTCCTTCGCGGTGTCCAGGTCGACCACCAGCAACCGCGACGGCCCGGTCGCCACCCCGATGTTGTAGGTACCGGCCTCCCAGCAACGGGCGATCCGATCGCGGTCAACGGTGGCGCGCTGCTCCCACCCACGGATCGCGGGCCGCTTCGTGGCAGATACGAGGGGGAACACGGGCCAGCCCATCGCGGCGCAGTACAGCGCCCACTCACGCAGGATGTCGGCGTTCGTCATGCGACACGCTCCTTCGACGCGGTTACGTTGCGTAGCAGTTGTTGGGTAGGGGGTGTGGTGGTGGCTTCCTGGGGAGGGAGCCACCCCGGTGGTGTGTGGAGGGCGTTCTGGGGGTGTGGAGGCGGCTATCGAGTGCTGTCTCCCTCGGGTCCCTCGCGGGGTGTTGTGCCTGGTGATGCGGAGGGAGGCGGAGCGAGGGAGGCAGTGAGGGAAAACTCCCTCGATCCCTGGGCCTCCCTTAGTCGTCGCCCTCGGTGGGTTCGGTGTCGCCGTCGTGGTCGCGGTCACGTTCGGTGAGTGCCTCGTGGACGCGAGCGGCGGAGACCTGCATGGCGCCTTCGGTCTTGTAAGGGGCGGCGTCGTAGTCGTCGAGGTAGGACGTCAGTCGCTGCGGGGTCCAGTCGCCGTAGACCGTGCGGTTGCGCTCGGCCAGGTGTTGCAGCACCTCGCGGGTCTTCATCCTCGGTTGCTGGCCGAGCACCGCGGCGATGTCGGCCAACGGATCAACCTCGGCAGCCGGCTCGACCACGGCCGGGGCCGGGCCGATGGTGAGTCCGGCTTGTTCGCGGAGGGCCACGGCCCGCTCGACCACAGGCGTGATCTCGTCCACGCCCTTCTCCTTGCGCACGTAGTGCGACCGGATCAGACCGGGGACCTTGGAGAAGCCGGCGGCCATGGCGGTGCCGACGTCCTCCCCGGCGACGAGGGTGGTGGCGGAGTAGCCGCGCTTGTGCATGCCGGTGCCGAGGATCGCGTCGTTGCCCTGGTGATCGTTGATGGCGAAGGCCACCCGGTTGGAGGCGGTCTTGGAGATACCGCGGGGCAGGCTGGTGGCGTCGGCGTCGGGCGTGACCCACAGCAGCGTGATCGCGGTCTTGCGGGCCTTCTTGGTCACCTTCAACGCGAGTTCTTTGGCTTCCTCGGCCCTCTGGCGTTCGTCCTTGCTGTTGTTGCGTGGGGTGAACAGCTCCTGCACCTCGTCGAAGACCACCACGGTGGGCCGCAGCCGGGTGTCTGCCTCGGCCAGCTCGCGGGTCACCTTGGCTTCCTCCCCGCCGAGGGCTTCGAGGATGCGGCCCCGTTCGCTGACCTCGCTGGCCAGCTCCCGCAGCCTGGTCATGGCGGCCTCGATGTGTTCCTCGTCGTCGCCCTTGACCAGGCTCCGCAGCCGCGGGGTCATGGGGTCGTAGTCGACGTTGTAGGCCAGCACGTGCACGTCGATGTCCACCAGCGGATCGAGCATCGCCCCGAGCAGCAGACAGATCACCAGGCTGGACTTGCCCGAGCCCATGATCCCGGCGACGAGGTAGTTGCGGGCCATGAGCTGCCCGGTGACCTGCTCGCCCCGCACGTCCACGGCCACGGGCACGCCCTTGAAGTAGTCCGTCGTGCCCTCATGCAGCAGCGGCCACGGGTCCACCGGACCGGTCAGGATGCCCTGATCGGCCACCCACAGATCGAGCACTCCCGGTTGGTCCTTGGGTTCGGTGGGCCAGACCTCGATCGGCTTGCGCAGCAGATTGTGCGCGAGCACGTGCTTACGCTTGGCGATCTCCTCCACGGGCACCTGCCGGGGAAGCAGCAACTGGGTGTGCCAGCCGCGGCCCACCCGTGTAGTCGGCGAGACCCACCGGGGTTGCCAGCCTTCCTTGAACGCCCGCGTCAACGGGGCGTAGCCCAGCTCCCGCAGCGCGGACACGATCGCTCCCTCGTCCGGCACCAGGTCCCGCTCCTCCGGGTGAGCCTGCACCGGGGCCGCCCACCGCGGCTGCCAGGTCGAGTGCTTGCGGCCCTGGTCCCACAGGTACAGCCCACCCAACCCGAGGCTGCCGGTCAGCAGCAGCGCACCGTAGGCGGTGCCGAACCACCACAGCCACCGCACCGTGTCGATGGCCGCGCCGATCGGCTCCAACACCATCCCCGCGTTGCCGTCGGCCACCGCGAGCACAACCCCCAGCGCGAGCAGCAGGCCGATCCCAGCGGCTGACGAGATCGCCACCGCCTTCGCGAGGTGGGTGGGGGCCTTGAGCCAGTCCATGCGGCGTTGATGCCGCTCCCGCTTCGCCCGGGCCTCGCGCTCTTCCCACTCCGCGGCCTTGTCCCAGTCCCCGGCCACCTCGGCGGCCTGCAACATCCGCTCGTACCTGCTCACGCCACGGGTGTCGCGGACCCGCTTGGCGACCACCGCCGCACCGGCCGGCACGTACAGGGCGTGCCGCACGACCGTCTTCGTGCCGGTCTGCACATACGGCGCCGAAGTACGGCGCAACTCCACCGCGCCCTCGGCCAGCCGCAGCCGGGTTTCCTCGCTGATGTGCGGCACCGGCAGACGCCGGGTACCGAACGTCGGCCGAGGCTCCTCGGCCACCACCTCGGCATCCACCACGTCGTCGGTGGCGGTGTGGGCTGTCGGGCGCAGCGGTACGACGGTGCGGTCGGTGTCGTGGTGTTCGGTGTGATCGTGGGTCGTCACTTGCTCCCCCTCGTGTCGTGGGTCCACCCGGCCGCGCGCATGCACGCGGCGCACATCGGGGCGGTCTCGGGTGCGCCTTCACCGCGGGCGAGGACCGTGCCGCAGTAGGTCCGCACCCGGCCCTGCGGCGAGCGCAGAAGCTTCGGCTTGACGATGTGCATGGTCTGAGCCATCACTGCTCACCCCCGGTGCGGTACTCGGCGAGCAGGGTCTTGGCGGTCTCCGGGCGGCACCGCAGGCGGTTCTTCACCGCGTTCACCGACACCGTGTGCGGGTCGATCTCCCCGGAGCCGACGAGCCGCTGCAGCGTCGCCCGGTGCGTGGCGAACGAGCCTTTCCGCGAGGGCTCCGGAATGGTCGGGGCGGTGGTATCCCGGTCGGTGCTTCCGGCCTTGTTCCGATGCAGGTCAGACGCCACGGGGGACGCCTCGTCGCGAGCCTGTTCGCGGAGTCGGTTCTCGGCGGCGACGAACTTGGCGGTGAGGTCGGCCCGCAGTTTCGGGACAAGCCACATGGACAGGGCGAGTCCGATGGGGACCACAAGCCACACCAACGCCCCGTCCGGTGTGGCCCGGCGGTCGGGGGTGGGGCCGTCAACGTAGTGCAGTCCCACCGCCAGTACGCCGGTGAGGAGGAACAGCACGATCTCGGCGAGGACGTAGCCGTCCCGCAGGGCGTCCCGCGCGGTGGCCACGGCCGGGGCCATGCCGACCATCTGCGCGAGCATGATGGCCACGATCAGCGTGGTCAGGATCGGCTCGACCACCCACGGGATCACCGGGGTGTGCGGGAACAACCGGGACAGCTCCGCACCGACGTTGACCGCCCCGGCCGCGATCGCGCCGAGTGCCGGCACACCGGCCATCACCGGCACCCACCGTCGTGCCCGGTCCAGCCGCACCAGGTCCCCGGCGGTGTCGGTCACCTCGGCCGCGCGGCGGCGGGAGGCGTCAGCC